>JAFSUB010000014.1 GCA_017445475.1 Alphaproteobacteria bacterium
GTTAAAAGCAACAGGAAATGCTGTTTTGATAAAATCTTGTCCGGTTTGTTATAAATGTGGGTTTGGAATTGGAAGCGGTCAAAATTGTATGGGAAAAATTTTGATGCAAATTCGTGAGGAATTGCTAAGCTCGTAAATTGCAAGCTTTGCATCACCAAAACAAACAAGCCTCCCTTGAAGGGAGGTTTTTTTAATAAAGAATATTTCTTAAACTTTTGCAAAAAATCAGATTCATTTTCAGATAAAGACTATTGACAACGGCCGTATAATTTATATAACTTTTTAGGGAAAGGAAAAAATCTTGGCAAGCATAAAATCCAGAATCATTTTTGTAACTTTTTCTTTGCTGTTTGCATTGGGCATGGTTGTTGTCTGTGCGGCGTTAATGGCTTTTTATCATGATAAAGAATTGCTTATTGCAAGCAATGATGCTTCAATCACCGCTTTTGAGGGACAAATCAACACGGAAATTTCGGCGCTTGAAAAAAATGCGCTCGACTTGGCCTTAATGGGGGACGTTTATTACAGTCAGGGTAAATCGCAAAAGGTTGGCGACTTTTTTACCGCACAGATTTTAAAAAATTATCCGAACTCTATGGGAAACGGCTTGTATTTTTTGCCCTATAAAATATATCAAACGCAAAAAATTGCCTGTATTCACGCGGTTTGGAGTGAAAACAGCAAAATTGAGATGCTTGCCTCGTGCGTGAACAAAACGTTTGATTATTTTAAGCAAAATTGGTATAGCGAAATTAAAAAAGATTTGGAAGAGGGAAGGCGCGTTTCTTGGTCAAAGCCTTATAAAAGCACCCAACTTGGTATTTTGATGACAACAGTGGGGGCGGGTGTTTATGACAAAGACGAACTGGTCGGAATGGCAACGGTTGATTGGGAACTTGATACAATCTTAAAAGCTATTTTGAAAATTAAACCAACTCCGAACAGTTTTGTGTTGTTTGCCGATAAAACCAACGATTATATTATTGCAACAACCGAACCGGGCATTGATAATTCGGCAGTTATGGGCAAATCTTTGCAAACAATGACATGGTATTCCGACGAGCTTAAAGAAGGTGTTCATTTTGAATATAAAGGTGTAAAATATATTCCGTATATCAAGCGGTTAAACAACTCAATGTTTTTGATTGTAAATGTGCCGCTGTTTGAATTGTTTGACAATGCCGTGCACCATTTATATGTTTTGTTAAGTGTTCTTTTAATCAGCACTTTGTTTATTGTTTTTGTTTTGTATCAGATATTAAAGCGCAACATCAATCAGCCGATTGACACGCTAACGGATATTGCTCAAAAAATCAGTCGGGGAGATTTGGACAGAACAATTGAGCTCAATGAGCCTTCGGAACTTGCCAAACTTGCAACGGCTTTTAACAAGATGAAAACGGATATTAAGACGCATTTAACCGAACTGGCGAAGGTCTCCATGGAAAAAGAAAAAATGGAATCGGAACTTGCGATTGCAAAAACCATTCAAGATTCGGTTTTGCCGAAGGATTTTCCGAAAAATGAGTTTTTTGAACTTATGGCTTCAATGACACCGGCTCGGGAAGTTGGGGGCGATTTTTACGACTTTTTCCCCATAGATGAAAATCATTTTGGAATTGTGATGGCCGATGTGTGCGGCAAGGGCATTACTGCCGCGCTTTATATGATGTCTGCCAAAACGGTGATTAAAAATATGTTGCAGGCCGGCTATCCGCTTAAAGAGGCAATAGAAAAGGCAAACGACTCTCTTTGCAACAACAGCGCTCCTTTGATGTTTGTAACGGCTTTTGTCGGTGTGCTTGATTTAAAATCGGGAAAAATCGAATATATCAACGCCGGACATTGCCCGCCGCTTTTGAAAACAAAAAAGGAATATAAATACATCGATGTCGTTAAAAATATGGTGTTGGGTGTGAAGTCGGGTTATGAATATAATCTCGGAGAGATTCTCCTGCAAAAAAATGATCGCTTGTTTTTATATACCGATGGTGTTACCGAGGCGCAAACAAAAGAACACAAGTTTTTTGGAGAGCAGCGGTTGCTTGAGGTGCTCAATCAAAAGGAATTATCCTTATCAGAAACGCTTGAATCGATATATGAGAACATTTATAAGTTTGCTCAAGATGCGCCGCAGTTTGATGACATCACGATGATGATTGTCGAATTTTATCGTAAAAAATAACGTTTTCGTCGCCCACGCCACATGCTTTGCATCAAAGGTTTTTTTAAAGGCGTTTTGTCGCAATCATTTACTTAAAATGTGGATATGAAGGGGGAAAGACTTGTGTATTTGCAAGATTTTGCTTAAATTTTGAGCAAAAGGAAAAAATCGGTTATGTTGAGCCCCGTTTGGAAGCAAAGAATTGCTTTTTTTAAGAAAAACAAACGCGCGAAATGCGCGCTTGTCCTCTTTTCTTTTGTGTTTGTGCTTTCACTTTTTTCGGAATTGATTGCAAACGACAAACCTCTTCTTTTGAAATATAAGGGACATTTTTATATGCCCGTTTTCCAAACGTTGACGGACGAGTTTTTGGGCGGCAATTTTCCAACCCCCGCCGATTATAAAGACCCGTTGATTAGAGAAAACATCAACAAAAACGGTTTTATGATTATGCCGCTTATTGCTTTTTCATATAATACGGTTGACTATGAAATTGAAACACAAACGCCGTCTGCACCCGATAAAACGCATTGGCTCGGCACAGATGATGAGGGCAGGGACATTGTTGCACGCATTTTATACGGCATCAGGTTGTCTGTTGTTTTTGCATTTATTTTAACGTTTGTTTCTTCGGCAACAGGCATTTTCATCGGTGCTGTTCAGGGATATTTCGGCGGCAAGGTCGATATTGTTCTTCAGCGCTTTATCGAAATTTGGGAAAGCTTGCCGCAGCTGTTTATCTTAATTATCATCGCAAGCCTTTTTATTCCGACTTTTTGGACGATTTTACTGATTTTGATGTTGTTTTCGTGGACATCGCTCACATCAATGGTTCGGGCGGAATTTTTGCGCACCCGTAACTTTGAATATGTTAAAGCTGCAAAAGCCTTGGGTGTGAGCAATTTCCGCATAATCTTAAAACACATTTTGCCGAATGCGCTTGTAACCTCGCTGACCTTTATTCCGTTTATCTTGTCTGAATCGATTGTCGCCTTAACGTCGCTTGATTTTTTAGGGCTTGGGTTGTCGGATCAATATCCCTCGCTCGGCGATTTGGTCAGGCAGGGCAAAGACAATCTTCAAGCCCCGTGGATTGGTTTGAGCATTTTCGTTGTTTTGGCCGGTTTGCTGACAATGTTGATTTTTATAGGCGAGGGGGTGCGCGACAGCTTTGATGTGAGGAAATCGCGATGAATACGCCACTTGAGGTTAAAAATTTATCACTTGCTTTCAAAAATGCGGACGGTAGCTTTGAAGCTGTCAAAAAAATCGGTTTTTCGCTTAAGAAAAACGAAATTTTGGGCATTGTGGGTGAAAGCGGTTCTGGAAAATCGGTTACCGCGCTTTCAATTTTGAACTTAACAAATGCCGAATATGGTCCAAAAAGTTCTATTGTTCTAGAGGGCAAAGAACTTGTCGGTGCACCGGAGAGCACGATGCGGCACATCAGAGGCTTCAAGGTTGGGTTTGTTTTTCAAGAGCCGATGAGCTCGCTCAATCCGCTTCATAAAATCGGCGCACAAATTGCCGAAACGATTTTGTTGCATCAGAATGTTTCTAAACAAGCCGCCAAAGCGCAAGCCATTGATTTGATGAAAAAAGTCGGCTTAAAAAATTCCGAAAAACGCTTTAGCGCATATCCTTACGAGCTTTCGGGCGGCGAACGGCAACGGGTGATGATTGCAATGGCAATTGCCAACAAGCCTGATATCTTGATTTTGGACGAACCGACGACGGCGCTTGACGTTACCATTCAAAAGCAGATTATCGACCTGATTTTGAATTTAAAAAAAGAACTGGGTATGTCCGTGATATTTATTTCGCACGATTTGAAACTGGTGGCACAGATTGCAAACAGAATTGTTGTGATGTATCGGGGAAAAATTGTTGAAGAAGGCTTAACCGGCGATGTTTTCAAAAACCCGAAAAATCCTTATACTAAAAAGTTAATATCATCAACTAATTTATTGAAAAACAAGGAAAAGATTTCAAAAAATGTTGTATTAAGTGTGCAAAATCTCACCCTGAAATATCCGCTTAAAAAAAGCATTTTCGGCCGTGTGCTTGAGGAAATTTCGGCGCTTCATGACGTATCGCTTAAGCTCTATGAAGGTGAGACATTGGGCATAGTGGGCGAAAGCGGTTCGGGAAAGACAACGCTTGGTCAATGTGTGGCGTCCTTGAATAAATATTCCGGTAAAATAGATTTTAGTTTTTCACAAAACAACAATGAGTTAAGAAAGTTTGTTCAGGTTATATTTCAAGATCCTTATAACTCCTTAAATCCGAGAATGAACGTCTTGGAAATTGTGGGTGAAGGCCTAAAAGTACATCAAAAAAACTTAAGTGCGGCAGAAATTGAGCAAAAAGTGCGCAAAATGCTTGAAAAAGTTGGCTTAAAAGAGGCAAGCTTATATAAATATCCGCATGAATTTTCGGGCGGTGAGCGCCAGAGAATTGCCATTGCACGCGCAATGATTTTAAGCCCGAAGTTGGTTGTTTTGGACGAGCCGACCTCGGCACTTGACGTGACCATTCAAAAGCAGATTATCAAACTTTTAAAAGATTTTCAAAAACAAGGTAAGATGACTTATATTTTTATATCGCACGATATGCGAGCCATCAGAGCGATGGCAGACAGAATTGCGGTTATGAAAGACGGAAAGATTGTTGAAATAGGTCAGGCTTCGAAAATTTTAGAACATCCGGAAAACAGCTACACAAAATCCTTGATTCAAGCCTCGATTATATAGACCTCATAAATAAACAATTTTATTATACATAATAAACATTATGCGACAAAAGTGAGAAATAAAAAACAATGTTAAAATGGCAGCAATGCCCTGTTTTCAGTATAAAAAGCATCTCTAAAGCGGTTTTAATTTTCCTTTGCAAAGGTTATTAAAAATTTTTGCTTTCCCCATAAAATGATATATACTCCTTTCTTAAGATATAAATATCTTAAACGGAAAGGACGACATTAATGACATTTAAAAAAGTGATTTTTAAAAATCAAAAGCTTTCGCACAACCTATATATCCTAACCTTTTTTATGCTTTTTGTGTTTGCACCGGATCTTGTCTTAAAATATGTCTGCGGTCTTCCCGTCAGCGTTGAGCTTTTGTTTTTCTTCGGCGCACTTTTGTTTGGCTTTTTGCTTTCGGCGACAAATAAAGTTGTTTTTATGTTCTTTATGGTGCTGATTTTTGTTATTCAACTCATTGAGCTCAATTTTACGGCTTATTTCGGCACACCGATTGAGCCTTCAAACATCATCAATATCTTTCGTGAGGCAAAAGATGTTTTTGACCCCGCATATTTGAAAAATGTGTGGTTTATAACCCCTGCTCTGCTTGGGCTGATGGTGGCAACGTGTGTTGCTTTTTGGTGCTCAAAGCCCCTCAAAATTCCGCTTGTCTGGCTTGTTTTGTTTTATATGGCCGCTCATAAGCCATACAGGGCATACACGCAAAGCAAAGATGTTTGGTATTTTCAGCCGGCTATCACACGCCCAAGCCTGAAAAATGCCATCAGCACGTTTTCGTATTTTGTTTTTCAATATTGGCCGAAAGGCTATCAAAACCTTGAAATTTCGTATATTCCATACGCTTTAGAGCCAAAACATTCCGATGTTGAAAACATTTTGTTGGTATGGGGCGAAAGCTTATATGCCGGACATTTGCCGATGTATGGCTATTCAAGAAACACGTTTCCGAAAATGGCGCAGCTTCTTGAAAATCAAAACTGGCAAGTTGTTCTTGGCTTGTCAAACGGCATTGCGACGGCAACATCAACCCTTTTATTTTTTAACACGGCGCGCGAGCCGGCCAATGCGGCTGTCTTGAAAACCCATATTGCAGATTTGTTTAAGGCGGCTAAAGAAAACGGGTTTCACACCTATTATCTTTCCAATCAGGAATCACGTTTGACGATGGGTTTTAGCGTTTCTTCAATTGATGAGCTGATGACAAACGACTTAAATCCGCTTTATTTTGCCAAACATAAAGACGAAGGGCTCACAAAGCTTCTTTTAAAAAAGGGTTTAAAAGGCACAAAAAATTTTGTGGTGCTTCATATGCGTTCGCCCCACTCGCCTTATGAAAACAGATATGAGGGCCGTGAAGCCGAATTTGAAAAATATACGCCTGCGGCTGAAGCAAAAGATCGTTTCACCTATGAAGTCAACACATACGATAATGCGCTTTTATACACGGATATGGTGCTTTTTGATATGGTTTCGGCATTTGAAAAACTTGCGGATTCAACAAATTACAGCATATACATTACGGCCGATCACGGACAGCTTTTTAATTATCACAACATGTGGGGACACAACAACCTTGTTTTAGAGCAAGCCAAAGTTCCTGTTTTTATCAAAAAAGCAAATGGCACCAAACTGCCCAATCCCCTTGCTCACTACGAGCTTGCAAAACTTATTTTGCAAGATCTCGGATATACGCTTATCAACAAAAACGAAACGCCCGATGTTTATTATCTGCACGGCAACAATGTCGATTTTCCCTATGACTTTATCGAATATCGCATCGGCTCTGAAGGTGCGCATGAGCTAAAAAAAGAAAACACGGCAAACTTAAAAAATAGGGCGTTTTGAACATCAGATGAACGGTCTCTTGACACGCTTTTAAAATCAGCATAGAATGCCCGTTGTGTTTTGTTCAAAAGAAAGGAATAAGAAATGTTTTTGAAAATCGCAAAAGGTGTGTTGCTTTTCGTTCTTGCCGTGTTTTATATCCAAAACATTGTGTCCTACGCAGACAATTGGTTGACAGCCATCGTTTACAGCAAGCTTAATTTGGTTTTGCTTGTTTGCATACTTTATTTAGCTTCGGCTTTTGCGCCTGTTTTTAAGCCGCTGTGCCTTTGTGTTTTGCTCGCAGGCGTTTTGTTTCATGCATATTTATATTACAACACCTCTGCAACTTATGAGGTTAGCTGGCAAACAAATGTGCAAAGGCGCGAAAAATGTCGAGGCGAAAAGGCCACGTGGTATAGCAAAATGACAAATGATTGTTATTTAAGGACATCTCAAGAATGAAACATATTCCGATTGTGGTGATTTCGGACGAACGACAGGCTTTTGCCGTTGCCACAGCCTTTATCAATCTGTTAGAGGTCAAAAAAACAGGCACTTTTTATGATTTATATGCAATTGTTTCTCCTGACTTCGGAGCTGAAAACAAAGCAAAAATAAAATCAATTCAAAATGATTATGAGGCGTGCGCCATTCATTTGATTGAAGCAGATAATCGGTTTGACAACATTAAAAACAAAACAACATACATCTCAAATGCGTGCGCTTATAAGTTTTGTTTGGCCGAATTTTTGCCAAAGCTCAATAAAGTGCTTTATCTTGACACGGATATTGTTGTTTTTGATGATTTAACCGCCTTATATGACATTGACATCAAAGACAATTACATCGGTGGTGTTTTTTCTTTTGCTCATTTGCTGCAAGATGGTTTGCGCGAGCGCTTAAATGTTTCTGATATGCTTTCCTATGTCAATGCAGGGGTGATGCTTGTTAACCTAAAGCAAATCAGAAAAGACAACATCATCAATCAATGCGTAAAACTTATTGGTTCTTATGACGATTCGGTTGACCAGCACATTTATAACAAAGTGTGTTTTGGCCATATTGCCTTGATTGCTCCGAAATATAACGTAACCCACTCAAATGAGCCGTTTTACAAACAGGAAATTGCTTTGACAGCTTTTACGCAAAAAGAGGTTATTGAAACACAAAACCCCGTGATTTATCATTACACGGGACCAAACAAACCATGGAATGCGGCGGGGTTAAAATATGGTTTGATATGGCTCAGATATTGTAAAAAATCACCTTATTGGGATTTGGTTTTGAACAAAAACAAAAAAATTAATTTGTTTTCTCCGTTTGCCGACACAAAAATTGAGTATTCGTTTTTAGAGCGTCTTTTTTCTGTTAAAACCAAATATAAAAACGGCTTTCCCCTTAAAGTGTTAACAATTTTAGGCTGCCGTTTTACAAAAAATTCGAAATAAGATATGTTTTAGCCTATTTTCTATAAGCTCTTATCATGCCAAGCTCGCCGGCGATGGTGTTGACCTTAAAAACAACAAAACCGTTTTTGGTCAGCAAATCAATAATCCATTTCGGATCTTCAAAATGCCATTCCATAATGATGATATCAACCTTTTGAATTAAACCCGAAGCATCTAAATCGGGCAAGATTTGCCTTTCGGCGCCCTCACAATCAATTTTAAGAAAAATCTTTTCTTTATGTTTTGCAAACAAAGCTTTGAGAACAGATGATGCTTTTTTGATGTGTATTTTTTCCACATCCTCACACTCGGTAAAGATGTTTTTAACCGAGCTCATCGAGCCTGGTTTTTGAGGATTGTAATTGATTTCAAGCGTTTCATTTTTGTTTCCGAGCCCATAGTTAAAAATCGTGATTTTTTGAGATAAGGTCTTATTTAAGGCCATATTGTGCTGTGCAAGCTTAAACGTTGGAACAAACGGTTCCCAACCGTATATTTGAACACAATTTCGATCTTGAGCTTTGTGAAGCGAAGTGATGCCCAAATTAAGCCCGATGTCAAACATCACATATTTTTCGTTCATTTCAAAATGATATTCATCGTTGCAAAAAACGGAAGCGGCCGTCCACAAAGTGTTTTCGGCGATGCCCTCAATGGCAACGGCGTCATTGAATATTTTGATTTTACCATTTTCTTTTTGAACGTGATAGTTGCTTTTTGCAAACACATCTTCATAAGCCTGTTTCTTCGCTTTTTTATAGCTTAAAACCTTTTTGCCGAAAAGACGGATAATTCTTCTGCCATTCTCGTTTTTGACTTTTTCAATGATTTTCATGTGATTTTTTTCCTTTAAGATAAATTTTTATGCCGCAAATACGGATATGCTCTTTTTTAAAAGAGAGCAAGGGTATGCCCAAAAAACGATATTTTCTCTTATTTTCGTTGCGCTCATAAAAAAGCTTTTGAGCTATATTTTTGGCTTGCAACAAAAAATACGGCATCACACATCGGGCTTTCGGAGGGTTGGTGATGTTGTCTGCAAGCATTTTAAGCACCCCTTCTCTTTCCCTTTGAGGCTGTCCGTATTGCAGATATCTTTCTCGCGAAAGCTCTTGCATGGCACGTAACTCATCTTTGTTTTTTGCCATCAACGCTTTGATGGCTTGAAAGATTGCGTTTTCGTTGTTTGTTTGAACAATAAACCCCGATTGTTGATCTGCCACAACATAATTTGAACCGACATTTTCGGTTGTGATGAGGATTTTGCCTTTCATAGCCCCTTCAAGCAGCGTTAAAGCACCGGGTTCATCAATTGAGGGCACAACAAGCACATCAATGGCGTCAAAGAAATTTTCTTTATCTCTGCCACGCACTTCTCCGAGCCACTTCATTTGAGGATATTTTTGATACATCTTTTGCAAATTTCCAGCATAATCGTCGATTCCTCCGGCAAGTGCAAGTGAAACATCAAAACCTTCATCAAGCACTTTGGAAAAAGCCTTTAAAAGCACGTCAACACCTTTAATCGGTATAATCGAGCCGATATATCCGAACCTTAAATTTTCCTTAAATTCTGTAAACCCCTTAAATGTGTCGGCAACAGAGTTGTTAATCACCCGAACGTTTTTGTTATATTTGCAAATGGTTTTGAGAGCATAGTTTGAAATTGTGTATAAATTATAATATGTTGAAAAGCATTTTGCAAAAGCTTTGTTTGTTTGCATATATTCATCAACTAAGGCGGTTTCTCTGATAAACCATACCAAAGGAACATTTTTCTTTGAAAGAACTTCAACGCATTGATACGTATCTGTCGTGTTGCAAACAATTAAATCATATTTCGTTTTGCTGTTATGCCAAGCTTTTTCGATGTGGTAATAATCTTTTTGAATGATGATGGGCGAAAAACCGGCTTTTTGGTATTGCTCAATCAAAACACCGCCGCCAAGCGACCACACATCAATATTGTGTCCGGCATTTTTCAAATAAACAGCGTGTCTTAAAAGCGAGGCCGGTGCGCCGGTGCAACCGAAATAATGAGATATCAACAAAATATTCGCCAAATCTACCTCTTGTGTTATTGTTATTTTCAAAACACGGCAAAAACAGGCCTTAACGATAACATACAACAATCATACAGTCAAACAGTTTATAAACTCAAATATTTTTGTTTGCAAAGCTGCCCGTTTCTAAAAACAAAGCCCCGCTTATATAAGCGAGGCTTCTTTTTTGGCTCCGACTGTCCGGTTCGAACGGACGACCGATCGGTTAACAGCCGATTGCTCTACCGCTGAGCTAAGTCGGAATATTTTTGGAGGCCGGTACCGGAATTGAACCGATATAAAAGGATTTGCAGTCCTCTGCATAAGCCATTCTGCCAACCGGCCCTTGGTCCCCTGCGGTAACTCTCATATATACAAATATTTTTTCCCGCGTCAACAACTTTTTTCATTTTTTTTGCAAAAAAACAAAAAAAAACTTCCTTTCCGCTCTTATTTACTGTTAAGTTAGGATAAACGAAAAAAAGGAGAATGTCAATGAAAATCGCAATTGCGTCAGATCATGGCGGCTTTGATTTAAAGCAAAAACTCATTGCTTATTTTGCAAACAAAAATATGCCTCTTGAAGATTTGGGCACACACAGCACGGAAAGTGTTGACTATCCTGATTTTGCAAAAAAAATGAGCCTGCATATACTGCAAAAAAAAGCCGATTTGGGCATTTTGATTTGCGGCACGGGAATCGGTGTTTCAATTGGGGCAAACCGCTTTAAGGGCATACGCGCGGCCCTTGTTTACAGCCCTGTTGTCGCCGATTTGGCAAAAAGACACAACAATGCCAATATTCTTGTGTTCGGCGGGCGGACAATGGCTTTTGAAGATGTCGTTTCGTGCATTGAAACCTTTTTAAACGCCACTTTTGAAGGCGGACGCCATCAAAAAAGAATTGATAAGCTTGATATGGAGTAAACAATGGATTTTAATAAAGATTTATCTTCTCAAGACAAAGAGATTTTTGAGCTTATTGCAAAAGAGAATCGGCGCCAGTTTGAACAAATTGAGCTTATTGCCTCGGAAAACTATGTTTCAAAGGCCGTTCTAGAGGCGCAAGGTTCAATACTCACCAACAAATATGCCGAAGGATATCCGGCGCATCGCTATTATCACGGTTGCGAGTATATTGATGAAATTGAAACGCTTGCCGTCAGTCGCGCCCAAAAGCTTTTTAATGCGGGCTTTGCCAATGTGCAGCCTCATTCCGGATCGCAGGCCAATATGGCGGTTTATCTTGCTCTCTTAAACAAGGGCGACTCCTTGATGGGTATGAGTTTGTCTGCCGGCGGACATTTAACACACGGCGCAAAAGTTTCAGCCTCCGGCAAGTGGTTTGATGCTTGTTCATACACTGTTCGGCAAGATACCGGACAAATTGACTATGACGCGCTTGAAGAACTTGCGCGCGACAAAAAGCCCAAACTCATCATTGCCGGCGGTTCGGCATATCCTCGCACCATTGATTTTGCACGTTTTAGAAAAATTGCCGATTCCGTTCAGGCGTATTTGATGGTTGATATGGCTCATTTTGCGGGGCTTGTTGCCGCCGGCGTTTGTCAAAACCCGCTCGAATTTGCCGATGTTGTAACAACCACAACGCATAAAACGTTGCGCTGTCCCAGAGGCGGTATGATTTTAACAAACAATGCAGACATCGCCAAAAAAATCGATTCGGCCGTGTTTCCGGGCATTCAGGGAGGCCCGCTTGAACATATCATTGCGGCCAAAGCCGTTTGTTTTGGCGAAGCATTAACCGATTCGTTTAAGACGTATGCGCAAAATGTTGTGCAAAATGCTAAAATTTTAGGAAAAACACTTGAAAAAAGAGGCTTAAAACTT
The DNA here is from genome assembly GCA_017445475.1 of Alphaproteobacteria bacterium. Lineage (GTDB taxonomy): Bacteria > Pseudomonadota > Alphaproteobacteria > RF32 > CAG-239 > UBA1254. The sequence continues at coordinate 12,100 of JAFSUB010000014.1, forward strand.
GTTTCAGGCGGAACGGATACGCACCTTTTGCTGGTTGATTTAAGCCCTTCAGGTTTAACCGGCGATGTGGTTGCTTCGGCGCTTGAAAAGGCGCATATCACCTGCAATAAAAACGCCATCCCGTTTGATGTTCAGCCGCCGAAAATTACTTCGGGCATCAGGCTTGGCACACCGGCAGGCACAACCCGCGGTTTCGGATTAAACGAGTTTGTTCAAATCGGCAACGCAATCGCTGATGTGGTTGACGCCTTGAAGGCCAAAAACGAACAAGCCGTTCTTCAAAAAACAGCATCTGAAATGATTGCACTTTGCCGAAAATTTCCAATATATTAAATGTTCAATATTTTTTTGCTATTCGTTGATAGCGCAGATATTTGAATAAGCCGCAGCCAACAAGGCTTATCATATGACGTTGCCGATAAATTTTGAGCGATTGTGCAAACAAACGCAACATCTTGTTCTTTTCCTGCCCTTGAGCGCGCCGGCAGCATTTATATTGATTGTTAAGAAGTTTTGGATAAAGCTTTTTGCGCACGGTTTTTAAGTCTTTCATAAACGGTGCGCGAGAATAAATTTCATCAAGATAAAGCATAATCTTGCGATAATACAAAAGCTGGTTTTCGCTTGCTTTCATATTTGAAATTGAGTTTGGATTTTGGGTATAAAAATAAAGCACTGCGTCCAAAATAACGGTTTTCGGGTGCTTGGAAAGAAAAGCGTATGTGTGCGCGCAATCTTCAAAATTGATGTGTTCTAAAAACGCAATATCTTGAATGGCGCTTGTTTTATAAAACTTGGTGCAAGCGCTGAACGGAATCCTGAAATGCGATTTTGAAAACGAAAGCAAAAGCGGGTTGTCGGTTGTCTTAAAAGAAATGTCTTTAAGGCTGATGTGCGCCGTGTTATACGCGCCTCCATCTGATTTTTCAAACCTGAAACAAACCAAATCGGCATCATATCTGCCGGCAAAATGATTGCAAATTTCGAGTGTTTGAGGGTGAGTGGCATCATCGGAATCGATAAACAAACACCACTTTCCGCAGGCGCTCTTAAACGCGTTGTTCCTTGCAACGGAAAGGCCCTGATTTTCTTGAGTGATAATTTTAATGCGCTGATCTTTTGCGGCAAATTCTTCCAAAATTTTCAAGCTCGAATCGGTTGAACCGTCATTGACACATATCAGCTCAAAATCTGTAAGCGTTTGCGCCAAAATAGATTCAAGACAACGCCTTAAATATTTTTCGACATTATAAACAGGAACAATAACGGAAATTTGAGGCTTTTGTAATTTTACAGGCTCACCCAACTTTTCTTGACATTTGCCAAAAGTGCATTGTGTTTTTTTGTGTATGCCATTTAAAAATCTCGACAACAGCCCAAAACCAAACGGATGTATTTTCTTTTTTAAGCGGCATAAAAGGTCGTTGTCCAAAACATTGGGCATTTGCTCAAAAAAGTATTGTTTTTGCGCCGGCGAGCAATATTTCAACTCGCCTTTAATGCATTTGAGTGCGCTTTTATATATGGACTTTTCATATTGCTTATCTATACCCAAACGTTTTAAATTGCGCTTCAAACCCATAACGGCATACAAAATGCAAGTTGCCTTATCACCCCTATTTGAAGAAATGTTTGTTCCCGTATTCACACGATAATGCACAAACGGGGTTTTCATGATGCTGATTTTGTTTGAAGCTGCAAGCATTGTGTATGAAAAAGTGTAATCGTTGCAACTTTTCAAATTTTCAAAGAAAACCTGTTTTTGGCGCACAAGTTCTGCTCTAAAAAGCTTTGTCCACGCGCTCGGCGAAACAAGAACAAACAAATCTTTGCTCAATTTAAGCGGATTAAAGGCAGATGCTTTTAACAATTTGTCGGCATAGCGTTTTTGTTTATAATCTTGCCCTTTTGCGTAAAAAAAATGGCCGGCAATCACAACATCGGATTTGTCTTTTATGGCTTTTTGATACATTTTTTCGCACATATCGGGTTCAAAAAAATCATCAGAATCCAAAAAAAGCAAATATTTTCCTTGGGCAACGGCAAGCCCCGCGTTTCTTGCCACCGCCGCACCGAAATTTTGTTTGTGCTTTAAGATTGTGATGTGCTCACCTTTTGAGGCATATTCTTTCAGAATTTTAAAGGTTTCATCGGTTGAACCGTCATCAACGCATATTATTTCAATTGTTTTTAACGTTTGCAAAAGCAAACAATCAAGAGCCTGCCTTAAATATTTTGCCGTGTTATAGGCAATTAAAACCACAGAAACGTCAGGCACAAACGAAAGCTTTGCCCTGCAAACGATTTCCGCTTTGGTCCGCAGCGTATTCTCGGCATTTTGAACGTCTATTTCTTCCATTGTATCACCGGTTTTTAAAACAAAAATATGGTCAAGAATATATTTTTTTATGCATTTTTGCAATATAAATTGTCAGGTGTTAAAATTCTGCCGCAAAAGCGTGATTTCATCTGCCCAGCCCGCCAAATCATTCGGCGTTTCCAAAATAAAGGGCAGATGTTTTAGGCTTTTGTGGTTAACAAGGCGCACAATCGCCTCAAAGCCGATGGATCCCTTGCCGATTTGCTCGTGGCGGTCTTTATGTGAGGCAAATTCCGTTTTGCTGTCGTTTAGGTGTATGGCTTTGAGCCTGTTAAGTCCTATTGTGCAATCAAATTCTTCCAACACGCCGTCAAAGTTGCGCACAATGTCGTAACCTGCGCTGTATACATGGCATGTGTCCAAACAAACGCCGAGTTTTTCGTTCAAATCTGTGCGGTCAATGATGGCGCGCAACTCCTCAAATTTTGAGCCGATTTCCGAACCTTTGCCGGACATTGTTTCAAGTAAAACGGTTGTGGTTTGTTCTTTTGTTAAAACCAGATTTAAAAGCTCGGCAATCATCTCAATTCCCGCATCTATGCCCTGCCCGACGTGCGAACCCGGATGAAAATTATAATAATTATGCGGCACAAATTCCATACGCTTTAAGTCATCAGAAAAAACCATCAAGGCAAATTCCCTTGTTTGCGGATTATCTGAGCACGGATTTAAGGTGTAGGGTGCGTGTGCAACAAACTTTTGAAAACCATGCATCTTTGACAGTTCTGAAAATTTTTCAACATCTGAAATGTCAATGTCTTTTGCTCTGCCGCCCTGCGGGTTTCGTGTAAAAAATTGAAATGTGTTTGCCCCGATTTTGAGGGCATCAATTCCCATTGACTCAAAACCTTTTGCAGATGAGAGATGTGAACCGATGGTGAGCATATTTGTTTCCTTGTGCAGATGAAATTGTTTAAAGTGTATCGCCACAAAAACACAAAGTCATCATTTTTATATGGTTCACGCACAAAATTGTGTTTTTTCAATACTTAAAAAAAACATCTTGAAAAATGAAAAAGTCTGTGATAAAAGACAGCTTGCTTTTGGGTGTGTAGCTCAGGTGGTTAGAGCGCTACGTTCACATCGTAGAGGTCGCTGGTTCGAGTCCAGCCACACCCACCAATCAAAATGCGGCCTTTACGGTCGCTTTTTTTATTGTTGGAAATCACGAACCAGCGACCTCGGTAGAGGCATCAAGTTAAAGACAACCTCAAAATGTTGTTTTTAACGAAGATGGCGCAGTTTTGTTAATTTATAAACGAGCGAACAAGCGAAGTTTATAAATGTTACAAAACAAGTGACCGAAGCTTTGCTTTTAAAGCAAAGCAAGAGCAGTTCGAGTCCAGCCACACCCACCAAGGAAACAAGCCATCTTTTTGCGGTGGCTTTTTATGTTTTGCGCTTAAGGCTTTTTTATTGTTGCAAGAGTTTTAAAAATAACATACATTCAAAAAAAACGAAAAGGAAAAACAAAAAGATGTCGCTTCGGCTTCAATGCGTTCTGATTTTGCAAAAGATATTGGAAGAAAATCTGTTTTTCAATGCATTAAAAGAAGAACTTAATTCAAAAGATAAGCCTTTTGCAAACCGGCTTATTTTAACGGCTCTTCGCAGAAAAGCAGCTGTTGACAAACTTTTGAGCTCTCTTATGCGAAAACCCGTTTCGGCTAAATATAACATCATTAAATATGTTTTGCTTGCCGGCAGTGTCGAACTTTTGTATATGCAAACGCCCGATTATGCCGTTATCAACGAATATGTCGAGATGGCCAAAAGTCAGACCGACAGATTTTGTGCCGGTATGGTGAATGCAGTACTTCGAAATGTCTTGAAAAACAAAGAAAATATGGAAAATCAAGCATTTTTCCCAAAAAGCTTTGCCGCACTTTTGAAAAAAGATTACACGCCGGCGCAAATCAAAAAAATGGAAGAAATGCTCAAAATTTTGCCGCCGCTTGATATTTTTTGTAAAGAAAAGCCCATACAGGTTGCAAAAATGCTGGGCGGAGATTTGTATGAAAACGGTTCAATTCGCGTGTTAAACCCTAAAGCGAACATTTCTCTTTTAAGCGGTTATGATGAGGGCTTGTGGTGGGTTCAAGATATGGCGGCCTCCCTGCCGATTTCATTGTTGCAAAATCTTAAAGGCAAAAAAGTTTTGGATCTTTGTGCCGCGCCGGGCGGCAAAACGGCGCAACTTCTTTCCAAAGGCGCTTTTGTTACGGCGCTTGACATTTCCGAAAGCAGATTAAGCACACTCAAAGAGAATATGGCGCGCCTCAAGCTTTCAGAAAATCTTACAACCCTTTGTGAAGACGCCCTTTGCTTTTTGACCGATCGGCCTGAAATGTTTGATCTTATCCTTCTTGACGCACCCTGTTCGGCCACCGGAACTTTTCGAAGACACCCTGAAATTTTGCACATAAAAAAAGCAGATGACGTAACAAAGCAATCTATATTGCAACAAAGGCTCTTGGAGGCTGCGGCAAAACGAGTCGCTTTTTGGGGAAAGCTTTTGTATTGCACCTGCTCTCTTTTCCAAATTGAGGGCGAAACGCAGATTGAGCTGTTTTTAAAAGAACATTCCGAATTTGCGCTTAAAACCTTTGACAGACGCCATTTGAACTTTCCGAATGCAAAAAAAATCGATTTAACGTTTTTTGATAAAAAATTTTTAAGAACTTTGCCTTACGATATTAAAATCGAGGGCGGTATCGACGGTTTTTTTGCCGCCTTTTTGGAACGCGTTGAAAAAAAGGAAAAATGATATGTTACTAAAAATCATGGGTCTTCTTTTGCTTTTTGGTTTGAGCAGCGCATTTTGTGCCGTTTTCATATAGTTTATGCGCAAAAAAAACATCAATATTTCCGCTTATCGCTTAAAATATGACCTGTATATTTATTCATATACGCTCTTTTTTGCTTTATGTGCGCTTGTTTGCCACTTTTTCCCTTCTGCAAATGATGCGGTTTATGCGGTTTCTTCGTTTCAATTTTATGTGCCGTTTATTTGTTCTTTTCTGCTCTATTTGCTTTTTTTGCTTGAAATGCCCACGCTTTTGAACGCGGCCGTTGTTGTTTTTTCTTTTTTATGTGTTTATTTAATAAAAACAAACAACGCTTTGATTTTTGGAGATATTTTTCCTTTATGGGCTGAGAATCTGATTGTCGGATTTTTCCTTGTTTTGTTTGTCTTCGGCCTTAGACTTTTAAACAGAGTATATGCCGTATTCAGCACATATATGCTGTTTTCCTGTCTTGCGATGGTTTGTCTTTGCCTTGCGGGCGCATTGCCCTTTGTTTTGGCACAGATGATGTGTTTGTGGGCAGGTTTTTTTGCCGCTTTGATGCAAACCAACTTTCATGGAAATCAGTTTGACATAAACGACGGCGGCGTTGTTTCATTAAGCTTTTTGCTTGGCTGTGTCTTTGTGTTTTGTGCAAATGAGCTTGCCGAATCCGCGGTTTGGATTTTGGCGCTTTATCCGCTTTTGGAACTTTTTTGGAGTTTGACAAGAAGATATGTTTTGCTTAAAAAATCTGCTCGTCTTTCAGACCAAGCGATTTATGTTTCGGTTTTAAGCAGAGATTTTCCTCTTGAAACTTTGATATCAAATTTAATTAAGCTCTTTGTCGCAACTGCGGCTTTGGCTTTGTTTCAGCTATACTCTCCGAATGTATATTCCATTTTGATTGTTGCAATAGTTTTAAATGTTTGGCTCTTGAGCAAGCTTTACCGTTTTGATGAGGTTAAACCGACCTTCAAACAAATCAATGCAGATTTGAGCGAAAACATCAAAGACGAGGTTCGTAAAGCTCGCAAAACACTTCATACGAAAGAAGGCAAGCGATGATTTGGCGTTTTTATAAGAAAAAACAAAAGGCGAAAGAACAGGAAATCGAAAAGACAAAACCGATTCGCGTTGCTGTTGTCTGTCCGCCGCAATTTTCGGCCACACAAAAAGAGCTGATACATAAAGCATTGTCCACAAATGTTTTTTTTGATGTTTGTTTTGAAACGGAACCATGGAGTGAAAATTTTCTAAATCTTGATAATAAGAACTTTTTTGACTTTTTAGACAGCGGCTTAAAAATGCTTAAAATTCATCATGCCGACGTTTTGATGCGCCTTTATCTTCACAAAAACGGTGTGCGCATCAATTTTCAGACAAGCACGCAATATGTGAAATATCAGCCGTTATGGACAAGTTTGTTAAACAGCCTTTATTTGCCGCTTTCATATTTTGAAAGCCAAAATTTGCCGCTTGAAATGTCATTTTTGATTCAAAGCATTTTAATGGCCATCAATGCCCACAAACACCCGATGTATCAAGAATGTCTCGAGCACCTCATTGATATTTTGAGCAAAAACAAGATGCCCGCCGGAATGGATGCAAAATTTTTGCCGTATATGTTCAACTTTTTGGCGATGGTATATATTGGCGCACACCGAAACGATTTTCAAAAAAAAGATGTTTCTCTCATTCAAAAGCTTATGCATTTGGCTTTCAAAAATCTTTCACTTGCTCAAGATCAAATTCTTGAAGGCGGGCTTTATACAACTTTGGGGCAAATGTATGAAGCCGCTTTAAGCGGGGCGAACGCCGATTCGTATTTGTTGTTGCAACGTGCGCTTGAAAGCTATAAAAAGGCGCAAAAATATTTTAATCGATATGTTTTTGTGTATGATTACGGCAGATTAAGTGTTGTTATTTCAAAGCTTTATCGTAAAATCTTTGGTTTAACGGACGACAATCAGGCTCTTCGTGATTGCATTGCTCATCTTCGTGAAGCCGAAAAAATTTTTACGTTTGCAAGCAATCCCATTGCTTTTGATGAAATTAAAAGCGATTTAGCGAAATCTTTGGCGGTTTTAAGCACAAAATCGAACAGTGAGGAAATTGCTTTGATGGCTGTTTCAAGCTATAAAGACCTTCAAACCTTATATACAAAGGAAAATATGCCCTACCCGTTTGCTTTGCTTGAGGCGCAGATTGCCGATGTTTATTATCATTTGGGCAAGCACACCGCAAGCCGAAAGCATTTAGACACAGCTTTAAAGTATTATGATTCGGCCTTAGATGTGTTTGAAAATCTGAAAATGAAGAACAAGGTTGAAGAGCTTGAAACGTATATGCTGAAAGCTGCTGAAGAAATTATGCGCATAAATTGAAAATTTTTGCTTGCACAAACGTTTTTTTTACTTTATTAAAGGGAAGACATTTCGGAGAGATGGCAGAGTGGTCGAATGCGGTTGACTCGAAATCAATTGTGCCCACTTCGGGCACCGGGGGTTCAAATCCCTCTCTCTCCGCCAACAAAAGAAAGAAACGCCCTTTTAGGGTGTTTTTTTTGTTTAATGTGAAATATAAGGATTTGAACCGCCGGTGCCTCGGCATCGGGGGCGCGAGCATATAAAATGCCTAAAACGGCATTTTATAGCGCAAGCGGCGAAGTTTTGTTCATTTACAAGCAAGCGACAGCGAAGCGCGGCAAATGTTACAAAACGAGTGCCCGAAGATAAAAGTTGAAAACTTTTATCAAGACAAATCCCTCTCTCTAAGCCAATTCGATGACTTGAACACCCTTTGCTTGAGCAATTTTGCAAAATTCATAAGCCCTGCCCTTGTGATTATTATAAGCAATAATAAAGTCCGTATTTTCTATGATGTAACGATTGCGATATACAATGCATAATTTTTTGTAACCAAATTCACATTTCGGTGGCAGAATAAACTCATCAAAACCTCTTCTCTCGGTGCATTTTTCGCAATAAACACTGCCGACTTCATGTAAATCGGTAATGTTTGAAATTATCAGGTGAATGCGTATTTGCGGATATTCTTTCTGAACTTCTAAAATCGTATCATAGGCATCAACTTCATAGCCGCCTTTCTCGCCGACAAGAAAAACATCGACATCTTTGTTTTCTATCAAATTGATTGCGGTTTTTCGTATCTGTTCTTTAAGATTGGGCGGTGTTTTATGCCCAAGCTTCATATTTAAAAATTTGTCGTAATCATTGCCTAAAAAAGCACAGGTTTTGCCCACACTTGCACAACCAATCAGCCCAACCAAATTAAGCCATTATCAGCGATGGGTGTGATAACTGTAATCGTTATGAGTAACAGCCCGACTTATTCGAGCAATCCTTATATCGTCGGCACCCACCAATTTGGTGAGCCCATACGACAATGGAATCTTTTGTTACAAACACAAAAGTCCCACTTGCCCATAACGATTAAAGCTTATCAGACCTTTATTGAGATATGGGCTATCCCAACGGCTTTCATTATATAAGCTGTTTTGTTAATAAATCAATAAAAAAGAAAAAATAGTGATGTTGTATCACTTTGCATGACATCAAATGATTATTTGAAACAGTGATACTTTCAGGTGCTTGACATCTCTCATTTAAATGACTGTTTTTTACATTGCAAAATCTTCGCCCAGATAAACTTTGCGCACTTCTTTGCTTTGAACAATTTCTTCTGGCGTGCCTTCCATTAAAACAGAGCCGCCGTGCAAAATGTATGCTCTATCAATAATATCAAGCGTTTCGCGCACATTGTGATCGGTGATTAGAACGCCCAAACCTCTGTTTTTAAGCTGCGAAACGAGCGAACGAATTTCACCGACCGCAATCGGATCAATGCCCGCCAAAGGCTCATCGAGCAAAATAAAATCAGGATTGCTTGCAAGTGCACGTGCAATTTCAAGACGCCGCCGCTCGCCGCCCGATAAAGAAACGGCCGGCGATTTTCTTAAATGTGCAATCGAAAATTCGGAAAGCAGTTCCTCAAGTTTTGCTTCTCGTTTGCTCTCATTTTGTTCAACCACTTCCAAAATGGCCTTAATGTTATCTTCAACCGAGAGCGCCCTGAAAATGGAAGCTTCTTGCGGCAAATAACCGATTCCCATTTGTGCGCGCTTATACATCGGCATATTGGTAATATCTTCGCCGCCCAAATGCACATCGCCGTAATCAGGTGTGATTAGGCCGATGACGCAATAAAAACATGTTGTTTTGCCTGCACCGTTCGGTCCGAGCAAACCGACAGCCTCTCCGCATTTCACTTTAAGCGAAACATTTTTCAAAACCGATCTGTTTTTATATTTCTTGCCAATATTAAAAATCTCAAGAACGCGATCAGATGCCTTATTTTTTTTCATTTTTGCTCCTTTTAATTTTCTGTCCGCTTATCATCCCCGACACCCGCTTTTTGTTTTCTGCCGAAACGATATAACTGCGCTTGGTTTTCAAATCGCTGATGGCTTTGTTTCCATATATGACATGGCCGTCTTTTTGAATGGAAACCCGACCTTCAAGCTCAACTTTTTCCTGATTTGGATAATATACCCCTTTTTCACCTTTTGCAACAGCATTGCCGCTTTCAACAACCACATCGCCCAATGCGTCAATTTTTTTGGCTTTCGGTTTTTTATCGTCTGTTAAATACATCACAACCTTATCTGCAAGCAAAGAACCGTTTTGCTGTTCAATCCTCACTCGTCCCGTTGCTGTAAGCTGATTGTTTTTCTTGTCATATATCACTTGCTTGTTTGCATATAAGGTTTTGTCTTCGTGCTCAATTTTGGTTTTGCCGTTCAAATAAAGTTTTTCGGCGCGCTTGTCATATGCAAAGCTTTCAGAGGTCAGCCTGCCCCACGAACCAAAGGCCAAAATCGGCTCATTGCCGTGTGCATATGCTTTTTTAAAATCATATTCACCCTTTTGGGTTTCAAGAGTTGTCTCTTTGTCGTAAACGGCTTTAACATTGCCTTGAAGAACAATAATGTTGTCGGCTTGGTGGTAAAAGCCGGTTTCGGATATAACATCAATAAACTTACCCTCGGCATTAACAGCCACCTGTCCCTTGGGATTGTTCATTTCAATAATTTTGGAACCGGGTGTCGTTTCGTTCATTTCATCTGCGGTAAACGAGCTGATTTTTCCGTCTTTATCGGTGGTTGAAAAAACCGTGTTTTCAACGTGCAGCTTTTCAAGCTCGCCTTTTTTGGGAATCGTTAAATCATAGTCTACAAGCGTGTTATTTTTCTTCATACTCGGAAAAATCAAAATTAAGGCAACCAAAACCGCAGCAATTGAGGGCATAACAAGCTTGACAAGGCGCAAAAATCTTGCGCGCCGATCAATATGTTGCGGCGCGCGCGCGAAATCAGGCTCTTCTTTTTCAAAAAAAGAATCTATTTTTTTTAAGTCGACCAAGTCTAGACAACCCCTGCTCTTAAGCAATCATGAATATGTATCAGCCCGACGGGCTTGCCGTTTTCAACGGCAAACAGATTGGTGATGCCGCGGCCCGTGTTGTTCATTGTATAAACCGCTTCACTTGCCAAAACATCGGGACGGATTGTCTTCGGATTTTTGGTCATCACGGTTGAAACTTTTTCTTCAATCAGCTTCGGGCTCATCCATCGGCGCAAATCGCCATCGGTAATCATTCCGACAAGTTCGCCCTTTTTGTTGACAATGCCGACGCAACCAAGCATTTTTTCGGTCATCACAATAAGGGCATCTTGCATAATGGCGTCTTCGTCAATAATCGGCATTTCGTCGCCAGAGTGCATCAAATCGGAAACTTTGCACAAGATGGCGCCGAGTTTTCCGCCTGGGTGGCGCTGTTTATAATCGGTTTCCGAAAAGCCTTTGCGTTCCATCAGCCCAACCGCAACAATATCACCCAAAACAAGCGTTGCCGTTGTTGAAGATGTTGGCGCCAAGCCAAGCGGACAAGCTTCACCGTCGTTTGGAAGCTTCAAAAGATAATCTCCCGCTTTGCCGAGCGTGCTTTCAGGATTTTTGGTCATCGCAATCAGCGGAATGCGATATCTTTTGCAATACATCAAAATATCAGACAATTCTTTTGATTCGCCGCCGTTTGAGATGGCAAGAACAACATCTTGATTGGTTAACATTCCCAAATCGCCGTGGCTTGCTTCGCCTGGGTGAACAAAAAACGAGGGTGTTCCGGTTGAAGCAAGGGTTGCCGCAATCTTTCGGCCGATGTGGCCTGATTTGCCCATACCCGTAACAATGACACGTCCTTTGCTTTTGATAATAAGATCGAGAACCTTTGTTAGGCTGTCATCAAGTTCACCTTTCATCATTTCCAAGGCTTCGACCTCACGATCAATAACCTGTTTAGCCACCTCAATATCTTTATTTTTAGGCATTTATACGTATTCTCCAAAATTTAACATCTCTGAATTTGTATTATAGACAGATTTGCTCCAAAGGCAAGTTTTTCTTAAATCTTATTCACCTCAAGCAAAAGCTTATCTCCCATCATCTCTGTCTTTGAGATGAGAATTGAATATTACATTTTCTTCAATATGTAATTGTGTATCATCTGCTTTGTTATGGCTTCTTTTCGTTCCGATAATACCCCTCAAGCTCTGCACGATGCGATAATCTCTTTTGTTTTTTGCTATTTCTCCCGGTGTTTTCTTTTTTGAAAATTTTGATTTCAAATAACTCGGCAAAAGTTTTTTAAACCTGTTGGCAGCACTGTAAACCGTTTCTTTTAAACGTTCTTTTTTCAATCTTAGCAGTTGTTTTTTCGAAAGTCCTCTGTTTTTTAAAATTTTAAGGGGAATATGCTTGCCTTTCTCGTCTTTTGAATCCACAATCTTTGCACTGTCAGGTACTTCAACATGGAAATAACAGCTTAAAATAAAAGATGCGGGCACCTCTTTTGTTTGTGGAGGTAAAATCACTTTGCTGTCTGCTGTTGATTCTTTTGGCATTTTCACCGTTGTACATGAAACACTTTCATCTACAAACCCACTTTTGCAGTTTGATAAATCAAGCTGATAATCCGGCGGAAAATGCACATCTTCACCGATATAAATGCGCTCAGCTTTGTGTGGCAAAATAACTTTAGCTGTTGACAAGTCAACACTTTGCAAATCAATTTCTTTACAATGCGACAAATCCACAACATCTCCTTTTTTAAAGCTGCAATCCCTCAAGCTAACTTTTTCAATCTGTGGTGTGATTTCTGGCATTGTTTGTATGCAAGACAAGCTTAAGTTTTTCACCGGTTTCGGAAGGTTTACCCCAAAAAGATCACTTGATTTTCCATTATTATCAATTCTGCCTTCAATTTTCAGAGATTCGCACTCAAACCTCGCCAAATCATTATGTGTTACCTGCTCTGCGCTCAAATTGAGATATTTTTCATGCCTTGCCTCAGGCGCAATATACTGTTCTGTATATTCTTTTCTTGTCTTTACATTTTGAATACCTAAATTAAGATATTCCTCTTGCGATGGTTCGTCATCAACGATGGCAAGAACAACATCATGATAGTCTTTTTCTTCCCAGTTTCCGCTTTTAAACACCTCCAGCAAGTTCGGTTTGGCAACCACAACATCACAAGACGAACATTCAAGCAGTTCAGGCGTTAAAGAAACATTATCCATCAGCATAATGTTATCTGCTTTAATGTGATTTTTAACAATTTCTTGAGCTGCCTTATCATCCATAATCACAATATCGCCGTAACCATCTTCTTTTTGAAAAGAATGCAGTTTTGCGCCCTCTGCAAAAAAGCACCCCTTATAAGTTGCATTTGAAAGCTCAGATACATCGCAGGCAATTTCGCAATTATAAAATCGAACATCCATTCCCTCAGGTGCCGTTATTTTACGAATGTCTTTAAACTCGATTCGATCCAAAAGAGCTTCGCCATTGTTCAAAGGATATGTCGTTAAATCTAAAACCCCGTCTTTGAGGTGTTTTTTCATATCCCAAAGAAGAAGTTTTGTACTTGAATTGTCATCATATAACCCTTCTTTGAGTTTAAAAAGGCCTTCTTTTCCCTCATTAAAATAATTTGTAACTTTTTCAACAGCTTTGCGAAAACCCAAATTATCACGTCCGTAAATCCTGTCGTTGACCTTATACGCAATATTACCTTGTTCGTCTTCATGCGGTTGGATCAAAAGCCTTGAAACCATTTTTGACGGATTTTGCGAATCATAACCATAAGCCACAATTGAACCGAGCCCGATTGAATCGTCCACATATTGATGATAGCACCCCGTTGTGTGCATACAGCTTTTCCAATCTCTAAACGTTGACTGGGTTGCCAAATCGTAAGGGGTAACCGAAAACATAACCCTGTCAATGCGCCCTAAAACATCTTTTTCGGATTCTTTGCTGATAAGTTCCGCCGTCTTTTTGAAGTTTTCAGAAACTTCAAAAATACTTCCCAAAATATTTTCTTGGCTTATTGCGCCTTTTTCTTTCAATGCCGCAGAAACTTCATGAAAGACGATTTCATCAGAAAGCGCTGTTCTTAAATCTTCGTTTTTTCTGTTCTTAATAATACCGCGCTGTTTTCTTAATTCGCTGAAAGCTTGCCAATCACCCTTTTCAAGGTGCGATAAAAGCTCTTGATCTAATAAATCAAGTGATGAAGAATTTTGATCTGTTTTACTTAAAAATTTTTCGAGCCTTTCGTGTTTTGAGGCAAAAAACTTCTGCGGACCGACTTCCTGACCCTTGACCATAAATCTGTTTTTTGAGGCATCAAAATCAACCCCTTTATCTTTATATTTTGCGACAATCATATCAATGTTACGCATGGCTGATTCTGATTGCATATCAAGGTCAATATCATAAACAAGACGTTTTAAACCACCGTTTTTTAAATAAAACTCTTTTGGAAAAATCGTTTTATTTTCCGCTCTCATTGCAACCCCGCTTTGAACGGTTTTGTTTAAGGTTTTGCGCATATCATCATATGTTGTTTGGTGTGCATATTCCCCCGTTGCTTTGTTTAATTGTTGTTCAGCCCGCGCGCTTAAAAACGCTTTTGTCGTTTGCTCATATTGCTCAAGCGTATTTTCTTTAATGGTTGCAATAAAACCTTCAAAAACATTTTCTAAATCAGCTTCCGTTTCGCCATTATATGAATAGCGGTAGGCATTGTGCACATTAACGATTGTCGCGTTAAAATAGCGCTGATAATCGGGATTACTTTCATTAATGTCCGCGCTTTTTAAAATATACAAGGTTCTTTTGCGGTTACGCGCGGCAATTTCCTGCCTTTCAATTTCATCTGTTCTGAAATTTATTTCTGCCATACCCTTTTTCCCTTTTCCGCCGATATTCTTCAAAGACCGTTAAAGTGTAGCACAAAATCAAAACTTTTTAAAGCTTTTTTTCTTCCCATTTGCCGAGGTTATTTTGCTGCCAATAGTGCTTTTCAGCCTCATTTAATGAAAAATCTTTCCAAACTTTCCTTGCTTTTTGAAGCTCATTTTCATTATTGCCGTCAAAAATATAAAAAATCCGCTTAAAATTCCCGGCATTTTCAAAATCAACGTTTGCGCCGTCAACCAAAAACAAAAGCGCGGCCTCGTTCGGCAATTTGTCATCTGCTGAAATAAAAATCGGTTGCATTTCCGAAAATCCGTCTTTTTTGGTGCCGTGGGGCAAAAAAGCTTCTTCATCAAATGTCCAAAGCAGTGTGTTTAAATAATCAACTCTGAGCTCTCCGCCGACTTTGAGCTTAATAAATTCGCCCGTTTCATAAGCTTTGGCAAGAAGCTTCGGCAATGCCTCATCAAGCGTATTTTTTTGCAGATGATAAAAGTCTATGCGAAGCATTTATTTTTCTCCAACCGGCGTCAACTCAACAAAATACGGCACGTCATCACCATCTTTCAGCTCAAGCCTTATTCTTTTGTTTTGTTCAATGCTTTCTTGAAGATACAGTGCAAAATCATCAGGTGTTGAGAGTGTAAAGCCGTTGATACCTACCAGCTTGTCGCCTTTTTTCACCCCCTTTGCGGCCGCTTCGCTTTCGTTTTGGACATCTGTAATGTCAAATCCGTCGAGCTTTAAGCCAATAGAACCGTAAAACACACCGTTTTCGGCACCAATCTCTTCTTTTTGAGTTTCTTTAATGTTTTCATAAGGCATTAGCTGTGTCTGCACAAGCAGTTCCACCTCTTCACCTTGCCTTAAAATTTTGAGCGTTAACTCTGTTTCCGGTTTCAGCCACGAAACAAAATTTTTAAACTTTTGCAGCGATTCGATTTTTTTACCGTCAACCTCAACAATCATATCTCCGGCGATGAGGTTGTTGTCAAAGGCTAAAGTTTCATCTAAAATTTCACTTACCGCAAGCACTTTTTGCCCGTCGCCGGTTAGGCTTTCTTTTAAGTCAACACCAAGATAGCTCCGCAAAACCTTACCGGTCGTTTTAAGCGCCTGATAAATATGAACAAGCTGGTTTGACGGAAGAGCAAAGCCGACGCCCAAATTGCTTCCCTGTTTTGAAAAAATGAGTGTATTGAGCCCGACAACTTTGCCTTGCATATCAAACATCGCCCCGCCGGAATTTCCTTGAGTAATCGGCGCATCGGTTTGAATGTAGTCATCAAACGGCGTTTCGTTAATGTTGCGCGACTTAGCGGAAACAATTCCGGTGGTAACGCTGTTTTCAAGCCCGAACGGATTGCCGACTGCCAAAATTCGGTCGCCGACTTCAAGCGCATCGGAATCTGCAAATTCCGCCGCCTTAATGGAAGTGTCGGCTTCAATTTTCAACAAAGCCACATCACAAACTTCGTCTTCACCGACAAGGCGCGCCGCATATGTTTTGCCCTCAAACGTTTTAACGCTGATATTTTTTGCTTTTTCAACCACATGTCGATTGGTCAAAACATACCCTTGCTCATCGGCAATAAAGCCTGATCCTAAAGCAACGTTTTCATCTTTTTTGAAAACAAGGCTTTCTTGAACCTCGGGCGCATCAACGGTTTCTTGAAGGGCAACCGAAATGCTGACCACACTCGGTATCACTTTTTGAACAATAGGCGCAAGCGATGTTTGTGCAAAGGCGTTAAAGCAATAAAGCAAAACAAGCAAAAAAGTCCGAAAAAACATAAGTCTTCCTATTTGATTTTAGTCTTAAAATATTTGAAAAATTCGGCATCAGGCGACAACACAAGTGAATTTTTGTCTTTTGCCACAGCATTTCGATAAGCTTCGAGCGAGCGATAAAAGGCATAAAATTCCGCATCAACGCCGGCAGCAGTGTTCCAAATTGAAGTTGCCTGTTTGTCCCCCTCGCCTTTAATGATTTGCGCCTGTTTCTCGGCTTCGGCCACAATGATGGTGCTTTCTTTGTCAGCCGTTGCTCTGATTTGTTGTGCCGCCTGCTGACCTTGTGCTCTGGCCTCTTTTGCATCACGCTCACGTTCGGCCTTCATACGGTCATTAATGGCCTGTAAAACTTCAATGGGTAAATCGGCCCGTCTGATGCGCACTTCCGCCACACGAACACCAATCTGCGATGCGTCGTTTTTAACCGCCGCGCTGATGTTTGCCATAATCTGTGAGCGTTTTTCCGAAAGAAGCTCTTGCAGCGTAATGCGGCCCAAAACATTTCTAACCGATGAGTTCACAATTTCTTCAAGCTTGCTTTGTGCCTGAAACTCGGTGCGTACCGTTTGATAAAATTTCAAAGGATCAACAATTTGATAACGTGTAAAACTGTCAACATCAAGGCGCTTTTTGTCGCCCAAAACGATTTCTTGTGCCGGCGGATCTAAATTTAAGAGCCGCTTATCATAATAAACAACATTTTGAATGAACGGAACTTTGAACTTTAAGCCCGCGTCTTTGACAACCCGTATCGGCTCGCCGAACTGCAGAACAATTGCCTGTTGAACCTGACTGACGATATAAACCGATTGCCAAAGCGCAACAAACGCTAACAAGCTTAAAAAAAGCAAAACATATTTCAACTGATTTTTCATTGCATTTTTCCTTTATTTAATTTGCATCACAGGCAAAACATTCGCCCCTTTGGCCGAAGGATCAATAATCGTGGTGTTTGATTTTGAAAGCACGTTTTCCATTGTTTCCAAATAAAGACGCGTTGCCGTAACACTTTTGCCCTCTTTATAGGCTTTATAAACCGATGTAAACCGCTCGGCATCACCTTTTGCTTTATTGATGACCGCTTCCTTATAAGCCTCTGCTTCCTGAAGGCGCTTAACAGCCTCACCTTTAGCCTTTGGCAAAACCTCGTTTCGGTAGGCCTCGGCCTCGTTTTTGAAACGTTCCTGGTCTGCCTTTGCACGCTGAACCTCGTTGAAGGCGTCAACAACCTGCTTTGGCGGGTCGGCCTTTTGCAATTTGACACGCACAATCAAAATGCCCGCACCGAAATCATCCATCAGCTTTTGAAGCTCGGTTTTCGTTTCGTCCTCAACCTTGCCTCTGTCGCCGGTGATAATCGGCTGCATTTCGGATTGTCCGACAATTTCGCGCAAAACCGATTGCGCCGCCACACGAACCGTGACGTCCGGACTTCTGACATTAAACAGATAGTCCTTGGCATCTTTAATTTTCCACACAACCGTTAAGTTGATGTCAACAATGTTTTCGTCGCCCGTTAACATATGGCTTTCGGTAAACGAATTTAAGGCAACGCTTGAGCGATTGGCGTTCATATATTTGTTTTGCACGCCCGATTCCGTAACGCCCAAGTTAATGCTTCGCTCTTGTGTCACATTAACCTTAATGACTTCTTCAATCGGATAAGGCAAGTGGTAATGCAAGCCGGAATCCGTTGTGTCAATATATTTGCCGAAACGCAGCACAACGCCCTGCTCACTCGGTTGAACCTGATAAAAGCCCGAAAGCAGCCAAAGTGCGATTGCTGCAAGAAAAATCAGCTTAAGATGAAAACGAAAATCATTTTTCACGCCGCCCATTTTTGCAACCTTAAACGGCGATACGGATTTGATTTTTCGTGCAATCGTTTCACCTGTTTCCCAGCCCTCAGGCTCAATTTCCGTTTCCCAAGGATTATTTTTTTTAGCCATATTACTTATCCTTTGTTTTTATTAATCTCTGGAAAACAAGATAATCTAAATACGTTTCAATGACAAGCTTGCGCGCCGGATATCCACATACTAAAAAATTTGCAAAACGGTTTATTTTTTTGTTTGTGTGATAATCATCCACAAAATAATCAGCGCAAAAACAAGCGAAATACTGTTAAAAAGCATCATCTGAACGGAATGAAGATAAACACCGTATAAAACCCACGACACCATACCGACAGAATAGATGATGTATGTTAAAACAGACAATCCTTGAACATTTTTTGTTTTAACCGTTTCTATTGATTGCGGCAAAAAAACAATTGCCGTGCAAATTCCTGCCAAATATCCTAAAAATTCGCCGATCATGCTGTTCATGTTTGCTGTCCCATCAAAGCTAAAAAAATTGTTGTTTTGAATCTGTTTTGGTTATATTTTGATGAAAGTTGGTTTATCAAATAAAGGTTATAAAATGTTTAAAAATGATGAAGGCGTGATTGCCAATAAAGAAATCGACTCCCTTGAGCTTGAAAAAGCAAAACAAATCATCATAGGGCTTCAAAAACAAATGGCGGAATACATCAAAAACGGTTCAGGGCCTTTTTTAGCGGCAATTTATGATGAAAACGGCAAACTCATTGCGCAAAATGCAAACAGCGTTGTGTCTGAAAATTGTTCACACAACCATGCCGAGATGAACACCATCAAAGAAGCGGAAAAGGTTTTAAACACCTATGATTTATCACAATATAACTTAAGCCTTTATGTTACCTCCGAGCCTTGCATGATGTGTTTGGGCGGCATTTTATGGAGTGGCATTAAAGCCGTTTACTATGGTCTGCCGTCAAAAAGAGTTGAAGAAATCACCGGTTTTGATGAAGGTTTTAAGCCCAAATGGTTTGACGCGTTTCAAAAACGCGGCATCACCGTTTATGGCAACATCGCGCCCATGGAAGCTGAGCAAGTGTTATACAACTATGTTGAAAACGGTCATATCGTTTACAAACCCGAAAGATAAGCACCGCATATCCGTTTGATGAACTTGAAAGCAGGCCGTAAAAGGCATACATTGTTTTTCAAACGGAGGCTTTATATGAAATTTATCAAACCCAGAGATTTAACGGCGCAATCTTTCATTTTAGATGTTCGAGATGAAATCGAGCACGATGAGGAAAGTTTGGCCTATAAACACGTTTTGGAACCTCTTGACACCTTAAAGCCCGAAATTTTTATTAAAGAACATAAGTTGAGCGGCAAAGAAACAATCAACATAATCTGCTCATCGGGCGGCAGGTCATCACAAGCCGCAAAGATGTTTGAACAAAGCGGATACAAAAACGTTGCCGTTGTCATCGGCGGAATGGTGGAGGCCGACTATGAGGGCCTGCCCATTGTCCGAAACTAAACGATTTTCTATTGGTCTAAAAACGAGCGCAAACGTCGAGACCTGCTCGGGTGTTTTAATTTGCGAAGTGCTTTTGCCTCAATTTGACGGATTCTCTCACGCGTAACGTTAAACTGCTGGCCAACCTCTTCTAAAGTGTGATCCGTGTTCATACCGATTCCGAAACGCATACGCAGCACGCGTTCTTCCCTCGGCGTTAAGGACGAAAGAATTTTCGTGCACGTTTCCCTTAAATTGGAATGAATGGCGGAATCAAGCGGTTGCAACACGCTTTCATCGGCAATAAAATCACCCAAAGATGAATCTTCCTCATCACCGACGGGAGCTTCCAAACTGACCGGTTCTTTGGCAATTTTCATCACTTTTCTGATTTTTTCAAGCGGCATTGAAAGCCTTTTTGCAAGCTCTTCTGGAACAGGCTCGCGTCCCATTTCGGCAAGCATTTGGCGCGATGTTCTGACAAGCTTGTTGATTGTTTCAATCATATGAACCGGAATGCGAATTGTGCGTGCCTGATCGGCAATCGAGCGCGTGATGGCTTGTCTTATCCACCATGTGGCATAGGTTGAAAACTTATAACCGCGACGATATTCAAACTTATCAACCGCCTTCATCAAACCGATGTTGCCTTCTTGAATAAGGTCTAAAAATTGCATGCCTCGGTTTGTGTATTTTTTTGCAATTGAAATCACAAGCCTTAAGTTGGCTTCAATCATCTCTTTTTTGGCACGCTCGGCCTCGCGCTCACCCTGCTTGATTGTTTCGACAATTTTGCGATATTCGCTAATCGGCAGGCCGAATTCTTCAGACATTTGCAAAATGCTGCCGTGAAGGTCTGAAATTTCATTTTTATATCGCTCAATAAACATTTGCCAATGTTTGTCTTTTTTAGCTTGAATGGTTTCAAGCCATCGAACATCAAACTCAGAGGCACGGTATGCCGCAATAAAATCATCACGGCTGATTTTGCACGATAAAGCATATCTTAAAAGCTTTCCCTCAAAGCCCATTAAGCGCTTATTCATTTCGTTTAATTGCTCGACAAGCTGTTCAATGCGCGCCGCATTTAAGTGAATGGAACTCATCAAATCAACCAAATCTTTTTTAACGCCGGCATATTGCTTTTCAATGGACGAAGATATCTTGCTGCCGGACATCATCGCTTTCATACGCTGTGTTTGAATTTTTTTCAAATCATCGTAATAGCTTGAAATTTTGTTTAATGTTTCAAGCACCGGCTCAAACAAAGCTGTTTCCATTGCCGAAACAGAAGTGCTTGCGTGAACATTTGCCCCCTCGTCTTCTTCTATGGCGGAAACAGGCTCTTCCTGATCTAACGCATCATCGTCCGTGCTATCAAGATTTTGCGTGGCATCTTCATCACTTTGCAAATCATCATCCTGCTCATCTTCACCATCAATTTCGATTTCGTCATCAATGTCTTCATCAAGTTCATCAATGTTTTTTTCATCAAGCTCTTTGGCAACGCTTGCCAAATCATCAACCTGACTTTCTTCATCGTCGTATGAAATTGCCTCGCTGTCATCGCCATACATCAGCTCTAAATCAACGATATCCCTGAGCTGCATCGTTTTTGCCACAAGCTCATCACGCCACGAAGCAATGGCCTTTAATGTCATCGGGCTTTCGCACAGGCCGCCAATCATTAGGGTGTTTCCGGCTTCAATGCGCTTGGCAATTGCAATTTCGCCCTCGCGCGAGAGCAGTTCGACAGCGCCCATTTCGCGCAAATACATTCGAACCGGATCATCTGAACGTCCAAGCTCTTTTTCATCAAAATTGCCGCTTTCGTCAATGTCGGCCTCGTCATTAAAATCCTGCTCGTCCGATTCGAAATTTTCTGTTTCCGATTCTGATATTAAGCTGATGCCCAAATCGGAGATTGAGGCCATAATATCTTCAATTCGCTCAGAGGTTTCTTTTTCGGAAGGCAAAACTCTGTTTAACTCTTCAACCGTGATGTAACCGCGGTTTTTTCCTTTTTCAATACGGCCTTTAACCGCATGACCAAGCGAGTCAAGCAGCGGTGAATCCGTGTTCAAATCTTGATTTTCTTTTTCAGACATAACGTTCCTTAAAATCGATTTAAAAGGAGCTTTCCCTCCCCTTAAAATTGCTAGCTGGCATAGTTTTAATGCTTTTTATTTAAAAGTCAAGAGCAAGCTCAAAAAAAACAACAATTTTTTTAACTTAAAAAAAGAAAATGCTTGAATCAAAATAAAATTGCTTTATGCTTTTTGAAAAACAACATATTTTATGATTGACAAAGGACAACAATTATGAAAGCACGCACACGCTTTGCGCCGTCACCAACGGGCTATATGCACATCGGCAATTTAAGAACAGCTTTATATGAATATCTGATTGCAAAATCTTTGGGCGGAGATTTTGTGCTGCGCATTGAAGACACCGACCAAAAGCGCTATGTTGAAGGCGCGACAGACATTATATATGCCACCTTAAAACAGGTCGGCATGCTCTGGGACGAAGGGCCTGATGTGGGCGGCAATTTCGGGCCGTATGTTCAATCCGAGCGCAAAGATATTTATGCAAAATATGCTCATGAATTGGTTGAGCTTGGTGGCGCACATTATTGTTTTTGCGAAAAAAATGAAGAAACAAGCGACGATGAAAACCCCATTGGTGTCAAGTTTGACGATCCGTGCAAGCATATCCCCTTGGCAGAGGCAAAAAAGCGCATTCAAAACGGTGAACCTTTTGTTGTGCGCCAAAACATCACAAAAAAAGGCACATCTGTTTTTGAAGATGTTGTTTACGGCAAAATCGAAATTGATTATGACGAGCTTGACGAAGGTGTGCTCTTAAAATCTGACGGCTTGCCGACATATAACTTTGCCAATGTGATTGATGACCACTTGATGCAAATTTCGCATGTTGTGCGCGGCAACGAATATATTTCGTCAACGCCGAAATATAACCTCATTTATGAGGCTTTCGGCTGGACGCCGCCGATTTATGTTCACGTTCCGCCTGTTATGAAAGATGCACAGCACAAGCTTTCGAAGCGCAACGGAGACGCTTCGTTTCAAGATTTAACAGCCAAAGGCTATCTGCCGGAGGCCATCTTAAATTACATTGCCCTGTTAGGTTGGAACCCCGGAACGGAGCAGGAGATATTTTCACTTGATGAGCTGAAAAAAGTTTTTACCGCCGAAAGATTGAACAAATCGCCTTCCATATTTGACATTACAAAACTTAAATGGATGAACGGGTGTTACATCAGAAATTTAAGCCCCGAAAAATTCCACGAGCTTGCGATTCCCTATTACAATAAAGCTTTAACCCGTGATGTGAATCTCAAATTTTTGAGCACTGTTTTGCAGCCGCGCATCGAAACGCTTGCAGACATCGTTTCAAACGTTGACTTCATTGAATCTCTCGCAAAATATGATACGGCGCTTTATCAAAACAAAAAAATGAAAACAGATGAAAACATTGCAAAAACTTCGTTAAAGCTAGCCCTAAACGTTTTGAAAAACCTCGATTCGTGGACCAACGAAGCTCTGTTTGAAAGCCTTAAAAAAGTGGCCGAAAAAAGCGGCCTTAAAAACTGGCAGATTTTATATCCCATTCGGATTGCATTGTCCGGCAAAGAAACAACACCGGGCGGTGCAACAGAACTTGCCGTTATTTTAGGCAAAAACGAAACATTAAAGCGTGTTAAAAACGCTTTAGAACTTTTAGAAACAAACTTTTAAGGAGTATAATATGACAAGAATAATTACAATGATGCCTGTTCGCTTGGCCGCAACAAGGCTTCCGAATAAACCGCTTTTGGATATTAACGGAAAAACGCTTGTTCAAAGAGTTTATGAAAATGTTGAAAAAGCGATGAATGGCCAAACGGACATTGCCGTTGCCGCAGGCGACCAAAAAATTGTTGATGAGGTTCAAAAATTCGGCGGAACAGCTGTTTTGACCGATCCTAATCTGCCGAGCGGCACCGACAGAATCGCCGCAGCGCTCAAGGTTTTAGATCCAAAAGGCGAAAAATACGACATTGTGGTTGATTTTCAGGGCGACAACTTAAACGTTGATCCGAAAGTTTGTTTGCCGCTTGTGGAGATGGTTCAAAAAACAAATTGCGATATTGCAACCTGCGGGATGATTATCAAAAACGAAGAGGACAAAACAAACCCGAATGTCGTGAAAATCGTGATGGGCTTAAAAGAAGGCGAAGATGAAGGCCGCTGCCTCTATTTCACACGCGCAACCGCACCATATACAAGAAATCCCGAAAAATGCAAAAATCAGGATTTATATCACCACATCGGCATATATGTCTTCAAAGCGGCGTCTTTGCAAAAAATGGTTTCGCTTCCGACAGGTGTTTTGGAAAACCGCGAGTCTTTGGAACAACTGCGCGCGCTTGAAAACGGTATGACCATTCGCGCCAAAATCATTGATAAAATCAAGCTTATTGATGAAGCGCCGGCAGATATCAACACCGAAGAAGACTTAAAAAATTCTCTACCCTTTATCAAATAACGGCACGAAAGCAGAAAAAAGAGCACTTTGTCGACATCGTCGGCTAAGTGCTTTTTTTTGGTGCTTGTGAGCACAAAAAGCTATAAAATACAACTATTTAAAACTACTGCAAATTTTGAACTTCTGCGCGGGCAAGTTCGTCAACGCGCTCGTTGAGCGGGTTTCCGGCATGGCCCTTCACCCAAACCCATCTGATTTCGTGTTTGGCACATAACTCATCTAATGTCTGCCATAAGTCAATATTTTTCACCTCATTCTTTTTATTGGCCGTTTTCCAGTTGTTCTTTTTCCAGTTAACAAGCCATTCAGTGATGCCGCTCATAACGTATTTGCTGTCTGTATAAAGCGTTATATTGCAACGCGTTTTCAATGCTTTTAAGGCTTCAATAACAGCCGTTAATTCCATACGGTTGTTGGTGGTTTCAAGCGCACCACCCGAAATTTCCTTTTGAACATCTTTATATCGTAAAACGGCTGCCCACCCACCGACACCGGGGTTTTGCGAACACGCACCGTCTGTATATATTTCAACACGTTTTTCCATTATCGTTTAAGCACTTTTCAAAAAGGTTGTTAAAAATTCTAAAAGAAGCGCCTCTTTTTCATCTTCGTTTCTCAAAGCCTTTGCCACAAACGAGCGCAGCTGATTTTTTGTGAGCATAATGCGAAAATCTTTCGGCGTTGCATTTTGTGCGCCGATCACGCCGTTTAAGCAAAAATCCGTTTCGGCAAAAGGCGACAAGATAATCTGCATTGTGGTAAATTTGAGTTTTCCGCGCGGCGGCAGGCGCATTTCAGGCTTTGTGATTAAGTTGAAGTGTCCGGCAATGCCCAAAAGAGAATCCATCTGATTATAGCCCAAAAAACGAACTTTGTTGTAATCGCTTCCTGTTTGTTCTGTCGTGCAAGAAAAATAAAGCTCTTTTGCGATGGCGTTGCTTTGATTGTCGGCAATCACCGAAAAGCTGATTTTCACATATTTTTCAGGCGGATTATCAATGGTTTTCGGATATAACATATCTTCATCAATATTTTCCAAGATTTCCAAATTTTTATCTTCAAGCAAAAGCTCGATGTTGGGTTGCGGACTTTTTCCGAACATTCCCGCAATCACGGCATACGGTGCGGGAACGTTGTTTGAGCCCGATCGAATGTAAATGGTGCTGTTTGAAGTTGTCATTAAAGGCGTGATGTCAGATTTCGGAATGTATGTTGCCACAAAGCCGTCGCCGTTTTCATCAACACTGACAATGTGATTGCGAACTTTGTTGTGGCTAGGAATGGTGCAACCTGAAATGGCGTTTTCAAGCCAGCTTAAAAAGCGATGAACGTTTTTAACCTTGACTTTGGCTTTGGCAACATCGCCCACTTCCGTGTCGCGCGAGCACACAACGCCCCAAACAACAACGCCGCCCTCCGAATTTCCGAATCCGGAAATGGCTTTTGCCAGATTTCTTCGGTCATCTTTATGAAGCGTTGTAAAATTTTTGCCGGTTGAAACAGCCTGCTTAAAGTCCAAAAAAAGCTCTTCGGTTTGCAAATTTAAGATAAACTCGTCAATGGCGTCTTCACCAAAATACACAAGCTTTTGAAAAATATCTTCGGCACGGGACATTTAAAAACTCCTTTTTTTTATTTTTATATCCCAAAATCGCAAACAAAGCCTTAAAATTTGAGATAATTTTCAAGATTTTCATACGAAATGTGTTTTTTAATATCACCCAAAAGCGTATATGTCGGCGTTGAAGAAAAAAGCATTTGCGCGGCTTTTTGTATGTCGTCAACCGTAACGGCATTTAAGCGTTCGATAATCTCAAAAATGGGAATAATTCTATGATGAATCAGATATTGGCGTGCCAAAACCTCAGCCGTTGATGACGAGCTTTCAAGCGACATGAGTATACTTGCTTTAAGCTGCGCTTTGGCGCGTTCAAGCTCTTTAACGCTCACTTTTTCATTCATTGCTTTTTTAATTTCGTCTGCCACAACCGGAACAAGTTTTTCAAGCTCGTCTGCGCCGGTGCCGGCATATATTCCGAAAAGCCCGTTTTTTGTATGTGAGTTGGTAAAGCTGTAAACCGTATAAACAAGCCCTCTTTTTTCTCTTATTTCCTGAAAAAGCCTTGATGACATTCCGCCACCGAAAAGCGTTGAAAAAATTGAAACGGCATAATAAGCCGGATTTTGATAGTCAATGCCCTTAAAGCCAAGCAAAACGTGTGCCTGCTCAATGTCGCGTTTTTGTTTGAAAAATCCGCCTTGATAGATTTGCGGTGAAGTCGAAAATGAGGCTTTGTTTTGAAAACCCATCAAACGCGACTTGACCATATTTACAAAATCATCATGTTTGATGTTTCCAACGGCAACAGCCACCATATTGTTTGCCCCGTAATGCGTTTTCATATAGCCCTGCAGGATTTGTTTGTTAAACGAGCGAACGGTTTTTGCCGGACCCAAAATCGTTTTTCCCAAAGCATCGCCCGAAAAAGCCGTGTCTTGAAAATAATCAAATATGGCCTCGTCGGGCGTGTCAATGCTTTGTTTAATTTCCTGAACAACCACCTCTTTTTCTTTTGCCATTTCCGTTTCATCAAATGTCGGCGCAACGACAAAATCGGCAATCACATCAACGGCCAACTGAACATCTTCTTTGAGCATTTTGGCATAAAAGGCCGTAAATTCGCGAGATGTATAGGCATTCGTCTGCCCACCGACATTTTCGATGTCTTCCGAAATTTGCAAAGCGGTGCGTTTTTGTGTGCCCTTAAAAACCATATGTTCAATAAAGTGAGACACACCGTTAAGAGCCTCATCTTCATAAGCCGAACCCGTATTTATCCAAAGCCCGAGAGAAACCGTTTCGGTGTGCGCACGCGTGCTTGTCATAATTTTTAAGCCGTTGTCAAGTGTTGTTTCTTCAAAATTCATCTTCTTGTCCCATTTAAAATGCTCATTGACAGTGTTATATTGCTGATATAGGATAAATCAAGTCAAATGAAAAGTCTTCAAAGGATGTTATAAACATGAAAGAAAATCCAAAATTTGCGGTTGTGCTTTCCGGTTGCGGGCGCGCCGACGGCTCGGAAATTTATGAAACAACGTGTGCACTTCTTGCCATCGATTGCTTAAATGCAAGCTATCAGTGCTTTGCCCCGAACATCAAACAAGCTGCGGTTATCAACCATTTAACCGGTCAAAAAGAAAACGAGACGCGTTCTGTTTTAATTGAAGCGGCCAGACTTGCGCGCGGCAATATTTCTGATTTGAAAGATTATAACCCGAAAGATTTTGACGGCATTGTGTTTCCGGGCGGCTTGGGCGCCGTGATAAACTGGTGCGATTTCAGCATTTCCGGCGTTAATTGCGATGTGGATTTCGGTGTGCGCAAGGCCATTTTGGAAAGCCTTAAAGAAGGTGTCGTTATCGGTGCGATGTGTATTGCCCCCGTTGTGATTGCAAAGGTTTTGGGCTCAAAAGGTGTTCATGTGACAATCGGAAATGATGAAGGTGTGGCCATGGCCGTTGAAAAAACGGGTGCCGTTCACGAAACAAGAGGTGCAACCGAGGTTTGTGTCGATAAAAACTTAAAAGTTGTGACAACACCTGCTTATATGCTTGCAAAATCAATCAGGCAGGTTTGCGAAGGTGCCGACAATATGATTAAGGCGATGATTGACCTAATGTAAAACAAACTCTGCAAGCTGGTTTTTAAGCTTTTTTGCCTTAATTTTTGACGTTTGAGCCGAAATGATGATGCTGTTTTCGGTTTGCGTGCTGCTCATCACACGGGCATTTTGATAAACCAAATTAAGCGCTTTGCCGTTTTCAAGCGGAATTTTGAAGAGTAAATTTTCATCGCCTGCAGTGAGATTTTGCAAAATCAGTTCAAGCAAAGACTGACATCCTTCCCCCGTTAAGGCTGAAACGCTGACGGCATTTTTGTTTTTTGTTTTATGCAAAAGTGCCGCTTGTTCGTCGCTTGAAAGCAAATCCGTTTTGTTGAAAACCTCGATGTAGTTTGGCGCATATTCAATGTTTTTGAGGCCTAATTTATGCAAAACATCAAGAACGTCTTCGCGCTGTTTTGAACTGTCCGGATTTGAAACGTCCAAAACATGAACAATCATTTCGGCTTCCAAAACTTCTTCCAAAGTTGAACGAAAGGCCATAACAAGCTCATGCGGCAAATCGGAAATAAAACCGACCGTGTCGGAAAGCACAATATCAACTCCCGTTTTGAGCCTGATTTTTCTTAAAACGGGGTCAAGCGTTGCAAAAAGCATGTCCGCAACCATCACGTTATCTTTTGTTAACGCATTGAAAAGAGATGATTTTCCGGCGTTTGTGTAGCCAACCAAAGCCACAATCGGATATGGCACTTTTTGCCTGTTTGCACGTTGCAGACCGCGCGTATTCTTCACTTTTTCAAGTTCTTTTTTGATTTTGATGATTTTTTCATCAATAAGGCGTCTGTCAAGCTCTATCTGCTTTTCGCCCGGACCGCCCAAAAACCCCGCGCCGCCGCGCTGGCGCTCAAGGTGTGTCCAGCCGCGCACCAAACGCGAGCATTGATAGGTTAAATGCGCAAGTTCAACTTGAAGTTTTCCCTCGCTTGTTTGCGCGCGCTCACCGAAAATTTCCAAAATGAGCGCCGTGCGATCAATCACCTTAATCTTGAGCGTATTTTCCAAAAAGCGTTGTTGAACGGGTGACAAAGAGGCATCGACAACCAAAAGGTCTGCCGCTTTATCCTGCGCAATTTTAAAAAGCTTTTCAATATATCCTTTTGAAAAATAACCTGCCGGTTTGATTTCTTTGACATACGCAAGGCTTGAAAAAACAACATTCAGCCTAATTGCCATGCAAAGTCCGACAGCCTCGTTTAAGCGGTTTTCAAACGACAGGCTTTTTTTAAGGTTTTGCAAAACCGGACAAACAACAATGGTGTTTGTGATGTGTTCTTTGATTTCAATCAAGGCTAAATTTCTGTCATATCAACAGCTTGGCTCGGCATAATGGTTGAAACGGCGTGCTTAAAGATAAGCTGTGTGTGGCCGTCGCGGCGAAGAAGAAGCGTGTTCTCGTCAAAAAACGTGATAATTCCTTGCAGCTTCACACCGTTAATTAAAAAAACCGTTACGGCGATTTTTCCCTCTTTAATTTCGCTTAAAAAATCTGTTTCTGCACTGAGTGTCATTTAATAATTCCTTATTATTGTTTGTTGTTTGAATTGTTAGAAATAAGATAAGCAGATTATAAACCGATGTAAAGGCTGTTTTTGTTTTTAAAGGGGATAATTTTTTAAATGCGATATGAGGCCCTTAAAATTCGGTCATTAACGGCAAGCCCGAGCCCTTTTTCGGGAATGGGAGAAACAGCGATTTTTTGAGTGTTTTTATCGGCATCGGCAAGTCGAAGATATGAAAACAAATTGCTTGCGGCTTCTTTCAAATCGGCCGTTTTGCTTAAGTTTAAATCGCAATCCGTAACACGTCCGAACCCGATAAAAAACTCGCCTTCTTCTCTTTTAAGCGCGTTAATGCGCAAAATTTTCTTCGGCGCATAGTGTTTTAAGAGCTGTCCGGGCGATGAGGGCATATCGGGATTGCCGTGTGAAATCAAAACCTTTTGGCCCAAAAAATCTTGCAAATCTTCAAGCGCAATTCCCCCTGCCCGTAACATCACAACATCTTTTCCCGTTAAGTCAATAATGGTCGATTCAACCCCAACCGCACATTTGCCGCCATCTAAAATCATATCAACTTTGCCTTTTAAACTTTCAAACACATCTTCAGCCGTTGTCGGCGACAGGGTTTGCGATTTGTTTGCCGACGGCGCCACAATCGGCACACCGCTTTTTTGAATCAGCTTGAGCGCAACCGGATGTTTTGGCATACGAACCGTTGCCGTTTTTAAGCCAGCACAGGCCAAATCAAGCGCCGGATTATTGTCAATGCGTTTCAAAACAAAGGTCAAGGGCCCAGGCCAGAATTTTTTTGCCAAAGCCATCACACGCTCGTCTGTTTGCACATATTCTTTTAAAAAATCAATTTCCGCAATATGCGAAATCAACGGATTAAACCTTGGTCTGCCCTTGGCTTCAAAAATGGCGGCCACCGCCTTTGAATCATAAACGTTGGCACCGAGCCCGTAAACGGTTTCGGTCGGAAAGGCAACCAAACCGCCCGCTTTAATCTGCTCGGCGGCTTTTAAAATGTTTTCATCATTTGCCTTAAAAATCGTGCTCATTTTAATTCTCAAAAATGCAAAATCGCGCTCAAGGCGTATGCAAGAGAATCTTTCGAAAAATCATCAAGTTCCTCGCCATCTTCTCTGTCAAGCAACAAATAACACTGTTTTGAGGCATCAAAAACCAAAAAACAAAAATCGTCATAGCCCAAAATCACCTTGCAGTTGGCGGCATTGTGCGCCTTGTTAAAAGAAACAAGATCAAGAAGCATATCTTCAGGCTCAATGCCTAAAACGGCAGAATCCTCACCTTTCACGCCGTTGCAGATTTTCAAAAAATCGATAAAATCAGCCGGCAAAAGAGGATATCCTTCTTTTGCAAGCGCTTTTTGGGCAACAATCAACTTTGCCGCTTCCAGCGGTTGTTGCTTTTTTAAGGCACATTCTTTTTGAATGGTTTTAATAAATTTTTCCATCTGTCTTACTTTTCATTAACATATTCAGTTTTGCGCGCATAACCTTCTTTTCATTTGCTGACGCGATGTTTGTTATTTTGCGCAAGCGTCGATCTGCCTTCACTTTTTTTGCAAAACGTTTTCTGTTTTGATAAAACTTGTTAACTTCGGCAACATCTTCATCGACATTGAAACGAAGTTTTCTGTGGCATTCATCATAAAGTCTTTGATTGAGGGCAAGCTCGCGCATACAATCCTCATACATGACGTTATGAACGTCATCTTTTTTCATACGCTTGGCTTTGTTTTTGTTGAAATCGTGCGAAATTTGGTCGCTTTTCTCAAGGCCGCCCATAAAACACACATCATCATCAATAAACTCCGTGCGTCTTGAATACGTGTCGAGTTTGCCGTCGCTGATTTGGTCATTACCATGCAAAATCTTTGCATGAATATCTGCCGACACAAGGCACAAATTGTTCCGATAATTGGCATAAGCAATGTTTGTTAAATAGCCGCCTTCCGAAACGGCATATTTGTGATGAACCTCATAAGATGCAAACTGGCTTCCGAGGAGTTTTTTTCCATGCTCGTCGCGCGCGGCGATTAAATCGCCCAAGCCTTCGTCAATGAGATAATCAACAAAATGTTGCGGAATCTTTTTGCCCTTTTCAAAACCCTCATAGAGCAAATTTTCGGCTTTCAAATCGGCAAGAACTCTGTCGGTAAAATAAATTTCGGTGATAATTAATTTATTTGAGTTTGTCGAACCGAATCGGCGCATGGCATTAAGCTGTGAGCGAATATAACGCTCATCATAGCCCTTTTTTCGCCAAATCTCAGCAATTTGACCGCTGTGCATAGCCGCGATGTCTTTCACAAATTGGTCTTTCACACTGCAATTTGAAACAAAAGAAACCCTGCGCTCTGTTTCGTCTTTTTGAAAAGTTTGCACAATCAGATCCGAAAAATCGCGCGGTGTCATCAGTTTAAGAATTTGCGGATCTATTTTGTGCCGACGCAAATAGGTTTTGAGCTCTTTTTCTATTTTTCTGAAGCCTTGAAAACGCGCATAAAGCTTCCACGAAGGGGAATTTTCAAAATCATAATCTTCCATTTTCGGGTGTTTGCCGAGCGGCTTTTGCATCAGCTCACGATAATACGGGCTCAATTTTTGTTCTCTGAAACGAGGCTCAATCCGATCAATGCGCCCATATACGTCCATTCGCACTATGAGCTTTTCTTCTTTGGGCAAATGTTCGCCGTCGCGTTCAACAACATAAAGCCCCATACTTTTATTGATTTTTTCAAGCTTATATCGTGCATCACTGCGGCTTTCTTTGTTTTTGTTTTTTTCTTTTGAAAGCTCAATCAACATGGCATACGCATTTAGCGCATCTTGAAGTTTCAACCTATGGAATGTTTCAACGAAAGTAACATCGTCATAAATAACTTCCAAATGTGGTTTCTGCGCTATTTCACGCTCAATGTTTTTTTCTTCTTTTGTTTCCACAAAATGCTTGCGTGCATATTTGCTGCCTCTTCTTGCCATCTTGTCCTCTTTAGCAACACTATTTTGTCTAAAGATAAGTTAAAAAAAAATAGATTGCAAGCAATTTTTGATGAAAAAGTAACACATTTTTTATATATTTTGCATTAAATGAAACAAACAACAAAAAGGAGAGAAAAAATGGTTGAATACGTTTTTGAAAATAAAAAGACTTCGCAAAAAACAACATTGGTTGCCGCCATGTGCGCACCGCGCGACTTAAACGATTTGAAAAATTTGATATCCGAAGATGAAAAAGCACAAATTCTTTCAAAAATCAAATCAAGCGACGCAAAACACGACTTTGTCGTTTTAGAAGGCATCAAACGAAAAATGATTGTCTGTTTTTCAAAAAGTGTTCAAAACGCATGTGCATATCAGGTTTTTGGGGCAAAAATTTATCGTTTAATCAAAAAAGAAAGCGAGGCTGTTGTTTTTGTTTCAAAAGCGTTTGAAAAAACAGCCGCTTATGACATTGCCTTCGGAATTGAGCTTGAATCATACCGATTTGATAAATATCGCACAAAGCTTGATAAAAGCGAGTTTGCAAAGCTTGAAAAAGTGTTTTTCAAAACCTCCGCCCCCACACTTTCGGCAGACGGGTTTAAAAACTATGCTGCACTTGCAAATGCCGTGCGTTATGCCAGAGATTTAATCAATGAACCTTCAAATAATATGACACCCGAAATAATGGCAAACGACATTAAGCGGTTGGAATATCTCGGGCTTAAGGTTGAGCTTTTAGATGAAAAAAAGATGAAAGAGCAAAACTTCAATCTGGCGCTTTCGGTTGCACAAGGCTCAATCAACAAACCTTATGTTGCCATCATTAAATGGAACGGCAACAAGGCGCAAAAAGAATATCAAATCGGGCTTGTCGGCAAAGGCGTAACGTTTGATGCCGGCGGCATTTCGCTAAAGCCTTCAAACGGCATGTGGGATATGAAGCAGGATATGGCCGGTGCAGCCGCCGTTGTCGGGACGCTAAAGGCCGCAGCTTTGCAAAAACTTCCCATTAACGCCATCGGTGTTGTGGGGCTTGTTGAAAATATGCCCTCGGGTTCGGCAACGCGCCCCGGTGATGTTATCACATCTATGTCTTCGCAAACGGTTGAGATTTTAAACACAGATGCCGAAGGGCGCTTGGTTTTGGCCGATTGTTTGTGGTATATTCAATCGGCTTTCGGCGTTCAAAAAGTTGTGGATATTGCAACCCTGACCGGTGCAATTGCCGTTGCGCTCGGCACTGAAATGGCGGGCATAATGGGCAATTCTCAAAAGCTTGTGGAGCAAATTAAAAAAGCCGGCCTCTTATCTGGAGAAAATGTTTGGCAATTGCCGCTTGGTGAGGCGTATAACAAAATGATGGATTCGGACATTGCCGACATGAAAAACATCAGCGAATCGAGAAATGCAGGTTCAATCACGGCGGCGTGCTTTTTAGAGCGTTTCATCAAAAAAGGCGTTTCTTGGGCGCACATTGATATTGCAGGCGTTGATAAAGAAACAAAAGGCAAGCCTTTAAATCCGAAAGGTGCAACCGGTTTCGGTGTTCGGCTTTTGAGCGCGCTTTTGCAAGATACGCTCTAACAAAGGCACTTTGCAAAAACATTGTTACAGGCGCAGCCACTCTTTTGGAACAATATTTGTTGTGCGTCCGTCAACCAGCCATTCTTTGGGCGCAATAACGATTTTATTGTTATTTTCATTAAGCCAAGCGCCCCACCCAGAAAACGAGCTGTTCGCAATCACATTATGTTTGCAATTTTTCATCAGCCACATGTCCCAAACGCTGTCTGCACCGCGGTTAATGTCGACATATTCGCACGCAAACGGGCAGAAAATGTTTTGCTTTACCCATTCCATATCCTCTGAAAAGAAAAAGAACTTCGGATTTTTCTGTTTGCCTGCAATATAATCCATGGCCTTTTGATAATAGTCAGCGTTGCAGATATGATAAATGTTTGCGAAATTCAAATAATCTCCGCGCCTGATATGAACCGAAACGGAATTTGTTTGGCAAATATCTTTCAAAATTGCGGCATTTTGTTTGTTGGGTTTCAATTTTGGCGTAAAATCTTTAAGCAATTTTGCTCTGATGTGCTCAAAATATTCGGCGCATTGAAAATAACCATCCATTATGCCTCGTTCGGTTTTCAAAAGCGCCGATTGAAATTTCATATTCTCCCCTTCTTTGGTGACGGGAAGTTTTGTTTGAACACCAAATAAGCTTAAAAACAAATTGTTCTTCTTATACTTTTTCATTTCTTTTTTATTCAAAAGTTTCGGCGATATATCAAAAAAGCCGAGTTCATAAGCTCGAACGGCCACTTTCTTTGGGTTGCGCTTTTTCTCAAAAAAGGATGCGTCATAGACAACGTCTTCTGACCAAGCCTGCCCGAAAGCATATTCAAACATTTGGTTGCCAAGCCCGCCTTTTAGTTTGACTATTTTCATATTTTCAACCTGTTTTGCATTCAATAACATTGTCTTTGTTTGAAAAACAATGTCAAGCGTTTTTGTTGCTTTTTTCCTCATCAACAAGCCTTATTTCGATGGATTTATGAAAATACTTCAGGGCATCTTCAAACTTTTTCCAACCGATGTGCCTTGAACCAAGCTCAATTCTTTCATACGTGATGGGGTTTATTTTAAGCGCTCTGCAGCAAGCGGCAGAGTATGTGTTGTTTTTCCGGCGTTCATCAAAAATGAGGCGGCCGAGCTGTTTTCTGATTTGTCTTTGAATCGTCATTGGTAACTCCTGTTTTAATGTTTTTCAAAAAAAAACCGTCTTGAAAAAAATCTCAAAACGGGGAGCTAATAGACTGTCTAGACACAGATGAGCTTATTCGAGCAAAGCCTTATCTCGCCCACTCCCCAATAAGGAGTTGATGCCTAGAAGATGCCTATTAAGCACCGCAACCTTTTGGTTGCAGGTTCATTATGGAAGATTTTTGTAAAATGTAAAGAAAAAATTTAAAAACGTTTTTGAAAATCGAGTTTATTGTTCATTACCTTGCAAAAGAGATAAAATTTCCTCTGCTCTACAACTTGTAATTTCTTTTGCTTCGGGCTTCACATACGGCCTTCGCGTCTTGCGAACAGCCTGTGCCATATCTTGAAAGTGCTCCATCATCGCCGCGCGTTCTTTTTGTTGTTTTCGTTTCAGATAAATATCTCCATATTCTGCTATACATTCAGGTTTGCCTGTTTTATCGCTGTTTTCGTTCGAATAAAAGCTCCACCCGTCAACAAATGATTTAATGATGTCAAAATTTTCTTCCGTGTTTTTCATTTGATGTAAAATCTCAATCGGAATATAACGTCCTGTCGGTGTGCCATTTAAAAATCTTTCCATCGCACGTTTACAAGCCTGGTGCATAGGCAAAAACATATAATGCGCCTCAACTTTATAACCACTTTGCTTAAATTCTTTAATCCGCCTTAACGCACTGCCTGTGGTGCCCATCGTTGTTTCTATGACGATGTTTAACCTCAATTTTTTTGCTATTTGTATACATTTTTCCAAAATATCACCGCTTTCTTCGTGAACTTCTTCCGCATTCCAGCCTTTATATTCAGGCAACCTTGATTTGATTTCATCAGGATCTAAAACAATAAAACTATCATCATACACCACCCCGCGAAAACATGAGCTTTTACCGCTTTCCGGCCTACCACCGAGCATAATTAAAACACGTGGATCTTCACTAATCACTTGTGGAGTGGCTTTTTGAATAACAAACTCGTTCATAATTTGAGTGTGCAATTTTTTACGTTCTTCAGTATAAATCGCCGTTCTTTTTTCGCCGCTGAGACGATATTTATCAATGGTCATTTCAATGTTTCTAACGGCTTTTTCAACCTCAGAAATTTGTTTTCTGATGTCTTCAGCCGAATATTTGACACCGTTTATACTGACAAAACCATCCATTTCTTGAATGATTTCATCCAAAGATGGCGCTTCTTCGTCGTTGTGCGATAAATAATATTGATACCCCGAAAAAAACAGAGGATTTTCTTGCATAAACAAAACCCTTTTTTATTTTCCAGCGTTTTGTTTTTTTATTTCTGCAATTCTCTGAAGTCCTCTTTCAACCGCTTCAGCAACTTCAGGCGTCATTTCAGAATCTTCCGGACCATTATAATCACCAAATTCATAAATATTGCGTTTATAACGTTCTTTCCAATAAAGCTCTTTTTGTTTTTCAATTTCCGCAATTTTTGCGGCTTTTTCCTCTTCGCTCAAACCTATCAAATCTTCTTCTTTCAATTCCGGTTTTTCCATATCATTTCTCCTGTTGTGAAATTAAATCACCCTTTTATATCATTTGTTCTCTCATTTGTCAATGTCAAGAGTCGTGCATGTGGCAGCAATCTTAAAGCGGAATTTTGATTTCGACTTTAAGGCCGCCCATCGCGCTTTGTGAAAGTTTAATTGTGCCGCCGTGTGAAACAACGATGTCTTTTGTGATTGAAAGCCCCAAACCGACACCGCCCGTTTGCTTGTTGCGTGAGCCTTCAATGCGGTAAAAGGCCTTAAAAACATCTTCGCGCTTATCTTCAGGAATTCCCGGCCCGTCGTCTTCAACATATAACAAAAGCATATTTCCTGCGGTTTTAAGGGTAATCGCAATGTTTTTTGCATAATAACAAGCGTTTGAAACCAGATTGGTCAGCATTCGGCGCAAGGCTTGTTCGCGTCCTTGCAACACCACATCTTCATCTTGTGTGAAACACTTAATTCTGTGCTGACTGCCATCAAATTTGCTCGCCACGCTTTTGATGAGCAAATTCATGTCGACAAAGGCATTTTCCTCTCTGTTTTCGCCTCTGACAAAGGAAAGATAGCCGTCAAGCATTTTTTCCATTTCCGTAACATCTTCCAAAAACGCTTTGTTTTCTTCTGTTTGTTTATCCATAGCAAGCGCCAGCTTCATCCGTGTTAACGGGGTTCTGAGATCATGCGACACACCCGCCAACATCTGCGTGCGCTCCGACATCTGAACCTTAATGCGCTCTTTCATCTTTGTAAACGCAAGTCCCGCCGTTCGAACTTCTGCCGAACCATAGGGCTTAAATGGCGTGTCAATACCTTTACCGAAATTTTCCGCCGCCTCGGCAAGTTGCTTGATGGATCGCGCCTGAACACGCAAAAAAAGCGAGGAGACAATAAAAAGCAAAAGCGACGTGCCAATCATCCACGCAATAAAGCCGAAAAGCGATGAGTTAAAAATATTTTTTGTCGCGGTTGAAAAACGATAAAGCCCGTTTTTTGTGCCCACAAGTGCCACGAGCGTCCTCTCGCCCTCAAGATAAAGCGTGGTTTCAAAACCGACAAACTCTTTTTTAAGCGAATTTTCAAAAAAACCCGTTACAATTTTGCTGTTCTGAACCTCGTTGATGAACTGATGTTTTGATGTGTTGTCCGAAAATTCGACATCTAAATCATAAAAACGTTTTGCAAGCTCTCTGATTTCTTCAAATCGCGACGGATTATTTTCACAAACCTCAACAACAAAGGCCATATTCGAGCTTAAATTATCAGACAATCTGCGGCCAACCTTGCCCCAGCTTCCGTGAAAATAAGCCACAATCGAAACAATCTGCACCACAATCAAAGGCACGATAATCAAAAGCATTGTTCTGAAAAACAATGTTTTCGGCAAAAGCCTGCGCTTGAAAGCGCGTAAATTATCTTCAATTTGATGTGGAAACGTAATGCGCACGTGTGTCAACCCTTATATTTACTTTGGAAGCAACATATATCCTTTGCCCCGAATTGTTTGTAAATAACGCGGATTTTTCGAGTCTTTCTCGATTTTCTTTCGAAGCCTTGTAATTTGAACGTCAATTGATCTCGGGTTGTTTCCGGCGCCCAACATCTCGGCAAGCTTTTCGCGCGTGAAAATCTGCCCTGCTTTCGTGCCGAGAATTGCCATTAGTTGATGTTCGACATTTGTTAAATGTATGAAGTCGCCCGAAGTTGATTTAAGCTCTTTTTTAACCATATCATAAAAGCACCCTCCGAAGCTTAACACACTTTCGGCAACCTTAATTTGCGGCGCACGCCTTAAAATGCTTTTGATGCGCAGCACAAGCTCTTTTGGCTCAAAGGGCTTGGGCAGATAGTCGTCTGCACCCGTTTCAAAACCCGCAATTCGGTCTGACGTTTCACCCATTGCCGTTAACATCAAAACGGGAACGTTGTTTTCTCCACGAAGCTCTTTTAAAAATGTGAATCCGTCCATTTTCGGCATCATCACATCTAAAACAAGCAAATCAAAGCGGTATTCCGCCAAAAACATTTTTGCCTCAAAGGCGTCTTGTGCCAAACTCACGGCGAAACCTTCGGCACGTAAAAACCGCCCCAAAAGAAGCCTTAAACGTGTGTCGTCGTCAACAACTAAAATATGCGGTTTTTCTTCTTCCATATCACGATTCTTTTGTTTTTTGTTTTTTGTTTGCTTTCAAAGGCTTTTTTGCGGCGGCAGGTTTTTTGGCGCGTTTTTTGGCTTGCTCTTTTTGATTGTTTACAGCCTTTTTTGTTTGCTTAATTTCAACCTCAAATTCAAGCGTTTTAACTTTCTCGACCGATTTGATGTAATCAACGCTTTTTTGAAAATATTGATAGCCCGTTAAAAATGTTAATATGCCCGCAATCCAGAGCAAAAATTCACCAATTCCGTTCCAATGCCATAAACCGTTGAAAAGCATCATGGAAAGCGCCGTCATCTGAAAACCCGTTTTCCATTTTGCAAGCTTTGTTACCGGCAAACCCACATTAACCTCGCGCAAAAACTCGCGCAAACCCGAAACCAAAATTTCGCGGCACAAAATCACAAATGCGGGAATGTAGCTTATCTTAAAAGACACCATATCGGGCTTGGCCAAAACCAAAACAAGCGCCGATGAAACAAGAAGTTTGTCGGCAATCGGATCAAGCAAACGCCCGAAAGCGGAAGTTTCGTTGCGTAAGCGGGCAAGATAGCCGTCAAAATAGTCGGTGATGGAAGCAATCACAAACAAAATTGCCGCAAACATCTGCCACGCAAACGAATTGATATACAGCGTCAAAAAAATGACCGGAATAACCACAATGCGTGATATTGTCAACAAGTTCGGTAAATTATACATAACATATCCTTTATTTTTAAAATTTGTTCAAACTCTCTTAAAGATAACTCAATTTTTTTATTTATGAAAGTATTTATAAACTTTTTCAGCCGTTTTTTTGCTTATCCCTTCCGCTTTTTGCAAATTTTCGATTGAGGCCGCTTTAATTTCATCCACCGAGCCGAAAAACATCAGAAGGTTTTTTTTGCGTTTGGCGCCGATGCCTTCAACATCATCAAGACCTGATTTATAGATTGATTTGGCACGTTTTTTACGATGTGTGCCGATGGCAAACCGATGCGCCTCATCGCGAAGCGTTTGAAGATAAAATGCCAAACCCGAACGATATGGCAATTCAAAACTTTCTTTGCCTCTTTGATGATAAAATTCTTTTCCGGCATTGCGCTCTATGCCTTTAGACATCGCAATAATTGAAATACCGCTTAAATCTATGTCTTTAAGTGCCTCCAAAACGGCGTTTAACTGTCCCTGCCCCCCATCAAGCAAAACGACATCGGGTTTGTTTTCATCGCTCAAATGCGCAAAACGCCGCCTTAAAACCTCTTTCATCATTGCGAAATCGTCATTTGTGTTTTCCGTTTGTTTGATGTTAAAAGTTCGGTATGCTTTTTTATCAAACCCTGACGGCGTTGCCACAACCATTGCGCCTATGGCATACGAACCCTGATTGTGCGAATTGTCATAAATTTCAATGCGCTGCGGCAAACGTGAAAGACCAAACACTTCAGCCATTTTGCTTAAATTTTGCGCAATATTCGCGCTTTCGCTCATCTTTCGCTCTAATGCGGCTTTTGCATTTTTTTTGGCCGCTTCAACAAGCTCGGCCTTTTCACCCCTTTTAAAGGTTAAAATTTTTGTTTGAAGTGCGTTTTGCAAAAAAGGTGCATTTATGAGCGGCTCGGAAACATATATTTCTTTCGGTGCAGCACGCGAGGCATAAAATTCCGAGATGAAAGCTTCTAAAATTTCATCATCTGATGCATCGTCAACTTGCTTTGGAAAATAAACCGCGTTGCCGTAATTTTGGCCGTTTCGATAAACAAAAACCTCAATGGACGCCAGATTATTTTCTCTGTAAAGTGCAACAACATCAACCGATTTGAGCGCACCGTATGACACATTTCCTCCCCCCTGAACGGTGCTCAAGGCTTTGATTTTTTCTCTTAAAACAAGCGCTTCTTCAAAGCGAAGATTGTTGCTTGCTTCAAGCATTTTTTGCGACAATTCTTCTTTAAGACGAACATCTTTGCCGCTTAAAAACGCAATCATATTTTGCACACTTTGATGATATGCCGCACGGCTGATTTTGCGCACGCACGGCGCACTGCAACGCTTAATTTGATAAAGCAGACACGGCCGTGTTCTGCCATTAAAAACACTGTCTTTGCACGAACGCAGCAAAAACACTTTTTGAACCATATCCATCACTTGATTGACGGCACCTGCATCGGCAAAAGGCCCGAAATAGCGCACATTTTTTTCTTTCTTACCGCGATATTTTTTTAAAGCCGGAAAATCCTCTTTCTCATCAATTGTCAAATACGGAAATGATTTGTCGTCTTTAAGCAGAATGTTAAATTTTGGGGAAAAGCGTTTAATCAGTTCATTTTCAATTAAAAGCGCCGCCGCCTCATTTTGAGCGATGATGAACTCCATTTTATCAACAAGCGCAACCATACGTTTGAGCCGTGTGGGCAGTTTTTCAAACTTTGTATACCACACAATGCGTTTTTTAATGTTTTTGGCTTTGCCGACATATAGAACCTCGCCCGTTTTCGAAATCATACGATAAACGCCGGCACTTGTCGGCGCATGCTTAACGTTGTTTCTTAAAACTTTAAGGCCGTGTTCAATATTGCTCATTTTTTCTTCTCTTTAAGGTCAATATAATCTTGTTTCACGCATTTTCGCAACAAAAAAATTTAAACAACGGCTGTTATTCCAAACTTTTTTTTCAGCCTTATTTTCAGGCTTTTTTTATCGTCATTCTCGGCCTGTTTTTTATCGTCATTCTCGGCCTTGTGCCGAGAATCCAAAACAAACAGTTTTGTTGAAAAAAATTAATAACAGGGGTTGATAAAATGCTTAAAAAAAGAAATCAAATTTTATCTAAAATCCGCCCTTGCCTTAATCTTTTTTACGGCGCCTGAAATTTGCATTAAGGTATAACTTGCAATTTCTTCGGCCGGATTGCCTGTTGTTTTGCAATCTCTTTGTGCCTTATACAAAAGTGCCAAGATGTCAAAAAGAAAATCGCGCTTAAAAGTTTTTAGAAAACCTACAAAATCAGGCTTTCTGAAAAACATCAACGGCGGTTTTAAGCTGCCTGCAACCATGTCGGCAGTTTTGCCTTGCTCTGTTTCGGCCGCACACTCCAAAAGCCTTAAAAAATGATATGTTAATGCGCGCAAAATCATCACCGGTTCTTCACCCTCACTCAATAAAAAAGCGTATGATTGAAGGGCTTTTTGTGTGTCTGCGCGGCAAACGTAATAACACAAATCTTCAACAGATGATGCCGCCGTGTTACTCACCGCTTTTTGAACATCATCAAACGTTACGTTTCTTTTATGTCCGATGTAGGTTAAAAGCTTTTCAAGCTCGCCCGCACTCGCTTTTCTGTCGGCAGACAATCTTTGGCACAAAAGCTGCATGGCATCTGCCGCAATCGTAATTTTGTTTTTAACAAAAAAATCGGAAACATAGGCGCTTATGCTTTGCTCTCTGTCGTCATAACAAGCCACAACCGCCGCGTTTTCACAGTCTTTCAAATAATTCACAAGCGATGATTTTGTGTTAAGCGTTGTTGAACTTAAAACAACAAACGTATCGGAAGAGCTGTTTTCAAATAAATCTTTCAAAGGCTTGGTTAAATTGTTGTTTGCGTCTTTAATTAAAACAACGCGCCGACCGCCCGTCAACGAGGTTGCATTATATTCGCCGTATAAAAGCCCGATGTCTTTTTCAAGCGCCTCCGTTTGCAAATAAGCCACACGAAAAGCATCTGTCAAATCGGGACAAACACTTGATGCAAACTTTTTAAACAAATCGGCAATCATTCCCTCGTTTGTGCCGAACAAAAGCACACATTTGATGCCGGCGTCCGGATTTTTGAAGAAGCGATCAATGTCCGTTTGTTTATAATTCATTCGGATTTCCGCGCTTTGTTAAAACAGAGTGGAAATATGCCGCAACACGAAGCGAGATGTCATTTGACATAATCTTGGCAGCATCTTTTTCAATTTTTTTCTCAGAAAATGTTGTGGAATATGGATTTGCCATAATATCATAACCCAAAAGCGCCAAAGTGTCGCCCGAAACAAGCTTTTTGCCTGTTTTCGCATCAAAAAGAGCGTATGTCAGCTTATATTCCACACGTTTTCGGGTTGCAGTGATGTCATCACGCATGGCCTGATCTGTTGTTTTTTTGCTGATATCTTCAATCTGCAAGCGATATTTCGGTTTGTCCGGCACACCTTTTGGGGTGAAGGTGTCTAAAAGTTCGTTTCGAACCAATTGACCTATTCTGTCAGGTGCAGGCTCAACCTTAATTTGCGCAATTTCATCTGTGATGGAAGTGTCAAAAGTTGCTTGATAATACGACCAACCGCTGTCTCCCTGACGTTCGACATACAAAGGCTCAAACCCGCATGAAGCAAGCAACAGAACGCAAAAAATGATGTTTGATTTATACCACAATGTTCACAATCCTATTTTTAACAACGATGATTTTTTTAATTTCACTTTGGCTCGTTTGACGTGCCACATTGTCAAGCGCCAACGCCTTTTGCTTAACCGTTTCGTCATCGGCATCTTTGGCACATTCAATCGTGCCACGCATTTTACCGTTAATCTGAACGGCTATTGTTACAACCTCACTATCGGCAAGCTTTTTATCGCCTTCAGGCCAGCTTTGGAGGACAATCAAATCCGAATATCCCAAACGCGCCCACATTTCTTCTGCCAAATGCGGTGCAAACGGACTTAAAAGTTTTAAGAGCACTTCATACATTTGTGCCGGAATCATCTTCATATTTGAAAGATAATTAACGTATGTCATCAAAGCTGAAACAGCAGTATTAAACTTCATCTGATCAATACGCTCGGTAACGTCTAAAATACATCTGTGCATGGCACGCAAATCATCGGCACTTGTTGGCACATCTTCGTTTTTGTAAACCTTCTTAAACAAGCCGTAAACCTTTGAGGTAAAACGATAAACACCCATTAAGCTTTCGTCAGACCAAGAAGCTGCCTGATCAAACGGACCGATAAACATTTCATACAAACGAAACGTGTCCGCACCGTAATTTTCAACAATTTCATCTGGATTAACAACATTTCCGCGCGATTTGCTCATTTTTTCGCCGTTTGATGCCAGAATCATACCATGCGCCGTGCGCTTTTGATATGGCTCTGAAGTCGGCACATAGCCGCAGTCATATAAAAACTTGTGCCAAAAGCGCGAATATAAAAGGTGAAGCGTAACGTGTTCCATGCCGCCGTTATACCAATCGACATTCATCCAATATTTCAGGGCCTCCTTTGAGGCAAACACTTCATCATTTTTCGGATCCGTGTAACGCAGAAAATACCACGACGAACCCGCCCAGTTTGGCATAACGTCCGTTTCGCGCCTTGCATGTCCGCCGCATTTCGGACAAGTTGTGTTCACCCAATCGGTTGCCTTTGCAAGCGGTGATTCGCCCTCATCATTGGGCAAAAAGTCGGACACCATCGGAAGCTTTAAGGGCAAATCTTTTTCGTCTATCGGTTGCCAGCCGCATTTTTCGCAATAAACCATCGGTATGGGTTCGCCCCAATAGCGCTGGCGCGAAAAAACCCAATCGCGCAGCTTAAAATTGACTTTTGGACGTCCGAACCCGTGTTGAACGGCATATTCAATTGCCTTGTTCATACCGTCCGTTTTGTTCAAGCCGTTCAGAAAACCCGAATTGATGTGCAAACCGTCGCCTTCGAAAGCCTCAATTTCAATATCTCCGCCCTCTAAAACAGGCACAATCGGCAAATTAAAGATTTTTGCAAAAGCGTAATCACGGCTGTCATGCGCCGGCACGGCCATAATTGCCCCTGTGCCGTAGCCAGTTAAAACGTAATCGGAAATAAACACGGCAATCTCTTCGCCCGTATAGGGGTTTTTGGCTTTCACACCTTTAAGT
The DNA here is from genome assembly GCA_017445475.1 of Alphaproteobacteria bacterium. Taxonomy (GTDB): domain Bacteria; phylum Pseudomonadota; class Alphaproteobacteria; order RF32; family CAG-239; genus UBA1254. Next base: position 56,801 of record JAFSUB010000014.1, read on the forward strand.
TCAACGCCTGTTTTCGAATCGTCGGCCGTGCGCTCCAAATCGGATTTTTTTGCCGCTTTTTCAATATATGCCTTAATTTCGGCTTGGTTTTCAAAGCGGTTCATATATTTTTCAACAAAAGCGTGTTCCGGCGCCAAAACCATATAAGTAACGCCAAATGCCGTGTCAGGACGGGTTGTAAACACGGTGAGCTTATCATCTTCAAATGCAAAATCAAGCTCAGCACCCTCCGACCGACCGATCCAGTTAATTTGTTGGGTTTTGACAGACTCAATAAAATCCAAATCTTTCAAATCATCAATCAACCTGTCGGCATATTTTGTGATGGCAATCATCCATTGTTCTTTGTTTTTGCGCACAACTTCAGCCCCGCAACGCTCACAGTGTCCGCCGACAACCTCTTCGTTTGCCAAACCAACCTTGCAGGCCGGACACCAGTTGATGGCTATTTTGTCTTTATAAGCAAGCCCGTGCTTATAAAGCTCTAAAAACATCCATTGTGTCCATTTATAATATTCAGGCGAAGACGTGTTAACAGCTCTGTCCCAATCAAACGAAAAGCCGAGTGATTTGAGCTGACGCGTATAGTTTTCAATGTTTTGCGCGGTTGAAACCGCCGGATGAATGCCTGTTTTAACAGCATAGTTTTCGGCAGGTAAGCCAAACGAGTCAAAACCCATCGGATATAAAACATTAAAGCCCTGCATACGCTTTTTGCGCGCAATAATATCAAGCGCGGTGTATGAACGCGGATGCCCCACGTGAAGCCCCTGTCCCGACGGATATGGAAACTCAACCAAAGCATAAAATTTCGGCTTTGAGCGGTCTATTTCAACATGATATGTTTTTTCATCTTCCCAAATTTTTTGCCATTTTTTTTCAATTGTTCTAAAGTTGTAGCGATCTTCCAACTGCCATGTCTTCTGCCACTCTTCAAACGAATCTCTTCCATTATAACGCGCCTGAGCTGTCATCTTTTGTTTTGTCCTTACAATTTTTTTTGATAAACTGACAAGAATTTAAAGCAAATCGACTTAAAACTCAAGCTTATTTTTCGAGTTTTCATTTTTATTTTCTCGTTGACAAAAGGGTGATTTTGGCGTATGGTTCGCGTGTTGTGAGGAAATAAATGGATAAGGCTCAAATTTTACAAACTCTTGTTGATCAGTTGGCGCCTGTTTTTAAGGCGAGGTATGACTTTGTCAACACGATTGACGCCGATTTTTATCGTTCTGCCGTCGGGCAAGCCGAGCTTTTGAATATGGCTCTTATTTCTCAAAAAGCAAAAAACTTTTCTGACGAAAGTGTGCTTAAAAAACTTCATGATGATTATTTTTCAACCATGTTTTTTCACTCTGACAAGGAAGATTTTTTGGCGCCCATCAGACAAGCCGGCTGGAACATTGACTTTAATCAGCACGATTTCAGAAAGCTTATTCATCATTTTGCACAAGATGCCGGCGTTGATGCTTTTTACAATGCGGTTGACTTGAAGCCAAACCAATATGCCCCAATCAATTTTAGGGGCGAAATTAAAAACTGGGACGAAATGAAACATTCGAGCATCTTGTTTTCTGAAATTCCCCATTACTGGAAAAACCGCCAATCGCACAAACCGCAACAAATTGATGAGCTCAAACTTGCTGATTTTTGCAACAATCAAAGAGCTTTGCAGGAAAAAACGTCAAAACAATTAAGCCCCGTCATTTTGGCAATGACCGGCCACGTTCGCTAAATCTCATCTTTCATTTAAGACGGCGTTGATGTTTCGGACAAACCTTTCATCTTGAGCCAAATCTTCCAGCTCAATCGGCAGTTTATGGCGCCAATTCGGATAAGTGTCCCTATCCGTTCCGGGCAGATTTTGAAGCTCGGTTACGCCCAAAATGTCTTCAAGCTGCAACATCAAAACCCTGCTCTCTGATTTTGCAAGATATGCATGCACAGCCTCACTCAAGCCTTCAGGATAGCTTTCGCCATATATATAATTGCCCTTTCTTAAATTGTCTTTCGGCCACACCCCCGCTTTGTCCAATGCTTCAAGCAAAAGCCATCTGTCGCGTTCGCGTTCTTTATAAAGGCAGCATCGCGCGTTTTCATCAATCATTTTCAGCTTATACTTTAATTCGATTTCATAGCCGAACCACCACATTTTAAGCGGCGTCATATCGTGCGTTCCGAGGCTGACAAATGAACAACTTTCATAATCTTCCGGCTTTTTGAAACCACCATACCCGAAATCTTCGCGCTCGGCCCACAAAACGCTCATTGAATAAATGTTGTTCTGTTTTAATTTCTCAATAAACCCTTCCGGAACATTGCCTATGCTTTCACCGACAATCAAACATTTATTTAAATGGCTCTCAAGGGCAACAAGAGCGAGCATCTCTTCAAAATTGTAATAAACATATGTGCCGTTTGTGCCCTCGTCTTCAATCATAAAAAGCCGCATCAAACTCATCACGTGGTCAATACGCAAAGCCCCCGCAAAGGCCATGTTGGCACGAAGCACTTTCAAAAACGGTTCATATGCGCTTTGTTTGAGTTTTCGCGGATTAAAGGCGCCCAAACACCATTTTTGACCTTGCGAAAAGAAAGCATCAGGCGGCGCACCTGCGCCAAAATCTTTCATATAAACCGCGTTTTCACACCAAAGCTCGGCACTGTCTTTTGAAACCCCGACGGGTAAATCGCGGTAAAGCCCGATTTTCAAACGATGTTTTCGGGCACACTCAAAAACCTCATCGAGTTGACGATAGGCTTCAAACTGCAGAAACTTAAAAAACTCAATTTCGCGTGCGTGAGATTGCTCAAAAACGGCCAAATCAAGCGGCATCATATTTTTCAGGCCATCAGGCCAAGCATGCCAGCCGCCCCATAGGCGATGACACTTTTCGTGATATATGGCCTGATACAGCGCCAAAAGATGCAGCGCCTGCCCTTTTTCTTTTTTGAATTTTTCAAAAGCCGCATCTTTCTTTTTGGCGTTGAAAATTTCTCTTAAAACTTCAATTTTTAACTGATAAACCTTTGTATAATCAACAAAAACGGAATTTCCCGCCGCTTCGATTGTTTTAATGTATTTGTTTTTTAGGTTTTGCGTAAACCCAAGCACTTTCTCAACATCAATATATATCGGATTTAACGACAATCTGCTAACCGAAGAATACGGGCTTGCATTTTCGGGAAAATCGTGAAAAAGCGCATTAAGCGGATTAAGCCCGATAACATCAGCCCCGACATCAGCGCAAATTTCAATAAAGTCTTTCAAATCCGTAAAATCGTCGACGCCCCAGTTGCGACGGCTTTTAAGCGCATAAAGCTGCAAAGAAAAACCCCAAAGTTTTTTTTGCCTTAAATCATCCAAGCAATAACAGCTTAAAGGGGCAACGGCCAAAATGCTTTGATGGTGTGTTTTGCCAATCTTAAGTTTGAGGTTGTAATACCCGATTTTTAAGGTTTCTTTAATGTGTAACGTGCGTTTTTGATAAACGACCTCACCAATTCTTTTTTCTTCGACAACACTTTGCTCAAAACCGATATTTTTGAAGGCTTTTGAACCTTTTTTAGAAAGAAAAAGAACCAGAGAATCGGCTTCGTTTTTTTTCACATACACATCAATTTTCAAATCGTTTTTCGGGGCGATATAAATTTCTTCAAGCGTTTTTTGATATGGCTCTTCATCAAGTTTTACAAGCGCCTCAGAAATCTTTTCATCATTTTGCGCATCAAAACCAAACTCTTTGCATAAATTTCTAAGCAAAGCCTTATCTGCCGCGCCACCCTCAATGCCAAGCGCGCGATATGTCGTCGCTATGCCGAGTTTCTTGCAGAGTTTTTCAAGCTTGTTTTCCATTTTTCTACACCGTTATTTGAATGGCCGTAACCGATTGAGCCGGAACGTTGATTGTTTTGCCGCTGCCGATTTTTTGTTCTATTGCTTGCTCTGATGTGCATAAAACAACACTCCAAAGTTTCGTCTTTTTTAGGGAAGGCAACTTCCAAACGATGTCTTCTTTTGAAGCGTTTAAGATGACATAGAGCAGATCATCACCGGCGTATGCCAGATATGAAAGCGATTTTCTTGCATTATTTTGCCAATCGGCAGCCGTGAACTCATGCCCTTTTTCGGTAAACCATGCCAAATCTTTGTAAGGCGCGTTTTTTTCTTGTTTGCCCGTAAAAAAGTGCTTGCGCTCAAAAACCTTGAGCGATTTTCTGAGCTTAATGCCCGCACGGCAAAACCGAATAAAGTCATAACCTTGTTTTTCAATAGCGTCCCACGCAATATGCGTGAGGATGTTGTCTTGCGCATACGGATTATTTGAACCGAAACGCGTGTTTAAAAACTCATCGCCCTCCAAAATCATCGGCGTGCCGAAAGAAAGAAGCAGCGTTGCCATCAAATTTTTGGCGCGCCTAAACCTTTGAGCCTTAACTTCCTCTGACACAAGCAAGCCTTCATCACCCGAATTTGAGCTGAAATTATCGTCTGTTCCGTCTTTGTTGTTTTCGCCGTTTGCCTCATTATGTTTTTTTTCAAAACTAACCAAATCACGCAGGCAAAAACCGTCATGCGCCGTGATGAAATTGACCGAACTCCATATATTGCGATTGTTATAGCCGAAAATATCGCTTGAACCGCTCAACCGGCTTGCAAGCTCGCCGATTTGTCTGTCATCACCGCGCCAAAAACGCCGCACAACATCGCGAAACCTGTCGTTCCACTCGGCAACACCGGGCGGAAAAGCCCCGATTTGATAACCGTTTGCCCCAACATCCCATGGCTCGGCAATCAGTTTAACCGAACGCAAAACCTCATCTTGGCGAATGGCTTGCAAGAATGCGCTGTTATATTTAAACGATCCTTTCTCGCGTCCAAGCGCAGCTGCCAAGTCAAACCGAAAACCGTCAACGTGCATGGCCGATACAAAATAGCGAAGCGAATCCATAATCAGCGTTAAAACATTAACGTTTTGAACGTTAAACGACGCACCGCAACCTGTGCTGTCAAAATAAAAACGCTTGTTTGTTTTATCTAAAGTATAATACGTTTCGTTGTCAATGCCGCGATAGCAAAGTGTCGGCCCCAAATGATTGCCCTCAATGGTGTGGTTGTATACAACGTCTAAAATAACTTCAAGTCCGTTTTGATGGAATGTTTTAACCATATTCTTAAAAACATTGACATCGCCGTTTTTTAAATAAGCATTTTCAAGCGCAAAAAACGAAAGCGTTTCATAGCCCCAATAATTAACGCGCTCTTTCGGCGCCTGATATGGAAAAAACGCGTGGACGGGCAAAAGCTCAACCGCACTCACCCCAAGCCATTTTAAGTATGTTTGAACAGATTTTGAAGACAAGGCCTCAAATTTGCCCCGTTTATTGTCGCCAACTTTCGGAAAAAGCGCCGTATAACCTTTTGTATGAAGTTCATAAATCAGCGTTTTTTCAAAAGGAATGTTCGGCTTAACATCGCCTGACCAATCAAAATTTTCTTTCACCACAACGCTTTTGGGCACAAACGGTGCGCTGTCAAGCTTTGAAAAAGACAAATCTTGCGCCGGACTGTCGGTGTCATAGCCGAAAATGGCCTTATTCCAAACCAAATCGCCGACAAGTTTTTTAGCATAAGGATCAATTAAAAGTTTGTTTTCGTTAAACCGTTTGCCCTCTAAGGGCTTGTATGGGCCGTAAACGCGATAGCCATAAATTTGCCCTGCTCTTATGCCCTCAACATAAACGTGCCAAATGCCATGGTCATTTTCTAAAATTTCAATGCGATTTGTTTCTTTTTTGCCTTTATCGTCAAACAAACAAAGCACAACCTTTTCGGCGTTTGCGGAAAAGATTGAAAAATTAACACCCTTCCCGTCAAATGTTGAACCGAGCGGATAGCAATATCCTTGTTTTATTTTCAATTCTTTCATTTTTTTCACCTCACCGGTTTAATGACTATGGTTGAAAGCGGCGGCAAGACAAGCTCAAGCGAATACGGCCGCCCGTTCCAGTTTTGCATCGAAATGTATAGTTCTCCTTCGTTTCTGACACCGCTGCCCCAATATGAGGGATCGTCGCTGTTGAAAATTTCCTGATATTTACAGGGCTCAAAAACGCCGATTCGATAACCATGTCGCACAACCGGCGTAAAGTTGCACACAACAATCAAATAATTGTCCGGATTGTGGCCTTTTCTGATATACGAAACCACACTGTCATCTGAATCGGAATGTTCAATCCATTCAAAGCCTTTATAGTCAAAATCTTCTTCAAACAAGGCCGAATTTCCCTGATACATCAAATTCAAATCGCGCACACAGTTTTGAACGCCTTTATACATGGGATATTCGAGCAAATGCCAACGCAAACTTTCGCTCTCGTTCCATTCCCAATCTTGCCCAAACTCCGAGCCCATAAACAAAAGCTTTTTGCCGGGGTGTGTCCACATAAAGCCGTAATACGCTCTTAAATTGGCAAATTTCTGCCACTCATCGCCCGGCATTTTTGAAAGCATTGAGCCTTTACCGTGAACCACTTCATCATGCGAAATCGGCAAAATGAAATTTTCGTTAAAGGCATATAAAAGCCCGAACGTGAGCATTCCGTGATGATATTTGCGATGCACCGGCTCGTGGCTGATATATTTTAAAGTGTCGTTCATCCAGCCCATATTCCACTTATAGCCAAACCCCAAACCACCCATTGTTGTCGGGCGTGAAACCATCGGCCACGCGGTTGATTCTTCGGCAACCGTCAACACACCATTGTTTTCCCCGTAAATCAGCTCGTTCATTTTGCGCAAAAAGGCTATTGCCTCAATGTTTTCATTGCCGCCGTATTGATTGGGCAGCCATTCACCCGATTTTCGCGAATAATCCAAATAAAGCATTGAAGCCACCGCATCAACACGCAACCCGTCAATGTGATATTCTTTCATCCAAAACAGGGCGCTGGCATATAAAATGTTTGAAACTTCCGTTCGGCCGTAATTGTAAATTTTTGTGCCCCAATCTTTGTGTTCGCCCTTTCTGGGATCGGCGTGTTCATAAAGGCACGTGCCGTCAAAACAGCAAAGCCCGTGCTCATCTTTCGGAAAATGCGCCGGGACCCAATCCATAATCACCGAAATACCTGCCTGATGAAACTTATCAATCATATATTTAAAATCGTCGGGTGTGCCGAAGCGGGAAGTCGGCGCAAAAAGGCCCGTAACCTGATAGCCCCAAGAAGCGTCAAGCGGATGTTCGCACAACGGCAAAAACTCAACGTGGGTGAAACCCATATTGCAAACATAAGGCACCAAATAATCGGCAAATTCGCGATATGTCAGATAGTTTTCACCAAACGTGCCTTTGCGGCGCCATGAGCCGAGATGAACCTCATAAATTGACATCGGCTTGTCAAAAGAATTATATTGCGCGCGATATTCAAGCCATTTTTTGTCATTCCAGACATAGCGGTCAATGTTGTAAACAATTGAGGCTGTCTTCGGCCTTTGCTCCGAATAAAACCCGAACGGATCGGCTTTAAGCAAAATATAATTTTCTTGCGTTTTGATTTCATATTTATAAACCGCACCCGCGCCGATATCCGGAATAAAAATATCCCAAATACCGCAGGAGGGGTGTTTGCGCATCACATGAACTCTGCCGTCCCACATATTAAAATCGCCCACAACGGAAACACGTTTGGCATTTGGCGCCCAAACGGCAAAAGCCACACCTTTAATGCCGTTCATTTGTGTTTCGTGCGCACCGAGCTTTTTATATATTTCGTGATGGTTGCCTTCCGAAAAAAGATATTCGTCAATATCGCCAAGTGTAGGCAAAAAGCGATATGTGTCTTGGCAAACATACGTTTGTCCCAAATCGTTTGTAACCTCAAAATGATATTTAAAATTTTCGGTTCGACCAAGCTCTATCTGATAAAACCCGCGTTCATCAAGCTTTTTCATTGCGCCAAAATTTTTGCCGTGTTCCGAGATGAGCGAAACGCTTTTGGTGTGGGGCAAAAACGCCCTGATAAACACATTTTTTGAACCTTTGTCTTTATGAATGCCCAAAATAGCAAAAATATCTTCATAATTGCCGTCTATCACGGCGTTAATCACATCTTGAGATAAGAGATTTTTCATTCACCTTGCCCTTAAAAACATACATTTAATATCTTTTTTTTCATCTATAAAGGTTTTGTGTTCAAATTGCAAGCAATTTACTTTTTTTCTTTACATTTAAAACAAATCTTCGCATAATGCTTCTGCAATCGATTGGTTGCGGTGTTCGAAAAACACCTTTCGTAGTATCAGCTCCACTTTGGGGAGCGGACGAAATAAGGCGTTGCGCGAATCAGTCCATCTGTATTACGACAGTTTTTCGGCTCCCCGTTTTGAGATTTTTTTCAAAACGGTTTTTTAATTAAAACAAGCGAGGATAAAAAATGTTAAGCAAAACAGAAAGAAAAAAATACAGCAAACAGCTTCGTAAAGATATCAGCTGCAAGCTGATTGAACTTCGGCAAAAAACCGGTTTGAGCCGCGCCGAATTTTGCGCCAAATACGGTGTTGAAAAAGGCACACTTTTAACATTTGAAACAAAGTTTCATCGAAGCGGACTTGATTTGCTTTCGTATATTTTAAGTTTTTATGACAAACGCATTCAAATTGAATTTGTTGAAGCCAAAACAAAAGAAAAATAAATCTGATTTCTTCATACAATAAGTGTTGACGAGAACGATTTTAAAGTATATATTAGCTCTGTCTTTAACATTATTTTTGGAGAACACAGATGGCTAAATCAAAATGTAACGAAAGTTACATCAGAGAAGCTGCGTATTATTTGTGGCAAAACGCCGGTAGCCCTTGGGGACAAGAAGATAAATTCTGGTCTATGGCTGTTGAGCAGATGTCTTCTTGCAAATGCACAAAAAGCCCTGCAAAAAAGGCTGTTAAATCAACCGCGGCAAAGAAAACGACAACATCTAAAAGCAGCAAAAAATAAGTCAAAAGCCCCGATTTTCGGGGCTTTTGTTTTAAGCTTCAGATTTTAATTTCGACCAAACATTCGAACTGTCGAACTGTTTTGTTTTGTCGTTGAATCGGATTTCACGCAAAACACCGTCTAAATGGTAATCGGCGTTTCGAGCCACATGAGCTGATTTGATGTTTTTCACATCATTTCTGATAACGATTCGATTTATGCCTTTTTCAAATGCAACTTTTTCAAGAGCCCGAACGGCCTCAAGCATATAACCGTTGCCGCAAGCCTTTTTGGAAAGCCAATACCCGATTTCGGCAGACAGGTTTTTTGTATCAACATTCATCAGTTCAATACAGCCCAAAAACCGATGCGTGTTTTTTTCTCTGATGATGTAGGCAAAATTGGTTTTTTGATCAAACCCTTGTGCAAAATCTTTCAAAGCGACAAATTCATCTTCCGGCGATTTAGTGGTGTCAGCCCATGGCAAAAATACTTCAAGGTGTGCCCTTGACTCTTCAATATGGGCATAAATTTCATTTGCAAGCTCAAAGGTCGGTTTGTGCACACCCGTAAGCTCTATTCTGTCTGATTTAATCTTTTTCGGAAAATTCATTTCACACCCCCTTTAGCTTATTGTGATCAAAAAGCGATGAAAAATCAACAAAAATTTATGTTGCAAACAAAAAGCGTTTTTGCTATATTAAAGGGGCTGATTATGTCAGCTATGACACTAGAGGCTCTATGAAATAGGTATGTTGGACCCGGGGGCAGTACCCGGCACCTCCACCAGTTGTTTTTTGGCTTTTCCGCGCAGAGTGTTTTACGCGTTGCGGGCAAAAAGCAGAGAAATATTTTGCTGCGCCGATGTTTTTGAGCGAAGTTTACATAAAACGTAAATGAGCGAAACAAATACAAAGCGGTTATAAATATTCTGCTACGCAGAGTGTTTTGAACGCCGTTTACATAAGAGGTAAACAAGTGAAAAAACACTCAAGTATGAGAATGTTTATAACCGGTTTAGGGGGGGTGAAACAGGTTAGACAATGCACAATAAAGATAGTTCGCTGTGTTCGGCAAGACACCACCGTTATCGGTTCAAAATAAATGAATGCAAATGATAATTTTGCACCTGTTGCCGTAGCTGCTTAAGGCAAAAGCAACAAAAAAGATTCTTTGAAATTTGTTTTTTTCAAAGTGGGGAATTGGCCACCCAGCAACAGAACGGCCTTTTTTTGTTTATTATGGACAATAAAAGACAAAAAATATAGCCCTTTAGCCCTTTTCCTCCTTGATTTTGATGCGTTTTATACAAAATTAACAAAAAAATGATTTTTTATGATTTTTTTGCTTGTTTTTCATTTAAAAGTGTGGTAGATTAGGTTTGTAAATTTAAGAACTTGTGTTAATTATCATTCCAATTAAATGAAAATATGGAAAGATTTTTCATGTTCTTAAGCTATGTCTAGAAATCAAAAACAAATAAATAAACAAATATTTTATGAAAAAGATTCATGCTTTTTTGATCGCTGTCATCGGGATGATGATGGTGATTCTTAGTTGTGAGAACAAGTTCCCTGATGCTGATCCTCAGCTTGCCGACAAGGCCACGCAGGGTTGGGGGACTCAGAAGTCTTCTCTTCCCAGACCAAACGACTTCCAGTATTTCTATGGAAACGACAAGGACCTGCAGCTTCCCAAAGCGGATATTGTGCGCTCTGAGTTCGGTTTGTACGCTAAGTGTACAGTTCGGGATACCTTCTACCACAAGGTTCCCTACGAGTCCAAATGGTCTCTTGAGGGCGACACCACGGCTGTGGTTTACCTCAAGGAGGACAAACCGCAGATTGAATCTGCGATTGTGTCGAAAGAGAGCTCCGAAAAAACCATCAAAGATGGTGATTGGAGCGTTAATCAGGAGACGGTGATGGCCAAGATTCAGGGCAAGGGTGCTTACGAGCAGCAGCTTACCCTCACCTATCCCGCGTATGCGGAGTATAAGGCAAAGGACTTTAAGGAGGCTGTTACCTTTAACGGCCCCGAGATGTCCTTCGAGGTGAAGAGCCATCTGAACGACGAGGTGCGCGAAGAGATTATTGACGGCAAGACCTACAAGGCCTATGACCGTCAGGACACCATCATCGCGACGGCCAAGGTGCCCGCCGGTTATCCGAGCGCAGGCATGGAGCAGACTCAGACGGTTATCAATCGTCAGAAGCTGATCTTCCTCATCGACAAGATGAGCAAACGCCTCGAGAATCTTGATTACAAGATTAACTTCGAGCATCAGAGCCTGAAGCTCGTCGGCAAGGAGAGCTGCAAAGGCGACATCGTCGAGTATAACTACGACGAGGAAGTTGGCAAGATCGCTTTCGGGCGGAACTATGCCATCAACGCCGTGGCTTCCCAGCCGGTGGGACAAACTGTCCCCGAGGACAGCCTCGGCAAGGTGGTTGTTGTTTCTTGCGAAAGCAAGAACAACCAGCCGAAGGTCTCTTCCGACGGCGATTTCGTCCGCACGGAAGAAAGCTTCAAGGCTGTTGCCACCATCACCGATGGTGCAAAGCCCGTCGAGCTGAATGTCGCTTGGCATAAGGACAGCTGTGTCCTCGATGGCACGGTTCTGCCCTATGCCTATGTCAAGGAAGTTTCTCTGCAGATTGTCTCCGTCGAAAAGACTGGTGATGCCTATAAAGGTTTTGCTGATATCAAGGCACAGTGGGTTATCACTGTGGCTTTCGACGGAATCAATAAGGCTTCCGAAAAGCAGTTTATCCCTGTCGAATGGCAGGACAACTGCAAGTACGGTGATAAGGTCATTGAGACCTACTATGTTCCCTCAATTGAGAACGGCAAGCCGACTGTTAAGACCTATCAGAAGCACACCCAGAAAGACGATCAGCTTGTTTCGACCGAGAGCTGCAATGTTTCTGCAACCATCACCGCCAGCAATGGCAACGATGTTTACGCAGACAACACCAAATTCACGACGAATGCCAACGGCACTTCGAATGTGAAGAACAGCAGCGCAACGCAGGGCA
>JAFSUB010000015.1 GCA_017445475.1 Alphaproteobacteria bacterium
CACACACACACACATCTAAACCTTGCTAAGCAAATTTTAAACGTTTGCTTGTTTGCAAGCGATTTGTTTGCCTTAAAAGATTTTTGTCTTTTAAGGGGGTTGGTGTTTTTAAATTTTAATAAGAAAGAGTAATGCCATGAATAATGTAATTGAAGATTTTGAAGGAAAAAAATTTGAAGTTACCAATAAAGGAACAGATAATGAAGTTTGGACATCAGTAGATAATCCTGATTGGAAATTTCAAGCAATCGATATAACTAAATATCAGGGCGAGGATGCGTTGAACTTAGGCTTATCATATTCTGTTAGGGCTACAAATTGTGATGCAGATGAAGATTTAAATGAAGTGATGCCGATTATAGATAAGATGTTCTTACCTACATATAAAGATCGATATATTCAAGAGACGGCAAAAATGGGTAATATAATATGTGTTTGCAATGCAAGTACCCATCCTTCATCTAAATATGAAGGAAGTGTTTTTGCAGCTAGAGCAAATACAGGGCTTGGGGCATTAACCAGATATTGGAGTGAACACGTGTTATATTTAAATCCGGGGCAAACATCATTTGGCGATGATAAACGTCTGGAGAAAATCAGGTATGAATCATCGTTAAAGTGTTTAGATATGATTGAAGCTAGAGAAAAAGTAACTTATCTAGATTCTAATATTAATGCATATTTGAAAAAATTAACTGCAGTCATGGATCAAGCCGTTAAAGAAAATGCTTTTGATAGGGTTATTGCCTTGGCTGAGCAAATTTTAGAAAGAAATATTAAAGAATCTGATTACGACACCATTAAGATTATGGATGCATTCTGGACAAAGGCGTTTTCTATAAAACCAGAACTGGCTGATAGGGGAAGACCTTATATACGTAAAGTAAGAGAAGTGGGAGACTCGTTGTTTAACAATGAAAATGTAGACCCATTTTATAGAGGAAGTAGAAGGGTGGATCGTGAATATGTTATATCTTTAGAAAAAGCTTTTAACTCGGCTTCAGATGAAAATCGTCTAAAATTATTGAATAAAATAGCTGAAACGATGAAAACAACTTCTATATTAAACTCATATGATATGTATTCGGATTTAATTGCTTACACGTCATCAAATCATATGTATAGGCAGGCTTTAATACCTCAAAATAAGCAAGAAGAAAAAATTTTGATAGATATTCTTGAAACGACGGCAACAAGAAAAGATTCACTATCTTTTCACGTAGCACTACTCCAACAGAAACCAGAATTAGCACGTGTATTGCTTCCGATTATGGGAAAGGTTTTGGCAAATAAAGATAGTTATCCGAGTGATGAGACTGCTACATGGATTAGGAATCATTATGAACAATATAAAGATATAATAAAAACTGATAAGGGTTTAATGAAAGCATTAGACAGTGAGTTTATCCAGCAAGTCGCCTTAAAAGACCTTTCGATTATTCCGAGTTTGAAAGGTATATCAAGAGAGAATTTTGATGCTTTTGCTAAGATTTATGAAGAGGAGTATGCAAAAGCTCCGTATGATTTTGATAAAAAAGATTTAAAGCAGAAGAATATTGTTTTAGATAAAGAAAACAATGAAATTATGAATACCATTAAAAATAATATTCTTGAAAATGGTTATGAATATGGAGATACTTCCAAGTCTGGTCAGGTGTGGCTGGTCAAAAATGCAAAAAAATATCCGAATTTGGTAAGCGAATGCCTTAAAACAAAAGAACTTCCTTATGTTGAAATGTGCATCAAAAATATAGAGAATCCGGAAAAAGAAAATATCGGTTCACTATTAAACAGATTAGAAGCAAAAGATGCTAAGACTTTTGCAGACTTCCAAGATGCACAGGATTTTGTTGCCCGTCGTGATATGTGTATGCGGGCAACTGGTAGAGATCAGCAGTTATCATATGATATGGCAGAAGCCGGTGTATCAGATTTTAGAACTGCCAAGCGTATAAATGATTTATTTATTACCTTAAATGAACGTCCTGAAACTTACGGTTCTTGCTATAATGAGTATTATCCGAAAGATTTGTTGCCGATTGCAAAATCAAATGTGATGCAAGATTGGATGTATCCGGTGATGATGGATGCCATCAGAAATGAAGTGTTGTCCACATCTGAAGGCCGTATGCCGAGTGAGCGCACATTGTTTGATTGTTGTAAGGCATGGAAAGTTTGCCCCCAAATGCCGCAAAGACTTGCCAAAGAAGTTGGCACATACAGCCTTAAAGGGCGCATGCTTGCCGGTGCTATTTTTGAAAAAATGGTTGAAGAAGGCAAAACCACACAAGAGGAATGGCGCGAGAATAAAGAACTTCATCAAAAATTTTATGAAGAATTCAACAGAGCGCAAAAAATGCCTCGTGAAAAAGCCTTTAAGCAATATATTCCGAATACGCCGGTCAACAGAAAACGTGTTATCGGTATGGGTATGGAAGAAAAAGGTATTGAAAATACGCCGGAAAATTTCAAAACGCTTTATCATGAAGCTCGCGAAAAAGGCATTTTTGATAAGATGCTGGCCAAACCCGAAGATGCAAGAACAACCTTTTCTTCCAGATTGCTTGTTGAGACAGCGAGAAGGAAATTTAATCAATCCAGATAGTATAGCATTAAAATTTAAAGCACCTTGTCTTAATTGATGGGGTGTTTTTTTTAGATTCCTCGCTTTTGCTTTTAAAAAACATCCGGATATCTTCAGATTATTTGGATTCTCGGGACAAGCCTGAGAATGACAGAAAAAGGGGGAGATCCTAGGCACAAGGCCTAGGATGACAATAATTGCGGGCCTAGTATTGAGGATAGGTGGTGATGGTGGGGTCAATGTTCGGCGTTGTAATTTCTTTAATATCTTTTAGGGGGTAAGACTGCACGTCGTAAATGCGGTCGCCGGCCTCATAAAGCGTGTTTTCGATTTGGTTTTTTTCCTTTTCGGGGGAGATGGAAAAAGGTTTTGGATTTTGCACGGCAAATTGATTGATTTCTTTTGGTTTTTGCGCATGCAGCGTTTCCGGTAGTTTTTTTTCAACAGGAGCGGGAGTCGGAGGCTCTTTTTCGCCGAAGTTTGCGCTGTTTTGCGGTTCGCTTTCGTGTGGCTCGACAACAAGAGCATCAATCGGCGCGCCTGATTTTGTTTGTGCCTGACCGAAAACAATGGTTGGTTCTTGAGCGTGAGTGATGCTTGAAATTAAAAACAAACAAAAAGCAATTTGATAACCGTTCATTTTTTTCTCCTTCATTTTCAAGCTAAAAAATAAAATCTTTTTTAAGTTTTTAAAGGGTTGAGGTGCGATGTAATAAAATGTAACATCTTTTTAAACGTCAAAAAGGTTGAAATGTGATATATGCTTTGTCAGTTTTTAACAGATGATAAGGAACTCTTATGACAAACACGGTTAAAGTTGCCGTTATCGGCGCGGGAATGATGGGTAAAAACCACATCAAAACATATCAATCGCTTTTGGGTGTTGAGCTTAAAGGTGTGTATGACATTTTTGAAGACGCAGCAAAAAGTGCTGCCGAAATGTTTGGTATTAAGGCTTTTTCTTCAATGGAAGAAGTGGCTGAAAATGTTGATGCCGTCAGTGTGGTTACAACATCGGTTACGCATGCCGATGTGGGCGAATTTTTCTTGAAAAAAGGCATTCACTGCCTCATTGAAAAGCCGCTTGCCACAACAGAGGAAGAATGCAAACGCTTGATTAAAGCCGCAAAAGAAAGCGGCGCCGTGCTTTTGGTGGGGCATATTGAGCGTTTTAATCCGGCTGTTGAGCAACTTTCGAAAATTTTGGCGGACAATTCAAAAATCAGGTCGCTGACCGCGCAACGTATGTCGGCGGCGAGCGGGCGCATTACGGACGTTGATGTTGCGATGGATTTGATGATTCATGATGTTGAGGTTGTTCAATCGCTTGTAAAATCAAAGGTTGTCGGTGTTGAGGCCGCAAATGTTAAAACAAAGGACAAACCCGAAGGCAAAGACTATATTTCGGCACTGATTTCGTTTGAAAACGGGGTGATGGCCAATTTGAGCGCAAGCCGAATCACGCAATCACGCGTGAGAACGTTGAGCGTTACGACAGATGAAGCCTATATTGATATGGACTATATTGCTCAAAGCATTAAAGTTTGCACGCAAGGCCGCTCGCCGTATGTGAACAAAGATATTCTTCCCGAGTGGATGAATTACGGCTTGAAAGGGTGCGAAGAACATCTGTTTATTGCAACAGGCCAACCTTTGGCGGCAGAGCAAAAACATTTTGTTGATTGTATTTTAGGCAGGGCAACGCCCCGTATCAACGGCGAAAACGCGCTTGAGGCTTTAAAAGTGATTTGGGAAATTCAGCGCAAACTGGGCTTTTGCTAGATGGAAATACAAGAATTTTGCAAAACCTTAAAGCCGTATCAGGCTGTTTTGGGTTTTGATTTCGGAGTTAAGCGACTGGGCGTTGCCGTTTCGGATTTGACGCGTTTGGTTGCAACGCCTCATTTGATTATTGAACGCACAAACTTAAAAAAAGACATTGAGCAAATCAAAAAAATTGTTGAAGAAAAACAAATCGGCGGGTTTGTTTACGGTTTGCCCAAGCAAATGGACGGCAGTGAGGGGCAAACGGCCGAAATGGTGCGCGCGTTTGCCTTAAAAATTGCCGAGCAAATTGATTTGCCATACGTTTTTTGGGACGAAAGACTTTCATCAAAAGCTGTTGAAAACGTTTTAATCGGCGAGGCGGATATGTCGCGCAAAAAACGCAAAAAGGTTTTGGATTCGTCTGCAGCCGCTTATATTCTTCAGGGTGCGCTTGATATGATGAGCCATATAAAAATTTAAAGTTCAAAAATTATCTTGCTTTTTTGGGTATATATCGTTAAAATCTTTTTATCGCAAAACGAAATGTTTTGCGGTTGCGTGCCTTTGGTGGCGCAAGAGAGCTGTCGTAAGCTCAATATTAACTCCGGTGTTAGGGATATAACATCGTTAAAATATCGGCTGTTTATAGTGGCCGAAAAATAAA
Organism: Alphaproteobacteria bacterium; assembly: GCA_017445475.1. Classification (GTDB taxonomy): domain Bacteria; phylum Pseudomonadota; class Alphaproteobacteria; order RF32; family CAG-239; genus UBA1254. Next base: position 5,016 of record JAFSUB010000015.1, read on the forward strand.
TATATCCCCGATTCATAGCAATATGGTCGGGGAGCTCTTAGCGGATGTCCAAAAGCCACAAGAAATATGGCTTGAAAGGCTAGGAGAGTCATTTGAGTTAATATGATTTACGAACTCTCCGACCACCTCAAAGGTGGTTGAATTTTTAAACGGTAAACATAAACGAGGTAAATCATATGAAAAAACAAATTTTATTCACAACGGCTCTGGCGGCTGTTTTAAATTTTGCAAACGCAAACGCTGTTAACTTAACGGTTGAAAGCGGACAAAACATCACAAATCCGAAAACGGGAGATTTTGTAGATGACAATGAATATTCTTACGATGCCGTAACTGTTAACGGCGGCACTTTAACCATAAACAATTTCGAAATTAAAACATATTCATCCGATGACAACGCCGTGAGTATTTCCGGCGGAACGGTTAATGTTAAAAATGAGGGTGAAATTAAAGCGCATAACGGCGGCATCAGAATTTTCGGCGGAACATTAAATCTTTCAGGTGATGAGAGCGAAATTTATTCAAAAAAATTAAATGTTTCAGACAGCGCCGTTATCAATATAAACCACTCGGCAATGGGCGGTGAAAAAGAAACACACATTTCCGGCGGGACAATCAACTTGGAAAATGCTTTTTTCGGAACTGCCGGAACATTGAATCAAGATGATGAAGTTTTGTTTGAAATGACGGGAGGCACAATCAATTTGAAAAACAGCTGTTTGTTCAGCGAACTTGAAGAAAATCACGACTCCCCTTCTTATGATGAAAACAATCCTCTGCCAAACCTTGCAAGCTCAGCAAATTTAACAGGGGGAACAATTAATGTTAAAAGCGGCTCTCAAAATGCGTTTATCATGAAAGAGCCAACCATCGGTGGTATTCTCAATGTTGAAAAAGCAACAACTTTAGGCGTTTATGAAAAATCACAAGTTTCTGATTTTAACAACCCCTCATATTCGCAAAAAAGCAAAATCAATTTACTCTCAGGCGGCCAACTTAATCTCTCAGGCACGCTTGTTTCCGATGTTGAAAACAGCGGCGTCATCAAATCCGGTTATAAAAGCGCAACAATAAACGGCAATTTAACCGTTGAGGATGGCGGCGAAGTTGATGTTTCAACAAACAAACTTACTGTCAATGGGAATATGTCTTTCAATGATGGTTCAAAATTTTCGCTTGTTGCCACAAACAAAAACCAATATGGGTATGTTAAAGCTGACACCATCACCGTTGATGAAAACAACACAACGCTTAACATCAGTTTCAATGGTGGCGTTGTTGCCAAAGATGATTCCATAGAAATTCAAATTTTAAATGCTTCAACTGTTGACGGTTCTTTTGCCAATATCGCGGAAAATGAGCGTTATAAAATCGAACATCTCGGAAACGGCACCTATAAAATCACGGGGCTTCTTGACACGGGCGACATTTTAAATCTGGACGAAGAAGAGAGTGGCTCGGACACAATGCAAAATATGATTTCTGCCGCTCAAGCTTGGGATAATTTAACAACCGATTCGAGCATGAGCGACACGGTCATTGCGGTTGCAAACACCTTAGCTGAACTTTCAAACAGCACACAGGCGGCTGATAAACAAGCTTATAAAAATGCTCTGATTGCTTTAGCGCCCGAAACAGCGCCCATAGAACAACAAACCGCTCTTCAGACCACAAACCAAATTTTTGGTGCCGTCAGTTCAAGATTATCCGGCCATTCAACATCTTCTGTTGTTTCAAATATATCAGTGCCAAATTATCAGCAGGCATATTATACGCCCAGCGGTTATTATTATCGTTCTTACAACACCGCTTACAACACCGGCCGCTATTTTGCGACGCCTTCTCAAAACAACATCAACCACATCGGCGCACTTTGGATGCAAGGCCTTTATAACAAAGCCAAACTCAGAGACACCTCAAAAACCAAAGGTTTTGATTCAAATAGCGCAGGTGTGGCCGTCGGTTTAGAGGGATATGCAGACAAGGACTTAACGCTTGGCATTGGTTATGCTTATATGCGCACAAGCGTTGACGGCTTTGAACGCGATACGGATATTGACACGCACACAGCTTTTATTTACGGACAATATATGCCTTCAAACTTTTATACGGATTTCATTGCTACTTACGGCTGGTCTTCCTATAATCAAAAAAAGAATGTCGCGCAAACAAAAGTTAAAGCAAATTATGACACGCAAACGCTCGGCTTGCAATTAATGTTCGGCGAAAAATTTTACATTCGCGACACAACTGCCGGCATCACACCCGAAGGCGGTGTGAGATATATCCACATCAAAAACAAACCCTACACTGATACGGCTTCGCAGAAAGTTAAAGCAGACGATAATAACATTTTAACCGGAGTTGTCGGTATGAGCTTTAATCAAGAAATTGCAATCGATAATTATACGCATATCACGCCAAGCGTCAGTGCCAGAGCGACTTATGATTTTGTAAACAACGACACAAAATCAACAGTGTCTTTAATCAACGGCTCAACATACACCGTTAAAGGAAAAGCTTTAAATCGTTTTGGTGTTGAGCTTGGCGCCAAACTTACAGCTTCATTTAACGACACCGTTGATTTATCACTCGGTTATGAGGGGCAGTTTCGCAAAGATTATCAAGGCCATACAGCTTTAATGAGCGCAAAATATAAGTTTTAATTATTAAAAGACTTTATCTCGGGCGGTTTTTTAAGCCGCCTTTTTTTAAACCCGAAATAATCCCAAAAACAAATTGACATTTGCAAAAGTTGATTTTACACTGCTCTTAAGTCAGAAAGGAGAAAAAAATGCTCAAAAAATTTTTGCTTGTATCGGCGCTTTTGTTTTTGCCCTTATGTGCGGTTGCTTTTCCGACAAAGGAATATGACAGTTGCTATCAAAAAGCCGCCGATGATGTTGAAGTTGGGCTTTGTATGAAGGCCGAAACACAACGCATTTTAAAAGATATTCAGGAAATTTACATCAATATTTCAAACCACCCTCAAACCAAAGCGTGGAACAAAGGCAACGGCTTAATCAGCGGAAACTTAAAAGAGATGTATAACAGCTGGCTTTCTTATCGAGACAAATATTGCTCGTTGTTTGAAGTTGCTTCTGAAAATACTTTCGGCAGCCCTTCTTACGACCGTGAGCGGTGTCTTCTTGAGCTGACGCTTGACCACTATCAGCTTGTTCACGCCGTTATCACAAATGCCAACACCGGTCCGGAAGAAGAAAGCGGACACGAGCACGATTAAGCGAGGCTGGGCCACATGATGAGCAATGAATTTACAAAAGAAGAAAAAAAATCTTTCGTTTTTGGGCTGCTTTCTGTGTTGATTTTCAGCGGTTTCTTCTTGTTTATGGCCTTTTCTAAATATGAATATAAGCACGTCGACGACGATTTTTATCACTTAAATGCGACGTTTCGGCGCACAGATGGTTTGATGGTGGGCGATATTGTGCGTATGGCCGGCGTTGATGTGGGTCGCGTTGTCGGTGCGTCTTTGGACGACCATTTTCACGCCGTCTTAAGGCTTGAAATTGTTGATGGTTTGCAAATTCCGGACGACAGCAGCGCTTCAATTGTGAGCTCAAACATTATGGGCGGAAAATATATTGAAATTGAGCCGGGCGGTTCGGAAGATTTTTTGGCTGATGGTGAGGCGTTTCATTACACGCAGGACGCTATGGTTTTGCAAGAGCTTCTTGATCGTATTGTTGCCATCGGTAAATCAAAAAGGAAGAACAATCAAAACAAAATTAAAGGAAAAGAAAATGAATAAAAAACCGGTTGAAACCATTATGGGCATTGTTGTTTTGTGTGTTGCTGTGGTTTTTTTGCTGTTTGCGTATCGCGTGTCGGATTTGCAGGTTGTTAAGGGCTATACGCTTAACGCAAAGTTTTTGAAGGTCGGCGGGTTAAACATTGGTTCTGATGTGCGCATTAACGGCATTAAAATCGGCACGGTTACAAACCAGAAATTATCGCACGAAGACTATATGGTTGATGTGATTTTGAGTGTTTCTTCAGATGTTAAATTGCCTGTTGACAGCACGGCCTCGATTGTCAGCGACGGTTTGATGGGCGATAAGTTCATTAAAATTGAGCCCGGAAAAGCAAAAGAAATTTTTAAAGACGGCGATTGGCTTAAGAAAACGCAGGATTTTAAAACGCTCGAAGATATGGTCGGCGAAATTATTTTTATGGTTACGGGAGATGATGATGAAGAAAAATAGGCTGATGTTGATTTTGGCGCTTTGTTTGCTTTTTACACTGCCAGCCAAAGCTGCTGAAGTTGAGATGAATATGGCTTTGATGCAGGCAATGGATAAAATTACGGGGCGCGTTAACATCATTGAAGTTCCGGTTGGCGGTATGGTCAATTTCGGCACGTTTTCGGTTGTTGTGCGCTCATGTATGGCGCGCACCGAGGAGGATATTCCCGAAAATTTTGCCTTTGTTGATGTTGCGGATAAAACTTTTGATCAGGAAGAATATAACATTTTCAAAGGGTGGATGCTTTCTTCTTCGCCGGCGCTCAATGCGGTGGAACATCCGATTTATGATGTTTGGCTTTTGAAGTGCTTTAACGGCACGCCGAAAAAAGAACTTTTGCTTTCTGACGATGAGCTTGAAAAAAGAGATTCGTTGCCGCGTATGAACGAATATGTTGCACAAACGCGCGCTTTAAGCGAAAGCGCCTTTAAAGACGAGGCCGATGAAAACATCTTTTTTAAAGATGCAATGTATAAAGAAGAGCCTGCGCCGGAAGTGCAAAATATGGGTTATGCGAAAACGGACGGCGAACCGCAAAATCTTTTGAACATTGTTCAAACAGATGAAAACGATGTTGAAGAAATTGTGGTTTTTGAAGGCCAAACCCTTTCAAAGGCTTTAACGGATGAAGCGCAAAAGCTTCAAAATCAGGAAATTTATCGTTTGGAACAAGCTACGGGCGATTTTCTTCAAGAAGATGCTGTGTTGATGGAAGAAATTGACGCTGAGCTTGAAAAGCATCGCTAAGCTTATTTGCCGAGTTCGTAAAGCACGATTGCCGCTGTGTTTGAAACGTTGAGGCTTTCGACATTTTCGTTTGTTTCAAGGCGAACCGTTAAATCGCAAGACTCTTGGGTTAAACGTCGCATACCGTCGCCCTCGCTGCCCAAAACAAAGGCAAGTTTTGTTTGTCTATCAATTTCATCAAGTTTTTGTTTGGCGTGTGCATCAAGCCCGATAATCCAAAAACCGTTTTGTTTCAAAAAATCTATGGCGCGGTTCAAATTTGTCGCGCGCACAATGTTCACGAGCTCAATCGTTCCGGCGGAAGCTTTGGCCATAGCGCCGTTTTCTAAAGGTGTGTTTTTGTCTTGAACAACAAGTGCTTCGGCGCCGAACGCCGCGGCAGAGCGAATGATTGCACCGATGTTCTGTACGTCGGTTATCTGATCTAAAATCAAAATATGGCATCTTGCTTTGTTTTTTGTTTGCGCACAGATTTTCTCTAAACTGACATTCGGCAGAGGGTTTGTAACAAGTGCGTATCCCTGATGAACCGCTGATGTGCCGACAAGCTTTTCAATTTCTTTTTTTGAAACAACATCAAACGGCGTGTTTGGAAATGAAGCTTTTAAGATTTTTTCATTTTCCGGTGTGCAGAAAAGGTTGAAAACGTGCCGATTTTTGTTTTTCAAAGCGGCAAAAACGGCGTGATGTCCGTATAAGACAACCGTGTTTGGAATGTTTTTTTTGAAATGATGTGCCATTTTTTTCTCTTGTTTGCTGTTGAGCCGGATATGTCTTGTTCTACAAAAAACAGGCTCAAAAATCAACAAAAACTTTTTACACGCAACCATTTTAAAATGCAAAATTTATCGAAAAAACAAAAAAAGCGCTTGACAAGAAGAGAAAAATAAGGTTATTTGCTCTTTGCAGAAGGAAAAAAGATTGGTTCTTTTCCCGTCTTCTTTTGAAGGAGGGGTGGCAGAGCGGTCAAATGCAACGGACTGTAAATCCGTCGACTTTCGTCTACGATGGTTCGAATCCATCCCCCTCCACCAGTTATGTTTTGCTCTTAAAGAAGTTTGCGGGTGTAGCTCAA
>JAFSUB010000016.1 GCA_017445475.1 Alphaproteobacteria bacterium
CGTAACGCTTGTCGCACCGCTGCCGCTGATTTTAAAGCTCGCACGCGACGTGCTGTCATCATATAATTTCAAATAGGTATTACCATTGGTAGTGGCCGCGTTAGACTTCGCGCCGCTCGCGCCGACATACAAACCTGTGGTATAATGCGTGTTGGTATCCGTAATCGTAATATCACCGCTGCCTAAAATGCTGCTTCCGTTAATGGTTTTAATGTTTGTGCCGCTCACAAGTTTCGGCTGTGCATAGGCATACACCGCCTTCGTTGAGGCCATATAGTTGCTGCTGTTGCCGGTGCCACTGCTCGAAATTGTATCAACAATGCCGTAAATCGCCGTGCCTGATGAGCCAAACTTCAACGTCGGCGTCGATGCCGTTGCCGCCAAAATAATGCCCGCGCCGATTTGCGTCGTGCCGCTTCCGCTGATGTTATAGCTCAATGTTCCGTCTTCGTCCAAAACAAACGTGCCGTTGTTTGTTACATTGTTTGTGAGGTTATCGGGGTCTGCGCTTGCCGTCGCCCCGCTTGAAATATTGATTCCGTTAACGGTTGAATTAAAGTCCGTCGTGCCTGATGTAACGTTGATTCCGCCACTTCCGGTCGATGTGACGGGGGCGTTGATGGTGTTTGTGGTGCCGCTGCTGCTGCTAAAGTTCACCGCACCGGTTCCGCTGCCCGTGATGGCCGCGCCCGAAACATCAGAGTTTACAACATTCAACGTTCCGGCCGTAACATTTGCCGTGTGGCCGCTTGCACCGCTCACACTCACATCTTCAAGCGTGAGGCTCGAGCCTGCCTGGCTCACCGTAAAGCCCGCATTGCCGTTAAGGTTCAAATTCGAGCTGCTCTTGCCTAAGCCCTTAACTTTCATTGTGCCGCTGGTTGTCCCCGGAGTCGCACCTGCCGTATATGTGCCCGCAACAGATGCCGAAAACGTTCTGCTTGAGGGGTTTGAGGCTTGGTTGACAAGCGCCAATGTATCGCCTGCAGAGCGTGTTTCTTCCGATGAAGAACTTGCAACCGTATATACCAAGTTCTGCCCGCTTGCGGTAAGCGATGTTGTGCTGGTTGTGCTTGTACGGCGTTCCAAAATTGCCGTTGCCCACGTTGTTGTTTCGCCGATTGCATCGCGCACCCAGTCTGTAACAACGGTGCTTTCACCGCTCCAAGAATTGGCAAGCGTTTGATCAACCGCCAAGGTGATTCCCGTGCCGTTCAAAACCTGATAGTTATACGTGCCGGTTGCTGTCGGACGCGAACCAATCTCATTGATGGCCGTCACAATCACACTGCCGCTGCCGCCGTTTTTGGTGTATGTCAGCTTATCAGCCGTTGTGTTTGAGTGCTGCATATCAATCATATAATTAAGATTTGAGCCGAGAGTCGTGCTTCCGAGCGAATGCGAATCGATGTGCGCATTTTGCGAATCGAGCGTTGCCGAGGTTGAATCGGTTGTAAACGCGGTTGTTGAGAGTGTTCCGTATGTCGTGGTGTTGTTCGGCTGAACGATTGAGCCAAGCTTCACATACGCCCCGTTGTAGAGGTTAAAGCTGTTACCGGAAACCGTGTTGTTGAAAATGTATCGTCCGCCCTTATATGTGCTGTCGTTGTTTATATACATATGAGGAGAGCCGGTACCACTACTCGCAGAGCCTACAATATTCCCGCCAAAACTCATAAAATGATCCGAAGCTGCATTTAAATAAACATACGAGTGATTAGTACCACCGTAAGCGTTCACAGAAATGTCTGTTCCATTATTATAAAAAATAATATCTTGAGTATCAGCAAGCAAAGATACGCTTCCGTTTTTAACTGAGATAGCTCCGCCGTTATTAATAAAATTACCTGTAATCGGGCCTACAGAACCGCCAGAACTAACCCCGCCTTGATAAAGGGAGATTCCTGAACTGTTTCCAATAAAATTACCTCTTATGCTACCAATAGAACCTCCCGCATTGTAAATCGCACCGCCACCCGGGGCAGTATTATTGATAAAATCACCTGTTATGCTTGTTATTGTGCCCGCGTTATAGATTGCCCCGCCAGACTTATCGTAGGAGCTTGAACTGGTGCCGGTAGCTGTGTTGTTTATAAAAAGGCCGTTTAAAGTTGTAATTGTGCCACTATTATAAATCGCACCACCAAGAACATTATATTCACTACTCGTAGCTTTATTGCCTATAAAATCTCCCGTTAATGTTAAGTTATTTGAAGTAGTATAAATTGCTCCGCCCATTGTGTCATTATTAAAGATACTTTTCTTTATTTCATTATTAATAAACCCAGCAGTAACGGTGCGTGTGGAAGTAGAAGTATATGCAATGGCCCCGCCTTTACCATTAGAAGTAGAAATATTCCGAAAGTATTTTTCGCTTTGATTGTTTGAAGTTACGCGTGTGCTTGTGCTGGTCCAGCCGGAGGGGAGGCTGTAATGAACATAATACGTAATCGCGCTTCCATCTGTCTGCGGCATGGAAAATGAGGCTATGTTGTCAGACGAGTCTGTGTTAATCGTGATACCCGGCGTGCGCGGTGTTGGAAGATCAACCATGTTGGCCGCATGAGCCGCGTTTACAAACAAAGATACGCCAAAAATCAACGCTAAATTAAGATATTTATACATCGTCAAGTCCTCGCCTACAAAAATAGCACGTTTTTAATCTACGTGATACCAATCATACCTTAAATTTTCCTTAATTTCAATCAAAAAAAAGTTATAGCCCCGCGACTTATGCCAAAAGATATATAACTTTTCTGCTTTCTTCTGTCATTCTCGGATTTAATATTTGTCGTCATTCTCGGGCTTGTTGTTTATTGTCATTCTCGGGCTTGTTGTTTATTGTCATTCTCAGGCTTAATATTTATTGTCATTCTCAGGCTTGTCCCGAGAATCTCTTAGATCCTAGGCACAAGGCCTAGGATGACACTAAAAGAAAGGCAAGGCCTAGGATGACAGCAAAGAAGGGGGAGGAATGTTATGTTTTAAGCATATGGGTTGTCGGATTTTCGAACTGTTATGCGTATCGGAACGCCGCCCAAATCAAACGTTTCGCGCAAATCATTCGTTAAATAGCGCAAATAAGACTCCGGCAGCCCCTCGGGATTGCTCGAAAAAATATAAAATGACGGCGGCCGCGTTTTTGCTTGCGTGATGTATTTGAGCTTAATCCGGCGTTTGTTTTTGCCAAGCGGCGGGGTGTTTTTTTCTTGAACGTCGGCAAACCATTTGTTTAAGGGCGCCGTCGGAATGCGCTTGTTCCAGCGTTTATAAACCGTTAAAACCGCTTTCATCAGCTCCTCTAACCCCTCTTTTTTGAGCGCGGAAACCGTTACGGTCGGCACGCCCGTGATTTGTGTTAAAGAGGTTTGAAGCTTGTCGTTTAAGCGTTGCATGGTTTGCCCGCGCTTTGCAATATCCCACTTATTGACGGCAATCACAAGCGCGCGGCCTTCATCAATCACCTGTCTTGCAATTGTTAAATCTTGTTTATCCAAAACAGCGTCGGCATCAAGAACCAAAACGACAACTTGCGCCATAAACGCCGCGTGTTTTGTAGAGGCCGCCGACATTTTTTCAAGCGCATCGCTCACCTTGCTTTGGCGCCTTAAGCCCGCCGTATCAACCAAATTGATTTGACGGCCTTCAAACGACCATTTGGTTTTGATGGCATCGCGCGTTATGCCGGCCTCTTTGCCCGTAAGCATACGCTCATCACCCAAAAAAGCATTAACAAGCGTCGATTTGCCGACATTCGGCCGACCGACAATGGCAAGCTCAATCGGGCGTGAATCCGCATTTTCCTCGGTTTGCAAAGCTTCCGGCTCACTTTCGGGCTTATCATATTTTTTAAGCGCATCATATAAATCAAGCAAACCCAAACCGTGCTCGGCAGAAAAAGGTATCGGATCGCCAAGACCAAGCTTATATGCCTCAAAAACAGAATCTTCCTCAGCTTTGCCTTCGCATTTGTTGGCAAGGAGAACAACAGGCTTGGAGGTTGCACGCACAAGAGAGGCAAAAACCTCGTCAAGCGGCTGAATGCCTGCTCGGGCGTCAGTCATAAAAAGGCACACATCTGCCTCGTCAATCGCCCGTTTTGTTTGGTTATACATTCTGGTTTCGATGCTCTCACAATCGCCCGTTTCAAAGCCTGCCGTGTCTATGAGTTTTAGATTTAGGCCTTGAAACGAAGCCAAAACTTCCTTGCGATCACGCGTTACGCCCGGTGTGTCATGCACAAGCGCAACCTTGCGCCCCGCCAAACGGTTGAGCAAGGTTGATTTGCCGACATTCGGACGACCGATGATTGCAACACAAACGGACATCTTTCTCCCTATTCAAACGCAATTAACTTGGCATTATCTGTTGTGATGATCATTGTTTTTTGAGCCGCAATCGGGGCAAAGGCAATTGGGCTTGAAATGTCAATCGTTTGCTTTTGCACACCCGTTTTGGCGTCAAAAACATAAATGGTGCCAAGCGATGTTGTGATATAAAGCTCGGAATTGAACATGACCGGCCCGCTTGCAATCAAATTGCGGCGCTTTTTGTGCGAAAATTCGCGCAAGAGCTCTTTTTTATACAACACATCACCCGTTTTTTTATCAAGCGCAAACAGCTCTAAATTGTCGGAAAGCACAAAAACGGATTGGCTGTCAACCAAAGGTGTGTTGGTGCCTCCGATTGGCGCTTTCCACAATACATCGCCGCTTTCAAGGCTGATTGCAAGCATTAAACCGTTTGAACCGACGGCATAAACAACATTGCCGTCAATTACGGGAGAGGCCTTAACCGCATTGATTCCAAGCGATGAACCCACGAGTTTTTCGTTGATTAAGTTGTTTGACCAGAGCGGATAGCCGATACGTGCGTTAAATGCCTGAATTTCACCATTTGAAAAAGCGGCAACAACAATTTGATTGGCCGCGTCATACGCCGGAACCGAACCCCCTGCCAAAACAGTGTCTTCCGCAGAAATTGAAAAATCCCAAATATCCGAGCCGTCTTTTGCGTCAAGGCAAAACAGACGATTGTCAATAGTTTGCACAAACAACTTGCCGCCCGCAACACTGGGGGCCACGCGAAGCAGAGTGTTCAAATCTTTGCTCCAAACAACGGCACCCGTTGTTTTATCAAGCGCAAACAAACCGCCAAATCCCGTCGCCGCATAAACATAGTCTTTGTATGCAGCCAAACCGGCGCCGTTCATCGCACTTGACGCATCATTTTCATTAAACGGTTTGAGCTTTGTTTTGAAAATTTGTTTGCCCGATTTTAAGTCAAAGGCATAAACCGTGCCGTTCACATCTTGTGCATAAACGTTGTTGCCGAAAATAATCGGGGAGGCCAAAAGCAAATTGCGCTTTGAAGTTCCTTTACCGAAATCAGCCGTCCAAAGCTCTTTAGGCTCTGTGTTGACTGCGATGTTTTTTGTAAGATGTGCGGCATTGCCTGCCGTTTGCGACCAATCAGCGTTTTGCACTGGCTTTGAAATGTCAAAAGATTTTGCTTTTGAAGTGCTCGCAAACTTTTGAGCGGGCAAATCAAGCACGGAAATGCGCTCACCTTGAGGAATTTCTTTTTTGTTTGAAAAGATACCGCACGAAGCCAGAACCGTTATCAAACATAACAGTCCGAATGTTTTGAACTTAAACATAAACCAAACCCCTTGATTACATATCAGCCAAAGCCGTTAACATATCCTGAATGCGCGCTCTGAAATCATCTGAAATGCGACCGTCTTGCAACAATTCTTCATAAAGCGCACGCGCGCCTTCAATGTCGCCTTCCTGAATAGAGGCTAAAGCCAAATATTCTTTGGCAATCGGTGTCCACGAATCATCGGCATCAAGAACCGGCCTCAAAAGCGCCTCAATTTCGGCTTTCGGCGCATTTTCAAGCTTTTGTGCCGCCAACTTAACGGCCGCCAAATTGCGAATACGCGAATTGAGCTCGTCATTGTCAACCATCGCCGTCAACATATTGACTGCATCTTGTGTTTTGCCCTGTTCAAGCAAAATATCGGCAATTTGAATGCGTGCAAGCTCGCTGTATATGCCGTGTCCGCCCGAAGCGATTTTTTCAAGAGCCACCAACATTTCTTGCGGATTTGAAGCATAGTTTGCGGCAATGTAGCTGTCTGTTTTTGCCATAAACTGATTTTCACGCCAGCTTTTGATTGTTTCAAAACTGACCGCCACACTCAAAACGAGAACGACAAGCAAAACAACAAACAGACCGTATTTCTTCCAAAACACTTTTAATTGGTCATTTTTAACTTCCTCATCAACTTCCATAATGAAAGCGTCGGCCATTTGCTCGTCATAGGCCGGTTTTGCGGCTGGTTTTAAGGCCGTTTGCGCCGATGGTTTTCTGCCTCTCGGCTGTTTGAGCGCAGCAGATTTCGGTGCGGTTTTCTTTGTTTCTTTAGCCATTTCTTTTTCCTTTACTAAAAAATATGATGTGTTTTTAATATAAAGTATTTTTAAAATTTATCAATCACTTTATCTAAGTCTTACGCAATTATTTCCCCAATCAAAAAACCCCTTATCCAGCGCAAATCTTCAGGGGAAAATTTATTGAAAACGACAACCGTTTGCGTATCCGTTACAACATTGAGCGCATATCTGTCGGTTGTCGGGGCATAAACAATGTCAATGCCTTTGATTTTTTGAAAGTCAACAACGCTGTCTTTGATTGAAACAAACAAAATTTTTCGAAAAATGATGATTTTCTGGTCGCAAATCAGCAAAATATCTTTTTGAACCAAGCTTAAATAAGCATAAAGCATTAAAGCCAACACAACAACATAAAAACACATGATATATTTTAATGCAACGTAATGTAAAATAATCTTGTGGCTTATCAAGGCATAGCAAAACAAAGCGCCGAGCAAGCTGATTGAAAGCACGTTGAGTATGCTGTATAAGTCAAAAACAACCCTTTGCTGCTTAATAAGCTTCTTGTCTTTTTTTTGTTTGCACACAAAGTCTTGCGAGTGGTTTTTGCCGAGCATAAAGTTTGCCGGCAAGCGCCACGTTTTCACAGCGTCGGCATACGAACGCGCCATATCGTTTGCATTGTGCGAAACCATACCTTTTTCCGAAATATGTATCGGCGGCAACGCAAATTTTAAGGCATAATTGCGCCAAAGCGCGCGAATGCCTTTCTTGCTTGTGCTGATGTATAGCGGAATAATTTTCGAGGCATCTTTATGATAAAGCTCAATGATAAACTTGTTTTTGCTAAACAAGCCGTATTGGCAAAATTTGAGCCGAAGCCTGACGCCCGAATAATTGCTCAATTTTTCCTCAAAAGAGTGGGCGGCGCCGAATATCGGTCTGTCTTTTACAACAAAACGCAAGCCGTCAAAAAAGATTGTTTTAAGGCGCAAGAAAAAGAAAATTGAGGCCAAGATAAGCCCTGCGCCGAGAATCATCAAAATGTAGCTGAACACTTCGGTAGAAACAAAAGTGTGAATACTAAGATTTGTTTTGGAAATCGTTTTTTCAAAATCAGCGACACCGGCTAAGTCCGATAGATGAAACAAATATAAGCCGAGTGCAAAAAAGGCCAGGCCGAACACGAAAGCGACAACAAGCAAAGCAATGGGTGCTCGGTCTGTTTTTTGCGCGGGAAGTTTGTCTGTTTTAAGCCAAAAACGATGACTGTAATGCTCTCGAAAACAATTTTCTTTCATATTTTTTAACCCTATGAATAATTATTTTTTGTTCACTATATACAATTTTTTGCAAATAATCATCTTTTTTTTTCGTTTTGTTATTTTTTTCTCTTTGGCTTAAAAGAAAAACGCACACATCGGTGCGATTTTCTTGCAACTAATCTTTTGTTCGGCTTATTTATTTAAAACGATTTTTGCATAAAAACAGCCGGCTGAGTTTGCTTTTGATGTGCGGACTGTTCGTGCAAAAGCTTATAATATTTGACCGATCCGTCGCCTTGCGGCAGCGCGAAAGCATAATCTGCATCGCTGCTTTCAACAACTTTAACCCCCGATAAAGGCGTTGTCGGTGCGCATTTTTTGCGTCGAAGATGACTGTTTAAGACAGCAGTTGCCGCCTTAAATTTATTCGGTGCCAGATGGGCATAGCGCATTGTCATTGTCAAAAGCTTATGCCCAAGCAATTCTTTAACGGTATAAAGATCGACACCCGCTGAAACAAGCCATGAGGCGAAGGTGTGGCGCAAAGTGTGAAAAACAACACGAAGCTGTCTGTCTTTCAAACCTTGATTAAACAGTCTGTCGGCTGTTTCTTGATATTTTTCGGATATTTTCTTCAAACCCCTGCCGTCTTGCGATTGAAAAATATATTGCTCGCCGCTCAACCCAAGTTCGCTGATGCGCCGCTTCAAAATTTTAACCATATCGTTTGTTAAAGGCAAATTTCGGCTTTTGTGGTTTTTGGTTTTTCGAATGGTCAAAAAACCGCTGTTAAAATTAACATCAGCCGCGCGCAATGCCAAAAGTTCGCCCTTTCGACAGCCGCAATTAAGGGCGATAACCGCCATCTCGTAGGTTTGATTTGTTTTATATTTGCGATAATAATGTGCGCCGACCGCATTTTCGCTCACAGCTTTTGCCTTATTAAGTTCTTTAAGCAAAAGCGCGGCTTCTTCACGGTTTAAGAAACGTAATCGCTCATTGTCAACCGGCAAAAAATCAATGTTTTTCGTGGGGTTCTTGTCGGTGCGCCCTCTGGAGATGGCCACATTAAAAAGGTGGCGCAAAAGCTTCAACACGTGGTTGATTGTTGCAGGCGCATATTTGGGCTGTCCGACCTCATTGAGGGCTTCAACCATCGTCTGCTTAATTTCCTCAATGTCCTCAAGTCCAACGCTTCTAATTGAAAAAAAACCGATGAACGGCTTGATGTGGTTGTCATAATTCATACGCTCGATTTTGATGCCGCGAGGGCTTTTAACGCCCTTTTGCGAAGCTTCATACACATCGTAAAATTCGTCAACACTGATGTTTTCAAATTGCAGCGCTATATTTTCAGCCCTTTCCTGATCACGCTTTTCCCTTATAGATTGATATCCTAGGCCCGTTTTGATATTTCTCTGCAAAACGTCCAACTGAGCAGCGGCACCGGCTTCGGTATAGCCTTCACTTTCCCAGCCGTAACCGTCTTCCCGTTGCTTGCCGCCGACACTGTAGCGCAAGATGAAATATCGATCTTTGAATATGCCATATTTACGTGTCGGATGATTGCGATAGTAAACGCCACTATATTTTGTCTTAAATCTTTCCATAATTTTTCCCCTAATAGATGAAAGCCAACAAAGTTTAGTTGCATTTGATATAGTAGTTTTAAAACGCAAAAGAGTCAAGCGCAACGGCTGTCAATTTTTTTCTGATTTATGAAAAAATTTTCCTACAAATTATTTCTTTAATATCATACTAGGCCTTGTGCCTAGTATGACGTTTTTCCAAAACCGTCACCCCTTTTTTGCCGACAGGCAAAAATCAAGGGGCCTTCGAATTAAAATAAAGAAGAAGCGTTTATGCACCAAAGGTGCGACGCTTCAAAGATGAGATTCCTTGACGCACGGACGCGCCGCGCCGCGCGAGGAATGACAATGACGGCACCCTCTCCCTGCCTTCTTGAAAGCTAAAGCTTTCTTCGGGCACTCGTTTTGTAAATTCGTTGCGGTTGCTCTCACTTCCCTTACTCATTAACAAAACTTCGCCGCTTGCGCTATAAAATGCCGTTCAAGGCATTTTATATGCTCGCGCCCTCAAGGGGGAGGAAGAAAGGGACGGAGGGGGCAAAAGGTGTTGTTTAAATATCTGTGGAAAAGTGTTATTTTTTGCTTGCAATTTGAAAAGTGGAAAAGTGAAAAAATCGCAAAAAATTCCAAAAATTGCCGTTAAGAAAGGTTAAA
>JAFSUB010000017.1 GCA_017445475.1 Alphaproteobacteria bacterium
CAATTCCTGTTCCGCCGTCAATCGTCCAATTTGTAATTGCCACAAGCTCACCGCCCCATTTGGCAATTTGAGCCAAATCAAAGCTGTTTAATGTGCCTGCAACATCGCCCGCCTGCGCAGAATACCACGCTTTGAGTGAGCCTTTTTCAACAAACCACAAAAACTCTTTTGAAACAGTGCCGTTGATGATTCTACTTGCGGTTAATCCTGTGCCGCTAAATCCCCAGTCGCCGATTTGCGCATCACCGTTGGCGTCAATATAATAAGCTTTCGGTGTGTCATAGCCGTTCATAAAATATAAGTAGTTTTTATATTGCACGGTTTGGCAATAGTTATTTGTAAGCGAAACAGCCAAATCAACCGGCGCACTTCCTGCCGAAATATCCCAAATCTTGCCGTCATACACCGCAAAAAAGGCATTGTATGAGGGGTAATGGTATGCCGCCAAAGTCTGAACCATTCCCTTTTTAACGCCTAATGTCGCATATTTTGAATAACCCGGTCTTAATTCCACTTTTGAATCAAGCGGAATATAATTGTCCATCGTCACGGCAAAAAGCGGCTTCATTGCTGAAATAGGCTCTTTTCTGTTGAGCCCCGCAATCGGTGCCGGAAGCGTAACTTCTCTTGACTTAACCGCACGATTTACCGCTAACATTGACATCAACAATCACCCCATCGCCATCGCCAAACAACCCTGAAACGTTGTCAAGCCTTATATCGCCCGCCGCTTTTGTTTCGGCAAAGCTTTTGTTTAACTCTCTTTGATATTCGTTATATTCTTCTGCATAGTCCAAACCCGAACGCTTGAGCCACCGCCAAATAATGCCGAGCTTTACCAAATACGCGTCAAAAACCGGAATATCCGTGTTTGCCGTTGCGCTTGGTTTCGGCTGCTGTGTTTTCGCATCATAACAAACCGCATTTGATTTGTAGGTAAAATAGAGCTTCATGCAACCCGGATTTTTTAAAAACTTAATTTTGTTGTTTTGAATTTTGAAAACAATATCAATTTCCGGTGTGTGATAGTGCTTCAAATCTGCCCATTTTTCCTCTGTAATAGCACCGATTGTTTCGCGGTAGTCGTCTTTTGTGAAAAGCGTGCCGTTTACAAGCGAGTGAAAATCAGGCGCAATGTTGTCAAGCAGATATTCTTTTTGCCCGTCGTATGTCTGAAAAGATGCTTCGCGTGTAATCGCCTGCCACTCAGCGTGTCGCATTAAGCTGTCAAGTGTCGAGGCAACAACACTTGCAAACAACTGGTCGTTTTGGATATTTGATCCAAAAAGGTTGGTCGGTCTTTGCACCGCGCAAATATCTGCCGCATCCTGTGCGATTTGTAAAATGTTCATATTATTTTTCCTTTAAGGCTTTTAACTCATCTTCAAGCTTTGCAATTTTCTCTTTGAGTTTTTTGTTTTCTGCTTCAAATTTCGCAATCGCTTTGTTGTTCTTTGAAGCTTCCAAAAACTTAACCGCCTGTTCTTTTGCGGTTAATATGTTAATCTCTTTGGCTTTTGCATCGTCAAGGTTTGCCAAATCCTCAACGGTAAAGATTCCCCTCAGTTCGCAGGTCGCAATCTCAGGCACGGTCAAAAACGCAAATTGTGCGAGTGGTGTTCCTTGTTGAACCTTTTCTTTTTTGACCTTATAAAGCGCGTATTCTTTCGGAAATCTCATCACATCCTGTTCGCTTGCCGGATGGTCGGCAACATCAGCCGAATTTTGTATTCTTATCTCAACATAAGTCTTAACGGCAAATTTCGGCAATCCGTTTTCTTCAATTTCGCCTGTTCTTATGTATTTGTCATAAAATCTCGCAAAAACGCCTCGTTCATCACGTGAGCCGTTTAAGTAGCTTTGAAACATATTAAAATCTGCATCCATAATTTAAAGTCTCCTTAAAAATTGTGGGGCGAGTTTCCCCGCCCCTGTTAAACATTAGCTTGCGCTTGTCGGTGTAACGTAGTCTACGAGAACACCTTGTAATGAAGCGTTGCTCATTGTGAGGTTACCTGCCCAACCGATGATTGCATAAACTGCATCTTGGTTGATAGCCACACGGTTTCTGTCGCCGATCAATCTGAAATCACGGTCTTTGTGCGGACGTAATTTCAAATATTTCGTGTTCAAGAAATACATGTGACCTTCAGGGCAATAACCGCCTTGACCGCCATCATAAATCACGTCAGCGCCCTTGAATTTGAGGTTTTGAAAACCTGCATCTGCAAGTTTGCTGTCCATGAAACGTTGCTGCGGAACAAGTGAGCTTTCATACAAGCCATACATTGTGTCGTCAGCAACAATCAAATCCGGTCTGTCTGTTCCGCGTGAGCATTTCAAATAAATGTCATTCATCGCGCCGTAAATTGTAGCGATTGTGAGTTTGTCGCCTGCCGTTGCTTTAACTTCGGCTTGGTTGCGCCAAAATTCGTTGCCTGCTGTTGCACGGTTGATACCGCCGACGGTGCCGGTTGTCGGATCGTCAGCAACAAGAGCTCTCAAACCGGTCAATTCTTTACCCGATGTTCCTGTGCCGTCTGAATAGATAGCAGCGCTCATTTTGTTTCTGAGTGTCTTTTCTGCATTGTCGATTTTAGCTTCAAACAAATCGATGATGCGTTCTTTGCCGCTGTTGGCTAAGAGTTCTTCACCCGAAGCGCCAACAGAAGCGGCTAAGAGTTTCCATGAATACTCAGCAGCCGTGAAAAGTTGCGGGTTTGTGAAAGACAAGGTATCATATCCTGAATACCATGCCGAATCTGTTTCGCCGTATGCAATCGGCTCAACAATTTTTGAACCGCCTGAAACGGTGCGACGGTTGCCGCGCTCATTCAAGCGATAAAGTAAAGCGTTGTTTTTTGTAACGTTGTCAGCCAAAAACTTTTCACGAGATTCGATTGTTGTGGCTAACACGTCATTGAAGTTAGGATTTGCCATATTATTACTCCATTAGTTTGTCATAGTTACGTTCCAATTCTTCACGCAGACTTAACACTTTCGGAGTTGCCTCTTTTTTCGAGGTCGGGTCAAAACTTGCCGCTTTGGCTTTTTGCGCCTCTGTGGCTTTTTGCTCAAGTCTTGCGCCTGTTTGGCTTGCAATAATCTTGTTTCTGATTTCCTCAACCCGCCAAATTGCTTGATTGTAGGCATCTTCAAGATTTTTCGCCATTCCGGCTTTGAGCAAGTTAATCATCTCGCCTTTGACTTCTTCAAAATACGGATGCTTTGAATTGCCCTTATCGTCTTTTGCATTAACAAACTCTTGATATTCTTGAGCCGTCCGTTCTTGTCTTTGGCTGTCCAAATATCTCTGTTGTTCGTTTAGTTTTGCCGTCAGCTCTGAAAGCTGTCTTTGTAAAGCGTTATCTTGTGAGCCGTTCAATCCGTAGTTTTGTTTTAAAGCCTCAATGGTCGAAGCCGGATCTTTTTCTAACGCATCGGCAATTAACACGAGGTCGTTAATATACGCCTGCGCGTTTTCATAATTGCCCGATAAAGCATCCTTTCGGTCATTGTAGATTTTATCCACCCAACTATATTGATTGCGTGCTCTCGAAAGTCCTTGTTCAAACTGCTTTTCACGGTCTGCCAAATATTTTTGATTTTCGTGAGGAAGCGTTGAAAACCAGTCTTTCGCTTCTTTGGTGTAGCTATTCGGTGCGGTGATAACTTCGACCGGCTCAGCTGGTGCCGTCTGATTATCTTCACTTGTTGCCACATTTTGAGGCTCGGCGCTTTGCGGATTTTCCGCCGAAGTCCAAGCATCCTCGATTTGCTGTCTTAATTCAGTCATTTGTCCATATTTCCTTTTTTAAATTGTGAATGAAGTCAGAGTGCAACTGCGCCCTCTGTGCTTTTTCATTAAAAAAGCGACGATTTTTGAAATATTCGTCGCTGTAATCGCCTGCCATCGCGGCTCCGCTCTCTGAGATATACCGTTCAACATCTTGAACGCTCTCAGCCATCGTTCCGTCAGGCAGTTGAAACTCTTTAAACATTTTCTTCTTCCCACCTTGAAGGTTTGTTAAACTTTTCTTTTAATTTATTAAACGCATCGTCTTGCAACCATGCGCGGCTCGACCAACACCCCGTTTCGCCGTCGGTCAATTCTTCGCCTTTGTTGTCTTTGACTTCCTTTGCGTCCTTAACGTATAAATTGCCGTATAAACACCGCGCCAAAACAGGTGTCGAATAGTATTTTTCAAGCTCTAAATACTTCTTGCCCTCAATTCTCATCGGACAATGAACGCCGAAATGCTTTGTCGGTGCGCCGATACTTTCCAAAACCTTTTTTGTGTTTGCGACAACCAAGCCGTATTTTTCCTTGCTGTCCGCGCTCATTTCGCCTTTGTGGTAATACGGATATTTTTCAGCATCAAACGGCTCTAACATAAAAAAGTCGTCGTTCATCAATAAAAATTCGTCAGATATTCCGGCTTGAATGGCTGCCTTTGTCTTTTCAAAGGCGTTTTTCCACCATTCAAACTTATCTTCAACCCAAATATATTGAACGTTTCTTATAAACGCCGGCTTGTTACCCACAATAAACACGCGGTCAATGTTCTTGCCGTTTGCCTCCAAAGAGCGCAAAGAATAGCGAAGCTCATTGTTTGAGCGCATCGAGCCGCCGCCGATGTAATACAAAACGTCCATTAAAACGCACCCACAAAGCCGGTTGTGATGTTTTCGTTTGTTTGCCCTTGCCGTGCAAGTTCTTCTTGTTTCAATTCAAACTGCATTTCGGCTTCTTTGTTTGCCATCATAACCTTGTTATCTTCGGCTTGTTTCTTTAATTGAACTTCCTGCTCTTTAATGGCGTTTGCCTCTTGCTTAACAGAAAATTCGTTTGCGTTTTTGATTTGGTCTGCTTGTGCACGCATCATGTCAGCTTGTGCGCGGATCATATCAGGTGTCGGCTCGTTGTCAGCTTCGTCAGGTTGTGCAAGCTCGTTTTGAATTTGCGCAAATGTTTCGTCAATTGCCGATGTGAACTGTCTTGTGTTCGGCAATGTCACAATCACGCTTTCAATCATCTGTTTATAAAGTCCCAAAAGCGCAGGTTGTGCCGAAATAACCTGAAATGCCGAAGTCACCATGTCATGAATTGTCTTAACGGCTTCAACCGTCTTTTGTGCTTCCTCGCTTTGAATAAAGCTTGTGTCTGTTTCAATGCCTAAAACAAGATTGCGGAGCTTGTCTGTCTTTAAGAGCTTGATTGCTTGCTCTAAAATCTCAGGTGCTGTGTTCGGCTCTGCAAACTCTGCCAAAAGTTCAGGCGTAAACATCTCGCAGATGATTTCAGCCTTAATCTTCAAAACCTCAGTCAAAAAGCGCTGAAAATCGTTTTGCCTGTCTTGATTGCGTAAAGTTCCGAAGTTCGTCTTTTTCGTGACCGCTGTCGCTGTTTCGTTCGGGTCAGAATTGCCGCGCATAATATCAGACACACCGGTGATTTCATAAATGGCGTTCATTAGCTGTGCCCTGCGTTCAGCGAGTGCCTGCAATGCTTCAATATATTGCCCGATTGGCATAAACCCAACAAATCCGTCAATGCCGCCTTTTTCGCGTATCTTTTCAAAGTCTGAAACTTTAATTAAAGTCACATCTTTGTTTAATAGATTTGCAAGATCAGGGAACGCACCGTCATAAGCACCGGCAACTTTAATCGCCTTTTGTGTCAGCCTCATGCGCTCGTTAATGCCGTCAAGCTCGTCTAACTGGCACTTGATTTCCGAATAATCAGGCACCGGAATCAACCCGTCATTTGCAAGCGTTGCAAAAACAGGCTTCGGGAACGGATAAAATCCCTCAATCTTTAACACATCTTTATCAACGCGCAAAAACTCGTCTTTTAACTCTTTTGAAAG
The DNA here is from genome assembly GCA_017445475.1 of Alphaproteobacteria bacterium. Taxonomy (GTDB): domain Bacteria; phylum Pseudomonadota; class Alphaproteobacteria; order RF32; family CAG-239; genus UBA1254. The sequence goes on from JAFSUB010000017.1 coordinate 5,871, forward strand.
ATATAAAACGCGGCTTGTTGCCTTATCCCAAATCCGATAAACCGAAGTTTCGCGGTCAAGTTCTTCTTCCAAACTTGTCGTTCCGTCTAAAATCTTGCCTGCGATTTCCTCACCAAATTGCTCGATGACTTCTTTTTTCGTCATCTCGATCTTTTGAGCCACCCAGTCGCAATCTTCCCAAACAGCCACATTTGAGCAATCAAACAAAATCTTTTTCGGGTCGAAATATGTCGTTTCAACCTTTGCGCTTTCCAAAACATCAGCTTTCATAGAAACGGTGTTGCCGAACTCATCAACGCTCAATGTTTCGATTGTCTTAAACGTTGGCACATACTTTTCATACGTTAAGCCTAAACCTGAAAGCAAATAGTCATTGCGTGCATATTTAATCACGCCGTCAAAGTCTTGCGCTTCCAAATTGTGAACAAGTGCCTTTTCTAAAATCTTGCAAGCCACATCTTCAATATGATTTGCAACCTTTGATTTTCTTTCCACATACGGAAGCGGTGCTTTGAAATATATAAAAGGCTTTAATGTTTCGATAGACGACCAAAAGATATTTTGCTTGTTTTTTTGCTTTTCGTTCTTGTAATAGTCGCGGATTTCCTTAATAAGCTCGTGATATTCCGTCCACTTTTTCTCAGCTTTCGAAATCCTGTCTATCCATTTTTTAACTTCATCATTCATCTGTTAAAATCCCTAAAATGTAGCTTTCGCGCACGGCAATAACGCCATCAAGCGCGGGCAAATCAGCCCAGTCATAAAAAATCACATGATCGCCGACCTCAACGGCTTTCACATCATCACCGACCGATTGAACAACACCGCTCTTTGTTTTTGTCTTTTCCTCAATAATGATTGCGCCCTGCTTTGCCTCATCCGGCTTAATGAAAACTCTGTCCATAATTGCTTTTTGCATTTTTACCATCCCAAATCTTGTGAAGTTGTCTTAAACAAGCTTTCAACGCTTTGGCTTGTAATACCAGCCTGTTTAACATTGCCGTCATCATAAACCGGCTCCGCAAACGTCAAAACAAACGCATCCGCTCTGTCAGGTGAGCGACCTATTCTTTTCTTGACTCCTTCTTTTGCTTCAAGCTTCAACCTGCCTTTTGAATCAAAGCTTTTATTGACCGAACATAAATCATCTAAAAGCTCGTCATCTTTTGGGAGCTTAACAGGCTTTTCTTTGAGCCATTCATTTGCCAAACCCCACATCTCAGCGCGTTTGTTAAAATACCGCTCGTCATTGATTGCAGCGTTGCCGAAGTTCACCCCTCGCACGCACTTAAAGCCTCTGTCCTTTAAGATGTCATAAACACCTGCGCCGTTGTTTCCCATGTCAATGAACACCCGCGCCGGCTTTTTCTCGTTTATGATGTTTGTGATCTTGTTTGCCACATCCACCGTGTCGAGCTTGTCCGAAACTTCCAAACGTTCACAAAATCTGCCGCGCCTAAAGCAAAACACCGTCTTGTCATCACCAAATCGGGCAATATCCACACCAACAATTAAAGGCGATGTTGAACTTAAAATGTCGCTCTCTTGCGCCTGCCGAACGTCTTTTGCGTTTATCAGCTTTGTTGAGCCTTGAGCCACAGGTAACCCAAGCCAAATATGCTCGTAATCGTCCATATTTTCAGCTTTGCACTTTTCAGCGAGGTATTTTATCTCGTCAGGGCAATGCGGATTGTCGTAATAATTAACCTTAACAACAAGTGTCTTTTCGTCAGGGTGAGCCGCGATTGCTTTCCATATCGGGTCGTTTTCCGCTTCCCTGTTCATCGAAACCCAAATCTCAGAGCCTTTTTTTCTGATAGTCGGGTCTAAAATATCCCAACTTGCTTTTGAAATACTTTGCCCTTCCTCAATCCAACAAATATCCACACCTTCCAAAGACTTGATGTTTTGGCTGTTTTGATCTTTTAAGCCTTTGAAGATGAACCTTGTGCCTGTTACAACGTTTTCAATGCGGTCGTCATAAAACACATAATCGACAAGCTCATAATATTCCGCGCGGTCTTTCAAAAGTTTATAAACAGAATCCTTAATTGAGTTCTGCACCTCACGCACACAAGCGATAAAAAGCTTTTTCTCGCGCCCTAACGCTAAAAGACAATCAGCAAACGCAAACGATTTTCCGCCGGCCCGACCGCCATAATAAAGCTTGTATCTTTTCTTTTGGTTAATCAGAGGCAGAAACGGTGTCGCAATTTCCATCACGTGTGTCATCCGTTTTTAACTCCCTAACAACCAAAGGCGGAAGTTCGCCAACCAACTCTGTCTTTTCTGTCGGCTTTTCGCCTATCGTATCCCTTATTGTTTCAAACGCTTTTATATTTCCTTTAAGAAACTGATCGATTAACGCAACGCATCCTTTACGTTGAACGCTGCCATCTTCTAAAAGCGCAATCAAGTCTTCTTTTAGGGTTTTTCTTTTCCTTCTGTTTTCCCCTGATTTTAAGCCACCCATTGACTGAATCTGTCTTTGTTCACTCTTTGAGCGCTTGTTTAATGGTATTAAATTCTCATCGTTCATAACATACTTTCCTTTCGGTGAAGATGTTGTTTGTCTAAAAAAACACTCGAAAGGTTTATTTCCCTATCGGGCGAATTGAAACTAAAATATTGATTTTCCTAAAAACCTATTTTTTGCCAAAAATCTCGTTCCATTTTTCCGCCGGTATATCCGAAAAGCCGATGCTCTTTCTGTCGGATGTCGTCAGGTCTTTTTGTTCAAAGCCTTCGTCGGTGGGCTCGTAATCATCCGGCACAATCTTGAACGTTGTTTTGTTTCCGGTTTTTATTTCAATCGTTTTCATTTTTAATCTTTCAAGCGGCGGGGATGTGTTTTTAATTTTAACTTTGAAAGGAGACTTCATGAAAAAAACTTAAAAGGTATGGTATAATTTCCCCGCCATAAAAAAGGAGCGCCCAAAAAGAACGCTCACACTGTGGAGGATGGAAGTCTAAGCTATAAAGCCTATTCTTCCATACTAACAAAATCATACACCAGTTTTGCAGAAATTGTCAAGTCCTTTTTTTTCGACTTTTTCACATTTTTTTTTAAGCTCATAGTTTTCATAAGCCAAATGGGTGATATATCGTTTACACTCATCAAGAGCTTGTTCGTATAAATAAATCCTTCCCTCTAAAACAGCGATTTTTTGCTCAGCTTCTTCAAGCTTTTTATTCTTAAAAAACATCATCTTAAAACCTCATTTATTTTTTTATATTTTTCTTTTTCATCAATCGGTGATTTCATAATATCAATAATCTCTTTTCTGTTCACTTCTGCTATTTCACAAACCGCTTTCAAATCCTTATTTCCGCTCAAAAAAAGACGCGCTTTGTCTTTTTCGAACCGTGTTGATGCTGATGTTGACGATATGCCGAACGCATCTTTTGCCGCTTGGCGTATCACTGCCCGAAACAATAGGGCAATTTTCATTTCGTCAACATCGAAGTCAACCACCGCCTAAAGTCCTCACTTGCTTTTTCTGAAACAACGCCCCTTATTTCAATCTTTGCCTTTTGCGGCGCTCCCCAGTAGTGAATAAATAACCCGTCTAAAGCTTTGCATAGGTTTTCTTTTGAAACTTCAAGATCGTGCCTATAATCCGCACCGTTGTTTATTTTGAAAGTTTTATCCCAACAAACAACCCTCATCACTAAATCAGCTTCATCAATCGTGAGTGTCATATACGCCGCATTAAACCTAGCCCTTGCGTCCAAAACATAATCAGGCGTGCCTTTATTGTTTCCGCCGTCAACGCGCGGTTTTGCCAAATCCGGAATCTTGAAGTTTTCAATCCCTGCCTTGTAAAAGTCGGCATAAAAACGGTTTCCGGCGTTTAATCGGTCTTGCGCCGAAATCAGCCTGTTGCCGTATTTCAGCCACCCTTTTTCAAAGTATTTTCTCAAAACCGTTGTCATCTTCCCTCACAAATTTTTCAAAACATCAATGTTTTCAGGATAAGGCACGCCGTCTTTTGACGCTAATGCCCGATGAAAAGCTTGTGCTGCCTCAATGCCACCGTCAATATAAAGGTTTTTCATGCAGTTAATCACTCGCTTTTTTAAGCCTGCTTGGCTTTCATCGCTCTCAAACTCTCGCTCTTTTTTCGTCACATCGCTGTTTTCAAGCGCTAAAATCTGCGCAAGTGTCGGTCTTGTTTTGTCGTTTTTAAACCGCCAGTAATCATCAACCGCCTTAATCAAATCAAGCGTTATCTTTCCGTCAAAAGCTTTGTCATATTCAGCAAACCTTGCGCTTAGCTTTTCTTCCATCTCAAAAATCGCCTCGTCAATTTCTTGATTCGCTCTCGGTTTGGCATAAAGCTCGGCAATGTGGTGTAAAATTCTTTTCGTATCAGCCATCAGAGGTAAAACCTTTCATTTTGTGTTGCGTTGTCGTTTGAAATAAACTCGTCGTGTTGCACCTTTCGCCACTTGTTTTGTTTAATAAAAAACTGCGATGTCGACATAAACCAGCGCTTTTGAACCTCAGGCGGTTGATCTTCAAGCCATAAATCTCGTTGTAAAAGCTCAGCGTTTAGGTTTAAGTCAGGAAAAGCCTTTTGCCACTTTTCAAAATCCTCTTGTTTTAATTTGATAATTTTACCCTCAAAGGCGTATTTTTTGTTTGGCGCTTTGGCGCTATCTTTTATTTCTGAAAAAGATTTATCTTTTGAAGAAATAAAATTATTTACATTTTCATTTACATTTACATTTTCATTAGGGGTTGTTTTTGGGTTGTTTTTGAGAGCGTTCTTATTTCCTTTCGGTGCACCGCCAAAAACCCCATATTTAGCACCTTTTGAGCCGTTTAAGTATCTCGTAAAGTTAGCAATAATTTGAGGTTTTATGAGCAAAAATTGCGCAAAAGCGTTCCGATTTTGTGCCAAACTTATTTCAATCTCGTTACAAACTTGTTCTAATTCTGCAACGTTTTCGGCACAACTTAAACCCAACTTTATGACAGAATCATAAAGTTTTAATCTAGCTTTATCACCTAAAGTGGATGCAGCTTTCGCAAAACTTGAATAAAATACAAAACTATCTCTCATCTTCTTGCCCTCACTTTCTTTGTCAGCCTTTTTAATTCCCATTTTAAGATCATCATTTCAATCTTATGTTTCAATCTCTCAAACACCGAAAGCTTGCTATAACCCTTGTTCATGTCTCAAAGCCTCCGTTGTGAATTGCCGTAGCTGTTTGACTGCGTTCATGCGCTCTTTAAGGTCGCCAAAAGCCGCCTTTTTCAAAAGCTCATATTCTCGTTGATAAATAACGATTTTCTCTTTTGGTCTTTCGCAAAACCAACCTTTTTTAAAGTAATCTCTAAAAGATTTGCATATTTTTATTTCATGATTGATACCTATCATAATTTGCCTCCATAGCGTTGTTGTTAAATTCATAAAAGCAATCCTCTAAGCTCCGCCAAACTGAGTATTTGAAGCCGTGCTTGTTGCACCATTCTTCAAAATACTTTTGCTCTTTGGATTGTTTTCTCTGTTTGCCTGCCTTCATTTCAACGAGCAACGTGCGCCCGTCAGGTGTTAATACGATTAAGTCAGGCTGTCCTTTCGTATAACCCATTTGTTTGTGAGCATTAACAAACGCAAACCGTGAGGGGTGATTTATCGGCAGATATACCAACCCCGCCATAACGTCCGCATCAATAACCATACAGCCTTTAAGCCGTAGGAAGTTACAAACATGCGCCTGTATCGTATGCTCTTGTTTCATTCTAAACCAAGCTCCATTTCAACTTCTTTACAAAAAGTCTTTTCAAGCATCTCGCAAAACTCTTTTTTGATTTCAAAACCATACGCTTTTCGCCCAAGTTGTTCGGCTGCCAAAAGTGTTGAACCGCTACCGGCGCATAAATATCACTCCTTTAACCCATAAAAATCATTTGCGGTAACTTCGCCACCGCTCCACTCGGTGATCTTTGCCATCCTATCAGGGCGCGGAATAACCAAACCGGCACAATACCGGCGCATATCTTCATAATTCCAACCAAGCTCTTGCGCGGCTTGATTGATTGTTTTTTCTTGTTTTTCTATATATTTTGTTAGTTGCATTATTGCCTCCTGCTGCGTATATTACACATATCTTGTGTCAATGTCAACACATTTTTTTTTGTTTTACTACCAACATTTTTTGTGTTATAATACATTCAAAGAGGTGTAATATGAATATCATCAAAAAAATGCGCGAAGAAAAAAAGCTTTCACAAAGCGAGCTTGGAAGACTAATCGGCGTTTCTCAACAGCACATCCAACGCTTTGAGGGCGGTTATCCGGTTCCAAACAAATACATTCCAAAGCTTGTGAAAATATTAAACATTGATATTAAAGAGCTTTTGCCTGAAGAATTAAAAGACTATACACCGGTTCAAGAAGATGTTGTTTCTATTGATATTTTAGATATTAAGGCTTGTTGCGGAAACGGTGTTGAAAATTTTACAGAAAATGTTATCGGTAAACACATGATGTCGCTTCCTGCGCTTCGTGAACTCACGCAATCTTTGCCGGAAAATATAAAAATAATTAAAGCCATCGGCGAATCAATGGTTCCGACAATATACCCGAATGATGTTGTTTGGATTGATGTTTCAGTAAAAGAGCCGACATCAGACGGTTTATATGCCATCATTGTCGGATCAGAATTGATGATTAAACGCATCCAAATAAACCCGTTTGATAATTCTGCGACAATTATTTCAGATAATCAACAATATGCAAATTTCAAGCAAAACGATTATAAAAACATCCGCGTTGTCGGAAAAGTTATATATCACATGAAAAGGATGAGTTAAAATGGAAACATTTATTATTTTAATTGTTGCTCTTGCCTTTTGGGCAGATCATGAAAAAGATGCTAAAGAAATAGACCGTCTAACAAATAAATGTATAGATTTGCAAAACGAAATTGATAAACTTAAAAATAGTTAATAAAACCTTAATTAAAAAACATATTTTATTTATTTGATTTTGCGTTGTTTTTATTTTTTTGTGAATAAAAACACATTTTTTGTGTTGACATTAACAAAAATAATGTGTATTCTTAACACATAACGTGAGCGGGTAGCCCTCCGCCGTAAACAAAGGGTGTCAGCGCGGCAGCTGTTAAATGCCAAAAACAAAACTTTAACAAACGCTATGGAGGCAACATGATTAAAACATTGATTAAAACAAACGGTCGCGGCGAAAAAGTCATTATCCGCCGACCACTCGGCAGCGGTAACCCGCGCGATGATGAGGGCGCAGCTTTCGATATACAGTTCAAAAATCTTGGGGGTGAGGTCAAACATTGCCTTTTGACCTATAAAGAGGTTAAAACCCTTGCGCAAGAATTAGGCGCGGCTCTTCATGAGGCAGACGCTGAATATAAAGAAGAGCTTGCGAGCAATGAAGAATATCATCAAAGCTATGATGATTATATTTACGAGCGCAACAAAGATGAGTTGTTGCTTAAAGATACACGCACGGTTTCTGAACTTACAACTGATATTATGAAGGGGTTTTTCGGATGTTAAGACAGTTAATCATCAATTTAGGCGGTGTTCGTATATACGCCGAAACAGAAGCCGAAAAAGAAAACCTGATGCACGACATCGACACAACTTTAGACAACTGTCAACACATTTTGGAGCAAATCAATGTGCAGAGAGATTTTTGAGGCATACGTTGCCGAATTAAAAACAAAAAAGGTTTTTAATAAAGATAAAAATACATATGAGTTAAAATACCCGTTTGCTCAAAAAAAGGATGATGCTTTTTGGGATGATTGTTACAACAAAATCAAAGCCACCGGCTTAAAGTTTGATCCAAAACATATCACAATCAACGAAAACGGTATTTCATATGATTATGTGGCTTATAAAAACAAAATGCTTTTGGCATACCCTGAAAGCATGATTGATATAGAGCTTGTTTATGCAGGTGATGAGTTCTCTTTTTCAAAATCAGACGGAAAGATAACATATCATCATGATTTTGCAAATCCGTTCGAGCATAACGAAAAAGATATTATAGGCGGTTACTGCGTTATCAAGAACAAACGCGGTGAGTTTTTAACAACGCTTTCAAGATCTGAAATTGATAAGGCGCGTAAAGTGGCTAAAACTCAATCCATTTGGTTGCAATGGTATTCTGAAATGTGCCGCAAAACCGTCATAAAAAAAGCCGTTAAGTTTCATTTTGACGATGTTTATACATCAATGGAAGAAGAAGATAACAAGCAATATGACCTTGAAAAACCCATTGATGACACGCCCGAATTTCCGGTCGGCTTAATTAACGCCATAAACGCAGCCGAAACAACGGAAAAATTAAAAGAACTTTATAAGCGTGAATATCAGACACTTAAAACAAAAGAGCTTAAAGCCGAGTTTGTCGCTCGTTGCACCACGCGCAAACAAGAAATTCAAAAGGGAGTAAATAAATGATAGTCCACACGTTTGAACAACACTCTGACGAATGGTATAATATCCGTTTGGGCAAATTTACGGCAAGCCACGCATCAACCATTGCAACGGCAGGAAAAGGTCTTGAAACGCTTTGCTATGATTTAGCCGCCGAAATTTTAACAAAACATAAAAAAGACACATTTCAATCGGCAGCTATGGAACATGGTAACGAACTTGAAGATCAAGCACGCACCTTATTTGAACTTGAAACAGGCTTAACGGTTGAACAAGTCGGCTTTGTTGAAAGCGATGAATTTTGCGGATGTTCGCCGGATGGCTTTATTTTAGAGCGCACATCAGGCATTGAGATTAAATGCCCGCAAGATAACACATACGCCAAATATATGTATGACGGCATCATTAAGCCTGAATATTATGCACAAATGCAAATGCAAATGCTTCTTACAAATTGTTCATACTGGTATTATGTCGTATTTAACCCGAATTTTGACAAGCAAATCATTATTAAAAAGGTAACGGCAGACAATGACTTTATGAATAAAATCATTGACGGTCTGCACAAAGGAAAAGAGATGCTTAAAAACATCTTGCAAGAGATTAACAAAAATTATCCGAAGGATAAAGACTAATGTTCATTTCCTCATCATCACAATTAAAGCCGTCTTTTCGCGCCCTGTTCAATCAGGCAGAGCTTATGTTGAACAACGGCAAACAGCTTGATGTTGAGGTTAAAGAGCATAAACACAAACGCACAAACGAGCAAAACGCTTATTATTTTCTTTTCAACGGTCAACTTGCTGACTTCTTGAACGATTCCGGTTTGACATACGGTGAGTTTAAGCTCCCCTATACGTCCGAAATCATCCACGAAATCAACAAAAAGCTATTCGGCGTTAAGACCACAACAAAGTTAAGTATAGGCGAGTTTTGCGAATACATGAACAAACTGCTCTTATTTTGGAGCGAGCGCACAAATGGCGAGTTTCAAATGTCAGAGCTTCCCGCTAACTATTTAGAAAGAAAAGGTTACACAATATGAAAATAGTAAAAAAAGACTACCCCTTTGCCGTTATTATTGAAGATAAGATTGGCAAGCAATCCCTGAAACCGTATCAATCAATCTCGGTTTCATTTACCGAAAAGAATATCCACGCAACCGGCGAGAATGACAAGTATAAAACAACATACTTTAATTTCTTTGACGAAGCAGATTTGTTAACACTTTCGAGCCTTTGCGAAGCAGCATATCAGCAGTTAATCGCAACACGCCAAAAAGAGCGTGAGGCAAAAAAAGAGCCTCAAACGGTCGGCGAATATTTAGACGGAGGTTTTTAAGATGAGAGATTTTTTTGATTTTTTTGCACCGTTTTTTGTTTTTGTGATATTTGCTTTCGCGCTTATTTTATCTGTTTCTTTGTTCTGTCTTTCAAGAGAGTGTCAGACGGCATCTGAAATATACGACACCGAAACAAAATTTTATGTTTTCGGAGGCTGTTTTGTAAAAACAAATAACGAATATATACCGCTAACAAACTACGAAAACATTTATAAAAACGGACATAATTTTATTGTAAAAACAACAAACTAAGTGAGGGGTTGCAGAATGGAAATCATATTCAATAAAAAATTAGTAGAAACAAAAGAAATTGATGGTGAACCTTGTATTTTAATCACGGAGTTAATCGAGCTTGCCGGTGTTCATTTTAAACAGATTTATCAAAAAATCCGTAAAAAATACTCTTTACATAAATACATGAAGTATATAAATACCCCAAAAACTCAACACAGCCGAGTTTTCGGCATATACCGATAAAATTCAACAACTAATGCTCGAGCAAACAAACGGTGATTATGATCCGATTTATCCTGAGAGCACTTATCAAACATTTTAGAAAGGAACACAACAATGGAAACAAACAAACCTATTATCACAATTCGTGACCGCAATCTTTCGGTTTTAATCTTCAAAAAAGACGGCACCGATGCGCAAGGCAGACCTGAAACATATTATTCGGCTTGCTTGCAACGTTCTTATAAACCAAAAGACAGCGATGAGTGGAAGCGTGAAACAATCAACCTCTACCCTGATGATTTGTTGAAAGTCGCAAACATCGCATCATTTGCCTATAATGATGTCTTAAAATACGCAAACGCTAACCGTCCGGCATCAAATCCGCATCCGGCACAATCATTCACACCGGCAGAATATCAGGCAGCCAAAGACGGCGACTTAACCCCGCCCGAATGGGCATCCGAAGACATCCCGATGTAGAGGCAAAACACAATTTTAATTTAACAACTTTTAGAAAGGAAAAAATAAATGACTAAAATTATCGTAAGAAGTGAAGCCGGTGTATTTATCGGCGAAGCAGAAAAGGCAACATATCTCAAAGAATTAGAATCAGGGTATATGACCTTGCACAACTCAATGAATATCAACAGATATGAAGGGTGCGCATCGTTGCATCAGCTTGCATCTGGCAAATATTCAAATATCCGTTTAAGCCCGATGGTTGATACAATAATCATTAAAGGCAAATATTTTGAAATTCTTGATGTTAAAAAGGGAGCTAAAATCTATGATGCAACAACGAACTGGAGTTTTTAAAACACCAACACCAAAAGAGTGTTTGCTGTTTTTGAACGGCGACGGCGACGGCTACGGCTACGGCAACGGCTACGGCTACGGCAACGGCTACGGCAACGGCTACGGCAAGGGCAACGGCAACGGCGACGGCTACGGCAACGGCTACAGCAATGGCTACGGCGACGGCAACGGCTACGGCGACGGCGATTTTGACCTTAAACACCCTTTTTATAAGGTGGATGGTATTTGGTGCAAGTTTTTACAGATACACGGTGATTACGCAAAGGTCGAGATTTTAGATATGTATAATTCTGAAAATTGCAAACCCGCATACATCGCAAAAGACGGCAATATGTTCGCACACGGTGCAACACTCAAAGAAGCGAGAAAGTCTTTGCTATACAAACTATCAGACCGAGATACAAGCCCGTTTTCTGGTTGGAAACTTACCGATGTTAAATCCCAAAAAGAGCTTATCCGAGCCTACAGAGCAATTACCGGAGCTTGTGAGTTTGGAACTCGGCAATTTTGTGAAAGCGTTAAATTACCGGCAAGAGCAACCGTCGCAAAGGCGATTGAATTAACAAAAGGTCAATATGGCAATGAAGTATTTAAGAGATTTTTTAAGACGGAGAATGATAATAACTATAAAGGAGTTAAAACAAGATGACTGATAACAATAAAATACAAGCTAACTTAACAGAACAATTGAACAAAGGTGAACTTAAATTAGGGGAACATTATTATTACACAACAATATTTTATCCAACTGTTCATATTCAAAATTTTACTAGAGATGTAATAAGTTTCCAAGATTTCAAAGAAACTGTCGCCGAAGTCCTCGCGCCAGTGCCGTCTTATAATGATGATATGAAGAAATTGATGAGGTGTTGAAATGAGCTTACATTGTAACACCTGTGGCAAAGATGTTTTCGCAAACAAAGAAGATTACTATATGCTCAAAGATGAGATATGGAAAGAACTCTGTAAGAAAAACAATTATTCGCCATATTGGGTTTTGTGCAAATCTTGTGGTGAAAAGGCTTTGGGCAGAAAGTTCACACTTTGGGATTTTAAGGATATACCAATGAATTATGAACACGGACATTTAAGGGAGTTAGAAAAATGAAACAAGATGAATTAAAAAAAAGCCATATCAGACGGCATATTTGATGCTTTCTTTCGGATTTTGATTTGTTACGCTGTTGGTGCTGTTTGGTGTTACTTATACGGATTTATGAAAGGATTGTTAGGATGATTGATTTAGAAAAAATGGCGGAGGCTCATAAAAGACTCTTTCCGAAAACAACGCTTGAAAGTCAAGTGTGGAAACTTGAGGAGGAGTTGAAAGAACTTCATAGTGCTATTGAGTTTGCGGATATTATAAAAGAAAAGGCAGATGTGATAATCGTTTGTATCGGAATATATAGATTTGCACCGGCTGTTGCCTCTTATTTATTGCCGACATCCTTATCAGAACTAGAAGAACAAGAAGTCAACCGTAAGTGGCAAATCAACCTAAAGCGTAAATGGGTTTGGAACGGCAAAACTTATCACCACGAGGGAAATGATGAGTAACAACGCACCCGATTACCATGACAACCTTGTGATTGATCCGACAAGAACGGATTACAGGTATAACGGCATCGCATACGCTATTCAAAAGCTAGATCAGGCGCTATCAACAAAGCACCATAAGATATATGACTATATTTACGATGCCAAAACCACACTAGAACACATACTAAAAAACTCTTGACTTTAAAGGTTTTAAATTATGGAATTGATAACGAAAAACAAAGCAATGGATAAACTCGGAATAGGACGAAAGCGCTTCGACCACTTGTGGAAGTCAGGTCAAATACAGGCTGTTAAGGTCGGCGATTCGTTTTTATTCCCCCTATGGAGTATTGAACAATGCCTCAAAAACACAGTGCCTTGCCCTATAAACTCGTTATCAGAGGGCAAACCTACCACCTTGAAATTAGAACGCACGTCAACGGACAACGGCTACTCGTTCGAGAAAGCACGCATTGCAAGGACAGAAAGCAAGCTGAACAATACGCAGCAAAAAGATTCGCACAAGTTATTGAACAGGCTGAATACAGAACAAACCCTCTTAAATTAAAAGACTTCACGATTGACGAAGCTTTTGGCTTATACTGGGAAGAAATAGGTCAGGATCACTCCAACGCCGATGACACGTTTAATAAACTCTCCAACCTCACAAAATACTTTAATCCAAAGCTGAAGCTGTCAACGCTCACCGTTGATGACATATCCCGCTTTGTGAAGGCAAAACGTGCCGAAGGTCGCAAGGTCGCAACAATTAACCGTTATCTTGCTATGCTCTCGGCAATCCTTAACCTTTGCAAGAAACGCAAAGTCAACGTGCCGGATCTAAATGTTCGAGAGTTTATGAAGCCTGAGCCGTTTGAAAATGTGAAATACTTTGATGATTGGGCAACAGTTGAAAAGATTATATCCAACGCTGCCGACCACTTCAAGCCGATTATCCTGTTTTCGATTTATTCCGGCATGCGCATTTCAGCAATTCTAAATCTTAAATGGTCGGATATTAAAGGCGAAACGTTTAATATATCAGTCAAGGATAAACGCTTCAAAGGCGGACGAATTGTTACAAAGCAGATATACCCGCCGATGCGTGAGGTTTTAGATTCCTTGCCAAAGGTCAATGAATATGTGTTTACCTATAAAAAAGAGCGCATCCTATCAGTAAAAAAGGCGTGGAAACGCGCTCTTGAACGCGCCGGATTGCCTCACGTCTCACTTCATACCCTGCGCCATACACACGCAACGTGGTTTTATCAAAAAACGCACGACATCAAAGCCGTGCAAAAGTCGCTCAATCACACATCAAGTAAGACAACGGAAAAATATGCGCACCTTATGGATGCGGTCGTATATGATGAGTATATGTCGGTTTTCGGTCATTAACATTTTGTTAATAATTTGTGTCCCGTTTGTGTCCGTATTTTGCACAAAACGAACACAAAAGAGCAAAAAAAAGACCGAAAGCGCTGTGGAGTATTAAACGAAAAACAAAGCTAAAACTCAATAAAATCAACGCTTTCGGAATGGTACGCGCACGGGGGCTCGAACCCCGGACCCACTGATTAAGAGTGAGTGTCGCTAGCTCGAAAAATCAATGACTTAGGCAGCTATTTTTTCATTTTGTGCTGATTTTGTGTCGGATTGCATCCTTTTGACAGCTTTTTCTTCCTTGAAGCAAAGGCGTGAATAATACTCTGCTTTCTTGCCTTTATTGTATTCAGATACTGGTCTGTGGTAGCCCATAACCCTACTCCACACCTCGCAAGGCTGTCTTTCATTATCGGTCAAAATGTCCATAGTATTTCCTTTTCAAAAACATTAACCTTTTAATCTCTCGTTCTTTTTTTATGCCGTCCGAATCGACATAATCAAATTCAGGCACTTCGATTTCAATGCTCGTTCCGTATGGCTGTTTGAGCAAAGGTCGAAGTTGAGGTGCAAATATCTCTCGGTTTATCCGCTCGTGTGTCTTAACGTGAATGACCGTCAGATTTTCAAAGCTATGCACGCTCTCATCATCGCACCCCGACAACGGCACCCTGTGATGAACGTTGCAATCATCCGGCAATATACCACGCTTTGCCCTTTCGACTTCTTCATGCGTGAAGCAATCATCAAGCAACCCCTCATAAGCCACATACATAATAAAGGCTCGCCTTATATGGTTTTTGTAAAACTCTCTGTTTGTTTTGCAGACCGCAGGCTTGACCTTCGTATATGTGATTTTCAATTGCTTACTCCTTATATGGATAAAGTGCCTTAATTTCCTCAACCTTTTTTGTGCGCTCGGCAATCAGCTCTGCGATTTTTGCCGCGTCAATCTCTGCCTCATCTCTTAAACGCTCGATGTGCGCTGTTATCGGGTCAACCTCTGCCTGATACGCCACCGCTCGATTTTGCCTTTGCTCTTCATCTGTCGGTATCGGCTCGCCCACATAAACAATCTCGCCGTTTTGGTAGGCATAAAGGCTGATGTTTTCAAACACTTCTTGAGAGATTTCAATATTCTCGCAAGTCAAACACTTACATTGCCCTGCGCCGTTTATTTTTCCGTTTTCAATAAATGCGTAATACATCTTTTTCCCCTAACTGTTTGTTCCGATGCGCCGATAACCTCTTAAAACACATACCGAGTTTGACGATGTTCCCGATGTTGTATAAGCCTCAATGTATCTTCCGCTTCCGACAGGCAAAATACAAACATCATAAAGTTGCGCCGAGCCTGAAGATGCACCACGCACAGGAATTACAAAGCCTAAGTCTGAAGCAATATTTGCCGCCGCCGAATTTGATGTTCCCATATGCACAAAAACTTCATAATCATACCCGTCATCAGGCAAATATGAAGCTAAAGAATATCTCTGATGTGTTGTTGTGAGAGCAGTATTGTTAAAAACGGTTAATTCTGAATACACCCATTGCCCATCAATCACCTTTTGCCCTGCTTCGTCAAGGTTTGAAAGGTCGGTGTTTGCTTTTGCACTTAAATCAGGCGTGCCGCTCAAATCCGCATATGCACCGCTTGTCGCAACTGCCGCAAGCGAAGGTTTGTTTAAAATCTGAGCCACGCCCGATGTAGCGTTCCAGTCAGAATTGACCTGCGCCGCAGGAATGCTTGGCTTGTTTGAAAGGTCGTCATAACTTCCGCTTGTTGCAACCGCCGCAAGTGTTGGCGTTCCCGAAAGGTCGGAATACTCCCCTGTTGTTGCAACCGTTGCTAAATCAGCAGGTTGGACTGCCGTGTCCGCCAAAGCGCCTTGTGCCGCTGTTGCGTAATTTCTTGCTAGGCTGTCAGCATAATTTTTAGCGTTTGTTTCCAGTGTCGTAAGCTTCGCCTCACCTGTCGCTGATAAGTTTGAAAGGTCAACATTTGCCATGCCTTCAACTTTTTGCTCTATCTCTTCAATGCCTTCTTCAACAGCTTTGTCGATTTCCGCCGTGCCTGATTTGATGTAATTGATCGCCCTTTGACAATCCATTTTTGCCGCATCGCCGATCAAAACATCAATCTTTCTTTTCGGCCCAATTTGCGCCCTCATCTGCCCGCCTGAGCCGATTTCAACCCTTAAATGTGCCTCGTCTTCGTTTATCTTCATTTCAAACCCCTATCTTGTGATTTGTTCGGTGACCCTAAATGTCGCAATCTGATTCGGATTTGCCGGATATATGGTGTTGACCGAGCCGTCAGATAAAGTCACTTGAATATCGGTGTTATAATCGCCAACTGCAATGTTTGTCTGTAACGGCGTTAATAAAATCGCAATTTTGCCGTTTACGGCATCAACCGGCGTTCCGCCCACAGAAAACATCAAGTTTCCGCTGTCGTCTCTGACCTGCATCAACATTGTTGCGCCCGTCAAATCCACCGGCTCACATTTATCTTTGAGCTCAAAGTTGATTGCAAAGCTGTCGCCTTGTCTGACCGTAATTAAATTTTCGCTAATCGTTCCACTCATTTTAAATTAAACTCCAACCAATGATTAAACCTGAAAACCACTCTGCCCAGTTTGTCGGTGATTTGCAAAACCTTGTTTTCGGAAGATCCACCCAAAACATCGCATTGTAAACAAACGGTATCGCAAACGCTGCGTTGTAAAACTTCCACCCAACAAACAGCGCAACCGGCAACGCCAAGATTGTGTATCTTAACATCATACCCACAAAACAATATTGCTTTGAGCGAGGCTTGAAACCGAGCAACTTATTAACCGGTGCAATAATCCAGTTCATCGCAGGCTTGCGCCCTTTTGCCTCTTGCTCATCAATATATTTGTCGTCCTCCGTGCCGCACTTAAAGTAATACCAATGGCTTTTGCAGAAAAATAAATATGAAAAAAAAGATATACAACAAGAAATAATCGCTGTTTCTTTTTTAACAAAAAATTCCCATAAAAAAACGAGTGCAATGAAAAATACACATTGCACCCCTCTTTGTTCAAGCCAATCAAGCTTGCTATCAAATCCGCCAAAATACCTTCGCCATAAAGCTATAATCCAACCCATTATTATTTCCTTAAAAAAATTTGTTCGTCAGTTAAACCTTTTTTCCTCTTATAATAATAAGAACTATCATTTACACCATATTTTTTTAACCAATAGCATAAATTTCTAGTTTTTCCGTTTATTGTTATTAAATGGCTTGTTGTCTTATTTTTTGCTTGCTCTTTAAATGGTATCCAACAACAATTTGAAGGCTCATAGTTTCCATTTACATTGATTCTTTCTATTGTTAAATGTTCTTTCCAACCGTTTGAAATTGCCCACTTATAGAAATTTTCAAAGTCATTTGCCCACTCATCGCATATTTTAATTCCGCGAGCGCCATAGTTTTTATATTTATTTCTGTTTTTATTATAACAACGATTTTTTATATCCTGCCATTTAGAAAAAAGAGAATGCTTACAAAGACCGTGTTTTGTATGTTTTTTTATATCTTGTTCTTTGTGATAACAACCGCAGGATGTTGTTAACCCTCTCATAACAGAATATTTGTCAATTACTTTTTCATTTCCGCAATCACATTTGAACAACCAAAAATTTCGTGATATTCTTTTTTCTTTATCCCAGATTGCGTGGTCTTTTTTAATAGCTGTTAAACGACCGAATTTTTGACCGCTTATATCTTTTTCTTGTGTCATTTTATATCTCCATATAAAAACTCATAAAAAACATGTGCGACAGCGTAATGAGTTGTTACGTTTTCGGGAGCTACCCTAGTCGCAATTTTATAATAAAACAAAAATAAAATTTTTCAACATTATTTACCATTTTCACACAGCTCCAACTCTTGCCTTAGTTTGTTAATCCGTCCGAGCCACTCAAAAAGCGCCGGATATTGCCTGCTGTCAAGGCGTGAGAGTTCTTTGCCAACCTTTTGCCCGCCTTTTGGATATGTCGGACACACATCATAATTCACCTTGCATGAACAGGCTGACAAGCTCAGCATCAGAAGCGTTAGGCTTGCTCCATATTTCAGCTTTCTTTTGTTCAACATATTTAATGACCTCAACTTCTTTGATGATTTCCTCACCCTTTTCTTTAACGATTTTGACTTCGGCGTGAGACCGTCCCAAAAGGTAAAATCCCACGCACAAAGCCGCCACCATTAAAGAAAGGAAAAGCACTTTTATTGTTTCAAAACTCATATCACCCACACCCCTGTTTCAATCAGCCGCGCAATCCGTTCCGCCCTTTTGCCCACATCACGCGCATATTTTGAGTTCAAACACTCTTTTGCCGCGCCTCGATAGTCGCCGATTAACATTGCGTTGAGCATCCGCTTGAAGCCTAAAAGCCGCTTGATACCCATATTAAAACACATATCAAGCAGCGCATATTGCCGCTCGTCGTCTAGCTGATACCAAAATGAGATGTTTTTGATTAAATCTTTTTCGCATCTTTTAATGTCGTTTTTTAACAGATACATTGCGCCGTCAACCGTAATGCCTTTTGTGATGTCGCCGACAACCTCTTTTTCTTTTGGTGTTAATGGGTTTGTTTCCAAGTTCCGGCCAACGCCGATTGTCTTATATCCCGCAGGGCAAGTGTATATATGATTAACGGCTCCCTCGTGTAAAAGAAGCCGCTTTGTTGCGTCATTAAATGAAATCATTTTTTGTGTTTCCTTTTCGGCAGTTTTGCGCCTGTGTTGTCTTCAATTTTTTTGAGCGTGAATTGCGTTAATATACGAAAAACATCGTTCCCCGTTATCCGATAGCAGTTTTCTAAAATCGAATAAAGCTCAATGCCGCATATAATTGCCGCACAGATACGAGCCAAACCCAAATTGACAACCGTTATCATCTCTGTATCTATTGCGTGAACAAGAACAATGACCGTGCAATACATAAACAGCTTATATATGGTCTTTCTTAACTTGTTCGATTCGATTAACTGCCGTTCCTTTATAGCGGCTGATATGCCTGTTATCATATCGACAGCAACAAAGATAAAAAACCAAAGCATAAGCAACCACAGGGGCTCAAAAAAACTCAAAGTCCCTGTGATGCAATATGCCCAAATCTTGTCTAAATCAAAGATTTTACTCATTTTCTGCGTCCGCCTTTCCCTTTGCAAGCCATTTTAATCACCCCCTTAAAGTGCTTTAATAAAGAAGTTAACCGCCATGTTAATCGGGGTCACGTGCTCGCTTGCACCATAAATATCAGATGTTGCTTGAGCATTTTGAAAAGCAAACACGTTCGGCGCATGGTTCCCGCCTGTTGACGCATAAGGATCAAAGCGGGCTGTTTGGTTTTGAGGATACCTGCTATAAGGCACAGCAGGCAAACCCTCATTTTGCGTTGTGTAAATATCAGGTGCCGAATCGCCGCCCAAACCGCGCAAAAATTTGCCGCGATAGTCCGGAACATTAAAAGTGTTTACCCCGTCACCCTCGCCAAAATTTGTGCCGATTAAAGCGTAAAGGTCTGCATAAGTCGCACGGCTCACCGCTTGCCCATTACATAAAAGCCAGTTTCCGTGATTTGCAGTTTGTGCCGATGCCTTAATGTCGCCGATATAGCTTGTTGCGCCCATATCTGCCACAATCGCATCAATTGCCGCCTGAAGCGTTGTTCTTGCGCTGTCGAGTTGGCTTTTATTGATGGCGTCGTTTGTGCTTTCGCCGTTTGCCAACCCCGTGATTTTGTTTTGCCCCATCTTGAAGTTGCCGGTTGCCGCTGCCCTACCGTCACGGCAAAAACACTCATTAAAACCTTGTGCAAAGTTGTCATCTTCGTCATCATGACGGTCGCACACAATTTCTATGCCGTTTTCATAATCACTTGTCCAGTTCATCACACGGCTAAAGTTACCATTTGAATCAAAAGGCATTTTTTTTACTCCTTTGTTATTATTCGTAGTCTGCCATTCTTTTCGCCAGTAATGACGAAATAGAAGGGGTGTTTTGAGTTATTAGATTGTTTATTTTGCGTGCAGTTGCGCTGTCCGCAGTTCCGTTCAAAATACGATTAGCTGTTTTGATGTCTGATAAACCATAAGCGGCTTTTTCCGCACCAGTTACGCCAGCGCCAATAGTCGAGCCTATGCTTTCCAAAACTTCACGCCAAAACGGTCTATTTTCTGCCGCACTTTCTTTATTTACAATCTTATCTAAACCCGAAGCTCTTGAATATTCTTTTCTGATTGAATTACTTGCTTTTTTGAGTCCTTTGAACTCATCAGATCTCAAGCCGTTCTTTAATATGCTCAAATTGTCTGAAACGCTTTTGGCGTAGTTTCCGTCAGTATTAACAAGATTATTTTCCATATTATCGTTAACACCCGACAACCAAGCTTTCCGCTCGAGTTCGTTATTAAATGTCATCGGCTTACTCTTTTTTGTGGCAGAATAACCCGCGTCATAAGCTTTTTGAACTCTCATCGCTTGAGCATAATTATCATCAATCGCCTTATATCCGGAATCGGTTTTAAGAATTTCATCAAGCTGTTGTCTTAACTTCGTCAGGCTCGGAACGTGTCTATTGTTGCTTTTCTTTGATGCAGAATCAATCGCATCATCAATCGCCATTCTCATTTGATGCGTATGATCGACAGTCCCAATCGCAGAATTTGTTTCTTTGTTTGCACTCTTTAGAGCATCCATTAAAGCTTCTTTTTCAAAAGGCGTTCCTTTTTTATAAAAAGTTCTTAACGGATTTAAATTAACGGGATTGTTTGCGTTCATAACCATATAATCCGCATAACCCTGTTTTGCCTCGTTGAGTAAACCCTCAATATCGGGTTTTTCGCCTATCGTTTGATTAACGAAAGAACTCATTTTATTGTTAATATTATCCTTAACAAGAGGCATTTCCTCCGCTATCTGATCAGAGAGTTCTTGGCTTGTTTTTGCACCGCGTTTTAATGCAATAACGCTTTCTCTATCCGAAAAAGCATCTTTTAAGCTTTTCGCCTTTCCTTCGGCATTAAGCGCAGGCACAAGCCTTTTAAGCATCTTACCACCGGCACCCAAAACACCCGCGCCTGCACCGCCAACAGCGGCACCGCCGATAATATTTCTAGCCAACTCACCCAAACTGTCGCTTGAGGTTGCTCCAAATATTCCGCCTTCAACAGCACCTTTCCCGATAAGTTGAGGGATTGTTTTCGCACCTTTCATAATCACTTTAGATGCGCCACCGCCTAAACCTCCCATTTCAGAGACGAAATTTGCAACACGATTTAAACCGCCTGCTCCTGTTGCCTCAGCTCTTCTTTGAAGCTTTTTGTTTAAATCTGTTACATTTCCACCAAGCCTTCTATCAAGCCAGTCAATCGCACCAAGTGTCGCGCCGCTTGCAATCCTAGACAATCCACCTGCTAAACCTTCGCCGAAACCAGTTAAAGCACCCAAAGCGACATTTTCTCTTTGTGGTCTCATTTCACTTGCCATTTGCTCGGCTTGCGCTCTTTGTTCGTCCGTCATCGGCGAAAGTTGAGGTCTGCCAAAGTTTTTAACATCATCAATTGTCACACCCTCGCTTGCAATATATCCGTCAATATCTGCCTCAGGTGCGCCCATTGATGCCATTTTTGCAACATTGCGCTTAATTCTTGCTAAATCTGCCATTTATTTACTCCAAACCGTATTTGTCCTTATAATTCGGCATTAAAGTTTGAGTGCCGTTTGTAGCCAAGCCGTTTGAATAAGATTGAAGTTTACGCGCTTGACTTTCAACGCTCTTTTTCTTTTGATTGATGAAAGATCTTAAAACCGCATTTTTTTCTTCAGGCGTTGCGTTCACATCGCCCAAAGTTTGCCTTAATGTATTGCCCTCGCGCTCTGTGAATTGAGCACCGAAAGTATCTCTTAAAAGCGGCAAGATTTGGTTATCAACAATTGAAATATACTCTTTACGGTCAATTGCCGATTGACGAGGCGTAAAACCTAACTCTTTGCGTGCTAAGTCTAACGCTTGCCCTGCTTTTGTATATGTTGCGCTTTGTCCGAGCCGACTTAACTTATCAACGGTCGCCTCAAGTTCGGGAAGCTTTGAGGTCATTGAACGGTAACTTTCCAAATCTTCAGCATAGTTTTTGCCCATGTTTTCATCAGCCTTATTAAAGCCTTTTTCGCCAAAAGCGGGGAAGCTAAAGTTCGGATTTTGACCGCCGTAATACAAAGCAGCCGCTTCTTCCGGCGAATAACCCAAAGTTTTAAGATATTCGATGTTTTGCATGCCGGTTGTTTGGTTTCCTTTAAGTGCAGCCGCAAGTCTTGCCAAACCCATCGCGTTTTGATTTTTAACGCCTTCAAGAGCTAAAGCATTTTCAAACTGCTTGCCTAAAACATCGAGTTTATACTGCTGATCGCGCTCTGCGTTTGCGTTATCTTGAAGCATCTTTGCGTATGCTTCCGGATCTTGAGCGATTTTTGCCGCATCTTCGGGGTGTTCGCTTGTGAGTTGATCGATATAGGCTTGACGTGTCTTAAACTTGTTCCAATCACCCAAACCTTGAGCGATTGCCTTGCCTAAATCTCTGTCCTCACCGACAACATTTGCCTTTTGTATAGCACCCAAGCCGATATTTGATAAAGTTCCTGCAATATTTCCGATCATGTC
This sequence comes from Alphaproteobacteria bacterium, assembly GCA_017445475.1. Classification (GTDB taxonomy): domain Bacteria; phylum Pseudomonadota; class Alphaproteobacteria; order RF32; family CAG-239; genus UBA1254. The sequence continues at coordinate 28,540 of JAFSUB010000017.1, forward strand.
TTACCTCCCAAATGCGCCACCAACAGAACTGCCGATATTTGCGCCAACTGTTGCGCCCATCGGACCGCCAAAATAAGCACCAAGAGCAGCACCGCCCAAAGCACCGATTGTCGAGCCTAAACCACCGCCTGATTTTGCTCGAGCCTTTGCGAGTGCGTTTTGATAATCTGCCGCGCTCTTTGCCGTTCCCACGGCATAAAGGTTTTGTTGGTTTTCATAACCCGATGCCGAGCCTTCAAGCGCGCTCAATAACTGATTGATATATGCCTGTTGAGCCGAGTTTCCAAAACCGCCCGCATTAATTTCATCACCAAGAGACCTTGAAAACGCCTCTTGTCCGCCCATAACGGCATTATAAGCCGCCTGTTGCAAAGCATCGTTTTGTTTTTCCTGCAAATCGCCCATTGCACGTTCATAAGCCTCAGAACCAACAGGCAAGCCTTTGTTTTGAAGCATTGTCGCATAATCTGCAACCTGCCTTTCAAATTGAGGCGTGAGCTTGTCAACCATTGAATTATAATAGGCATCTTCTGCCCTTTGTCTTGCCCAGTCTGAGCCGTCAACATTAAACGTATAATCACCCATATTTGACAGATTGTCCGCGCTTGATGTGCTCGCCCAGTTCGTCAAATTGCCTAGCGTATTGTCAACATTTGACGTGTCGTAATTTTGCAAATACGCGGCATATTTTTTATAAGCTGAAGTGTCCTGTGTCACCGCTTTCTTTTTCTTGCTCATTTATTTACTCCAAATACACTCTGATTTTAACATTCCCAAAACATAACAATTTTCGCCGTTGTCACGGTAACAGCGAAGTAAACCCTCTTTTTTGAAACCGAGCCTCAAACACATATCAAGGCTCTTTTTGTTGCTTTCCGAAACAAACACAGAGCACCGCTCGCATCTTATCAGATTAAACACCACCCCAAACACATACCGCATCACGTGCCGTTTTGCCCATTTCGGCGTTGAGGTGTAAATAGTGAGCCAACAATCCCTTTTTTCTCTGATGTCGTTGATTAACACACCGCCGATGAGCTTTTCACCCTCATAAATGCCGATTGCAAGCGCGGGGATATATTCTTCCACATTGTCGCCCAAACCGTCGGCAACAAACTTTATCACCGCGCCTGTTTGGTCTGCCTTACACAATACCCGTTCCGATTTCATATCTGATGCCTGTTTCATACCAGTCAACGAGCAAGCCTCTTGTTTTCGTCTTAAAAACAACGCTAAACTTAACGCCTGCCGATGAGTTCATAATCCATTGAGAGTTTATTTTATTCACCTGCGAGCTTGCCCAGTATGTGCCAATCGGATCACCCGTCTTTGCCCAGTTTTTTGTGTTCCACTTTGTGCCTGATGAATAACCGATTGTATTGACATACCTCACGTCTCTTTGCCGATAATCTGCGTTTGTGTATATTGCCAACGCATACGGCGCAGAAGATGCTGTGCGCGGATTTAACAAAGGCACGGTTTTAAGGCTAGGCGTTCCAAAATCATTGTATGCCTGCTGAATTGTGCCTTCTATTTCAATACCGTCGTCAGAATAACCGCTGTCAAACTGATAAACGGCATCATCAGAGCCAAAATATATGTTGTCGTCATAAACGCACCAACAAAACGCCCTGATGTTTGTAAATCTGCACCATGCGCCTGTTGCTACATTGATAACGTGCTGTTCAAACTGCTCGCCGGTCGGCACATTAAAAATGCCATAGCCTTTTTTGGTATAAATAACGCTTTGCCAACCTTTTCGCCAACTGTTTACAGAAGTCTTGTCAATCACCAAACCTCTGATGTTGTCTGAAAACGCAACAAGCGAATCACCGGCATTTGCCGCCGCCAACGCCTTACCCATCGGAAAATATCCGTCTTGGCAAATAATCACAACATCACCCTGATATTGCATCGTGCAACGATAGCCGATCGGCTTGGAAATCTTATAAGAGCCTTTGAGCGCCCATCCGTCCGGATCATTCGGGTTAATGCCTGAATAAACCAAAACTTCACCCTCTGATGTGATGAAAGCCGTGTAATCGTCAATTCCTGTTCCGCCGTCAATCGTCCAATTTGTAATTGCCACAAGCTCACCGCCCCATTTGGCAATTTGAGCCAAATCAAAGCTGTTTAATGTGCCTGCAACATCGCCCGCCTGCGCAGAATACCACGCTTTGAGTGAGC
>JAFSUB010000018.1 GCA_017445475.1 Alphaproteobacteria bacterium
GTAACAGGTGTTTTTGTTGTGTCGTCGCTCAAAGCTGTTAAGCAACCGTTTGAAACGCAATAAGCACTTGCGGTGCACACAAAAGTTCCATCCGATTGCTCGGTTAAATTATTGCAATACAAATTAGAGCAGGTTTTCGGTGTTATCTTGTGGCAGTCTCGGCTACCGTCTGTTGCGGAAATGGTGTGATTGGAGCAAGAATACATATACGGATCATGACTTGGGCAAGTTCCTTCTTGATAGCCTTCTGTTTTGCAGGTTCTGATGTTTGCGCTGCAAACAGTTGAGTCTGTTGCATCAGAATTGAAAACAGTTATGGGTGAGCCGGCGTAAGCGTTTAAGCCTGCTATGCAGTTAGAGCCGGAACATACGCTTGTTGCCGTGCAGGAGAAGTTTCCGTCGTCGTGCTCGATCAAATTTTTGCAATACATACGGGCGCATAGTTTCGGTTCAAGTTTATAGCAATATTTACTGCCGTAGTTTGTGGAAACAAGGGTGTCTTGACAGTCATAAAAATTCGAATCGTAAGCGCTTGTGCTCGGACATTTTCCTTCAGATTGATAGCCTTCCGTCTGACAGGTTTTAATTTGTGAGGAATAGCAAAGCTTTGTATCAGACTGATCAGTGCCGCTTTGAACGGTGACGGGCGTTTTTGACGTGTCATCTGTCAAATCCCACAAACAACCGTTTGAAGAGCAATTAGCGCTTGCAGTGCAAACAAAAGTTCCATCCGATTGCTCGGTTAAATTATTGCATTTTAATTTGGCGCACGTTTTCGGTTCAAATTTATGGCATTTTTGAAGGCCGGAGATTGTGTGAACGTAATCGTCGGAACAGGAATACATAAACGAATCGTAAGTATTTGCATTCGGACATTCTCCTTCATATTGATAGCCTTCCGTCTGACAGGTTTTAATTTCTTCGGAATAACAAAGCGTTGTATCAGACGGATCAGTGCCGCTTTGAACGGTGACGGGCGTTTTTGACGTGTCATCTGTCAAATTCCATAAACAACCGTTTGAAGAGCAATAAGAACTTGCGGTGCAAACAAAAGTTCCATCCGATTGCTCGGTTAAATTATTGCATTTTAATTTGGCGCATGTTTTCGGTTCAAATTTATGGCAATAGTTATTCCAAAAATCATGAGTAGATGTTGGACTTTCTGTGCAGTCAAAAAAGTATGTGTCATAGCTTGCATAGTAACAAGAGCCTTTGTGTTCATAACCCAAAGATTGACAGGTTTGAATTTCGTTTGTGTAACACTCGACGCTGCTGTTTGAATTTTGGCTTCTGACGATGGCTCGAATATCGCCTGTTTGAGGTATGTCTCTAAAGGAGATTGATGATAAAGTGCCGTTATATACCTCGCAGGTTATGCCGGTTCCGTCTTCAAGCTCGGTAATTGTGGAGGTAGAGTTCCGACATTTGAGCTTATCGCATGTTTTGAGTGTTAAAGTTCGGCAAATGCTGCCGTATGCGTCCGTTTGCGGAGAAGAGTCGTTGCAGACATAGCTTTCGGAATCAAACGGATCAGAACATGAACCTGACTGCTGATAGCCCAAAGATTGGCAGGTTGGGCCGCAGCGCCAGCAAGTGTGGCCTACCAGCTGATATGGTCCGAATTGAGCCAGATTTGCGGCACAAGGTGCGTTTTGATAATCTTCCGCACAGCCTATGACTTTAACGCAACTGCCGACGGGGGATTGGCATGAAAAGCCCTGCTGGCAAGAAGAAACATAATTTTTGTTTGCGTTACACACGCATTTCGCGCATCTCGGCTCGCTTGGTTGAAGCTCTATGGTTTCGGAAGTTAAGTTGCAGGTTAAGGTTTCGATTTTATCATAGCCGTCGTTGCAGACAACTTCGTCTTCATTACAATCGTAACATATTTGCTGATTGTCGCCGAGCCAGTGGAGATGTTCGGTGTAATTTGATGTTAAGCAGGTTGCAACAAGATTGTGGGTTTCGCAGGTTTTGGCTTCGCATTTGCCGCACGTATCGCTAGAATTGTCCTTTGTGAATGTCCAGCCTGAAGAACCGGAAGAGCCGCAATCGTTTGCTGATGTGTGATATCCGTCTTTGCACACGCATTTGCCGCATAAAGCGTTTTGTGAAAATGTTTGAATATGTTGCGAACCGTCACATGTTAAATCGGCAGTTAAGCTGTGGTCTTCCGGACATGGTGTGCCGATACATCTGTTGCAGGTTATGGTTTCATCGCCGACACAAAGGTCTTCTTGGGAAAATCCTAATCCACTGATGGCGCAAACGGTTTCGGTTAATGCTTCGTTGCAATCGGCCGGTAAATGACTTTGGGTGCATAAATAACACCTTTTACCGCCGGAAAATTGAAGAACTTTTGTTGTGTCAAGCCACCAGCCGTTGTCGCAAGTCGCATTTGGCGCCATACATTGTTCTAAATCGGTTGCATATCCTTCGGGACAATCCGTTTCAACGGAAGTCGACGATGCCGGAAAACACGAGTCAGACATCGGTAAAAAACAGGTTTTTGCATCTGATTTTAATGCAAACAAGCAAGCGAACGCACATAACAGTAGTTTACGCATGGCACAATCCTTTAAATAATAAATCCTTTGCTTAAAATGTTATCAAAAGATTTTTGGTCTGTCAACGCTTTTTGTTTTTGCTTAAAAGATAAGGCGTTATGTATAACATGGAAAAAACCGTTGCTATTTGTGTGGATTTTTTTTATAAAGGGGTCTTAAAGGAGATGTCTATGCAAAAATTTATCCGTTTTTTGTTGCGTGTTATGTTGCATATCTTAAAGGTTCGTGTTTCGTTTGAAATTGCACCGGAAGATTTGCCTAAGAAAGCCATATATATTTCAAACCACGCCTCGTGGCTTGATCCGATTATTTTGTTTGCGTATTTGCCGAACAATCCGTTTTTTTTGTTGCACCCGAGGCTTTATCGAAATAAGTGGATTAAGTTCTTTTTAGGTCATGCACCGAAAACCGAATTTAATTATATGGATCCGGCAAACATTAAAAAAGTGATTCAGGTGATTAACCATAACCGTTGTTGCGTGATGTTTCCCGAAGGTATGATGACCGAAAACGGCGATATGATGAAAATTTATGAGGCTCCCGTGATTGTTGCCGACCGAACGGATGCGCCTTTTGTGCCGATTTGGATTAGCGGTGCGGAATTTAGTCCATTTTCAGACACAAAAGGGTTTGTGCCGCACAGGCCGTTGCCGAAAATTAGGGTTAAAGTGAGCAAACCGCAAAAAATTGTGGTTAACGAAGCCTTAAAGAAAAATCGTGATTATTTGAAAGATCAGACTTATGTCATTTTAAACAATCTGCGCTTTGAAACGCGTTTCAGAAACAATGTTGGGCTTTTCAAAAAACTGGTGCGCACATCAAAAATTTACGGTAAGACGGGTTTGTTTGAACGTCGGTTTGTTTTGGAAGATGTTAAACGCCAGCCTCAAACATATATGGATATTATCGTTAAAAGCCATCTTTTGGGCGCGAAATTTTCTGTTTTGACCGAGAGCAAAGAAAATGTGGGCGTGATGTTGCCAAACAGCGTTGAGAATGTGGTTACGTTTTTTGCGCTTTCGGCGCATAATCGTGTTCCCGTTATGCTCAATTTTTCTTTGGGATATGCGATTGTGCGTTCAATGTGCAATACGGCTCAGGTGAAAACCATAATCACATCTTCAACCTTTGTTCAAAAAGCGAAGCTTGAAGAAACCGTTTCAAAGCTTGAGCAAAGCGGTTTAAAAATTGTTTTTCTTGAAGATGTTGCGCAAAAGATTACAACATTTGATAAAATTAAAGCGTTTTTGTTTTACAAAATTAAATATGTGCCGTTTAAGCAAAATCCGAATGATCCGGCTGTTATTTTGTTTACTTCCGGTTCAGAGGGCGCGCCGAAAGCGGTTGTTTTGTCGCACGCCAATGTTCTTTCAAATGTGATTCAGGCAAGTTGCGAAGTGCAGCTTCATACGCAAGATTTGCTCTTCAACTGCCTGCCGATGTTTCACAGTTTCGGGCTGACAGTCGGCACATTGTTTCCGCTTCTTACCGGTGCAAACACCTTTTTGTTCCCGTCGCCGTTGCAATATCGAACCATCACCGAGCTTTTATACGAGCTTAAAGCCACAATGGTTATTGCAACCGATACGTTTTATCGGGTTTATGCCAGACTTTCACACCCTTATGACTTTAGAAAAATCAGGCTTTGTATTGCAGGTGCCGAAAGCGTTAAGCAAGACACGCGCAATATGATGGCCGAACGTTTGGGTGTGATGCTTTTGGAAGGTTATGGCACAACCGAATGCTCGCCGCTTTTAACCATTAACACATTGCTGTTTAACAAATATGGCACGCTTGGCAAGCTTGTTCCGGGAATTGAATATCGCTTGGATGACGTTGAAGGCATTGAAAATGGTAAGGAACTTGTTGTTAAAGGTCCGAATGTGATGTTGGGCTACATCTTGCCGGAAAATCCGGGTGTTTTGGTTGCGCCCGAAAACGGTTGGTATAAAACAGGTGATGTGGTTGAAGTTGATGATTTGGGCTTTATTAAAATTGTTGACCGTGTGAAACGCTTTGCAAAAATCGGCGGCGAGATGGTGTCGCTTACGGCTGTTGAAAACTATGCTAAAGAAATTTGCCCAAAAGATGAGTTTATGTGTGTCGCCGTTGCCCTTCCTCACGCCAGAAAAGGCGAGCAGATTGTGCTTGTGTCAAACAACGAAAATTTAAGCAAAAAAGATTTTTCCGCTTTTTGCCAAACCAAAGGATTGTCCGAACTTTATACGCCTGCTGTTTTTCTTTTTCGAAAGGATTTTCCGGTTTTTGCGACGGGCAAGGCAGACAAAGTTTCACTGAAAAGCTGGGCTTTAGATGAAATGAAAAAGCTAGACATGTAAAGTCTTCAAAACAAAAAAACACCGACTTAAAACGTCGGTGTTTTTTATTAGAGATTATGTGTTATTTCTAAAACTTTTCCTGTAATTCAAAGAAATATGCTTGCGGGTGGTCGCACACGGGACATTTTTCCGGCGCTTTTGGGCTTTCAACGCGATGTCCGCAGTTGGCACATTCCCAAACAACTTTTGTCGGACGTTCAAAAATTTTGCCTTCAACAAGCGAGTCAAGCAAAGCCTTATATCTTTCTTCATGTCCTTTTTCGATGTTGCCGACCATTTCAAACAAGGTTGCGATTTTGGAAAATCCTTCTTCGCGAGCCTCTTTGGCCATGCGCGCATACATATCCGTCCACTCATAATTTTCGCCGCTTGCAGCATCTTTCAAGTTTTCAATCGTTGAAGGAACTTCACCACCATGGAGCAATTTGAACCAAATTTTGGCATGCTCTTTTTCATTGTTTGCCGTTTCTTCAAACTTGGCCGCAATGATGTTGTAACCTTCTTTTTTCGCTTTCGAGGCATAATAAGTGTATTTATTACGTGCCTGCGACTCGCCGGCAAAAGCGTCTTTTAAGTTTTGTTCGGTTTTTGAACCTTTAAGTTCCATATTTTATCTCCTTAAAATGTAAAAAGTTGATTTGGTTTGAAGATACAAAGTTTGAAAAAAAGTGTCAAACAAAATAAAGCAATATTCCAAAATTTTAATCATCCGCCGGTGTGCTTGACGGCAGATTGGCTTGCTCGGCAAGCTTTGTTTCGCGCGCTAAATTTTCTTTGATTTGTGCAACAAGGGTTTTGAATTCTTTGAGTTTGGCACCGCTTAAATTTTCGCCGGTTGCCGCTTTAACCTTTAACGGGTCAATCTTTTTGCCGTTTCTGATAATTTCAAAGTGCAAATGCGGACCTGTTGATCGCCCCGTCGAGCCGACATATCCGATAACTTGGCCTTGTCTGACGCGCACGCCGGGACGTATGCCGCTGGCGTAGGACTTAAGATGTCCGTAACCGGTGGAATATTCGCTGTTGTGGCGAATGGTGATGTAGTTTCCGTAGCCGCCAACCCACTTTGCGGCCGTAATCATTCCGTCGCCCGAGGCATAAACCTTTGTGTTCATCGGGGCGGCATAATCAACACCGCTGTGCAGGCGATATTGTTTTAAGATGGGGTGGAAACGTTTGCCGAATTTTGAAGAAATGCGTGCATTTTTAAACTCAAGCGGTTTTCGGTCTAAAAACTTTTTTAATGCGGAGCCTTGCTCGTCGTAATAATCCACCGTTCCTGAAGAGTCTTTATAGCGATACAGTTCAATTTTTTTGTTGCTTAAGATGAGTGCGGCATAAACAATATCGCCGGTTTTGACAACCGTGCCGTTTGGGGCAATTTTGCGCTCAAAAAGAAGCTCAAACTTATCGCCTGCGCGAATGTCGCGCCTGAAATCAACCCGAAAGTTGAAAATGCTGATGAAATTTCCGATGACGTTTTGAGGCACTCCGGCATTTTTCATTGCATTTGAAAGAATACCGCTTGTTGAGCCGGAAATATGTTTAAGCTCATTTATGAGCTCATCTTGCTCGACGCGCGCTTCAAAAACACCATCGGTATTTTTTTCTAATATATAGCGCGTGCCGCTGGTTGGCTCGGTTGAAATTTTTGTGATGGAAATTTCATTTTCATAATGCCCATCAACAACCGATGAAATTTGAATTTCCTGACCTTCTTTAATTTTTCGCGCATCGTAAACTTTTTTGTAGGCTTGATAAATTTTTGTGGCTTCGCTGTATTCAAGCCCCAGTTTGGTTAAAATATCGATGAATGTGTCGCCCTTTTGCACAATAACAATTTCTTCGCTGGTGCCAATGTTTTGCGGCGAAATCATCGCTTCGGCTTTTTGAACATTTTCTATTGTTGTTGTTTCTTCTTCGGCAATCGGCGAAGGCAAAGTTTCTTCTTCTTTGAATTTCAAACTTTCTTCAATTGAAAGAGTTTGTTCTTGCAACGCCAGTTCGTCGGGCATTTCTTCTAAAAAGGTTTCATTGTAATTGATTGAAGCCTTGACGCTGTTGTTGTTATAAATGGAAATAAACAGCGCGGCAGTTACGGCGATGGCATATAAAAAAAGCAACGTTCGCTCGCGGCGAATCCGTTTAGACTTTGTTTTTGCCTGTTTAAAGTTCATTTTTTTATTTCCATTCAACTTTTAAGTAAGATGCAATAAGTAAAAATTTTTTGCAAGTAGATAATCAAGTTATACCATTACAAGATGGATTTTAGCACATCTTTCCACCGATTTTTTAAAAAAATCAATTTTTTAAAAAAAAGGCTTGCAATTCATTTTTTTGTTTTGTATAAGTTGTTCATCTTGTTGGGGGTGTAGCTCAGCTGGTTAGAGCGCCTGCCTGTCACGCAGGAGGTCGCGGGTCCGAGCCCCGTCACTCCCGCCAACAAAAAACCGTCCTTTTAAGGGCGGCTTTTTTGTTGATGGGAGTGTTGGGGCAAGGGGCGCGGCCGAAAAGAGGTCGCGGGCATCAAGCGAAAAAAAACCTCAAAATGTTATTTTTCGCGCCGATGGCGACGGTTTGTTAATTGCCAAACGAGCGGTAGCGATGTTTGGAAATGTTACAAACCAAGTGACCGAAGCGATGTTTTATGTGAAACATCGCAAGAAGAGCCCTCGACGAGCGCCAAGCAAAAAACCATCTTTCAAAGATGGTCTTTTGCTAAAATTAAAGAATCTTCCTTTATTTTTTAAGTTCAGACGTGCAGTGCGGGCAGCGCGTTGCTTTAATCGAAATTTCGCTGTCGCAATAAGGACACTTCTTAACTGTCGGTTCTGCAGCCTCTTCTTCTTTTTCTTTGGCTGCCATTCTTTCTTGCAGCGTGTTGATTGCCTTAATAAGCAAAAACACGGCAAACGCTACAATCAAAAAGCTGATTAACGCATTGATGAATGCGCCGTATCTGATAGCGACATCATCGGTTAAAATAAATTTTAAATCCGAAAAATCAACTTTGCCGAGGATAAGCCCGATCGGCGGCATCAAAACATCTTCAACAAGGGAATTGACAATCTTGCCGAAGGCCGCACCGATGATGATACCGACGGCCATATCAATCACATTGCCGCGCATTGCAAATTTTTTAAATTCATTGATAAAATTTTTCATAGTGTATACTCTCCCAAAAACAAAAATCAGTTTTTACTCTTAAATCTTTTTTGAAAAACAGTCAACCGTTTATTTATAAATCACGCACCAAAAACCATAAACAAAAAACTCATCACAACAAAGCCCGAAAAAAAGGCCGTCGCTGATTTTTGCGTGGTTTGACAGGCATACGTTTCGGGCAAAATTTCGCCCACAATAACAAACAAAAGCGTTGCGCCCGAAAGGGCCATGGCAAAGGCAACAATTTGCGCCGAAAGGCCAATGAGCATTAACCCTGCGAGCGCGCCCAAAGGTTGTATCATGCCGATTAAGAGGGCAATCAAGCCCGATTTTAGCCTCGATTCGCCGGCTGCCACAAGCGACAAAGCAATTGTTAAACCCTCAATGATGTTGTGAATTGCAACGCCGATAACCAAACTTTCAGGATCGGTCAATTCATCTGCACCGTAGGCCACTCCGACAGCTAAACCCTCCGGAAGTTTGTGAAGGCAAATGGCGATAATAAAAAGCCAAGCCTGTTTGAGTGAAAGTCTGCCTCTTGGCTGAACCATATTGTTATGCTCATGCGGCAAAACAATGTTGAGCACCCAAACCAAAACCATGCCGGCGCTCATTGCGGCGCAAAACCAAAAACCCGCCACAAAAACATTGGTATATTGCCTGCAGATTTGCTCCATTGACGGAACCAAAAGGGCGAAAAACGAAACCGCAAGCATCACGCCGGCGGCGATGTTGAGCATGGCGTTGATGGTGTTTTGAGAATATTTTTGCTTCAAATAAATACAAAATCCGCCGACGCCGGTGAAAAGTCCGGCAACCAAAGCGCTTAAAAGACCGGTTACAAAATTCGGATTATAAAGCATTTCAAGCATTTGATTGTTCCTTACTTTCTTCGGCCAAAGGGCGTTTTAAGTGGTCAAGCGAAATTTTTTTAGTCTCTAACTTTTCTTTGAAAATTTCGCAAAACTTCTGTTTCATCAAGTTTGCATCAACAAGGCGCGCGAACGAAATGTTTTTATCGTTTTCTTCCAATTTTTCGATTTGTCCGCCCGAGGCCTTAAAGAGCCCGTCAACAAGGGCAAGCGCTGAAACCATATCATAGGCCATATCGGACGGGTTGCTTTCTTTATGCAAAAGCATCAGCTGTGTATAAACAGGATTTTTGCTTTTTTCAATGTTTTCCAAACACGCCCAATCCATCTGAAGTTCTTTGACGGCTTCCGATGAAACAACAGTTGTTCTGATGTTGTTGTCCTGAACGTAATCAAACAGCGCCTTTGCAGCCTCTGCACAAGGCTTAAAATTAAAACACTCGGCGTTAGGCACATAGTAACCGCGTGCGTCTTTTTGGGGCAGTGTTTTTCCCATAATCACGATTTTTTTAACTTTCTTTTGAATGGTGCCGTGCGTTGATGTCAAATATTTTCCGAAATCGGCAAAAGGTGCGTTGAACAGAAGGACGATGTTTTTGTCTTTGACCGACTTAATATATTCTTGCAAAAAGAGTGTGCCGCTGCGCAAAATAGTCATACCTGCGCGTTCAAAAACGGTGTTTAATTCACTTTCAAGATAGTGGTTTTCCACTTCTTCATCAACAAGCTCGTAGTCGCCGCCCGGCACAACGCGCACAAATGGGTGCCCCAAGAATGACATTGCGCCTTTGGCATACATCGCGCGACGGCGTCTAACCTCAAACGTTCCAAGCTCGGTGATGATTCCCTTGATGGTGATGAGGTTTTTGTCGGCCAAATATGCCAAAACAACAAGAGAAGCAAGGCTGTCGGGGTAGTTGTTGACGTCTGTAAAAACCAAAACTTCCGGAATTTTACGCTCTTTTTTCTTTGCCATTTTTCGTTATCCCAGTTTCTTTTTGAGAATTTCGCCCACCATCTGCGGATTGGCCGCGCCTTTTGATTGTTTCATTACCTGTCCGACGAAAAAGCCGAACAAGTTTGTTTTTCCGGCTTTGTAAGCGGCAATATTTTCCGGATTGGCAGCCAAAACAGAATCAATCATGCTTTCAATGGCACCGCTGTCGCTGACTTGTTTCAAACCCTTTTCTTCAACAATTTGCGTCGGCATCTGTTTTGTTTGCCACATGGTGGCAAAAACGTCTTTTGCAATTTTGCCGCTGATTACACCTTTTGAAATCAAATCAACCAAATCTCCGATCATTTGCGGTGCAACCGGCGATTTATCAAGGGTTAATTTGTTGGCATTTAAATTGGCAAATAAGTCGCCTAAAATCCAGTTGGCAACTTTTTTGCCATCGTGTCCTTTGGCCGCTTTTTCAAAAAAATCTGCCAGTTCAACGGATTCGGTTAAAACATCGGCATCATAAGCCGTTAAGCCGTAATCTTTGATGAACCGCTCTTTTTTGGCATCGGGCAATTCAACCATCTCGGATTTGACTTTTTCAATATATTCGTCGGTTAAATAAAGCGGAGGCAAATCCGGCTCTGGAAAATAACGATAATCATTGGCATATTCTTTTTTGCGCATAAATTTTGTTGTGCCCGTCTGGGGATCAAAATGACGTGTTTGTTGCTCAATTATGCCGCCTTGTTCGTATATTTCAATCTGGCGTTTAGCCTCATTTTCGATGGCTTGCATAACAAACTTAACCGAGTTGACATTTTTAATTTCGGCACGTTCTCTTAAGGTTTTTTCCCCCTTTAATCTGACGGATATACTTGCATCGCAACGCATCGAACCTTCGTCCATATTGCCATCGCAGGTTCCTAAATAACGGACAATTGAACGTAATTTTTTTAAAAACGCACCGGCTTCTTCGGGCGAGCTGAAATCAGGTTCCGTTACGATTTCCATCAGTCCGACGCCGGCGCGGTTAAAATCAATGTAACTTTTCTTCGGATTCAAGTCGTGTATTGACTTTGCGGCATCTTGCTCAATATGGATGCGCGTAATTCCAATTTCTTTTGAACTTCCGTCAGATAAACCAATTTTTACAAAACCTTTGCCGACAATCGGATATTCGTATTGCGTGATTTGATAACCGTTCGGTTGATCGGGATAAAAATAGTTTTTGCGTGAAAAAACGGAATACTTATTGATTTGGGCATTCAAACCGAGTCCCGTTTTGACGGCTTGATAAACACAATGCTCGTTTAAAACCGGCAACATTCCGGGCATTCCTAAATCAACAAACGAAACGTTTTCATTGGCTTCGTCGCCAAACTGGGTTGAAGCTGCCGAGAAAATTTTTGACTTTGAAATGATTTGGCAGTGAATCTCAAGGCCGCAAACAATTTCCCACTCGTTTTTATCGATTTTAATGGTATATTCGCTCATCATACATTCCTCTTAAAATTCACGTCTTGCTCTAAACCATAGGCTGCTTTGAAAATTGTTTCTTCGTCAAAAGGTTTGCCGATAAGTTGCATGCCAAGGGGAAGGCCGTCTTTGCCCACCCCGATGGGAAGGCTTAAGGCCGGCAGACCGGCTAAATTGACAGACACGGTGAACACATCATTTAAATACATATTTATCGGATTTTCTTTCATGTGTTTATCGCCGAGAGCAAAAGCTGATGAGGGGGTGGTTGGCGCCAAGATGAGATCACACTTTGTGAAAGCTTTTTCAAAATCTTGTTTGATTAAACGGCGAACTTTTTGGGCCTTAACATAATAAGCGTCATAGTAACCGGCCGATAAAACATACGTTCCGATCATGATGCGTCTTTTAACCTCTGCGCCGAAACCTTCTGTTCGGGTGTTGATGTATAAATCATCGAGCTTTGAGCCGTTCACACGCAGGCCGTAACGAATGCCGTCATAGCGCGCAAGGTTTGACGAGGCTTCGGCAGGTGCGATAATGTAATAAACAGGCAAAGCGTATTTTGTGTGTAGCAGACTGATTGGCACAATCTCAGCCCCTCTTGATTCAAGCATTTGAGCCGCATTGTCCCAAAAGGTTGTGATTTCCTCGTTTAATCCGTCGGGGCGATATTCGGCCGGAATGCCGATTTTAAGGCCTTTTATAGAGTGTCCTAAAACGCCCGAAATATCAGGAACTGGTGTGTTTGCAGAAGTGGAATCTTTTTTATCAAATCCGGCCATAACCTCAAACATCAATGCGCAATCTTTAACGTCTTTTGTCATGGGACCTGCTTGGTCAAGCGACGATGCAAAAGCCATAATGCCCCATCTGGAACATCTGCCGTATGTGGGTTTTAAGCCGCAAATGCCACAAAATGCCGCCGGTTGGCGAATTGAGCCGCCCGTGTCTGTTCCGGTTGCGCCGGCGCACATATTTGCCGCAACGGCTGCTGCCGAACCGCCCGATGATCCGCCGGCAGTGAGCGCCACATCTTTTGACCAAGGGTTGATTGCTGCGCCAAAACAACTGTTTTCGTTGCTTCCGCCCATTGCAAATTCGTCCATATTGAGTTTGCCCAAAAAGGATGCACCCTCATCAAGCAATTTTTGCGTTACGGTTGATTCGTAAGGCGGCACAAAGTTTTGCAAAATATGCGAACAGGCTGTCGAGCGAATGTTTTTTGTGCAAAACAGGTCTTTAATGCCAAGCGGAATCCCCTCTAATTTGCGCGCTGTGCCGTTTTGATAGTGCATATCGGAAAGTTCCGCGCTTTTTAAGGCTTCGCCGGGTGTTTCCAACACATAAGCGTTATATTTGCGCCCTTTTTCCATATTTTTTAAATATTCTTGCGTGAGTTCAACAGAGGTAAACTCCTTATTTTTAAGACCGGTCAGTGCTTGTGAAATGGTCAGTTTTGTTAAGTCGGACATTTTTCTACTCCACAACTTTCGGAACGGCGAAATAACCGAATTCCTGCATTGGTGCATTTTTTAACACATCTTGCTTGATGTTACCGTCCGTAACCTCGTCTTGTCTTAACGAAAGTTTTGAATCACGCACGGAAAAGAGCGGCTCAACACCTTCAGTGTTGACTTCCTGAAGTTGTTCAATCCAGTTTAAGATTGCGTTAAACTCGTCTTTCGTGCTTTCTGTTTTATCTTCATCAATTTTCAAGCGCGCCAAAAAAGCAACTTGCTTGACCATTTCATTGTTTATCGCCATTTTCGCCTCGTTTTGTTTTGTTTGTTGGTTGTTTTAACAACAAGTTTTGCTGATTGCAAGCATTTTATTACATCTTGATAACAAAAGGCGGTAAAGCGGCGTCATATTTTAAGCGCCTTAAAACCTTGATGTCATCAAAGCCTTGAAAAACTTTCATCATCGGCAGATTGCCACCGGTTTCGATGAACTTCGTGAGCCTTTCCTGAAACGTTTCACGCCTCGGGTAATATTCAATCGTGAATTTGTCATCGCTTGTGATGTTTGCAAGTTCTTTGGCTTTTAAAAGCGCACTTTGAATGCCGCCGAGCTCATCAACCAAGTGAAGTTTTTGCGCCTCTATGCCGAGCCATACACGCCCGCGTGCCACATGATCCATATCCTTAAAAGCGATGTTGCGGCTTGATGAAACTTTGCTCGTGAAATCTTCATAAACGAGGTCAAGCGAGCGGTTGAAAACATCGCGTTCGGAGGGGGTGAATTTTTGATTGAAGCTCAAAATGCCCGCGTTTTTGCCGTATTTGATGTCGCCCCAGTTGATTAAAAGTTTGTCAAACAGGTTTTTAAAAACCATTTTGCCGCCTAAAACGCCGATGGAACCGGTGATGCTTGAAGGTTCGGCAAAAATGTAATCGCCGGCAAGCGAGACAAAATAGCCGCCGGAGGCTGCATATGTGCTCATTGAAACGACAATCGGAATGTTTTTTTCTTGTTTTAAGTTGATAAGCGCCGCTCTGATTTCGTCGGAAGCTGTGTAGCTGCCTCCGGGGCTGTTGATGCGCAAAACAAGTGCTTTTAAGTTTTTATCTAATGAGAGTTCTTTAAGCTGCGATAAAACGGTTTGAGAGCCGATGACGGTGTCATTGAGCGGATTGTTTGAACTTTCGCCGCTTTCTATGACGCCGTCTAAAACCAAAAACGCGATTTTTTTAAGGTTTTTGCCTTGAGCGGTGTCAATGTGCCCCATATAGTCCGTGATGTCAAAAAGTTCGGCATTGTATGTTTGTTTTAAGAACTTTTCAAATGCGTGGCGATAAGCCAGTTTGTCAATCAAGCCTTCTTGAAGGGCGTCTTGAGAAAAAATCGGCGCGCTATCTATGGCCTTTTTAATGTCATTGATGTCTTTCTTGCGGTTGAGGGCAATTCCTTTGGAAAGCTCATCAAACAAGCCCGAAGCCAATTTTTCAAGCTCTTGCTTGTAATTTTTGGAAAAACCGGCACTTAAAAGAGATTCGACAGCCGTTTTATATTCATAGCGGGTATAAAACTCGGGTTCAACACCGATTTTGCTCAAAATATTTTTGAAAAAAGGAACTTCAATGTTTATGCCCGTGATGCCGATGTCGGCATTAGGTTGCATCCAAATCTCATCAAAAAGGGAGGCAAGATAATATTCTTTTGTTCCGCCGCCAAATGAGCCTATTGTGTTTGAAAAAAGATAAATCTTTTTGCCCGTGCTTTGAAAATATTTTAAGGCTTCCGAGATGTCTTCAATTTGTGCAAGGCTCAAGTTTGTGGTGTTGACATTGGCGCTGATGGCCTTGACTTTTTCATCGGTTGCGGCCACATTGACGGCACGCACCAAATCAAACACGCTGTAAACCGAGCTGCTTGTAAATTCGGCCAAAAAATCGTCTTGGCGGAGTTCGCCGTAATTTTGATTGAAATCAATGGTTAAAACGGCACTTGCAGGCATATCCGCAAGCCTTGACTTCGGGCTCATCAAACTTAAAACACCCAAAAGCATTAAAATGAACAAAACACCGAAGCAGGCAAAAGCGTAAACAATTGTTTTGGCAATTAACTTGAGAATATTTATCTTTTTTTCGTTCATCTTTTTTCCCTTATTAAAAAGCAGAATTTAAGCATAAAATAAAATGTTTGCCTTCATTGTGCAAGCATTTTATGAAGTTATGGCGTAAAAAAATACAGCCGCTCTTTTAAAGGTTTAATACTTAAGATATATATCAAAAAGATTGTTGCATTACATAAAAAAAACAGATAAAATGAACTCAGATAGCCGGTTTAAGCTATTTTGTTTTAATTCATTTAAAAAGGACTTGGACAATGAAAAAATTTAACGAACATGGACGTTCTATGATTGAAATGCTTGGCGTGCTTGCCATTATCGGCGTTTTGTCAGCCGGTGGTTTGGCGGGTTATGCAAAGGCGATGTTCAGACATAGATTAAACACAACAATGGATCAAATTACGATGCTCACCACCAACATTCGCACGATGTATGGCGCGCAGACCGATTATGCCGGTTTGACCAAAGACGCAATGAGCTTAAACCTCATTCCGACGGCGATGGTTCCCGCAGGGTCAAGCGTGGACGGAACGTCAAGTATGTTAACTTTGATGAGTCCGTTTAAGGGTAAGGTCGAAATTCAAACCTCAAGCGTTTACGGGCACAACGGAACGCAGAACAACAGCGATTCGGCTTTTGTGATTGCATATTATAATCTGCCGCGTGATGCGTGTGTTGCTTTGGCTTCGGCCGATTTTGGCTCAGGCGCGGGTTCGGGCTTTATCGGCGTGATGGTTCACGGCGAAGGTGTTGAGTTAAGTGCCGGTACGGGAACAGCACATGATGCAGCGGTCGGTGATGGTATTGAAAGCACATCGGGCGAACGTCAGGAAGGTGCGCCTTATAAGGTTACGGATGCTCTTGAAGAGTGCAACGTAACAAATGATAATTCTGTTGTTTCTTGGAAGTTTTATTAATTCCTTTCGTCGGTTGATGAAAAAAGGACTCGCCTTTGTCGGGCGGGTTCTTTTTTGTTGCGTCGTCGAGTTTTCGCCCGAGAATAACAGGAAGGGAAGATAGATGACAAAGGCAAAAAAAAAAGAAAATTTTGCTTTGATTTTTTGATTAAACGGATATAATATGCGCAGAAGATATCGTATTATATGTTAGAAAGAAAAGATGTTCAGGTTTTTTTCGGCCATTGTGAGCGCCGGTTTGTTTTTTGTGATTTTGGCACTTGTGGCCGTTATGTTGTTTTTCGGGCAAATCAGTGCCGATTTGCCGGATTATCGGCAGCTTGCAAAATATGAGCCGCCGGTAACCACGCGTTTGTTTGCCGGCGACGGGCAGCTTTTGATGGAATATGCAGCCGAAAAGCGCCTGTTCGTGCCTGCCTCCAAAATTCCGGACAAAGTGAAAAATGCCTTTATCGCAGCCGAAGACAAACATTTTTACAGCCATGGCGGCATAGATTATTTGGGCATTGCCCGTGCCGTTTTGAGCAATCTTAAAAATTTCGGCAAGGGCAAACGGCCGGTCGGGGCTTCAACCATCACCCAGCAGGTGGCAAAAAATTTTTTCTTAAATGCGGAAGTTTCATATATTCGGAAAATTAAAGAGGCGATACTTGCCAGCCGTATGGATAAGGCTTTTAGCAAGGAGCATATTTTAGAGCTTTACTTAAATGAGATTTATTTGGGCAATCGTGCTTATGGTGTTGCGGCGGCAGCACTCAACTATTTTGACAAGTCTTTAGATGAGCTTACGATTGCTGAAATTGCTTATTTGGCGGCGCTCCCGAAAGGACCGAACAATTATCATCCGTTAAAAAGGCATCAAGCCGCAATTGCTCGTCGCAATTGGGTTATCGGTCGCATGGAAGAAGACGGATATATCACGCAACAAGAAGCTGAAAATGCCAAAAAACAACCTTTACAAGTTGTTCAAAGAACAAACGGTTTTTTGAAAGATGCGGAATATTACAGCGAAGAAGTGCGCCGAACCATTGTGCACAATTTGGGGGATAATGCTTTATATGAGGGTGGGCTGATTGTCCGCACAACGATTGATCCGAAAATTCAAACAATTGCCACAAAAGCCTTGCGAAAGGGGTTGATTGAATATGACAGGCGGCATGGTTGGCGCGGTGCGGAAAAAAATATCAGCCTTGAAGGCGACCATCTTGAAACCTTAAAACAAACGGTTTTAACAAAAGGTGCAGAGGAAAATTGGCAAAAAGCGGTTGTGCTTGAAGCGCAAAAGCAAAAAGCGGCCATTGAGCTTGAAAACGGTGAAAAGGGCAAGATTTATCTTAAAGACATTGCATGGGCGAGGCCTGCGCTTGAGTTGGGATATGTGGGCGAAACGCCGTCAGATGTTTCAAAAGTTGTGAAAACAGGTGACGTGATTTATGTTGAAAAACTTGACAAGGACGATGCCTACGGTTTGAGGCAAATTCCGAGCGTTGAGGGCAGTATGGTTGTGATTGATCCGCACACGGGTAAAGTTTTGGCTCTTGTCGGCGGATTTTCTTTTTCAAAATCGCAATTTAACAGGGCAACGCAGGCATATCGGCAAACAGGTTCGTCTTTCAAGCCGTTTGTTTATTTGGCGGCGCTTGAGATGGGCTATTCTCCGAATGATTTAATTTTAGATGCGCCTTTTGTTTTAGATCAGGGGCAGGGGTTGCCCAAGTGGAAACCCGAAAATTACAGCAAAAAGTTTTATGGGTTGATGACCTTAAGACAAGGTGTTGAACAATCTAAAAATCTGATGACCGTGCGTTTGGCGCAAGACATCGGTATGGATAAGGTTGCAGAAATGGCAAAGCGCGTGGGCATTAACGACAATTTGCCGCAATATCTTTCTTCTGCTTTGGGTGCAACGGCGGTGCGTGTTTTGGACATGACATCGGCGTATGCAATTATTGTTAACGGCGGCAAAAAAGTAACGCCATATTTGATTGAGCGCATTCAAGACAGAAACGGCAAGACAATCTATAAAGAAGATACATATGATTGTGCGGATTGCAATGCGCCAAAGTGGGAAAATCAAAATCCGCCTTTACATCCGGACACACGCGAGCAGATTATTGATGCCATCACGGCTTATCAGATGACATCTATTTTAGAAGGGGTTGCCCTTCGCGGAACAGGTGCGCGTTTGAGCGGTTTGGGAAAACACGTGGCAGGAAAAACCGGCACCACAAACGAAAACAAAGACGCGTGGTTTATCGGGTTTTCGCCCGATTTGGTGGCTGGTGTTTATGTTGGGTTTGACGAGCCGGTGAGTTTGGGCAAAAAAGAAACGGGGGCTTCGGCGGCTCTGCCCATCTTTTTTGACTTCATGAAAGAAGCGTTAAAAGGTGTGCCAAACACAAATTTCAGAATTCCGGACGGTGTGAAGCTCGTGCGTATCAATCCGAAAACGGGCAAACTTTCCGAGCCTTCGGACGAAACGGTTATTGTTGAAGCCATCAAACCGGAATACAGTTTTGACCAAACAAAGCAACGCACCATCGGTGTTGGTGAAGATGAGGTTGTTCTTGACAGAGAAAATGATTCGGGCTTGCAAATCGGGGGAGAATATTAAACATGAAAGCGGAAATTTTGGGCATCAGCGAAGAAATCAAGCAATCTCTGGCGTTGCTGAGGAGGTTTCTTTGACTATGACAATGCTCTTTTGCGTTTAAGCGAGCTTGAATCGCTGACATCTGATTCAAACCTTTGGAACGATGGTCAAAAAGCGCAGAAATTGCTGCGCGAAAAAACAAATCTTGAAGCGGCATTATCAAGCTATGAACAGATGCAAGACCGTCTTTATGACAATCTTGAGATGGCCGGTTTGTATGATAATGACGAAGAGATGCAGCAACAGATTTATGTTGAGCTCGAAGCCTTAAAAAAAGAGGCCGAACGCCAAAAGCTTGAGGCACTGCTTTCAGGCGAGGCCGACCACAATGACGCATATTTGGAAATTCACGCGGGAAGCGGTGGCACGGAGGCGCAGGATTGGGCCGAGATGCTGCTTCGAATGTATGTCAGATGGGCGGAAAAACACGGCTATAAAACCGAATATGAAGAAGAAACCGAAGGCGATGTGGCCGGACTTAAATCTGTAACCGTTAAAATTGTGGGACACAATGCATACGGTTGGCTTAAATCGGAAAGCGGTGTGCACAGACTTGTTCGTATTTCGCCTTTTGACAGTGCTTCAAGGCGGCATACGAGTTTTGCTTCGGTTACGGTATATCCGGCCATAGATGACGATATTAAAATTGAGGTTAATGAGGCAGATTGCCGTATTGACACCTATCGAGCATCGGGTGCCGGCGGACAGCACATCAACAAAACCGATTCGGCGGTTCGAATAACGCATATTCCGACCGGAATTGTGGTTCAAAGCCAAAGTCAGCGTTCGCAGTTTCAAAACAGGGAAACAGCTTGGAAAATGCTCAAAGCGCGGCTTTATGATTTAGAATTGAAAAAACGCTCGGATGCCGAGCAATTAAGACGCGAAGATCAGGGCGACAACGGTTGGGGATATCAGATACGCTCATATGTTTTGCAACCGTATCGCTTGGTTAAAGATTTGAGAACAAACGTTGAAACGTCAGATGATAAAGCGGTTTTAGACGGCGAAATCGACCTGTTTTTGGCGGCATATTTGGCTTCGCAAACCGCAAAAAGCGAGAGCAAGATATGAAAAAAAGCTATTATTTCAGAAAAGTTTTAGACTATCTTGGCGTAACGTTTTTGCTTGGCGTTCTGTATTTTTTGTGGATTCTTTATCAAGGGCCGCTTTCCGTGCCGTTTCTAAAGCCGTATATTGTTAAGGCGCTCAATTCAAAGCAAAACGAATATACAATGGACATCGGTTCGGTTAACATTGAACTGGTGCGTTCCATTCAGCCGATTAAAATTATTGCAAAGAATGTTTTGTTGCGTAAAAATGACAACAACATCACCATTAAAACGCCAAAACTTTTTATGTCGTTCAGCGTTAGGGCATTGCTTAAAGGTATGATTGCGCCATCAAGCATCAACATCAGAAATCCGCAGGTTTCCATTTTTACGACATACGGCCTTGAAAAAGACAAAGAAAATGAGATTAACCGCAAAAAGGTGGAGTTTTATTTTGATTGGTTTGAGGGTTTTTTAGAGCGTTTTAATTCAAGCGATCAAATGTATTCCGAAAGCTATATCAACGAAATTGTTATCAAAGATGCGAGCATTGAGTTTCATGAGGTTGATTTGGGGCGAAAGTGGCAGCTTTCAAATGTAGATTTGAAATTTAATCGCAATTTAACAAGTTTGGAGCTTGCCGCAGAGGGCGTGGTTGATTTGGGCGAAAAAATGGCAACGATTCAAACAGGTTTGGAATATGTGCCTATCTCTAAAATGCTTCATTTGCGTGCTTTGTTTGCCGATGTGGTTGTGTCGGACTTCATTGGGCAAATCGGCAAAGATGTATCCTCTGTTGATGTGCCGATTGAAGGCGAAGTAAGAGCCGCGATTCATTTCGACGAAGTTTTAAAACATAAAACGGATTTGGTGCAAAGCATTGATTCGGCGCTTGAAAAAATAGAGTTTCAAATTGCCGGTTCATCAGGAACGGTTCATTTCGGTGATGATGAAAAATTTGACTATCCCATCGGTTCGTTTTCATTTGAGGGAAAAATCAGCGGCGGGCTTGACCGTATTGATTTAAAAAATGCGGAACTCATGACCGACAACAAAAAAGTGAGCTTAAATTTTGCGCTTTCGGGTTATCAAAAATATTTCTTTGAAAAATCGCTTGAAGATTTGAAAATCAACTTTTCGGCAAAAGTTGATTCTCTTGATATGAACGACTTGTCAAAGTTTTGGCCGCGATATTTCGGCGAGCCCGCGTGGGAGTGGTGCAAAGACGGTTTATATGGCGGAAAATATAAAAATGCCGATTTTAAGTTTGTGTGGCAATATGATGATAAAGAAAAACATATGGTTCTGTCTTCTCTTGCGGGAACGCTTGATATTGAAAACGGAACGGTTTTTTATCTGGAGGGTATGCCCGTTGTTTCGGGGGTTTACGGCAAAGCAAACTTTAAAAAAGGGGAAATTGATATTGCGCTCGACAAAGGTATATCCGAGGCCATTATGGTTGATGTCGGCAGGGTTCGGCTTTATGATCTTGATAAAGAAGAAAATTTTATAGACATACAAATCAAAGGTGATTCAAGCATTCCGGACGCATTGAAATATATTGACCATCCACCGCTTGAGCTGACCAAAGAACTTAAGCTTAAAACAGAGCAAATCGACGGTGATGTCAGTATTGATTTGGGGCTTAATTTCGAACTTTATCAAAACTTAAAACCCGAAGACATAAAGGTTGATGTTGATGCGGTTTTAACAGATGTGAATGTTGCAAAACTTTTTGATGAAAAAGATTTGACGGCGCAACAAATTGATTTGAAGCTTGAAAACAAAGTATTGACGGCAACGGGTGAGGCAAAATTGGGCGATGTGCCCGTGCGGTTTTCTTTTAAGCAAAACTTCGGCAAGTCGGCATATCTTGGCAAAGGTGTGTTTAATTTTCGCTTTGATGATGTGTTCAAATCAAGGTTTAATTTGAACAGCGCATTTTTAGATGAGCCTTATGTTTCGGGGTTTGCCGATGTGTCTGCCGATGTTTTGATTGCAGATGAACAAAAAACGGAAGTAGCAATAGATGCCGATTTGGAAAATATGAACATCGACTATTCGTTTTTCGGTTTTGTAAAACCTCAGGGGCAAAAAGGTGCGGCAAAAGCAAAACTGGTTTTAAAAGGCGGAAAGTTGCAAAGTGTGCCCTCCTTTGGCATAACATATCCTGATTTTTCCATGACGGGAAAGGTAAGCTTAAATGCGGATGGAGCATTGAAAAGCATTAATATTGACAGCATTAAAGCCCCGAAAACTTCGGCAGCGCTGAAAATAGATTTTGCCGCAACGAGCGAAGAAACTCATAAAATAAACATCAGCGGCAACAGTTATGATTTAACCGAGCTGTTTTCAAGACGCGAAAAAAAGCAAAAAGAAAAAGCAAAAGATAATCCCCTATCGGAGGCCGATGAAGATTTGGCTTTTTTGCCGAATGTTGATGTTTTTATGAATGTAAACAGCTTGTGGACCAATGAAAAAACACCGATTAAAAACTTTATCGGAAATGTGATTTTAAAACACGGAATTGGCGTTGAAGAAGTTCATCTTTTGGGCAATCACGGTTCGGACAAGTCTATTAAATTGACGCTTGATTATGTGCCCAAAAAAAATGGCGAACATGTCTTAAATATTGACAGCAACAATGCCGGTAGCACGCTTCGGGTTTTAAGACTGTATGACAATATGAGCGGCGGTATTTTGAAAATTGAGGCCAAAAGAGGCACAGATAAAAAAATTATCGGGCATGCTAAAATCAGAGATTTTACAATTCAAAACACACCGCTCATGGCAAAATTTTTGACGGTTGCTTCTTTTAGCGGAATGCTTGATTTACTTAAAGGCGACGGGCTTGTTTTTTCGCATTTTGATGCGCCGTTTTCCTATAAAAACAAAACGCTTCACATCAATGAAGCCAAAATGTTCGGCAACGTTATCGGGTTTACGGCATCGGGCAAGGTTAATCGCTTAACGGAAAACATCGACATCAAGGGTATTGTTTCGCCGGCATACGGGCTCAACTCAATGGTCGGTAAAATTCCGCTTGTCGGAAAGATGCTTGCCGGTAAGGACGGAACAATTTTTGCGGCAAATTATGAAATCAGCGAAACAATCGATAATCCGAAAATTTCAATCAATCCGCTTTCTTTGTTGAGCCCGAATTCCGTGAAAGATTTGTTTTCTTCAGAGGAAAATGATGAGTAAGCGCTTAAAAATAGGGATAGACTATCATGGCGTCATCACGCAAAATCCGGCGTTTTTTCGAGATTTGACAGCGCTTGCCTTAAAGCAAAATCATCAAATTGTTGTTTTAAGCGGTGCAAAAGCTCAAGATGTGGAGGCATATCTTTTGAAAAACAACATTTCTTACAGTGCTGTTTTTTCGCTGCTTGATTATTTTCAGGCGCGAGAGCTTGCAACATTTTATGAAGACGGGTCGTTTTTTGTGCCGAGCGTGCTTTGGGACCGAGCCAAGGCGGACTACTGCTTGAAAAACGGTGTTGATTTGCATATTGACGATTCGATGCTTTACGGCACATATTTCCAAACGCCTTTCTGCTTTTATTCGAAAAAAGGCGAACGCTGCACGTTTATTAAGAAAAATGTGGTTCTTGATTTTCAAAAATCGGCAAAAGAAGTTTTGTCGGACATTGTTTCGACGTTAAGTCAATTTTGATTTAGTATTGCAAAACGAGCGAATTGTCTTTCACATACATGTTAAGATGTTCTTCAATGTTTTGGCGCATTTTAACGTTAAAGTCCGAAATGAGGTTTTCAACCATTTCATGCCAGTATTTTTCTTTTTCATCAATCTGTGTGTCAATCGGAATGGAAAGCTCGCGCCACGCATCAAGAGATGTTCGCGCCACAGAGCCGTTTGCATCAACAATTTTTAAGGTTGTTGAAAGTGTTGCGCGATATTTCAAACTGTCTTTGTGAAAAAGATCGGCAGCCTTAACCTCATTTTCGACAACGCTTGCATCTTTGATGATGAACTCGGCCGTGCGGTTGCGCGAATAATCGGAAGCCTGAAGGCTGTCAGTTGCCCAAACTCTTGCCGCTCTTTCGATTGAAACGGGAAACAAGTGCTCAACATTCGGTTTTGTAAACGAAGGTGTGAAGTCGGAAACGATGTCAACTTTGTTGACCAAAAGCTCAATGGGCTTTTGGTTGTTAAACCGCGGCTCGGCGTAACGGTGCACGGCGGCTTTTTCCGTTTGGTGTGTGCAGGCGCCGACAATAAACAACATCAAAACGCCTAAAAGCTTGAAAAATTTGGACATCTTATGTTCCTTAAAACAAATTCAAACTTCTTTTTAATATAAAAAAAGACTTATTGCAAGTTTTTTTCAAAATTTGAAAGCTCATCAGGGGTGAACACATATTTTTGTGCGCAAAAATTGCACGTTGCTTCAATTAAGCCGTTTTCAAGAGTCATATCCTTAATGTCTTTTGGCTCAAAGCTTGAAAGCGTTGTCAAAAGTTTTTCACGGCTGCAACGGCATCCGAACGAAAAATTTTTTGTGCCGCTGATTTGAAGGTTGTTGGCGTGAAAAAGCCTGTGTAAAATTTCGGTTGATGACAGATTCGCATCAAAAACTTCCTCGGGTTTCAAACTGTTTGTGAAAGCGGTTATGTCTTCCCACAGGCGATTTAAGGTGTCTTCGTTTAACTGGGTTTCTTTACCGCCCTTAAGAGGCACTTTTTGCAACAAAAGGCCACCGGCCAAAAAGCTTTGGCTTTCGCCCTGCGGGGTTTTTACAAAAAGCTTGAGTGCCGTGTCGATTTGTTCGGAATTTTTGAAATAACGCAAGGCGAGTTCGGTTAATGTTTTGCCCTTCAAATCGACAACGCCCTGATACGGTCTTGCACCTTTTTGCTCGTCAACGGTTAGGGCCATATAGCCGCCGCCGACAAGGTGGGCCACAGATTCGACAATATCTTGTGTTTTGCGCAGTTGTTTGGCATCTTCAAGTTTTTGAGCATCAAACTTGGCGCATGATCTGATTTTTCCTTGTGAATTGACATCGACAACAAGCAGTGAGACCGGCCCGTTTCCCTGAATTTGAAGCGTGAACAAGCCGTCAAACTTGAGCATTGAAGCGCAAAGCGCCGCTAAGGCCGTTGTTTCGGCAAGTGCCGATGAAACATTTAACGGATAGTTGTGTTTGCCTAGAATGTCCTCTAACACCTGATTGAGGCGCACAAATCGCCCTACAACCGCACCGTTTTCAAGAAAAAAAGATGCACAAACATCAAAATTTTTGTTGTCCAATTTTAAAATTCCTTATTATAATCAACACAAAACAAAGAATAATCTAATAAAATCGGAAAGATTTTTCAAGAGATGAATTTAAGCACATCCGAAAAAAAGCGAAAACCCTTAAAAAAAATTACGAAAACGAGGCTTCAAAACATCGGTTTGTATTATTTGCAGCGTTTTGAATCTTCGGTTCACAATTTAAGAAGTGTTTTAAGGCGGCGTGTCGACCGCTACGCTTTCGAAAACAAAGAATTTGATAAGCTTGAGGCCTATGGGTGGATTGAAGATTTGCTGGAAGATTTTTCAAAAAAAAATTATGTCAGCGACGAGCGCTATGGTGCTCTTAAGGTTCGCGACTATATCGAATCAAACAAACCCGTGCGCTATATTAAAAACAAGCTTAAAACAAAAGGTATTGATGAAAAAAACATTGATGCACTGATTGAAAATGAAAACATTGATGAGGTGCAAATGGCTCTTAATTTTGCAAAAAAGAAAAAAATAGGGCCTTTTAGAGAAAATGAAGATGCCGCCGCTCAAAACCGACAAAAAGATATGGCCACGCTTTTAAGAGCCGGTTTTGAATATGACGTCGTTTGCAATGTTTTAAGCGCAAACTTTGATGCTTAAGCTTTTAGTCGACCGGCTTGATGTGCCAAATTTTCTTGGCATATTCCATCACCGCACGGTCGGATGAAAAATAGCCGATTCGCGCAACATTTAAGATGGCCTTTTTAAACCACAATGCGGCGTCGAGATAGTCTTGCTCTGCTTTGTGTATGGCATTGTCAAAATCTTGCAGGTCAGCCAATACAAAATAGTAGTCGTTTTCAAGCAAGTCTTCATAAATGGGCTTGAACAAAAGCGCGCGGTCTTTTTCGCAGAACGTTGTTGAATTAAGTGCATTTAAAATGCGCTTGATGTAGTCTGATTTTTCATACAGCTCACGCGGGTTATATGTCGGTCTTTTTTGGCGGATTTCTTCTTCCGTTAAGCCGAACAAATAAAAGTTATCGGCGCCGACTTTTTCTCTGATTTCGATGTTTGCGCCGTCATACGTGCCGACAGTTAAGGCACCGTTTAAGGCAAATTTCATATTGCCCGTGCCGGAGGCTTCAAAACCTGCGGTTGAAACCTGCAGACTGATGTCGGCCGCCGGCATCAATTTTTCGGCCAAAGAAACTTTGTAATCGGGCATAAAAATAACCTTGATGGTGTTGTTGACACGCGAGTCGTTGTTGACAACATCGGCGATGTTGTTAATCAGCTTAATGACAAGCTTGGCATATGTGTATGAAGGAGCGGCTTTGCCCGCAAAAATATAGGTTTTGCTCTTTTGGGGATAAATATTGTCTTTGATGATTGAAAAATAATCACCGATAATTTGCAAAGCGGTTAAAAGTTGGCGCTTATATTCGTGTATGCGCTTGGCGTGAATGATGTATATGCTGTCGGGATCGACCACAACACCGGTTGTTTTGAAAATTTGAAAAGCCAAATGTTCTTTGTTGAGTTGTTTGATGTCGGCAAATTTTGAAACAAAATCCGCATCTTGCGCAAACGCTTCAAGTTTTGAAAGATCTTCTAAATGCGTTATCCAAGACGCGCCGATTTTTTGTGTGATAAGCTCAGAAAGCGCCGTGTTGGCATGTAAAAGCCAGCGCCGCGGTGTGATGCCGTTTGTGATGTTTGTAAATTTTTCAGGCCACAGCTCAAAAAATTCGGGCACAAGAGATGTTTTAAGAAGCTCGGTGTGCAACTTTGCCACCCCGTTAACCGAAAACGAGCCGACAATCGACAGATTCGCCATTCTAATGACCTGATTGTCGCCTTCGCCGGAAACAATGGAAACTTTTGCAAGCTTTTCTTCGTTTGAGCCGAAACGGGCGCGTGCAAATTCCATAAACCGGCGGTTGATTTCGTAAATAATCTGCAAATGTCTGGGCAGAAGTTTGCTCAAAATTCGACTCGGCCACTTTTCCAAAGCTTCAGGCAACAAAGTGTGGTTTGTGTAGGCAAAAATTTTGGTTGTAATTTGCCAAGCATCCACCCATTCTTGCCCGTATTCGTCCATCAAAAGACGCATCATTTCGGCAATGGCAAGCGCCGGATGCGTGTCGTTGAGCTGAATGCACACATATTCCGGCATTTTGTGAAAGTCGTTGCTCTTTTCCAAAAAGCGGCGGATAATGTCTTGAATGGCACACGAAACGAAGAAATATTGCTGCATCAGCCGAAGCGTTTTGCCCGATTCCAAATTGTCTGAAGGATATAAAACTTTTGAGACCGTTTCGGTTTGAATTTTGTCTTTCACGGCTTCCATATAGCCGCCTTCGTTGAAAATTTTGATGTTGAGTTCATCATCTGTTTTGGCGGAAAAAAGCCGCAGGTAGTTAACGGATTTTCCGGCATATCCAACAATCGGAAAGTCATACGGCACGCCGTATATGCTTCGCGTGTCCGTCCAAGCAAAATAGGTTCTGCCGTTCGGGCCGACATAGCTTTCGACACGTCCGTAAAGAGGAACGGTGATTTTGCGATCATGCCTCGGAAATTGCCACGGCGATTCCTCACAAAGCCATGTGTCGGCCTGTTCAATCTGCCAACCGTTGTCAAATTTTTGTTTAAATAAGCCGAACTGATAGTTGATGCCGTAGCCGAATCCGGCTAAACCAAGCGATGCCATCGAATCAAGATAACATGCGGCCAGTCTTCCTAAGCCGCCGTTGCCGAGTGCCGGATCATATTCCGCATCGTAAATATCGTCCATTGAAAGATTGGGCATACCTTCAATATGGATATCTTTGATAAGCTTAAACAAATCCAGATTATGAAGATTGTTTTCAAGCGAGCGTCCCATTAAATATTCAATCGAAAGATAGTAAACACGCTTCGAACCCACGGCATTGTAACGCGAGATGGTTTCATACATTCTATCTAAAGCAAATTCTCTGACAGCCAGCGAAATGGCCTGCAAGGCTTCCTGCTTTGTGAGTTCCATCGGGCGTTTGCCGATGAAATATTTAATGTAGTGCTCAATTGAAAGCTTCAAACGTGCTTTTTCAATTTCACTTAATGCGTTTTTTTTCTGACTTTTCACTTTTTTATCCTTCATCAATGCCTCACAATATATTCTCTATTTGTTTAAATTCAGTTACAAGCGAAGATTTTAAAACAGTTCCTGCTGGGTGTTGTGTGCCAGTTGGTGCATCGCCTCTTTGATAATCGGCACCGAAACGGCGCGTTTATAGGAAAGCGATATGCCGTCTGCCATGCTCACAAGCTGTTGAGCGTATGAAAATGAGCGCTCCATATTTTGCACGGTATAGTTTAAAACCTCTCGCGAGATGGAAATTTGCCTGTCGGAAAACAACTTCAAAATCAATGCCTCAAGCATTTGGTCATCGGGTTTCGAAATGGCGATGCGCGGCACCATATTAAGCCTTGATTTTAAGTCCGGCAACTTAAAATTGATGCGCGCAAACGGGTGCTCTGCGGTCATCAAAATATAACCGCCCTGATTTTGATAAAGATTAAACAAATGAAACATCGCTGTTTCATTGATTTTCGAAGAAATATTTTCAACAACCAGACACGGGTTATTTTTGTGGATATATTCAACTTTTGTTGTTTTAATTTCTCGCGCTTGAATAAAGCCGACGGGAAAAACTTTTTTTGCTTTTAAGCACACGTGGTCTGCAAAAATGTGCGCCAAGTGTGTTTTGCCGCAGCCCGACGGCCCAAAAATCAGAAGCGCAAAAAACGGCCATTTCGGCCACATCTCAATGGCTTTTAAGGCTTGCAAATTGCAATCTGAAACCATAAAGTCCTGCCTACCATATTGGTTTGGCACATTAAATTCAAGCGGAATTTGTTTGGTTTGGTTTTCCATTTTTTTACTCGCTTAACACGTCAAAAACTTTTTTGATTAAATCGCCCAAACTGTATGGCTTTGAGATGAAGGTGAAATCTTGTTCGCCGTTCAATTCTTTTCGTGCCATTTCTTCGGAATAGCCGGAGGCCAAAATGATTTTAATGTCGGGTTGGCGTTTTTTCATTTCTTTGGAAAGTTCCGCACCGGAAAGACCGGGCATAACCATATCCGTGATGAGCAAATCAAAAGGGCCGCTTTCTTCTAAAGCAGCTTCGGCCGAAGCACATGGTGTAACGGAAAAACCTTTTTTCTTCAGGGCTCTGATGCCGAACATTCGAACCGAATCTTCGTCTTCAACAAACAAAATTTTAACATCTGCCGCATTTTTTTGAAGGCCGGATTGCTGAACTGTTTTAGTAACGTTTAGTCCGAAGATGAGCTTCGGTTCGCTTTGAGATGCACCGTTTAAGATGGGGGTGAGAGGCAAACTTTGAACCTCGTCGTCGGTTTTGTTTTCTTTATCGCCCGTTTCATAACGCGGCAGGTATATCTTAAAGGTTGTGCCTTTTTCCTCCACGCTCTCAACTTTAATCAGCCCTTTGCTTTGGCTGACAATTCCGTAAACGGTTGCAAGCCCCAACCCCGTTCCCGAACCTGTTCCCGCCGCATTTTGCTTTGTTGAAAAGAACGGATCGAAAATGCGCGATAAGTTTTCTTGTTTGATGCCGCAGCCCGTGTCGCTGACACTGATGACAACATAATCGCCGGCTTTGACGACATCGGCGCCGAACGGTTCGTCTTTAAGCAAGGTTTCCACACGCGTCGAAATTTTTAAGTTGCCCTTGCCTGACATGGCGTCTTTGGCATTGACAGACAGATTCATAATAACCTGTGTGAAATGCACGGGATCAATGCGGATGTAGCCTAAATCGTTGTCGTGATAAAAACTCAAATTGATTTGTTCGCCCATAATTCGTTTCAAAAAGCCGCTCAAATCGGTTAAGCTTTCGACAACGTCCAAATATTTCGGGTTTGTCGGTTGTTGCTTGGAATAAACCAGAAGCTGGCGAACAAGTGCCGCGGCGCGTATGGCGTTTTGCTTGATTTCATTTAAGTCGGCAAAGGACGGATCGCCTATCCTGTGGCGCTGTAACAAAAGGTCGCAAAAACCGATGATTGCGGTTAGCAAATTGTTGAAATCGTGCGCAATGCCTCCGGCAAATTGTCCCATTGCTTGCATTTTTTGAGCCTGTGCAAACTGCTCTTCCAAATTTTTGCGTTCCGTTGTGTCGGAAAAATAAATCAAAACACCGGCAAAGCGTGATTGTTTCAAATAAGTTTGCCAATAAGGCGCCATTTCAAGCAAAACAGTTTTGCCGTTTTTAAGGGTTGTTTCAAATTTAACGGGCAAATCATCGGGCGTTCCGGACAAATAGTCGGCATATAGTTTTTTAAGTTTGGCAACATCTGCCGAATTGAAAAATGCGGAAAGCGACGCATTCTTTAAGGTTGTGCCCAAAATATCAACGGCTCGTGCGTTGAAGCTTTGAATTTTATCTGATTTGAAAACGGAGATGACGCCGACGGGAACGGAATTGAGCAAAAGTTTGCAATAAGAAGCATATTTATTTAAGGCCTCATTGAGTTTGGCATCGCCGGGCAAATCTTGCAGTGTTAAGCCGCGTGTTTTTACCAAATCTCCCTCGTTTGTGCGGTTTTGGGTTACAAAAAGTTCAAAATTGTTTTGTTTTTCGTTTTGGAAAAACAACAAGCCCGAAAATTCTATTTTACCGACATCTAAAATTTCGCTTTGTTTGTTTTGAATATACGTTTCAAAACGCTTTCCCATAAGGTCGCTTTTTTTTGTTTGAAGCTGCATGGCAAACGTGTTGTTGACATATTCGAAACACCCGTTTTCATCTAAAACATAAAGCCCCAGCGGCATATCTTCAATAAAGCGATGCATTTTTTGGCGCTCTTGTTCTAAAATTTTATCGGTGTTTTGAATTGCGGTTACATCTTTGATTTGCCAAAGAAAATATGTTTCTTTTTGAATTTTCTCAATGGAAAAATCTGATTGAAAAATGTCATTTTTCTTTAAATATATCGGTCGCAGGTGAACTTCATACCACGTGTGCGCGTCTTTGTGCTCAAGTTCAAGAAGCACATTTTCTTCTTTCAAGGTTTCAACAGCTTTGATGAGACGCTCAAGGTTCAGCTCATTTGTTTTGTCTTGGAAAATGCGTTTTTCAAGATAATTTAACACCCGCTCACCCTGAAAAACCTTTGCGGCAAGCTTGTTTTCAATCAGTGCATCAAAGTGCGCATTGTCAATGCGGCTTATCACATCTTTGCTTTCCAAAATGACATTGGCAAACTCGCCGTATGTTAAGGCTCTTTCGCTTTCGGAGATAAGCATAATCGCCATTAAGATGGAAAGCGTTGCCGTGATGATTGTCAAAACCAAAAACACAAGCGAATGCGCAGGGAAAATAAAAAGCATTAAAATGCTCAAAACAATCGAAATCAAGGCATAAACCAAACCAATCAGCATTTTTTCAAGCTGTCTGTCCGGTCTTTGATGTGTTTTGACTTTAAGCATAAAAAATGTCCGTTTTGTTTTTAAGTTGTTAAGTCAGGTTTTGTTTTGCCCGTGCGTTTTTCAATTTGTGCAAGCGTCATTGCAATGTCAAGCAAACTTCTAAGCTTATCTTTCGGGTTTTCATCAAAGTTTTCTTTTTCATAAGCTTCAATATAAACGCGAAGTGTTGCACCGTTTGTTCCCGTTCCGGACAAACGATAGCATATCCGCGCACCGTCTTCAAAATAAACAAGAAGTCCGTTTTTGGTTTGGCTGCCATCAACAGGATCTTGATAAACAAACGGGTGCGCCGATGTTACTTTGCGGCCGCCGTATGTTTTGCCCTCAAAAGAGGAAAGATTGTTTTCGAGATCAGCCATCAAATCGTCGGCAACTTTCAAATCAATCGCTTCAAAATCGAAACGCAGATAGTAGGTTCTGCCGTATTTCTTCCAAAAATCGCGTGTGATTTGGCTGACCGATTTTCCTGTTGCGGCAATGATATTAAGCCAGAATAAAACCGCCCATATACCGTCTTTTTCTCTGATGTGCGACGAACCTGTTCCGAAGCTTTCCTCGCCGCAAAAGGTGATGCGCTTCGAGTCCATCAGATTGCAAAAATTTTTCCAGCCCGTGGGCACTTCGTAGCAATCAACGCCGAGAGCTTTTGCAACACGGCAGACGGCGGTTGACGTCGCAGCCGATTTTGCAACGCCGTAAATGCCGTTTTTATATGCGGGAATATAGCGATAGTTGTCGGTTAAAATGGCAAGACTGTCGCTCGGACTGACAAAGAACTTTTTTCCTAAAATCATATTTCTGTCGCCGTCGCCATCATTTGCTGCAGCAAAATCAGGTGCGTGGTCGCCATACATCAAGGAAACCAAATCTTTGGCATACACAAGGTTTGGATCGGGATGAAGGCCACCGAAATCAGGCATCGGAACAGCATTGATGACCGAGCCTTTCTTGGCCCCTAAAGCTTCTTCGAAAATTTTGATGGCATACGGGCCGGTTACGGCGTTCATTGCGTCAAAGACAAACGAAAAGCCGCTTTGAAACAGCTTTTTGATGGCATCAAAGTCAAAAATTTGTTGCATGAGCTCAAGATAATCTTCAATCGGGTCAATCACCTCAATTTCCATATCGCCGAGTTTTTGAACGCCTTTTTTAGAAAGGTCAATATCGTCTGTTTCTAAAATTTTGTAAGACGTTATGCGCTTTGTTTCTTCAAAAATTTTATCACTGACGGCACTTGAACACTGTCCGCCCGTTTTTGTTGCATATTTAATGCCGAAATCACCGTTAATTCCGCCGGGGTTGTGTGAGGCCGAAAGCGTTAGGCCGCCGTCTGCGTGATTTTTGAGCAAAATGTGCGACGAAGCCGGCGTTGAGAGCATACCGTTTTGGCCGATAATCAATTTCTTCATGCCGTTGGCAGCGGCCATTTTGATGATTTTTTGCAATGCAATGTCGTTGTAATAACGGCCGTCGCCGCCCAAAACAAAGGTTTGGCCTTTGACACCGCCGATGGCGTTAAAGAGGCTTTGAATAAAATTTTCGAGATAATTTTTTTGTAACACGGTTTGAACTTTCTGGCGAATGCCTGCCGTGCCCATTTTTTGGCCGTTATATGGGCTGGTTGAAACTGTTTTAATCATAAATTTTCTCCTTAACGCTGATGGTTTTCAGTTTGCCCCATTTTCCCTTAAAGGTAAAGTAAAAAAATTATTTATTCGGCAAGATAAATTGAACAATTTGTTTTAAATTTCGACGCGCAAAGAAATCATCTTGATTAAAGGTCTTTTCAAAAAACGGCAGATTTTTATCAAGAACGGTTACGCCGTCGTTTAAGCCTTTGGCATATGCGCTGTTGTCTTTGAGCGTGGGCGTGATTTGACAGCCGATAATCGGTGCATCTTTTTTGAGTTGTTCTTTATTTTGAGCGCTGAAGTCGCCGTTTGGCAGAACAAAAAAATGAAAGGCGTTCAAGCCTCTTGCAGCACGTTTTTTCTTGGCTTCCCAAACAGTGCTTAAAAAAGCCGAATCTTTTTTCAAAAGCGCGCCGACACCATCATCTGAAACGAGAACAACAAGAATGTCCGCGTGCTCGAAAAGAGAAGAATCTTTTGCGTCAAGCACAACAAAATCAAATGTTTGAGCTGTTTCTTTGGAAAAATTTTTTTGAAGTTGCGCCGCGGGCAGCTGAAGTTTTTTATCGGCACTTATTTGTTTGCGGCGCTTTGTAAAGTTTTGAAGAACCTTGTCTTGCTGCTCAAAATCAATGAGTGCCGTTTTTTTTGTTTCGGCCAAAATTGTGGCAAGATGTGCGGCAAAAAGCGTTTGCCCCTTTTTTTGACCTATTCTTGAAACCAAAATGATCCGCGTCATAAATCGCCCTCGGCATACATTGTTTTTGCGCTGACATAAGTTGCAACGCAAGCCTGTTTTTTGTTTTTAAGTGCGGTGCAAAGCTTTGCGGCGTCTTTTTTGTTTAAGCCGCCAAATTGTGCGCGATATAACAATTTGCCGCCGCGGTTTAATTTTTCAATAAAGATGTTCTGCGCGCTTAATTTTCCGGCAAATTGTTTTTGAATGTTCTGCGCGTGGCTCATGGCTTTGTCATAAGTTGAAAATGCGCCGATTTGTATGCCGAAATCCGTTTTTTCTTTTGCGCTTATTTTCGGCTCTTTGATAAGTGTTTGCGCATAGTTTGTTTTTTTCTGGCCGCCGGCGGGCGTTTCGATTTCGGTTTTGAGTTTTTCAACATTGATTTTCGAACCGCTCTCAAGATGAGTAAAAACCTTATCCATCATTGCCACAACGGTTTTGTCGCGATCATCGGGCTTTTTGTGCCCCATTGTCGCAACAATGACGCGGTGGCCGTTTCGTTTGGCGGAAGTTACAATGTTAAAACCGGCATTTGCGGTATAGCCTGTTTTCAGGCCGTCGGCGCCGTCAAACGAAGTCAGAATGTTGTTATGTCCTTTGATGATTTGCCCGTTATATTCAAACTCGTTTAAGGCGAAAAGTTTGTAATATTGCGGACAATGATGGTAAATGGCAAGGCCTAAAATCGCCATATCGCGCGCGGTTGATTTTTGCTCGGAATGGTGCAATCCGGATGCGTTCTTAAAAACGGTGTTTTTCATGCCGAGTTTTTGAGCCGTTTTGGTCATCATTAAAGCAAACTCGCGTTCACTGCCGCCGGAAAGTGCCTCGCCCAAAACGGTTGCACAATCGTTTGCCGATTTAACAATTGAGGCCAAAATGCAGGTTTTCACGTCAATCGTATCACCGGCATTAAGGCCGAGCCTTGAGGGCGAACGTGAGGCTGCAATGTGCGAAACTTTAAGCTTGTCGCTTAATTTTAAGTTGCCGTTTTCAAGTGCATTGAATGTGATGTAAAGTGTCATCAATTTGGCAAGAGATGCCGGATATTTTTGTGTGTCGGCATTAAAAGCATATAAAACATCGCCCGAATTTGCGTCAAGCATAATTGACGAAGTTGAAGCTAAAGCAATTGAAATTTTTAAAAAAGCTGTCAAACAAACCAGTAAACAAACAATCTTTCTCATTTTATTTTCCATCATTTTTGCCGCAATTTTTGAAGTATCTTAAGCAAAAAAATCAAACAAAGAGTTAATTTTAAAAAATATTTTTTAAGTGTCGCTTTTTTGTGTTGACTTTAAAAAAGAATGTCGCTAAAAACAATATCGCCGACGGCGGATTTAGCTCAGTTGGTTAGAGCGCTGGTTTGTGGTACCAGATGTCGTGAGTTCGAGTCTCATAATCCGCCCCAGATTTGCCTTGCTTAAAGCAAGGTTTTTTTGTGGGCCGGCTCAAGAAAAGCGCCTAAAAAAGAATGTTTAAATGAAGCGCTTTTTTTTCAAAATAATCTTAAAAAAGTGCTTGATTTTTGGTTTTAAATGTGTATAAGATTTTAGCCGTAATCGGGCGGATTGGGCTAAATGGCATGCCTTATCGCCTTGAAATCAATTCATAATTTTAAAAAAGGAATCTGATAAAATGCCGAAATTAAAAACAAAAAGTTCCGCGAAAAAGCGCTTCTCGGCGACAAGTACCGGAAAACTCAAGAAAAATGCCGCGTTTAAAAGACACCTCCTCTTTAACAAAGGCACAAAAATGAAAAGACAAGCCAGAGGCACCTCGCTTTTGAGCGACTCTGACGCAAAGATTGTTAAAAAGTTTTTACCGTATTTATAAGGAGGATATGTTATGTCACGTGTTAAAAGAGGAATGACCGCTCACGCTCGCCACAAAAAGATTTTGAATATGGCGAAAGGTTACAGAGGTCGCAACAAAAATGTTTTCAGAGTTGCAATTGAAAAGGTTGAAAAAGGTTTGCAATATGCATACCGTGATCGCCGTGCGAAGAAAAGAAGTTTTCGCGCGCTGTGGATTCAACGCATCAATGCCGCAACGCGTTTGCATGATATGACTTATTCTCGATTTATCAGCGGGCTTGTCAAAGCCGGTATTGAACTTGATCGTAAAGTTCTCGCTGATATCGCTTTGAAAGAGCCCAAAGCTTTTGCTAAGCTTGTCGATTCTGCCAAAGCAGCTCTTAAGTAAACTTAAGTCATAACAGTTAAAAAATCAAAAAGAGTTATCTTGGCAGATCAAGATAACTCTTTTAATGTTTAAAGGTTGAAATTATGGAAGATATGAATCTTTTGGAAAGCGAAATTATGGCGCAGATTGCCGGTGCTTCTGATTTGAAGCATTTAGACGATGTGCGTGTTGCCGTTTTGGGCAAAAAAGGTGTTTTAACCGAAAAAATGAAAACACTTGGGCAGATGGAAGAACATCTGCGCATTGAAACGGCCAAAAAATTGAACACTTTGAAAAACAAAATTGAAGAAGCGTTTGGGGCTAAAAAAAGCGCGCTGGAAGATGCGGCCTTAAACACACGTTTGCAAGAAGAAAAAATTGATGTAACGCTTCCCGTGCGTCCTGAAGTTCAAGGAAGGATTCACCCTGTTTCAAAAATTTTCGAGGAAGTTTTTGCAATTTTCGGTGCGCTTGGTTTTGAAGTTGCCGAAGGACCGGATATTGAAGATCAGTTTCATAATTTTAATGCTTTGAATATGCCCTTAAATCATCCGGCACGGCAAATGCAAGACACTTTTTATATTGCAAGCAAGCAAAGCGAGCCTTTTGATATGGAAAGTGCGTATGTTGCGCGCACGCATACTTCGGGCATACAAATCCGCACAATGGAAAATAAAAAACCGCCGATTCGCATTATTGCTCCCGGACGGACATATCGTTCGGATATGGATGCCACACACACACCGATGTTTCACCAAGTAGAAGGGCTTGTGGTTGATAAAACAACGACGTTTGCTGAGCTTAAAGGATGTTTGTCTGATTTTGTGAAGGCTTTTTTTGAGCTTGATAACATTCCCGTTCGTTATCGTCCGTCATATTTTCCGTTTACCGAACCGTCTGCTGAAATGGATATCGGTTGCTTAAAAACAAAAACAGAGCTTAAAATCGGCGCCGGTGATGATTGGCTTGAGATTTTGGGTTGCGGTATGGTTCACCCGAACGTTTTAAGGGCTGGAGGAATTGATCCGGACGAATATCAAGGTTTTGCTTTTGGCGTTGGCATTGACAGACTTGCGATGCTTAAATATGGCATTCCCGATTTGCGCACGTTTTTTGAAAGCGATTTGAGATGGCTTAAACACTATGGCTTTGCGCCGCTTGACTTTTCATCATTAACGGGCGGCTTGAACGGTAATGGAGGATCTTTGAGATGAAATTGACGCTTTCTTGGCTTAAAAGCCATTTGGACACAACGGCTGATTTAAAGACAATTGTAAACACCTTAACCAAAATCGGTTTGGAAGTTGAAGACGTTTATAATCCGGCGGAAAACTTAAAAGGATTTATGACGGCAAGGGCGGAAAATGTGGTGATGCATCCCGATTCGGACCACCTGCATGTTTTAACGGCGAACACAGGAAGCGAGAAGCTTCAGGTTGTGTGCGGGGCGCCGAATGTTCAAGAAGGTATGGTCGGCATTTTTGCGCCGGTCGGGGTGAATATTCCGTGCTACAACGAGATTTTAAAAGTGGGTAAAATCAGGGGGGTCGAAAGTTTCGGCATGATGTGTTCCGAAAAAGAACTTTGCATCGGCGAAGACCACACGGGCATCATCGAGCTGCCGAAAGATACGCCGATTGGTGTGCCGGCGGCACAGGTTTTAAATATTGATCCGGTCATTGAAATTTCGATTACGCCGAACAGGGCGGAGTGTTTGGGTGTTCGAGGTATTGCGCGCGATTTGGCGGCTGCCGGTATCGGCCGATTGAAACCCTTGAATATTCAAAAAACGGAGGGCACTTTTGAAAGCCCGATTAAAGTTCATGTTCAATGCTTAAACGAGTGTCCGACATATGTTGGCAGGTATATTAAAAATGTGAACAATAAAGTTCAAACGCCGAAATGGATGAAAGACAGGCTGACGGCCATCGGGCTTCGTTCGATTTCGCCGCTTGTGGACATCACAAACTACATCAACTACGATTTGGCACGTCCGCTTCACGTGTTTGACGCCGATAAAATTAAAGGCGATATTTTGGTCAGGATGTGCCATGAGGGCGAACATTTTGTGGCATTAGATGAAAAAGAATATGAACTTGATGCCCTATCGCTCGGTATATGCGACGATGAGGGGGTTGAATGTTTGGGCGGCATTATGGGCGGCCTCTCAAAAGGTTGCAGTGAAGACACGACAAATGTGTTTTTAGAGTGTGCGCTGTTTAAGCCGGAGTGTATCGCGCGAACAGGCCGAAAGTTTGCCATTGAATCGGATTCACGCTATCGCTATGAACGATGGGTTGACCCGAAATCAAATATTTTAGGTTCGGATTATGCAACAGAGCTGATTTTAGAAATTTGCGGCGGCGAGGCTTCTTATCAGATGATTGAAGGAAACGAAGATTTTAAGCCGCAGGTTGCCTATATTCGGCCCTCGCGTATGAAAAGCTTTGTCGGCGTTGATGTGCGTGCCGAAAAGATTGTTGAAATTTTGAAAAATCTCGGGTTTGAGACAAGCTTTGAGGGCGATAAGATTAAAGCAATCTCGCCTTCTTGGCGCGGTGATATTGCATGTGAGCAAGATTTGATAGAAGAGGTTGTGCGCATCATCGGGCTTGATGAAATTGAGCCTCAATCAATGACTTATGACAATTTGCCCAAGCAAACGTTGACGCCTTCGCAGATGCGTGTTGTTACGGTTAGGCATGAGCTTGCAAGCCGCGGTATGTTTGAAACGGTTACGTTTAGTTTTACTTCATCAAAACTGGCTGATATGTTTCATAAAATCGGCCAAACGGATACGGTTTTGATTGAAAAACCGATTTCGGCAGATTTGGATGAAATGCGTCCGTCGCTTTTGCCGAATCTTTTACTTGGAGCGCAAAACAATGTTGCGCGCGGATTTTATAATGTTTCGCTTTTTGAGGTTGGGCCGGAGTTTTACGGGCGTGAACCGAAAGCGCAAAGAACGGTTGCTGCCGGAATTAGGCTTGGTTTAACGGCAGATAAAGACTGGGCCAAAACAAGCCGAGCGTTTGATGTTTTTGATGCAAAGGCTGATGCGCTTGCCGCAATTGCGGCGGCCTGCGGTCCGATAGATAATGTGCAGATTACAACAGATGCGCCGGCATATTATCATGGCGGCAGAAGCGGCGCATTAAGGCTTGGCAAAAATGTTTTGGCATATTTTGGTGAGCTTCACCCGAATGTGGCTAAAAAATTTTCCATCAAAGGGCGTGTGATGGCTTTTGAGGTTTATTTGGACAATGTTCCGCTGCCGCGCGAGGCAAAATCGAAAACAAGGAAAAAACTTGAGCTTTCGGCTTTTCAAAGTGTTGCAAAAGATTTTGCCTTTGTCGTTGATAAAAGTATTGCGGCGGCAAATTTGATTGCGGCGGCCAAAAATGCGGATAGAAATTTTATCACTGATGTGCGCTTATTTGATGTTTTTGAAGGCGAAAATGTTCCTCAAGGCAAAAAATCGATTGCCATAACGGTTGTTTTTCAGCCCAAAGAGCAAACGTTTACCGAAAAAGACATTGAAAACCTGATGAATAAAGTGATTGTCAGCGTTGCTAAAGCAACAAACGGCAGCTTAAGAGCATAAAAAAGGAAAAAGTTATGACACTTAAAACGAAAAGAGCAGAAAATTATCCCGCATGGTATCAATGTGTGGTTTCAGAGGCTGATATGGCTGAAAATTCCGTTTCTCCGGGGTGTATGGTTATCAAGCCTTGGGGATATGGCATTTGGGAAAGAATTCGTGATTTGATGGACGAGGAGTTTAGGAACACCGACCATGAAAATGCGTATTTTCCGATGTTTATTCCGATTTCGTTTTTCAGAAAAGAAGCCGAGCATGTTGAGGGTTTTGCCAAAGAAATGGCGGTTGTAACCCACTCAAGGTTGGCTCAAAAAGACGGAACTTTACAGCCTGACGGCGCGCTTGAAGAACCTTTGATTGTGCGTCCGACTTCTGAAACAATTATTGCGGATTCATTTTCAAAATGGGTTCAATCATACCGCGATTTGCCCGTGCTGATTAACCAATGGGCAAATGTTGTGCGTTGGGAAATGCGTCCGCGTCTTTTCTTGCGCACGCGCGAGTTTTTGTGGCAAGAAGGCCACACGGCCCACGCTTCGGCTGAAGAAGCTGAGGCAGAGACAAAGCAGATGCTCGAGGTTTATCGTAAAACAAGTGAAGAATTTTTAGCAATGCCCGTTATTCAAGGCATAAAGCCCGAATATGATAAGTTTCCGGGTGCGGTTGACACGTATTGCATTGAGGCGATGATGCAGGACGGCAAAGCTTTGCAGGCCGGCACATCACACTTTTTGGGGCAAAATTTTGCGCGTTCGGCGAACATCAGTTTTATTAACAAAGAAAACAAGCCCGAGTTTGCTTACACAACCTCTTGGGGCGTTTCAACAAGGCTTATCGGCGGGGTGATTATGACACACGCCGATGATGAAGGTATGGTTGTTCCGCCGCGTATTGCGCCGTATCAGGTTGTGATTGTGCCTGTGCTTAAAAAGGCAGAAGATGAAGAAAATGTGATGGCATATATCAATACGCTTGTCCGAGAGCTGAAAACAAAAACACCGTTTGGCGAGAAAATCCGCGTTAAAATCGACAAACGCCTGAAACAAAGCGTCGATAAGTTTTGGGAGTGGACTAGAAAAGGTGCACCGCTTGTTTTGGAAATCGGTCCGCGCGATGTGCAAAACAATGGTTTGGTTTTGAAAAATCGCTTGAATGTCGGCCAAAAAGAAGTGCTTTCAAAAGAAGAATTGCTTTCAAGTGTTGAAAAGCGGCTTGAGAATATTCAGCGCCACTTGTTTGAAAGGGCAAAGGCGCGTATGGATTTAAACATCAGAAGCGACATTCAAACCCCTGAAGAATTTAGGGCATATTTTGGAAAGGCCAATGAGTGGATTGAAGACGGCAAGGTGGGCAAAGTGGCCTTTGTGCGTGGAAAATGGAACGGCAAGGCCGAAACGGAGGAAATCTTAAAAGAGCTTAAAATCAGCATTCGCTGCCTGCCGTTTGACCAGACGGGCACCAAAGGCAAATGTTTGCTTTCAGGCGAAGATGCAACAATAGACGCCATATATGCCAGAAGCTATTAAAAAAGCATGCGCTTAAGCCACGCATAAAAAGACGCAAAAACAAAAAAAAGGGCGGTTTTCCGCCCCGTTTTTTATGCAGACTTTGCAAGCTCGGCCAAAACTTCTTTTTTCAAAGATACATTGTCAACTTTGCCTGTTGCCGATGTCGGGATTTTGTCGCGGTATATAATTCGGCGCGGCATATAAAGCTCGGGATAGCCGTTTTGCCTTATAAAATCGCGCAACATATCCGTTGTTAAGGTGTGCTCGTTTGTCACCAAAACAATTTGCTCGCCTTTGTGCTCGTGCGCAACGGCAACCACACCGCAACAAAAATCTTCTTTCGTGTCAAAAGCCTCGTTAATCATATTTTCAACCGCTTTGAGCGAAACCATCTCACCGCCGATTTTTGCAAAGCGCTTGATGCGGTCTTTGATGGTTATAAACCCGATTTCATCAATTTCGACCACGTCGCCCGTGTGATACCAGCCGTTGTGCGGCGGAACCAAAACACCCGGATGTTCGGGCAAAATGTAGCCGGCCATCACATTGGGGCCTTTCACAACAAGCTCGCCGCCTTTTTCGATGCCGTCAACTTTTTCCAAGC
The DNA here is from genome assembly GCA_017445475.1 of Alphaproteobacteria bacterium. GTDB lineage: Bacteria > Pseudomonadota > Alphaproteobacteria > RF32 > CAG-239 > UBA1254. The sequence goes on from JAFSUB010000018.1 coordinate 41,568, forward strand.
GACATTCCATACCGGGGCAAAGTTTGCCGATGGTGCCAAACTTGTTAAACACCATATTGTTGCCCGCAACTGCCGGCGAACACTCCGTTGTGCCGTAGGCTTCCATCAACCGTGTGCCCAAACGCTCATTTAAGATGTTGCGCGTTTCAAGCTTAACGCCCTCTGCACCGGCATAAACCAAACGAAGCGAGCCGAAGTCAAGCGGGTGTGAAATTTTGGCGTAACTTCTGAAAAATGTGTCTGTGCCAATCATCACCGTTGCGCCGAGCTCATAAAGAAGGTCGGATATAACGCGGAAATGCAACGGCGAGGGATATAAAAACACCCTTGCACCCTGATATAGTGCGTAAAGCGTGCCCAAAACCAAGCCGAAACTGTGGAAAATCGGCATTGAGTTCAACACAATGTCTTTGCGGTTTAAGGTTTCAAAAGTTGCAATCTGCCACACGTTTGAAATGACGTTTTTGTTTGAAAGCACAACCGCTTTCGGTGCGCCTTCCGAGCCGGAGGTGAACAAAATGACGGCTCTATCGTCTGCCGTTGCCTTATAAGGCACATATTTCACCTTATATTGTAAGAGACCTAAAATTTTTGCAAAAATCGAAATCTTCTTGCCGACATCTTCCAAATAAATCACTTCATAACCGCCTTCTTTGATGGCGTCAATCAAAGATTCTAATCCCGCTTTTTTCACAAACATTTTTGATGTAACAACCTTTTTTGCCTCGACGGTTTTAAGACCGCTCAAAACATTTTGCGCGCCGGCGCTGAAGTTGAGCATAACCGGAACTTGCCCATAAGCATTAAAGCCGAAAAACGTGCAAATCGCCGCAACCGAGTTCGGTAGCAAAATGCCGATAGGTTCTTGAAATTTTGAAATTTTTGCAAAATAGCGCCCCAAAATATATGATTTGAGCATAATGTCCTTAAAAGTGTTCGGTTTTCGCGTAATGTCTTCCAAAACATAAGGACGGCGCAAGCCGAAACAACGTTTGGCGTGAATTTTTGAAGCCTTAATCAGCTGTGTAAACACAGTCAGCTTCGGGTTGTAAATCGATTCGAACATTTGCTCGCGCATAATCATATATATTTCGTTTGAAATGTGGTTGCGCTGGTGTCGAAGTTCATCTTTAAGCTTTAAGGGACGCGGCTTGTCAACTACAATTTTAACATGCGGAAAATAGCGATGGGGCAATCTGCCGCCCGTTTTCGAAAAATGGCAATATTGCAAGCCGTTAATCCAAATCGGAATAACCGGAGCGTCTGTTTTATCGGCAAGCAAGCCGGCAGATTCGTATATTTTCATAATGTTGCCGTTGGTGGTCATGCGGCCTTCGGGGAAAATCATACACAAACGGCCGGAATTGACCGTTGCAATCAAATTTTTCAAGTCAGGCACGTCCAAATTGCCATATTCCATAATGTCGGCCGTTTTCATCAAAAGGCGAACCCAATAGTTTCGATAAAGCTGTCCATGAAGCGCAAAAACAGGGTTTCCGGGCAAAAAGGCAAACAAAACAATGGGGTCAACCCACGACACGTGGTTTGAAATATAAACGCCTTTCGTCGGCAGCTCGGAAAGGTCAAAACGCATTTCAAAACGCACCTTAAAGGTCTTAAAAAAACATCTTAAAATAAAGCGCACAACATCACGCATATTCTTTTCTCCATTCACACAATGTTTCAAATTATTGCTTTGAAAAATATAATGAAAGTGCTCAAATGTAAAGTAGGCACTTTTGGGAAACTATGGGCAAATTGTGTATAAATATGGCTCAAGCGGCAAATCTTTTTTGCCACACAATCCGAATTTTGGCGCATTCCTTACCATCATCGTTTAGCTTAATGCTATGGTTGGTGGTTAAGTTTTCAAGATTTGTTTGAACAACAACCTCTTGAGAACATAAACACTCTTTTTTAAAGGAAATTTCCACTTTTGAGGGAATATATTGTGTGTGAAAGTCCTCATTCATCGATTCTGAAGCCCAAAGGGGATAAATGGCGTTGTTGACGTGCACATTCAAATCAATATCATCAAAGCGAGCTTCAAAAGTTTTTGAAAAATCAACGCGCTCAAATTCAGGCAACTTTGCAAATTCTGCATTCAACGCACGCTCGCTTATATACATAAACTTTGGCAAATGTTGGTCGAGTGAAACAGGGCGTTTTTTTAGGGCATCAACCAAAACCCATTGGCTTGTGGCCAAAATAATCGGCTCACCTTTTTCGTTTGTAATGGCAAAATCACGCAAAGCCATAAACTTGTTTTCGCCCGAAGGCCACGTTTGCACCGTGATGACATCGTGCATTTTCGGCATTTTTTTAATGTCAATGCAGTAGTTTGTGCCAACCCATGCAAGCTTGTTTTGAAGACAAAAATCAAAACCGAATCCAAGCGATGTTGCACTCAAATCAGCGGCATCTTGCAAAATGTTCATCAGTGTAACAATGCGCAACAAACCAAACCGATCGCACTCATACGAGCGAATCTGATATCTTTTTTCAAGCTTTTCCATGAAAAAATCCTTCTAGAACAAAGAGAGGTCTTGACGATAGTCTAAAAAAGCAATCTTGATTTCGTCAAAACGTTTCAACAGCTTGGCCTTATATATTTCGGCACGGCTGCGAACCTTTGAGTGGTATGCCATGGCAGCCGATTTCCAGCTTCCCGTTTTATCGTAAAGTTTTTTCAAGAATTTTGCACTGTATTCAACGTTTGCATCCGGATCAAAGGCTTCTTCAACGCTTTTGAAAGACTCTCCGTGAAATTTGAGGCTGATTTGCATACAACCCACGTCAATGCTTGTGATGCCCTGTTTTTGCAAACGTTTAACCTCGGCGACAGCTTCGTCTTTCGAGTCGAATCGATAGCCCTTGCCCTCTACATTGATTGACCACGGCCACGAAACAAACTTTTGCGCCTCATAATCCCACAAACCGGTTTCAACACTTGCAATTGTTTCAAGCAAGTGGTTTTTAATGGCATATTTCTTTTCCATTCGGGCAACCGAAAGGGCGCAAACTTCATCATCGGAAACGGCAATGGCTGCGCTCGAACTGGCTTTATAATCTTTTTGGGCTTTAATCGGGTGTGATATAACAAGCGAAATAACCAGCACAAAAATGATTCTTCTAAACACTTTTAAACATCCTGTTCTGTGTTCAAAAGCAAAAGACTTCCCTTTAATAAAATTTCCGTCCGGCAATCAGGCTTGGCCTGAAAGGCCTTAAAACACAGTGTTAAAACGAATTAACCTTCCATTCAACATCGTTAACAAAAGATTAATTTTCGCTCACAAATAACACACTTCTTTTTAAAAGTCCAGAAAAAAATGAAATTGTGGCGTCGCATAAAAAAATCGGTGCCTCCCGAAGGAAACACCGATTTTGTTTTTTTACAAGCCTTAAAAGCTATTTTCTGGCTTTTTCCGGCATTTGCTCCGGCGCTTTCGGCTCGGCATGCAAAATCAGCTCGGTAACGGGTTTATAAACCGTTTGTTGCCACGGGCTCGGTGCGTCATAAACGCACTCGCAGATTTTGAGGCCGACGCTTCTCAAAACGGTTTCGGTGGGCAAGAACAAATCTTGTCCGTCTTGTGTTTTGAGCCCGATGTGTGCCACACCGTCCACGCTGCCGTGTGCATCAATCAAAATGCTGCCGATTGTTAAATCTTGTATTTTGGTATCCGCAATAATTTCGGCGCCTTTGTCTTCACTGTAACGATAGCCCATAATAGAGGCATGGTTATCAATGTAGTTTTCGGTGCCGTTGTCAAAAGCCTCAACATCAAGAAGTCCCAAAGTCATAAAGCCTGTCTGTCCGACTTTCGGTAAGTCAAGATTTAAGGGCAGCGGCGTGTATTCGGTTGGCGTGTCAAGAGTGAGCAGAGCAATGTTTTTGCTCAAGTTGATACGAACGGCACGTGCTGTGAACTCTTTGCCGTTGATGGTGCGGATTTTATAAGTGTTTTCCTGTTCGCCAATCAGTGAGGCCGACGTTAAAACAAACGTGTCAGAGACAATCAAACCGGTGCCTTTTTGGCCTTTAAGGTTTGAAATTTCAACAACCGATGCGCGGAGTTTGTAAAGATTTTCCGGCGTTAAAACATCATAAGGCTCGTGAGCGACAATACATAAGTCGTCAACAACCTGAACTTGTGTTTCAACCCACGTGTCGTCAACAACAGCGCAGTTTTCGCTTGGCTCTTGCAAACATTGTTCGACAACAGCCGTTTCAATTTCAACACATTTTTCGGGCTGCATATCGCAGGAAAGTTCCACGTTTTGAGCAAAAGCCGGACACTCTTTGATGTTGAAATCTTTGCGCGAAATTTCGCATTGTTTCACTTGGCGCAAAGGTTCGGCATAATGGCATTTTGCCGGATCCAGAGCAATTTCTTCGGCAATTAAAGCATTGCGCTCGGCTGCCATCTCTTCAGGGCTTAAGCGGATCATTAACTGATCTTCAAAGCCTCTTAATGCCTGAAGCTCGCGAACTGCGTCGGCAAATGCGGCTTCAATCAGCGCAACTTCGCCATTTTCTTCGCCGACATTCAGACGAGCATAGCCTGTTGTCGTGCCTTCAAAAAGAACTTTGGTTTTGGAAAGATTTGTCAGTCTCCAATGAACCGTCATTTCAGAAGAACCCGAACGTTTTTCGGTTTTTGTTGCATTCTTCCAGTCATATCCGTCGCAAATGTTCATATAAAAATCTGTTATCTCAGCCGTTAAAACATATTCCGGCAATATAGACGGGGTTTGCTGCAAACACAAATCCGTCGGCTTTTTAATGATGTTGTAACATTCGCCCGTAACATTTTCAAAGACCTTTGAAAAGTTCATATCTTTTTCGAAAATGCGGCCTTGGTTTAAGATTGCCTCTTTGTTGTAGCGACGGCAACCGAAAATGCGAAAACGATAATCACCCAATTTGTGTGTGGGTTTGTTTGACATATCGGTTAAATTGAAATCGACATGCTCTAAATAAAGCGGTGCCATATCGCAGCAACTTTTAGGTTCCGGTGCATAAACAGGCACAATTTCAGGCTGCGGCTCAAAAATTTCGGGACATGTCATGGCCGGCTCAAACTGCACTTCGCAACAGGGCAAAGCAGGACAAGCCATAATCGGCTCGGGTGCAGGCTCTTTGCATTTCTCGCAGGGCCCTGTATCAATGAGCGGGCCTTTGTTGTAGCACCTCTCGCATGAACCCGTGTCAAAAATCGGACCGCTTTTATGGCAGCTCTTGCAATCACCGCCCGGAAACAGGCTTCCGTCTTTGTCGCGCATTGCATATTTCATGACGGGCTTATCAGAAAACATCGGCGCAGGGCTGAAACGCGATGACAGGCTGTATTCGGGAGCCTTGTATTTTGGCAAGGCGCTGCTTGCCGTGCCATATCTGGTATAATTATGGCGGCGTATCATCATATCCCTAACGCTTTGATTGTGTTTTGCAGTGGAGCTAACCTGTGCGTTTGGGGCGACAAAAGCGCCCGTTAAAGACACAACCCCGATAAGAACAAGTAAAAATTTAGACGGCTTAAAATTTTTCATGAATATTTCTCCTATTATTCTTTGAGTTGCATTGTTCGTCTATAATTCAATGCTTCAGCTATGTGCATCTTATGCACTTTTTTTTCGTTTTGCAAGTCCGCAATTGTTCTTGCTAACCGCAATGTGCGGTGATAACCGCGTGCCGAAAGTTTGAGCTTGTCGGCAAAATCAATTAAGAGCTGACGTGCGTCAGGCTCCAACTCAACGGCGTCTTCAAGCAAATTACCCGAAAGTTGCGCGTTTGTCAAAAGATTTATTTGCCCAAAACGCTCGAAGCGTTCTTTTTGAATTTTTCGTGCCGCGACAACGCGCGACAAAACAGTTTGGGACGACTCGCCCTTTCTTTTTTCAAAAATATCCCACGGGGAAACGGGCGGAACATAAACATTTATGTCGATTCTATCCATCAACGGTCCCGAAATTTTGGATTGATACTCTGCGCCGCATTTAGGTGCTTTCGGACATTCCTGACCGGCTTGCCCCAAAAAACCGCATCTGCAAGGATTCATCGCGGCAATTAATTGAAATTTTGCCGGATAGGTGTGATGATATTCCGCGCGCGAAATGCTGATTTTTCCGTTTTCGAGCGGTTGGCGCAGAGCTTCCAGTGTTGCACGGTTAAATTCCGGCAACTCGTCTAAAAACAAAACACCGTTATGTGCAAGCGAAATTTCTCCCGGTTGAGCCTTCTTGCCGCCGCCGACAAGGGCAGGGGTTGACGCACTGTGGTGCGGACTGCGATAGGGCCGCTCAAAATTGAGCTCACCATCTTTAAGCACACCGGCAACAGAGTGAATGATGCTTGTTTCAAGAGCTTCGATGGGCGTTAAGGGCGGCAAAATGGAAGTAAGCCTTGAAGCCAGCATTGATTTTCCGGCGCCCGGCGGGCCGATCATCAGCATATTATGTGAACCTGCCGCGGCAATTTCGAGTGCGCGTTTGGCACTTTCCTGCCCCTTAATATCCGCTAAATCAAGTTTGTTTGCTTCAAGGGTGCGCACTTTTTTGTTTGGAAAAGGCAGGGTTTGAATGCCCTTAAAATGGTTAATCAGTGAAAGCAAATCAGGTGCGGCGACAATGTTTTTAAGACCGCTCCAAGCCGCTTCGCTTCCCTGGGCAAACGGGCAAATCAAACCTTTGTCGTCCTCATTTGCTTTGATTGCAACGGGCAAAACGCCGTTGATGGGCATAAGCGAGCCGTCAAGGCCGAGCTCGCCCAAAACGAGATATTGACACAATTCTTCCTGTGGCAAAATTTGCATGGCACAAAGCAAGCCGCAAGCTATTGCTAAATCAAAATGCGAACCTTCTTTAAGCAAATCCGCCGGTGCCAAATTGATGGTGATTCGTTTGGCCGGAAAAGAAATGCCGATGGCTTCGAAAGCAGCCCTGACGCGCTCTTTGCTTTCGGCAATGGTTTTATCGGGCAGACCGACAATAGCAAAAGCTGGGATTCCCGCGCTCATCTGCACCTGCAAGTCAACATCTAAAACGTCAAGTCCGCTGAAAGCGATTGTGTTTATTCTCGCTTGCATTTTTTTCTACCACCTCGGAACCGTATCATCGTTTCGCCAACGTCTTGTGGGATATTGCCCTTCTTTTAAGAAATCTGCCGGCGCCGTAACTTTCGGAACATCTTTGAGCTGAACATAACCTTGTTTTTCAAGTGCTAAAGCACATTCTTCGGCCGTAAAATCGGCACTTGCGTAGCAATAAGCAATGTTTCGCGTGTATAAATTTTCAAGCGCAATCACCTTGTGGCGGTAAGCCGGAATGGTTTGCACCTGCGGCATTTCTTCTTGCTTTTGACGCCGCGCGCAAGCCGTTAATGCAACGCACAACAAAAAAAGCCATAACACTTTGAGATGTTTCATATCTTCTTTCCTTAAAAAACAAATCTTTGCTCTAAAGAATACGCCCAATTTATTAACATAATCTTTATAAGTGCGGGGGATTTTGAAGTTGTTTTTGCTTTCAAAAAAAATCTTATCCCCATAATTCACAAGCGGCGGATTTTTTTCAAGCGTTTTGAAAAAAAATATATCAAAAAGAAATTTGAAAAAAAACTTTTAAACGGACGCAATAAAAAATGGACAAGCCTGATTTTGAAAAACTACCCAAAAACATTGAAGCCGAACAAGCTTTAATCGGTGCAATTCTTGCAAACAACAAAGCTTTCGAAAAAGTGGCGGATTTTTTGAAACCGAAGCATTTTGCCGATTCCACGCACGCCAAAATTTTTGAGGTTGTTTCAAACCTGATTATGCGCGACAGGGCGGCCGATGTGATTACGCTTAAAAACTATTTTGAGCAGCAGGGCTCTTTGGAGGAAGTGGGCGGAATAAACTATTTAATCAAGCTTGCCGACAGCGCTTCGCCGATGACAAACGTTGAATATTACGGGCAGTTTATTTATGACAAATATCTTCGGCGCGAACTCATAGACACAGGCTACAACATCGTGAACAGCGCTTTAACCGAAAGCGCCGAACTTGGTGCCATTGAGCAGATTGAACAGGCTGAACAGCAGCTGTTTTTAATTGCCGATCAGGGTGATGTTCAGGGCGATTTTATTGATTTTTCGAAGGCTTTAGGTTCAACGCTCGGATACATTGAACAAGCCTTCCAGCGCGACAGCAAACTTTCGGGTCTGCCGACGGGTTTGGAACAGCTTGACAGACGTTTGGGCGGGTTGACGAAATCAAACCTGATTATCATTGCGGGGCGTCCGTCTATGGGTAAAACGGCGCTTGTAACCAATATTGCCTATAATGTGGCGGAATTTATGAGCCGCGAAAAAAGTCTGGACAGCAGGGAAAAAGGTGTTGCGTTTTTTTCGCTTGAGATGAGCTCTGACGAACTTGCGTCACGCATTTTATCAACGGTTACGCAAACACCGGGGCAGAATATGCGCACCGGTGAGATAAACAATGCCGAGTTCACACGCATTGCCGCCGCCGTTCGTGAGCTTGAAAATATTCCGCTTTATATTGATGACACGCCGGGGCTCACGATTAACGCAATTCGCACACGCGCGCGGCGTTTGAAGCGCACCAAAGGTTTGGGGCTGATTGTGATTGATTATATTCAGCTGATTTCCGGCTCTTCAAAACGTGGTGAAGCGAATCGGGTGCAGGAACTTTCCGAAATTTCGCGCGGGCTTAAAATCTTGGCAAAAGAGCTTGACGTGCCCGTTATTGCGCTATCACAGCTCAACCGCGGGGTTGAATCGAGAGAAGACAAACGCCCCTTAATGTCTGATTTGCGCGATTCGGGTTCTATTGAGCAAGATGCCGATGTGGTGATGTTTGTTTTCAGAGAAAACTACTACATCAAAAACGAGCAGCCCAAGCAAAAACAAAACGAAACGCCGGAGCATTTCGAGCAAAGAATCCTTGAATGGCAAAAGCGCGACCGCGACACGGCAAATCTGGCCGAAGTGATTGTCGGTAAACAACGTCATGGGCCGATTGGCACTGTTAAGCTGTTTTGGAACGGGCAATATGCACAGTTTTCCAACTTGGCAAATGAAGACGCATTGCCCGAACAAATCGGCGGATAAGGGTGTTTTTGTTCAAAGCTGCGTTCACAGCTAAAAAAATACGCTTGACATTTATGAATATTTAAGGTAGGGCTTAAGTTAACTACTTATTTGCCAACGTATTAAAATGAAAGGAACAAAGCCATGTTTAAGCATTTGTCGCGGGTGCTGTTTGTAAGTGCCGTTTTTTTTAGTTTGTGTCTTTTTGAAGCGCGTGCTCAAGAGGCCGAACATTCGTATATTTTTGAAGAGGGCGCCGACCCTGATTTTCCCATCACTTTGTATCAAACGCTTCAAGACGGAACCCTTACGTCTAAAGATTATACGCTTGTTTTCAAAAATGCGTTTGGTGATGCACAGGGAAGCAAGGCTCTTTTTTATCGTTGGAACACATCGCCGCAAAACGGATATTTGCAAAGCGTTGCAGATGAAAATTTGGCAAGGTTGATTTTCAGGTATAAAGATGCGGCTTCTTATGCCAAAGTTTATAACATGGGAGAAGTTGTTGTTGATGTGCCGACAAATCCTTATATTATCGCCGCTGCAATAAATTTGGGCGCGGGGCAGACGGCATCGTTTGATAACTATCTTTTTGAAAACAACCATATTAAGGCAAAAAAGGAAAGCGGTTATTCAACAGTCTTGGCGGGTTTGATTTATAACAACGAAACTGCCACAATCACATCGTTGAGCGCAGATTTTGTTAAAAACAGCTTTTCTCACGCCTCGGGAAGTTCTGTAAATTTTATTGGCGGCGTTATGGTAAATGACGGCAAAATTGAAAAATTTAAGGGAAATTTTGTTGAAAATATAAGTGTAAGTGATTCCGCAATCCTTTTTAACAGGGGCGAAATCGGTTTGATTGAAGCAAACTTTATTCATAATTACGCTGATGCTTCTTATGTGTTTGGCGGAGCCGTAAACAACAGTGGTAAGATTGATTCAATTAAAGGGGCGTTTATCGGCAATTATGCTGCAGGGAATCAGTATTCTCCATCATGGGGCGCCGTAATGTATAACGGAGGAACCATCGGGGAGATTGCAGCCGATTTTATCGGTAACGGGACTTTTGATACGGGTAATATTTATTCCGTTTCGTATTTCAGAGGCGGCGCAATAGCTAATATGAGGACAATCGGCTCGGTTAAGGGCGATTTTATTAAAAACCAAGCCCGTGAAGGGGGGGCAATATTTTTGGAGGGCAGTCATTCAAAAATAGATTCAATTTACGGAAGATTTATTGAAAATCAGGCGGTTGATGGGGGAGCGATTAATGTGGCAGCAGATGCAGTGATTGAGTTGATAGAGGCGGACTTTATTTCCAACACGGCAAACTATGGAGGTGCTATTCAAGTTACGGGTGACATTAAAAGCCTTTCGGGAAATTTTTTTGGCAACAAGGCGGTTGCGCCGGATGAATACGGGGAGTCGATAGGTGGCGCCATATATCTCGTCCGAGGAAACGTCAACATTGTTGGCAATGCGCGTTCATCAACTTTTCGCGGAAACTATCATGAAAAAAACGGAGAGCGTATATATAATGCAATATGGGTTGAAGGCGGAAAATTATCTTTAACGGCAAAAAACGGCGGTTCAGTCAATATGTATGACGGCATTGTTTCTTTGCCATTAGCAGAGATTCTCTTAACGGGTGATTCATCGGGAACAATCAACCTTTATGCCGATATAAAAGACGGAAAAGTCACAACCGAAAACGATTTCAAATTTAACACGGCAAATGATGAGTTGTTCACATACGGTTTTTCATCATTAACTTCCGATGAAAAGACAAAATATTTCATTGATGTTGATGCACAGGCTCAAGAATCGGATGTGTTCAAAACAACCGAGCAATCTTCAGGTAAAGTAACTTTGCACGGTTTGCAATTTAAAAATCTTGATGTTGAAAATTTGCCGAGCAGTGCTTTCTTGGTTCAGGTTCTTCAAACGCAAGATGATAATTTGCAGCTTGCTTTAGGCGTGGGGCAGGCAGGTCAAACCTCTTATAAAATCGGTGAGGCGTTTGCATCTGTGGAATTTGACACAATCAACGCTTCAACAAAATGGGCGGAAGATTATTATCAAAAAACGCTTTTTTATGACATTATCGGCTCGCTTTCACTTGCAACCAAAGACACGACAAACGACAGTTTGGGTGTTAAAATAGAGCGTGTGGAAGACGGCGCTGTTAAAAAAACAATGATGGGCGACACATTGGCGCTTGTGGCCGGTTCCGATTTAGCAAACAAAACGTTTTTTGCAGGCAGCGCTTCAGATGAATATGTTTTTGCAAAGCGCTTTGAAGATGAAAATCCGAGCGAATTTGTTGAAGGTGTGGGCGATGTTGTCGGTGAGTTGAATGTTTCGGGCGTGATTTCGGGCGATTTGCGCTCAAAGCTCAACCTTAATCAAAGAAAAGGTTTTTCATTAACCGCGCCGTCGGCCTTGACGCTTTCAAACATTGAAATTACGAATGCAACCGATTTTGTTGTTGACAACGTCACGGTTGACCGCTCGCTCATGCTTCTTAATGCCAATCTTAAAAACAACATTACAGATGACAAAGCAGTGATTAATGCGTTTGATGGTGGTAATGTTGTGATTAAGGCAGACGGTGCAGACAGTGTTTTTGACAATCCTGCGGCGCGTGCCGGTGTTGATATAGATGGCGGAATGCTTGATTTGCAAACGCAAAACGGCGGCAACATTGTTTTTAACGACAAAATCACGGGAAATTTATATAATGTTTCGGTTGACAGCGACGAAAAAGGCAAGATTCGCTTTAATAAAAACGTGACGGGCGCTGATGTTTTTTCAATCACGGAAAACAGCAACATTGCGCTCGGCGTTGAAGCCGTTGTTAATGCCGAAAACATTTTTGCTTTGGGAGAGAGTGTGTTTTTAACAATTGATGCAGAGGTTGACAGACAAAACAACACCATCAACACGGGCAAGCTCCAAGCTTCAACCGATTTGGAAGGAAAGTTTGCCATTATCGTTAATTCGCTCAATCCCTATAAGCTTGATGATGATAACGATGCAATCACACCGTTCTTGTTTGCGCCGAATGATGATTTGTCAACTCAAACGGAAGTTTTTGTTTCACGCGTTTTGGGAAGCCCCTATATGTGGGAGGCTTTGCTCAACGCAAGAGGCGAAACAGCCGGCTCAACGTGGTATTTGGCAATGCGCGGGAACGAGAATGGCGGAAACGAAGTTGCCCCCGAGGTTTTGGGCGCAATCGGCTTGCACGAAAGTGCCATTGAGCAAACAAGAAGTGTGGCGCGCAACATTTCTTCAAAGCTTGCCGCACGAAAAGAATGTGTCGGGGGCTGCGGCGTTTATGACCATGCTTATAACGGCGAAAAACTTTCCAATGCGTGGGTTTTGATTGAAGGTCAAACGGCAGATGTTAAAAAGCCGGTTGATGTTGATGTGAAAACCAAAGGTATTGACGCCGGTTTTGATGTGCAAAGCGACGCGCACAACAACCTCGGTGTGTTCGGCTCATACATCAAAGGCCGCCACAATATGAGCGGAAAAGGCAAAAAAGTGTATTCAACCATTGGTGCAAAAGCAGATATTGAAAGCTTTTTGGCCGGTTTGTATTATCGCTTTGATAAAAACTATAATTTTTTGTTTGCAAGTGTTTACGGCGGTGTTTTACAAGCCAAAGTAAAAAGCAAAGACGGGCTTGCCAAGCTTAAAACAGACGGCGTTGAGCTCGGTGCGGCACTTGAGGCCGGCAGAACGCTGTTGCTTTCAAAACATGTGTCGCTCACACCGATGGTTGGCCTGTATTTTATGCAAATAGATTTTGATGCAACAAAAGACAATGTGGGCAAACATTATCGCTTTGACAACATCAAACATCTGGAAGCCGAGCTTGCTTTAAGGCTTGCCAGAGATTTTGCAAACGGCAATGTTTATGTTCAGCCGGCTGTTGTTCAAAACATTACGCGAAACGATAAAATAAAGATAACAGACATTCAAAAACAGCCGACATATCATGACCAAACTTTAGGTCGTCTTGAAGTCGGCGGGCGTTATGATTTGGGTGAACAACTTTCGGGCTATATAAGCGGAAAATACACCTTCGGCTCAAATTATCGCTCACTGGCGGGAACGCTTGGTCTGTCATACGCATTTTAGAGCAAAATAAACGCTTTGAAATACTCCTAAATGTCAAGTCCTTTCAGTTCAAAGCGTTTAGAGGCACTCCTTAAAAAAGAGTGCCTCGGTTTTAAAATAACACTTGCTTTTTTGAAAAAATGAGCATAGAAAATAGCTTTCAAAGATAATCATTTAAGAGGAGATGTTTTTATGCCTTCAGTTGTTAACAGTAGCTGTATTAAATGCAGAGCATGCGCGAGCGTTTGCCCCGTTGATGCTTTCCATGAGTGCCAAGACCAATTGGTTGTTGATCCTGACGTTTGCATCGATTGCGGCGTTTGCATTTCGGAATGTCCGCAGGAAGCCATTTCAAACGATGCGGATGCGGCACCGGAAGTGGTTAAATTTAATGCAGAACAAGCCAAAATTTGCCCCAACGCAAATGATTAAGGCTCAAAAATTTTAAGCTAAAAAACCTTGAGGGTGTGCCTTGAGGTTTTTCTTTAAAAGAACATGGCCTGCGCGATGATGCCATTGATGGCGTTGAGCTGCTCGGTGAGCTTTTCAATGTCGCCAAACTCGGTGTCCATCACAACATGAATCAGGCGGATGTTTCTCTTTTCATAAGGCATGCCCATGCGGCTGATAATACAATTTGAAAAGTGGTGTAAAAGGGCATTTACTTCGGGTATGCTTTCATACTTTTCGACCAAAATGCCCAATGTTGCGATTTGTTTAGTCATTTTTATTCTCCTCAAGGTTGTTTTCAAATAAAGATTCTCCGTTTAGGTTTTTTAAGAATTGGTTTTCGATTTTTAAATATTGGTTTAACAGCCATTTTGATTGGCTGATGATAAAAAGCGAAATTAAAAGAAAGATTAGAGTAACTTTTGTGTTTTCCGTTAAAAACTGATGAATCGCCGTTGCTATAAAAAACATGACAAGCAAAATTCGAAAACTTGTTAAAAGCAAAAGCGGTAAGCGGTTCACGGTTTTGGTATACCATAAAAGCGTGTATATTTTTGAAATGCGATTGTTCGATGTGAGAAGGTTTTTAACCGTTTCTTTGTGCGTTTCCAAAAGGTTTTTCAAAAAAGATTTTTCTTTAAGACACTGCGACGACAGGTTCGTTTCATCGCAGACAAGTGGTTCTTCCGGCTTTGTTTTGTCGGTGCGCTTTAAGATGTTTTTGACAATCCCGACAAATGAAAAATTCCATCCGAGCAAAGCTTTCAAAAAAGGCGACATGGCAAGCAAAGATAAAAATGTTAATGTCAATCTTAAAACCATATTGGGCAGATAAGGCATAAAAAACGGGCGGATAAGTTGGCTGAAAAGTGCGATGATGGTTGATAAAATCAGCGAAAAAATAATAATGCGCGTGAAATAGCTTTTAAACAAGGCGCGCCACAGCTTTTTTTCCGTGACGGTCTCGGTGGCAGAAGTTGTGGCTTGATTGATGTAAAAATGCCACTTTTCGGGAATGATTTTATCAAGCAGTTTATAAACGGTGTTCGAAGATTTAATCATAATCGGCGTCAAAAAGGTTGTGATGACCGAAACGGCAACAATAATAGGATATACGAAAGTGTCTAAAACTTTCAAACTCATTCCGAGAGCAGCAATAATAAACGCAAATTCACCAACTTGAGCAAGCGAAAAACCGCCCTGAACCGAAGTTTTTAAGTTTTGTCCCGAAACGGCAAATCCGAAAACAGATAAAACGGCTTTGCCGATTAAAACGACAAGCGTGATGATAAAAATCGGATAAGCATATATCACAAACATTTTTGGGTTGACCATCATGCCGACACTCACAAAAAATACGGCGCCAAAAAAATCTTTGAGCGGCTTAATAACTGTTTCAATGCGTTCGATAACACCTGTTTCCGATAAAATCGAGCCCATGATAAAAGCCCTTAAAGCGGATGAAAACCCCGAGTAAACAGCCAAGCAAACCATTGACAAGCTCAAAGCGACGGAAACCAGTAAAAGCATTTCATCGTTTAAAAAATCAGACAATCTTTTTAAAAGCGTCGGAATAATATAAATTCCCACGACAAAACATAAAATTAAAAACGCAAAAAGTTTGATGGCACTTAAACCAAGCTCTTCGCCGTCAATGCCTTTACCTATGGCAATCGTGGGCAGCAACACAAGAAGCAAAATGCCCATAATGTCTTCAATAATCAACACGCCGAAAACCAAATCGGTGAATTTTTGTTTTTTGATTTTTAAGTCGTCGAAAGCTTTGATGATGATGGTTGTCGATGACATCGAAATCATTGAGCCCAAAAAGAAACTGTCAACGGTGCTCCAGCCTAAAAACAAACCGACATAATAGCCGAAAAACAAAAGCAAAAAAATGTTAAGCAATGCCGTGAGAAGTGCGGATTTGCCAACGCTGACCATTTTGTTGAAACTAAATTCAAGTCCAAGCGAAAAAAGCAAAAAAATCACACCGATATCCGCCCACAAATTGAGGTTTGTTGTCTCGGTAACGGTGGGCAGAAAATTAAGATGCGGCCCCGCAAAAATACCGGCAAGCAGATAGCCCAAAACAATCGGCTGCCTTAATTTTTTGAAAAGGAGAGTCGTGATGGCGGCATAAACCGTGATGAGCGTTAAATCCGAAATAAGCGGGTGAAGACCGTGCATTTGAAACTTCCTTTTGTTTTGTTGTTCGGGATGTTGAAGCTTATAACAGGGAAATATTAATATTTTTATAAATTACAAGAAAATTTCAAAAAAAAACACTCTTGCGAAGCGCTTTTGAAAATCCCATATAAAGGGTATGTTTTAATTAAAGGAGATTGTTTTAATGAGCGAGAAAATAGAATTTCAAACCGAAGTTGCAAAACTTTTGGACATTGTGGTTAATTCACTTTATTCGGAAAAATACATTTTTTTAAGAGAGTTGATTTCAAATGCAAGCGACGCATGCGACAAGCTTAAATATTGGTCGCTGATGAACAAAGAGGTGGCGCCAAAAAGCGGTGGCTTTAAAATTGTGATTACGCCCGATGAAAAAGAAAAAACCTTAACCATTTCGGACAACGGAATCGGTATGAACAAAGAAGACCTTATCAATCACATCGGCACAATTGCCAAATCGGGCACGGCCGACTTTGTGAAAAATGTGAAGGATAACGGCTCAATCGTTGATTTAATCGGGCAGTTCGGTGTTGGTTTTTATTCGGCATTTATGGTGGCAAAAAAAGTTGAAATTACAACCAAAAAAGCCGGTGAGAAAAAGGCATATCTTTGGGTTTCGGATGGTTTGGACGGCTATGAAATTATTGATGCCAAAAAACAATCAAACGGAACGGACATTAAGCTTTTTTTGAAAGATGATGCCAAAGATTTTGCCGACAGCATTTATTTGAGGCACATCATACGCACATATTCCGACCATGTGGAATATCCGATTGTGCTCAATTTGGGCAAAGCAGGCGAAGAAACAGTAAACACCGCTTCGGCGCTTTGGACCAGAAACAAAGGTGAAATTACAGATGAACAATATAAAGAATTTTACCGGCATCTTTCAAAAAACATGGATGATCCGTGGCTCACGCTTCATTTTAAGGCAGAAGGCAGCATTGAATATAATGCGCTTTTATATATTCCATCGACCGCGCCGTATGACCTGTTTCAGCCTGATCGGCAGCAAAACTTAAAGCTTTATGTCAACAAAGTTTTTATTTCCGATAAAATTGAGGGTTTGATGCCTGCTTATTTGAGGTTTGTCAAAGGCGTGATAGACAGTTCGGATTTGCCGCTTAACATTTCGCGCGAAATGCTCCAGCAAAATGCGCTTCTTTCCAAAATCAGGCAAGGCGTTGTCAGCCGTATTTTAAAAGAGCTGAAAAAACGCACCAAAGATTATGACGATTATCTCAAGTTTTGGAATGCTTTCGGAATTGCCTTCAAAGAAGGGATTTATGAAGATTTTTCAAACAGGGAGGAGGTTGCTTCGCTTTCGCTTTTTGCTTCAACAAACGACAAATTGCGGCTCACGACTTTAGATGAATATATTTCACGCGCCAAAGAAGACCAAAAGGCAATTTATTACATCACGGGCGATGATGTTTCGACATTGCGCCATAATCCGCAGCTTGAGGCTTTCAAGGAAAAAGGAATTGAAGTTTTGCTGCTAACCCACCCGATTGACGAGTTCTGGACACAGGTTTTAACAAGCTATAAAACCTTTGCGGTTAAGCACATTTCAACGGCGGATATTAATCTTAAAATTGAGCGTAATGAGAAAAAAGCAGATGAGGGCGATTTGAAAAAGCTCACCGATTTTATGGCAGAACTTTTCAAAAGTGAGGTCGGCAAAGTTGAAATCAGCGAAAAGCTGACCAAAAGCCCTGCGGCACTTAATGTTGAAAACGGGCAGATGAGCATTCATTTAGAGCGATTGATGCGCAATCACCAACAGCAAACGGCCTTTGCAAGCACACGCATTTTGGAATTGAACCCTTATCACCCGCTCATTATTAAGCTCTCCGAAATGGTGTCAAACGATGAAAAAAAGAACGAAGTGGCAGATGTTTCGCGCCTTATTTTGGATCAGGCAAAAATTGCCGAAGGTGAAACGGTTTCCGATGCGGCGTTCTTTTCTGAAAAGTTGAGCCAATATATTTTGCAAAGTTTGTAAAAAATTGTAAAAAAAAAGCTTGATTTTCGACAAAAGAGGAGTATCATTTGGTGTAGAATTTAAAAATTAAAATTTATGAACAAATTATTTTTGACCATGCTTTTTTGCATGGTGCTTGCGGTGGGCGAGGCCTATGCGCAAGATGTCGATACGACAAGAATCGAATTGACGACGGAAGAAGTGTCTACGGATTTTCAACCGATTCCAACGCTTCAAATGCCAGATGTGGACACAGTTTTTGAAACGGCTGGTCCCGAATGGGTTGTTCCCGTGAAAGGCAGGTCAAAATTTGCCAAAAGGCATTATATTTTCCAACGTCTGGAAATTTCGACTATGGCCGGTCAAGACAAAAATGAGGAAGATTCGGACGATTCGGACGCCCCGACGCCTGAAAGTTCGACGCCCGATCAACCAAATTTGATTGCCGGATTAAATTACGGCCTAAATTTCGGCTATTCGCTTGTATTTGTGCCGGGGCAAGTTCAAGATAATCAGTTGATTATGAACAGGTTCGGGTTTGGTTACAGTGTCGGCTTTCTTTCTGAATTTGACAAGCAGAAAGATTATGGTGTTACGTGTGACTTTATGTTTAAAACCGGCGTTGAAACCGGAAGCGGCCATGCGCTGGGGCTGGGAATTGATTTCCTTGTCGGTGGCGGAAAGTCCGCGGGAGTGTCGTATCTTATTGAAAACGACACTTTATCTGATCCGGATCATTACACTGCATGGTGTTTTAAATATGGCATGCAGCTGTGGTTAAACACGTCGTTTTTAACAACAGGGCTCAAAAACTCGGACATTTTAGCGTTTGTGCGCTATATTCGCTCGGTTGATCCTGAAGATGAAAATCAAAACATTAAGGACGGGATATATAACGAGTGGATAGAAGAAAGTTGGCAGTTCGGTGTCACTTTCGTCTATCGATTCTGATATTCAAAGAAAAATCGACCTTTGTTTGAAAGGTCGATTTTTTTTGAGTATTATTTTTTGCCAGAAGAACTTTCTTTTTCTTCTGAAGTTTTGCTTTCCTCTGATTTTGAGGCGGTGCTTTTTGACACGGAAGATTTTCCGCTCGGGCATTTACAAGCCATTTTTTTCTCCTTATTTACAAAAGTTGATATCAATCGTTTACGTCAACGGATATATTGCGCCAAAGCTTTCAAAACAACATAATCATTGGTTCAAAAAATCAAAAAAATTTTTTCACCTCTTGCTCTTGTGAAAATTGCTTCCTATATAAGCTGTTAGAAAACGATTTTAACATATTAAGGATTAAACAAAATGAGCAATAAAGTTATTGGTATTGATTTGGGCACAACAAACTCCTGCTTTGCCGTTATGGAAGGCAAAGACGCTAAAGTTTTGGAAAATTCCGAAGGTGCCAGAACAACGCCTTCAATGGTTGCCTTCACCGACAACGAGCGTTTGGTCGGTGCGGCGGCAAAGCGTCAGGCCGTTACAAACCCCGAAAACACGCTTTTTGCCATCAAGCGCTTAATCGGACGCAGGTATGATTCGCCGGAAGTTCAAAAAGATAAAGCAACGGCGCCTTTTAAGATTATATCGGGCGACAACGGTGATGCGTGGGTTGAAGTGAAAGGCGAAAAATATGCCCCATCGCAAATTTCTGCGATTGTTTTGCAAAAAATTAAAGAATATGCTGAAGGCTATTTGGGCGAAAAAATCGAAAAAGCCGTGATTACCGTTCCGGCATATTTTAACGATTCGCAGCGTCAAGCAACAAAAGATGCGGGAAAAATTGCGGGGCTTGATGTTTTGCGCATCATTAACGAGCCGACGGCAGCTGCGCTTGCCTACGGCATGGATAAAAAAGCGTCTGGCACAATTGCGGTTTATGACCTTGGTGGCGGAACGTTTGATATTTCGATTTTGGAAATCGGCGACGGTGTGTTTGAAGTTAAGTCAACAAATGGTGATACGTTCTTGGGCGGTGAAGATTTTGACCTGCGAATCGTCAATTTCTTGGCCGAAGAATTTAAGAAAGATTCGGGCATTGATCTTAAAAATGACAGGCTTGCCCTGCAACGCTTAAAAGAGGCGGCCGAAAAAGCAAAAATCGAGCTTTCGTCTGCAACGCAAACCGATGTGAACCTGCCGTTTATTACGGCTGACGCAACCGGCCCGAAACACTTGAACATCAAGCTCACGCGCGCGAAACTCGAGTCGCTAGTCGATGATTTGATTGATAAAACCGTTGAGCCGTGCAAAAAGGCATTAAAAGATGCGGGGCTGTCGGCAAGTGAAGTTAGCGAAGTGATTTTGGTTGGCGGTATGACGCGTATGCCTAAAGTTCAGGAAAAGGTGAAAGAAATTTTCGGTAAAGAACCGCACAAGGGTGTGAACCCTGATGAAGTGGTTGCTGTGGGTGCGGCAATTCAAGGCGGTGTGTTGATGGGCGATGTGAAAGACGTTTTGCTCTTAGATGTTACACCGCTTTCCTTGGGCATTGAAACACTCGGTGGTGTGTTTACGCGCCTTATTGACCGCAACACGACCATTCCGACACGTAAATCTCAAGTTTTCTCAACGGCGGAAGACGGGCAAACGGCCGTTACAATCCGCGTTTTTCAAGGTGAGCGCGAAATTGCAGCGCACAACAAGCTTTTGGGACAGTTTGATTTGGTCGGTATTCCGCCGGCACCGCGCGGTATGCCTCAAATTGAAGTTACATTTGATATTGATGCCAACGGCATTGTCAACGTTTCGGCAAAAGATAAAGCCACAAACAAAGAGCAGGCGATTCGCATTCAGGCATCGGGCGGTTTGTCTGACGCCGACATTGAAAAAATGGTGAAAGATGCCGAAGCAAACGCTGAAGCCGATAAGAAGAAAAAAGAAGAAGTCGAAGCGAAAAATCAGGCAGAAGCTTTGGTTCACTCAACCGAAAAAACCTTGAAGGAGAACGGTGATAAAATCTCTGCGGCTGATAAAAGCGCGATTGAAGACGCCATAGCTGCCGTTAAAACGGCGCTTGAGGGCGGCGATACGGCGGCCATCAAGGAAAAGAGCGACGCGTTGATGCAGGCCTCACTCAAGCTTGGTGAGGCGATGTATAAGGCACAAGGCGCGGATGCTTCGGCAGGGGCGCAGGGTGCAGAGCAGGGGGCTTCAGCAGGCTCTGAACAACCCAAAGATGAGAAGGTTGTTGATGCCGACTTTGAGGAAGTGAAATAAAAATCGCTTAGCCGGTAACTAATTGTAAGCTCTGACGCTTATGTACCTTTTTTGTACACTTCGCGTCAGAGCTTACGGCTTATTTACGCAGGCTAATCGAGTTTTCATAATAGGATTGCTTCTTTACGAATTGGCTTATTTTTCGACAATCATAACTTTTTGGGCGGCGAAAATGTAGCCGTATACAACCTTATCGCCCTCATTTCTCAAGGGTTTGTAGAGCATATCAAGTTTGTTATAGCCGCGTTTTTTGAGCTGTTTTAAGATGTAGTTGGTTGAATGAACAAATCTGGCGGCGGGAGTGATGCAATAATCATCTTTATTCAAATTATTTTCGCAAATACTGAAAACGAAAAGGCCGCCGAGCGAAAGAACTTTTGCGACACCTTCAAAAAGCGGCTTTAAATCACCAAAGTAGGTGAGCACATCGCCGGCAACCACAAGTTGATATGTTTTGTCGGTTGTGTTTAAAAAATTGACGATTTCAGTTTGCTCAAGGTGGCTGTAAACACCCTTTTGCCTTGCTTTTTCAAGCATTTTCGAAGATAAATCAACACCCGTTATGGCACTCCAGCCGATAATGTCTTTAATCATCTGTGCGCAAAGCCCCGTGCCGCAACCCAAATCAAGACAGTTCGTGCGTTTGAAAAATTCCTTTTTATGGTGTTTTTGAACCATCTCGGCAATATGTTGCGGAACCAGATATTCCAGCCCGTGCAACGTTTCATCAAAATCGGTTGCAAAAGCATCGAAAATACGCACAAGATATTCGGTTTCGGCTGTTTTGATTTTTTTATCTTCCAAAATGGAGTTGGCCATATAAGCGACCAACTTGTTTTTTTCGAAGGCTTCGAGCCATTTTCTTGCATATTCAAGCGCCAAATCCGATTTTTTTTCATCAATACATTCATAGAGCAAATAGCCGAAATTGATGTGTTGGTCGTCTGCCGCGTCGCCGGCAAACAGAACCGCTTTCCAGCCGAAATTTAAGGCGTTTTTCCAATCTTCCGCTTTTTGATAAAGCCGGCTCAAAGAGTTGTAAATCCACGGGTTGTCGCTTTTAAAATTTAAGGCTTTCAAAAGGTTTTTTTCAGCTTTTTCGGTTTTTGAGAGTTCCATATACGAGTTTCCGGCAATGATATAGGCATCAACGCTTGCCGGATATATTTCAAGCGCCTTAAAAGCAAAATCAATCGCCTTAACATATTTTCCCAAGTCAAACGACGTGTTTGCCATGTTAATCAAGCCGATATAGCTTGACGGATTGATGGCGCAAACTTTTTCATAAAACGAAAGGGCTGTTTCAAAATCTGCCTTGCAATAGGCGCAATTGCCCAAAATCAGCAGAGCCGACGTGTCGTTGTTGAATTTGTGCAAAACCATGCGTGCAAATTTTTCGGCGTTGGCATAATCTTCTTTTTGATAATATAGGTTTGCCAGTGCCAAAAGAGCATTCGGCGAAACGGGGTTCAGTTTTGAAGCTTTTTTATAATATCGCGCGGCTTCCCCCGTTTGGCCAATGGCGTCAAAACAGTTGCCGCAATACATGGAATATTTCTCGGCTTTCGGATATTTTTTTAAAAGCGAAAGATAAATATCCAAAGCCTCTGGGTATTTTTGCTGATCATACAACCGATTTGCCTGATTTTCCAACGTGTCCAATTTAATCAAAACCCTTTTAGTTCGCAACTTTTGCGCGCAGTATATCACAATGCAACAAAAAAATAAACCAAAATTATAAAAAAAGTGTTGACGAACAAAATTAAATCATATAAATATTGCTCACACGACGGGGGTGTGGCGGAACTGGTAGACGCGCTAGACTCAAAATCTTGTTCGCTTTGCGAGTAGGAGTTCAAGTCTCCTCACCCCTACCAATAAAAAGGCGGTTTGAAGAAGCCGTCTTTTTTTGTGTTTAAACATCAGGCAAAAAAAGGTTGCATTGAAGGGTTCTTTGTGTTAGAATTTTTGAAGATAAAAGCTTTTATGGGGGACTTGATATGATGCGCAAACTCTCAATTGTCTTGTTTTTGGCGTGTTTTCTTGCGGCTGTTTCCGCAAGTGCAAAGGTTTGCTTTTTGCCAAATGTGTTTGGCGGCGACAATGATTGCCTGATTGGAATCGGTAACAACAGTAATGATACGAATGATAATGGCGGCGATGATGATGAACCCGATCCTGACAATCCCTGCGGCGCAAACGCCGTTTCTGAATTTTTAATAGGTGAACACGCTGGGTTGTTTGCTTATTATGAAACAGCCTATGGCGCGGGATGTTATATTGTCGGGTGCAGCGGTCTATACGGCTCAACATCTTCTCCCCAAGCGCTCAATACAAGTGTTTTTACGGTTTCTTCGGCGTCGTATGGCGGCGTTACATGCCATTATGCAACAGGTTGCGCTTCGCCTTATAAAAGAGAATGTTCTGATGGCGCGCCCATTTCAACGTATAATCTTGACAGTTTAACGTGCCATCAATGCGATGAACAGACAGATTGTCCGACAGTCAACAGCTGTGCAGGATATACGGTTAAAAACGCGCCCGCAAACGGCAGCCTTGATGGTGCGCCGTGTCAGGTGGTTAACAGCGACTGCAGCAATGGCGATTTGCTTTATAAGTTTAAGTGTGATGACGGGTATGAACCTCAAGGCACTACGTGCGTGGCAAAAGAGTGCCAAGGGGCATATGCCACCGAAGCCTCAAAATGTGCAAACACCGGCACATGCAACGGCACATGGTCAATCGGGCTTTCCACCAACGGCAGATCAGGCGATAAATATTGTTATAACTGCGTTTGCACAGGTGCACAAACCTGCGATGTTGTTTCTTGCGGCGCAGAGGTTTCTGTTCCTAACAACGCAACCTGTTCAAAAACATGCACACCGATTGATGCTTCCTGCAATCCGACAGGCACAGAGCGCTGCACGGAGTGGACATGCAATACAGGTTATAAAAAATCGGGTTCAGGTTGTGTCCAAAAAACGTGCGGTGATTACAGCCCTTATATATACGATTCGTGCACAAACAAAGAGTGCGATTCGCAAACATGTTCTTCCGACTCAAAAGCCATAGGTTCGGGCACAAAAACGTGTTATACGGCGCCTTCCGGAAGTTGCGGTCCAAGTTGCACGCCAAACCCGTGCACGGGTTATGATACTTATTCAAAACCACCGCATTCACATTGGACAAGCGAGGCCTGCCATTATACTTACGGCGATTCCTGCACGGACGGCGGATATTGGTATAAGGATTGGGATTGCGATAGCGGATATATCAAATCCGCTGATAAGAAAAGTTGCATTGAATCATCACCGTCTAATGAAACCTGCACGGCTCAAACCTGCTCGGATTATGGCTTATCATCGTGTCCGACGGGTGCAAACTGTGATGATTGCCAAATTCAAAATACGGATTGCACGTTGGGCGACACAAAATATAAAGTAACGTCTTGCAAAGACGGCTATAAAGAAAGCTCTGGCAGTTGCACGGCAATGACATGTGCTGATTACGACTGGAAAGGCTCATCATGCGGTAGCGGCTATAATGAAACGAAGCACCCGAACACAAAGCTCGGGTCAAGTTCTAAAACCTGTTATGAATGCACGGCCATTACTTCGTGTGGATCTTTTAGTGATTATCCGTATGACAGCTGTGATAAAGAGTGTGATTCGCAAACCTGCTCATTCGGATATAAATATTTGCGTCGCAACGGGTCGACGTTAAGTTATGAAAAATGCTACGGCGCACCGAGCGGTAATTGCAACACAGCAAAAACGTGTGCGAGCGAGCACCCGACAGATGGCACAAAAACCAAGCCGGACAGTTCTTACTACACGTACGACACGGACAACACGGTAAGCGACGGACCTTGTTATTATAACATTACGGCAAAAAGCTGTCCGGATGTTCACTCGGGCGGCACAACAACCAAACCGGGCGATGGTTGGTCATACAGCGAGGATACGGTGAATGGAAGTCCTTGTTATTATAATAAGTCTGCCAAGGACTGCTCGGGTGATTATCCGTATACAGAATGCACGGGCAAAGAGTGCGATTCGCAAACCTGCGCTTCAACAACAATAGCTTCGGGAGACGGCACAAAAACGTGTTATAAAGCCCCAACCGGAAGCTGCCAGACCTGCGCAGATATATCTCAATATGATTCTGAAATCGCGTGCGAAAGCGCAAACACTTGCGCCGATTGTTCAAAAGACAACACAACAGGTTGCTTCAAACCAACAGGTTGCGCCTCGAGTTGTTTGTCAGGCATTACCTTACAAGACTTTTATTCCTACAATTCATACACCTATAACTCTAAAACGTGTTATACATTGAACGGTTGCGCATCGGGGTGGCAATCAAGCACTTGCAGCGGATATTCCACAACGGGGTGGAAATCTGCCCACAGCTCGTCAACCAAGTGCACACAGTGCGATACGTGTTCATATACCAGTGAATCTGCTTGTGAAAATGTGTATTGGTCTTGTTCGTTCCGCACTGAGGGAATTAGCCCGATGACGGCGACTTGCTGGGATGGTGTTTGCGAAAAGAGTATATATAAATATCAGCCGGATACTATTCCGGGTGCAAGTTATGACGATAGAGATTGTTGTATAACATCTAATACAACGTATTGCTCAGACTTCTTGTGCGATAACAGCCAAGGCTATATTAAATCCGGAAACACTTGCGTGTGCAACACAGCCGGCGGTTGGAGCAACAATGCAGACGGAACATGTTATTGCTCGAAGGATAGAGAAGTGGATACTTCCGGAAACTGCGTTATCAAACAGGAAACGGGATGCCCCTCAACGGTCATAACCGCTCATGACAAGATTTTGGATTGGTCTTCATATTACGATTCTTGCGAAGAGGCTATCACGGCGTTCTGTACGGTTTATAAAACAAATTACAGCAAGTGCAGTAGCAAATACGGCATCGCAAGTAGGAATTGCACGGCCGCAAACCTTAAGAGCACAATGTGCGAAGAGGAGTGCGAACCGGAGCCGTAAAATAGTGAACTGATGTTACGAGGGTGCTTGCGCTCTCGTGGCATAATGTTTTTCCGTTATTCCTCAATCTGTGCGGCGCATCCCCTTTTATTGTCATCCCTTGCACGGCGCGGTTCATCCGTGCATCAAGGAATCTCATCTTTAAAGCGTCGCACCTTTGGGGTATAAATGCTTCTGCTTTGTTCTAATTTGAAGATGGCTGGACGTTTTCTTGTGAAAACAAGCCATGACATTTATTATCAATACAAAAACAGCCACCTTTAAGGTGGCTGTTTTTGTATTGGTGCCGACAGAGAGACTTGCTTCTTGCAAAAAAAATTAAGTTTTTTGCGTCGGTCAACGCTTATGTAATGCTTGCGGCGTTGCGCTGGCGCTTCTTGCAAGCAAAACATAAGCTACCGCTGCGAAAAAAAATTGCTCGTTTAAGAGCAATTTTTTTCCTCGCCCCGACCCAAGTGGGTCGTGAGTTCTGCCTCCCTTGATATCAATACAAAAAAAGCCACCTTTAAGGTGGCTGTTTTTGTATTGGTGCCGACAGAGAGACTTGAACTCCCGACCCACTGATTACAAATCAGTTGCTCTACCAACTGAGCTATGTCGGCGCGGTTTTCAAGCAGCATATATACATCACTTTTTTTCCTTGTCAATAAAAAAATATACTTGTTTGCAAAATAAATCCTTGACAAAAGTTTTGTTGATGGTAGAATCTGCCGCATAAAACTATCATTAACCTTAATTTTTTTTTAATTATGTATGTTGAAAAAATTCATGCGCGCGAGGTGAAGGTTTACACCATCAGCGCAGGTTGTCCGAACGACCATCAAGAATTTTTGTGCAAAACCATGCCGCTTACACCGATCAGCGAACGGTTTGCAAAAGAGCTGACCTCTCTGACCATCTGTCAAAAGGAACATCCGCTCATCAAAAGCCTGTTTGAAGCAACCTCGTTTGCTCTGGTCTTAAAGGAATTCACGGCTTTCCGCAACGACCATGTTGTCGAAATCCAAAAAGACGGAACGTGTCGGCTTTGGCAGCGCGAAGAAAACGATTTTGATGAGGTGCCTTTTGACGAAGTGCTCAACTTCGGCACCGCCAAAACACCGGCGTTCCTCTATAAAGGCGGATTCTTCGTCTTATGCGGTCAGTGTCAGGAAATGGTGCATACCACACCGAAAGTGTTGGCTTTTTCCGATGACCGCGCTTTGCTCATTTTGGGCGACGATTTGCTCCTAAAGTTTGACCTTGAAAAAGGTTTCGAAACACTGGGCGATTTTGTGGCTTTTTATCAAACCAAAAAAAGCGTGTTGCTTGAGGTTCGCCGCAGAGACGGCCTGTTCGCCCTTTATCACATCGGCAATAAGAGCATTGAAAAGCTCTTTGACGTGAACAAGAACAAAGGCGATTGGTTTACGGTTGAAACCGAAAGCGGCGATGTGGCTTTTCGTGATCCTCACGAGGCGTGCGGGATGACCGGCATTTCAAACCTCTTCAAAATCGGCGAAGATGGTGTGTATGTCGCCCTATTCTAAAAACAACCCCCGAATGACACAGTTCATCGGGGGTTTTGTTGTGCAAAACATTAAAATAAGTTTGGAAAGGCGCCCAACACAGGGGAAATAGCAGAAAATGCAACTTATGAACATAGACTTTAGTTGAGGTCTGCTTTATTTTTGTGCGCCAAAGCATATATCGTTTTCGCCAAGGAGATAAAAATGAAGGTTAATGTTGCAAATTATATATATCAAGACCTCATCAAGCGCTTTCCCTCGCGCGAAGAAGGGATTGTGGACAAAGAGCTGATTGATGTTTTGATAAAAAAATGGGCCAACAAAGAATATTTTCATGTCGATTCGAACCTTAAACTGCACCACAAAGAAAGCATTTTTCCCCCGCATTTGATGTAAAAACACACGGTGCACAAAAACGGCTTGTCAAGATAGCTTTGTTATCATCTTTATTTTTTTTGTTTTGAAAATATGTTGAAAAACATCACACATTATTTTTTTAAATAAAGAAGGCTTGACAATGCTTAAAACAAAACAAAAAACCGAAAGCAACGCGCTTGAAGAAAACATTATGTTTGTGACAACCATTTATGACACGTTTGAAGCTTTAGAAGAAACGCTCGGAAAACTCAAACTGGAAACGCCTCTTTTTTTAACCTATATTGCAAAAAAGGCTTTTGCCGAAGAAGTTTTCAAATATGCGCGTTTAAGTGATGATATATATTTAGATCCGTCGCACAAAAAAGAACATCTTGAAAATCGTGTGTTGCAATGAAAAAATGTGCCCCTTGAATAAAAATGTCTTGACGCTTTAGTGTTTTCATGCTACCATGAAAACAATTATAATTTTTATGAAGGGAGCCATGTTTATGCGTAGGATTGTCGTAATCTTATTTTTCGCGTGTATTTTTGCCGTTGCAACGGTTGCAAGCGCGAAGGTTTGTTTTTTACCCCACATTTTCGGCGGTGATGAAAGCTGTTTGAGCGGCCACGGTTCATCGGGCGGTGGAGATTTAATCCCGCCGGTTCCGCCGACACCGGCAAATCCGGGAGAGTGCGCTGAAAATGAAGTTTCACACATGATGTCCGGTTTTGAGGGCACGCTTTTTAATTATGATGAAACAGATTATAATTCCGGATGTTACACAATTACATGTAGTAACGTGCATGGTTCAAGACCAAACAACACTTTTGATATGTCGGTTTTTGAAGTTTTTCAAATCAGCCACGGTAATTTAACGTGTTATTACGCAGGTGCCTGCCATCCGCCTTATGAGAACGTTCATGACAAACCATCGTCGGAAATATGCGTTGGCGGATATATTGCTGAAGATTATCCTCTCGATGGTTTGCGGTGTGTGAAATGCGTTGAGCACACGGGATTGTGCCAAGAGGTTAATCCGTGCGTGGGTTATGATTTTGACTCGGCACCGACGTATGGCACGCTTGCCGGTGATTCGTGCCAAAAAGTTTCGGAAGTGAACGGCGAATGCGTTTACGGCGATGTTTATTACAATGACTTTGAATGCGATGAAGGGTATAAAAAGAACAATTCGTCGTGCGTTGCAAAAACCTGTTCGGATTACGGCTATCAGTCAAGCCATTGCGCCAATCCGGATGATGAAACGGAGCACCTTGTGAATTTAGGTCCGATGCCGAAAATATGTTATGAATGTTCATGCACACCGAACGAGTGCCCCGGTTCAACAACATTAAAGCCGCATATGCTGGTTACGGAGTGGTGCACGAGGGTTACGGAAAATTGCACTTATCACCCAAGGGTTATGGAATTTGACTGCGAAGTTGGTTATCAAAAATCAGGCAATACGTGCGTGGAGATGACGGGATGTTATGACGATCCGTGCACGGGATATAATTTGTCTTCCATTCCTGAAAATTCAACAGCAACGGACAGTTGCCAAATTAAATATAAAAACTGTTCGACAGGTGCGACAAAATATTTGGATTTTATCTGCAATGCGGGTTATGTTCAGGTTGGAAATGATTGCGAGCCAAGCCAAACATGCGAGACTGATTTATGCTATGGATATTCTGTTTATTCCATTCCGGAGAATGCCACATCAACGGGCAGCTGTCAGGTTGTTTATTCCGATTGCACAACGGGTGCCACAAGGCACTTAGGATTTGAATGTAATGAGGGATATGTCGAGGTTGGCAATAAGTGTCGATTGATACAATCACCATGCACACCGGAGTCCTGCACGGGATATAACTACGCGTCCTCAACTCTTCCGCCAAACTCACACGGTGTGAATGAGTGTCAGATTGTGAACACCGATTGTTCAAACGGCGCATTGAAATATGCAGATTTTGCTTGTAACAATGGTTATGAGCGATCGGGCAATGCGTGTGTGCCGACTTCATCATGCACGCCGGAGCCTTGCACGGGATACAGCTACACGGCGTCCACTCTTCCGGCAAATTCACATGGTGTGAACTCGTGTCAAGTAACCGTTGCGCCCGATTGTGCAAACGGAGATTTGAAATATGCAGACTTTGCATGTGATGGGGGGTGGATAAAACAAGGAACGCAATGCGTTGAGCCAACGCCTATGACGTGTGCTGACGTTCCGGGTTCGCCACCTGCCACACAAGCAGAATGCGAAAACGATTGCGTTTCTTGCCGATCGCAGAATTTTCAAGGCGTATGGTGCTGGGTGCCTTCAGGCTGTAAATCAGGTTGTGTAACAGGCAGCGATAAAGTGTCGTTTTATGATTACACTTCCTACGGCAATGATTGTTACAAACCGAGCGGTTGTGCTTCGGGTTGGCAATCAGGTTCGTGCAGCGGAACGGGTGCTTATTCATACACCGGAACAAAAACCGCTCACGGCAGCTCGATTGAGTGCACGCAGTGTGAGCGCTGCACCGAATCATATCACAGGTATAACAGTGCTGCAGACTGCAATGCGGCGCACTGGCCGGAATATTGCCAGTCGAATACTTACGGAACGGATCCTTCCGTAACGTGTTGGGATGGCAGCTGCTCAAAAGCCGAACATCCGTATGCGCTTGGGCTTATTACAGGATATCTTGTAGATGATCGAGATTGTTGTGCGCACGACTATTGTTCTAACTTTTTATGCGATGAATACAATGGTTATATCCGTTCCGGAAACGGATGCGTTTGCAACACAGCCGGTGGATGGGAAGCGGGTGCTGACGGTACCTGTTCTTGCCCCGGTCATGTTGATATCGATAAGAGGTGCATCACACAGACTTCTGACCCCAACTCCTGTCCTCAAACTGTTGTGAATGCTTATAATTCAATAAGCTGGACGGGTAGTGAGTGTCTCGATTCTCTTACGCATTTTTGCGAGCTGTATGTTCAAAATTATAGTTCTTGTAAACTTGTGTATAGTCATATTACCTTAAGTGATTGTAATTCGCCGGCAAATTTTGCAAACCATGCATGCGAACAGACACTTGAACCGTAAGGCATTGTGAGTATATGCCAAAGCAAACCGCCGACTTAAAGCCGGCGGTTTGTCTTTATAAAGGACAAGTTTGTTGTTTTTTTACTCTTCGTTTTGAGGCGCTTCAGGCTGTGGTGCCGCGCCATCAAAACCTTCGGTGCGGTGTTTCATGAAATGTTTGGGATGTCCCTTTTTGCCGTGCATCTTATCAAAGTGTGGCTTTGGGGCGTTTTTCTTCATTTCTTCAAATTTTGCCTTTTGCTCGGGCGTTAAAATTTTTTCAAATTCTTCCATGTTGGCACGGCGTTTGGCGTCCATTTTTTTGCGAAGTTCCTTCATTTCGTTCATTAAAGGCTCAATTTCCTTTCTGCCCTCTTCGCGGATTTGCTTTGCCTGTTGTTGTTGCTCGTCGGTTAAATCCAAATCTTTAGCGATTTTACCCATCATTTTTTGACGCATTTGCTCGTGGTCAAATTGGCGCTCGGCTGCCGGCATTTGAGCGGGCATGTCCTGCGCGCCGGCGGTGTTTGCGCACATCAGGCCGCCGCAAAGAAAAGTGCTTGCAAGCATTAAAGATAAAAAGGTGTGTTTCATTGATTTTCTCCAAGTAAAAAAGTTAAGTTTGTTTTTAAGGTTTCGCGGGCGTGGTGCAATCTTGATTTAACTGTTCCTTCAGGAATTTTCAAGCGTTTTGAAATTTGTTCGATGGAATATTCTTCAAAAAAAGAAAGCACAACGACTTCGCGATAAATTTTCGGGAGTTCATCGACAGCTTTTAAGACGATTTTTTGACGTTTCTTAAGGTCAATTCTTTCTTCGGCCGTAGATTTAACCGAAACATTTGCCAGAACCTCGTCGCTTGAAATTTCGGCTTTGTTTTGGTGATATGTTTTAGAGCGAAAGTAATCGCGGCAAACATTGGCCGCAATGGTGCAAATCCATTGTTTGAATTTGCCTTGAGGCTTATAGCTTGCCATATTTTGCCACGTTTTAATGTAAACCTGTTGCTCTAAGTCGTCGTCATCACGCCCTAAAAACTTATAAATGACGGCTTTAACATATTTTTTGTTTTCTAAAATAATGTTTTTCATTTCTTAAACCAAAAGCAAACCGAATTCATCTGTCGGCAACCCAAAATCTTCAATAATCGAGCCTGTCTCGGCCTGATAAATTTCATTTACGTAAACATCATATATCGGGCTTTGAATTTTTTTGGGTGCGTGAAATGTTAAAATGAAGGCAAACGAACAGGCTAAAACAGCCGACGCGCCTGCCGCCAAACGGCGGTTTCGCTTGCGTCTTAAATAAAGCGGTTTTGCCTGCCTTAATAAATCATCTATGTTTGTCATGTCAAAATTCTCCCAACAACAATATAAAACGTAGAAGCCTTAAATTAGGTTCACTGTTTTTTTAAAAAAGAGCCGCGGGTTCGAAACGCACGCGACTCTTTTGTTTTTTTTGAAAAATAATTTCTATTTTGCCGCTGGTATCAAGTTGCCTTTTAAGTCAAACTTTTCAATTTGAGCGTTTTTATAAAGGTTATCAAGCGTTTCGGCAATAATCTTCTGGGCAAGCAGATTTCTGATTTGGGGTTCAAGCTCTGCAAGAGCAACAGGCTGTGAATCGCGCACATCGTTTAACCAAATGATGTGGTAACCGAATTGCGTTTTAACCGGAGTTTTTGTGTATTGACCTTTCTTTAAGGCCTGCACGGCTTGAATGAACTCCGGAATACCCAGATCATCGTTGACATAGCCTAAATCGACGGTTGTGTCTTTGGTATATTCTTTGGCAAGTGTGTCAAAATCAGCACCTTCGTTTAATTTTTCAAGAACTTCCATAGCGGTTTCTTCATTGTCAAGCATAATGTGCTTCACGCCAAATTCTCTTTTGCTTTCAAATTTGCTTAAATATTCATCATTGTAGAGCTTTTGAATCTCCTCATCGGTGATTTTTGCTGCAACAACCTTCTCTAAGTAAACCTTGCGTGTTAAGTCTTCTTTCATTGTTTTGAACTGGTCTTGATATTCTTCAGTGTTTTCAACTTGCGCATTTTGAGCTGCCTGATAAAGCAATTTTCCGTTCACGAAAATGTCAAGCGCTCTGTCGTAAAAGTCATTAAAAGGAATTTGCGCCGCAATTTGAGGATTGTTCGTATATCCTTTGCGAATTTCTTCAACACTGATAATTTCACCGTTCACTTTTGCGGCAACACCGATGTTTTTCTGGGCATTAACCTTGAAAGCCCAAACCGCCGCGGCGCCCGCTAAAAGAACGACAACACCCGCAAAAATATATTTTTTCTTCATTTGATATCTCCTAAAAAAATGGTTCCGTTTCTGTCTGCAAATATAAACAATTTTTCTTCTTTTGCAAAGTATTTTTTCAAGTTTGGTTTATAAGTTTGCTCGAGAGTATTGACTTTAGTTTTATTCCACACTAAATGTTAGATATTATAACGAATGTAAGGTTAAAAATATGTTAAATAAAATTGCCCGCGCTCTTTTTGGAAGCGCTAATGACAGATTTGTGAAAAAACAATTTAAGACGGTTGAAAAAATAAACGCTTTAGAGCCTGAATTTTCAAAACTTTCCGATGATGAACTTAAGGCCAAAACGGCATTTTTCAAAGAGCGGTTTCAAAACGGTGAAACGCTTGACGAGCTGTTGCCGGAGGCGTTTGCCGCGGTCAGAGAAGCGGCCAAGCGCACGCTTTTTCAACGTCATTATGATGTGCAGCTTGTCGGCGGCATTGTGCTCCACAAAGGTATGATTGCCGAAATGAAAACCGGTGAAGGTAAAACGCTTGTCGCAACGCTCGCTGCATATTTGAACGCGCTTTCGGGCAAGGGCGTGCACATTGTAACCGTCAATGACTATTTGGCAAAACGCGATGCCGAGTGGATGGGGCAGGTTTATCGTTTTTTGGGCTTAAGTGTCGGCTACATCGTTCATGAAAAAAATGATGATGAACGGCGGCAAGCTTATAACTGCGATATTTTATACGCAACAAACAATGAGCTCGGGTTTGACTATTTGCGCGACAATATGAAATTTTCTTTATCTGACCGCGTTCAGCGTGAGTTTAATTTTGCGATTGTCGATGAAGTTGATTCAATTTTGATTGACGAGGCCAGAACACCGCTGATTATTTCGGGCGCGGCCGAAGATTCGTCGGAGCGCTACATCACGGTTAACGGCATTATCCCCAAGCTTTTTGAGACAGATTATGAAAAAGACGAAAAGCAAAAAACCGTTACGTTAACCGAGGCGGGAATGAGCCATGTCGAGCAGCTTTTAAAAGATGTCGGGCTGATTAAAGAAGGCAGTTTGTATGACATTTCAAACGTAAATTTGGTTCATCATGTGAACCAAGCCTTGCGTGCGCACAAAATGTTTTCGCGCGATGTGGACTATATCGTTAAAGACGGCAAGGTCGTTATTGTTGACGAATTTACGGGGCGCGTGATGGAAGGAAGACGCTATTCCGATGGTTTGCATCAGGCCTTGGAAGCAAAAGAAGGAGTGGCAATTGCTTCCGAAAATCAGACGCTTGCTTCAATCACGTTTCAAAATTATTTCAGAATATATCCCAAACTGTCGGGTATGACGGGCACAGCCATGACCGAAGAAGCGGAATTTATGGACATTTATAATCTGCCTTGTGTGGAAATTCCGACCAACAAGCCCATCATCAGAAAAGATGAGCACGACGAAATTTATCGCACGGAAAAAGAAAAATATCAGGCAATTATTGCAACGATTTTAGATTGCCACAAACGCGGACAGCCTGTTTTGGTTGGCACAACATCGGTTGAAAAATCGGAAATTGTGGCCGATTTGCTTTCAAAAGCGGCGCCGAATGTGGCTTTTGAAGTTTTGAACGCGCGTCATCACGAGCGCGAAGCGGCCATTGTTGCACAAGCGGGTGTGTTGGGCGCGGTTACAATTTCAACAAATATGGCCGGACGCGGCACGGATATTCAGCTTGGCGGCAATCCGGATATGAAGCTTAAATCTGTTCTCAAAGGTGATGAAACGCCCGAGCAGATTGACTCTTTGAGAGAAAAAATTAAGCTTGAAGTTGAAGAAAACAAGCAAAAAGTGCTTGAAGCAGGCGGCCTTTACATTTTGGGCACAGAGCGCCACGAAAGTCGCCGCATTGACAATCAGTTGCGCGGCCGTTCGGGGCGTCAGGGCGATCCGGGCACATCAAAGTTTTTCTTATCACTTGAAGATGATTTGATGCGTATTTTCGGCTCGGAGCGTATGTCGGCCGTTTTGCATCGCTTGGGGCTTCCGGAGGGCGAAGCACTTATTCATCCGTGGATTTCGAAAGCTTTGGAAAAAGCGCAGCAAAAGGTTGAAGAGCGCAACTTTGACATCAGAAAGAACCTTTTAAAATATGACGATGTGATGAACGAACAGCGCAAAGTGATTTATGCCGAGCGCAAAAAGCTGATGGAAACAGATGATGTTTCAGAAAGCGTTGAGCAAATGCGTAGCGAGTGCCTATCTGGTGTGATAGAAAACTATGTGCCCGCCGGTTCGGATAAATCGCAGTGGCGTTTAGATGCTTTAGAGCAAGAGCTTTTGAAAATGACAGGTTTCCTTATTCCTGTTCAAAACTTTGGAAACAAGGAGGATATCACCGTTGAGGAGCTGACGGAAAAAATTCTTGCGGAAGTTGAGAAAAATCTGAAGCTTAAAAATCAAGATTTGCCTCAAGACTTGGTTAAAATGGTTGATAAAAGCATTTTGCTTCAAACGCTCGATTTTTTGTGGAAAGAACATATCGCAACCTTGGATCAGATGCGCCACACGATTGTTTTGCGTGCATACGGACAAAAAGATCCG
Organism: Alphaproteobacteria bacterium; assembly: GCA_017445475.1. Lineage (GTDB taxonomy): Bacteria > Pseudomonadota > Alphaproteobacteria > RF32 > CAG-239 > UBA1254. The sequence continues at coordinate 77,444 of JAFSUB010000018.1, forward strand.
TTAAACGAATATAAAAAAGAAGCGTTTAATATGTTTTCGGATTTGCTTGAAGTTTTAAAAGAGCAGGTTACGGTTGTTACATGCCGCACGGTCATTAAAACAGGTTCAAACGATCAGGCGCAACAATCAGCCGAACGCCGGCAAAACATGAAGATGAATGCGGTGCACGAAACGCCGGAAAATGTTTTAGCGCGGGAAAAAACACCTTCCGAGCCGCAAAAAACTTTTCAATATGGCAAAGGCGACGTTTCCCCGACCGATCCGTCCACATGGGGCAAAGTCGCCCGAAACGATCTTTGTCCGTGCGGTAGCGGGAAGAAGTATAAGCATTGCCACGGCCGAATCTCTTAAAAACGCGTATAGCAGCTCATCTAGAGCCGAAATTTCGAAAAAGGGAAAATTCATGTAGATCTATCTACACTAAAATTTTCCCTTTTCTTATTTCAACTCTATCTGAACTACTCTCCGCATTTTTATTTTACTGCGCACTTGCCTGCGCGAGAGCGCATACTTCGTATTTACCTCGTTCTCCGAACTTTTATACAAACGTGTGTTCGTTTATGACAATTCATTTATTGACATTTACGCCGCTTCTTTTTATAGTCTTGTCATTGAAAGATAAGAGATGAAATTTATTCGCACAATTTATGACAAGACAATGAAGCTTTCTCAAGGGCAGGGCGCGATGTTTGCGCTTTTTGCGGTGGCTTTTGCCGAAAGTTCGTTTTTCCCTATTCCGCCTGATATTATGCTCATTCCGATGATTTTAGCAGCGCCTTCAAAAGCTTGGCGCATCGCAGGGCTTGCAACAATTGCGAGCGTTTTGGGCGGCTATTTCGGCTATGCCATCGGTGTGTTTTTCTTTGATTTAATTGCCGAGCCGCTTCTTTCATTTTACGGCTATTTGCAAAAATTTCACCAATTTGAAGAATATTATCATGAATATGGCGCGTGGATTGTTTTCGGCGCAGGTTTAACACCCTTCCCGTATAAAATCATCACAATTGCAAGCGGTGTGGTTCACCTTAATCTGGGTGTTTTTTCGGTTGCTTCCGTTTTGGCGCGCGGCGGAAGATTTTTTATTGTGGCTTGGCTTTTAAAAAAATACGGCGCGCCGATGAAAATATTTATCGAAAAAAATTTGGGCTGGCTTTCCGTGGTGTTTTTTGCCTTGCTTATCGGTGGATTTGCACTCATAAAATTGTTATAGCGCCCTTGAGGGCAAAGTCGTTAAAAATTTTCAAACAAATTTTTAATGTTTGGGTTTGAAATGTCCTCGAAAACAGTTTTAAGAAAAGCATTTGTCAGCATTTCACGCGCCTTGTTTTCGCAAATGCCGCGCGATCTTAAATAAAACAGCTCGTCCTTGCTTAAATCGCCGCACGTTGCGCCGTGTGAACATTTGACGTCATCGGCAAAAATTTCAAGCTCGGGCTTAACATCAACACTTGCTCCATCTGAAAGCAAAAGCGCCTTGTGAAGCTGATAACCTTTTGTGTGAACGGCATTTTTGGCCACGCAGATTTTGCCCTGAAAGACACCGCGCGCGTTTTCGTCAATCACGCCTTTAATGGTTTGCTCAGATGTTGTGAATGGTTTTAAGTGAGCGATGTTTGTTGTTGTGTCAACCAGTGTGTCGCCCTTAATTTTGTATGCGGCGTTCAAAAAGGCCGAAGCACTTTCTTGAAGCAGGCAAATTTCAAGCTCGTGGCGCGAAAGTTTGCCTCCTTTTTGAAAAACATAGCTTTCATAACAACCGTTTGATTTAACTTCCGCCCGATTAAAGGCGATATGCGCTGCGCTTAAACCTTCGTTTTGAAGCTTATAGTGTTTTAAGCTTGCATCTTTTGCAACAAAAATTTCGTTGACGACATTTGTGAAATATGCCTCGTTTTGACCTTCAAAAATTTCCACTATTTCGGCAGACACGCCTTTTTCAAGCAAAATAACATTATAAATGTTTTTCAGCCCCTGTTGCTTTGCCTGATAAAAAAACATAATCGGCTTTGACGGGGTTTTTTCAATGCGCAAAAACAGTCCTTGTTCTAAACAGGCAAGATTTAAGGCCGCAAAGGGATGTTTTGTTGCGTCAAATTTGTTGATATGGCCGGCCGCTTCGTGATTTTTCAAAGCCTCTGACAAAGGCAAAGCCTCCATTCCTTCGGTGAGATGAAAATGCTCGTGCAAAGTGCCGTCGCAAAAGAAAAAACAGTGCGCTTCAAAGTCAAGTTTGTTTTTTTCGCAGGCACATTCTTTAAAATGATTGCAGCAAGAACTTGGCTGAAACATCTCATCTGTTAAAACGTTTTGAACGGGGGTATATTTAAAAGCCTCGTCTTTTAAGGAGGGCAGGCTTAAAAAAGCGGCCTTTCCTTTTTGCCGCAAGGCTCCAAGAGAGGGGATGTCGGTTTCTTTGACGATGATGTCGTTTGGTAATTTCAACATTTTTCACCCTTAATAAAATCGGCATACCCTTCGGCTTCAAGCTGCAAAGCCAAATTTTTATCGCCGGATTTGACGATGCGCCCGCCGGCAAAAACGTGCACAAAATCAGGCTCAATTTGCTCAAGCAAATCTTGATGGTGGGTGATAATCAAAAAGGCGCGTTTTCCGTCGCGCAAGTTGTTGATGCCGCCGGAAACAATTTTTAAGGCGTCAATGTCAAGGCCGGAATCGGCTTCGTCCAAAATGGCAAGCGTGGGTTGTAAAATTGCCATTTGAAGTGTTTCCATCTTCTTTTTTTCGCCGCCCGAAAAACCTGCATTAATGGCGCGTTTGAGCATATCCGAATTGATAAAAAGGCGGTTTGCTTCGTCGCGAACAAGGCGCATAAACGATGGCATATCAATTTCTTTTTGGCCTTCATATGTGCGTTTGGCGTTTAAGGCATGTTTTAAGAACGTTATAAAGGCAACACCTTCAATTTCAATCGGATATTGCATCAAAAGGAAAAGACCTTCGTTGGCGCGTTCTTCCACATCAAGTGAAAACAAATCTTTGCCCTTAAAGGTAACACTGCCCGATGTGGGCGTGTAGCCCGGTTTTCCGCTTAAAACATTGGCCAAAGTCGACTTTCCGCCGCCGTTGGGCCCCATAATGGCGTGGACTTCGCCTTCGTTGATGGTTAAATTCAAACCTTTGATGATTTCCTTATCACCGGCGTTTGCGTATAAATTTTTAATGTCGAGTATCGTTTTATTTGTCATGCGTTTTTTCCCATAGATTAAGCCTTTCTTCGATTGCTTTAAGCTTGTCTGTTTTATATGCCTCAACCTTGTCTTTGATATTATAGCAACATTTGAGTTGTTCAAGCATAATTTCAACATCGGCCGTTTCTTCAACAATTTCGGCGACGTTGTCTTTTTTGCGATTGACGTTTTTCAAAATTTCTTTGATAAGCTCGCTCATTTCTTCAATCACTTGAAGCATTTGAGGCTCTTTGCCCCAAACCCGTAAAGCACGCTGATATAATGTTTCTTGTGTTTTGTTCATTGTTAAATACTTCCTTTTGCGTCATTCTGAGCGTCAGCGAAGAATCCAGCTAAATCATCACAACAACTTTTCATATAAATCTTCCCATTCTTGGTTTGTTTGTTCAATTAAAGCGATTTTTTTGTTTCTTTTCCAACCTTTTAAAACTTTTTCCCGATGAATAGCTTCTTTTATATCACTAAAAATTTCGTAGTAAACCAATAATTTGACGTTATACTTTTTTGTAAATCCGGAATAAAAACCTGTTTTATGTTGCCAAATACGTTTGATTAAATCAGATGTTGCGCCGATATATAATGTTCCGTTTTTTTGACTGGCTAATATGTAAACATAAGAATTTAACATGATACATTAAAGATGGTTTGTTTTTCTGGATCCTTCGCGGTGTAAACCCCGCTCAGGATGACGGGGGAAAATCATCCAACGCTTCCTTCTAAGCTGATGTTAATGAGTTTTGCGGCTTCAACAGCAAATTCCATCGGCAGTTTTTGCATCACCTCTTTGCAAAAACCGCTGACAATAAGCTGGGTGGCCTGTTCTTCGTTTAATCCCCTCTGCCTGCAATAAAAAAGCTGTTCTTCGCTGATTTTCGAAGTTGTTGCTTCGTGTTCTAAAACAGCCGTTTTGTTTTCGTTTTCGATGTATGGCACGGTGTGTGAGCCGCAGGTTCGGCCGATGAGCAGACTGTCGCATTGCGAGTGATTGCGGGCACCCGTTGCGCCTTTGGCAATTTTAACAAGCCCGCGGTAGGTTTGGTTTGAAAAGCCTGCCGAAATGCCTTTTGAAATAATACGCGACGTTGTGTTTTGCCCCAAATGAATCATTTTTGTGCCGGTGTCGGCCTGCTGAAAATTGTTTGTGATGGCAACCGAATAAAATTCGCCCGATGAATTATTGCCCGCTAAAATGCACGAGGGATATTTCCACGTAACGGCCGAGCCGGTTTCGACCTGCGTCCACGAAACTTTCGCGTTTTCGCCTTTGCAAAGTGCGCGCTTTGTTACAAAGTTGTAAACGCCGCCTTTGCCTTTGCTGTCGCCCGGATACCAGTTTTGAACGGTGGAATATTTAACTTCCGCATCTTTTAAGACAACAATTTCAACAATGGCTGCGTGAAGCTGATTTTCATCGCGCATGGGTGCCGTGCAACCCTCTAAATAAGACACATAACTCCCTTCTTCTGCAACAATTAAAGTTCGCTCAAACTGGCCGGTGTTCTGCGCATTTATGCGAAAATATGTTGAAAGCTCCATCGGGCACTTAACGCCTTTTGGGATATAAACAAAAGAACCGTCCGTAAACACGGCACTGTTCAAACACGCAAAAAAATTGTCGCTATAAGGCACAACCAAACCCAAATATTTTTTTACCAACTCGGGGTGTTCTTTAACGGCTTCGGAAATGGAACAAAAAATAATGCCCATCTCTTTAAGTTTTGAACGATAGGTCGTGGCAACCGAAACACTGTCGAGAACGGCGTCAACGGCCACAACGCCTGCCAAAATCTCTTGTTCTTTTAGGGGAATGCCGAGCTTGTCGTAGGTTTTTAAGATTTCTGGATTGACCTCATCAAGACTTTTGGGTTTAGCCTTTTGTTTTGGAGCGGCATAATAAAACAAATCTTGATAGTTTAGCTTTTCATAGGTCAGCTTTGCCCATTTCGGCTCAACCATCGTCAGCCAATGCCGATAAGCCCTCAGACGGCGTTCAAGCAGCCAGTCGGGCTCGTCTTTTTTGCTTGAGATGAGCCTGATAATATCTTCATTTAAGCCTTTAGGTGCGGTTTCAACCTCAATATCGCTGACAAAGCCGTATTTGTATTTATCACCGCTTAAATCTTCAATGTTTGGTTTTTGAACCATTTTTTTCCTCGTTTTTTAAGGCTCACATTAAGCGCTTTTTGTTCAAAAATCAAGGGGGATTTCATCGAATTTGTTGACTTCTTTGAATATTTTTCGTAGAATATAAGAAGATTGAAGCCAAAGGGTTTGTGTCATGGTTAAAATTAGAGAGGTTAACAGAGATATATATTCAATCGGTGCCAAAGCAGGCGTTGCCGTTTTTTGCTATGACGACATACACAACGCTGTTGTTAACAATCAATTTCATTATGATTATCAAAAAGTGATAGATGAGGTTGCCAAACTTCAAAACATCAGCGCAGATGAGGCGGAAAAGGGGCTACTTAAAAAAGGTGTGCTTTTACCGCTTCCGAACGGTGAATACAAAGTTGATGTTAAGGACGCATTTTTTGACGGTGTGAACTATGGCTCCGTTTTCTTTGTTAACCGTAGCAAAGATTGTGAAACCAAATATCACGAACTTGCTCATTCTCTTCAAGAAAAATACGGCCTGTTTGCCAAAGAGGCAATAGACAGGGTTTATGAAAAAGTTACAAAAGATATGGCGGCGGCGCAGAAGCACTCAAAAGGAGAGGGTTTTACAGGCGTTGCAAAAGATGAATATATCAACTATCTCAAAGAAATGCATGCTGAAAGTTTTGCCTATGCGGCGATGATGCTCAGAGCCGAAAATAAGGCTGATTTTATTTGGCAACAGGCTCGTGCATACGGCAACGCCGTTCTCAATCAGATGCGTGCTTTTCTGCCTTTAGGAACAGCAAAATATGATGAAAATCATGCCAAGTTTTATGCAAGCCTTCCTGTGATAAAGCACACCGTCAAAAGAATGCGTAAAACGCATAAAATCGGCAAAACGGGGCAGTTTTTTGAAAAAGACGGTGTTCTACAAGATGAAGCATTGGCGCGTTTTTGCGAAGATATTGTTTTAAGGGAAGCATATTCGCCCAAAACCTTAAAATCTTTCTTTGAATATCGTATGCTTAAAAATCCGCGCAGCAAAGAGCGCGGTTGGCGAAGAGATGCTTTTGAAGCGGCGTTACTGGCCGTTCCGGCGCTCATAACGACGTTGCCGGAGGACGGAATTGTTGAGGCCGTCAAAAACCGGCGCAAGCACAATGCACTTTATCGGCTTGAAAAACAAAACATCGAAAAATATGTGCACGCCGATATTCAAACCATATCGTCTGAAATGCGCGCTTTGAAAGCATACGAAAAGCTTTTGGTCGCTTTGAGCCAAAGCGGCAACACACAGTTTGAAAATTATGTTCGCTCGAATTGCAGTGATATTTTGCAAAACGGGCAAATGCCTAAATCGGTTATTCGCTACAAAACAAATATCGACTTTCTTTCGAAAAAAGAACGGGCAGAGCTTTCGACTTTGTTCGAATATGCGGGAAAAATTGTTTCTCAACATGCGGAAAATCCTTATTTTAAAACGCTGATTGAATCAAGTTGCGACTTTATGACAACAAAAAATCTGATTGAGCAAAAAAAGCAAAATCCGCTTGTTGAGGTTATTGATGCGGCCAATCTTGAGAAAAAGAGCAAACCGAAGCAATCGGCTAAAAGTGCGTTTAATGCGCAAATTTCAGAGATAAACACTTTTTTACAAGACCATCCAAATGAGCAATTGCAGCTTCAGACCGTTTTAACGGACGTGCTTGTTCGTTATGGACCAAAGATATATGATGACGGGCTTTTAGAAAAACTTTCGCAAAACATCAAGCCGAAAAGAGATTTTTTGGGCTTGAAAAAAAAGAAGCTTGATAAAGACTTGAGCAAACTCATCGACAGCCTTTCATACGTTTATTTTAGACATTCATCGGATGAAGCATATCTGGCCTTGTTAGAGCAAACAAAAAGCGTTTCGGGTTCAAGCATCAATTTTGAAAAAATTAAGCAAAAACAAAACAAGCCGGATGCCTTAACCGTTAAGTCGCGTCAGGTTGTTGAAAAGCTTCGGGGAATTACAAGAACCCCAAAAAGCGGTGTGTCGGCTGAAGTTTTGCCCGAAACTTCACAAAGCGATGTAAATACGGATGTCGTCGCTTCTCAATCCGCTTCAAAACAGGAAGAAGGTCGCTAAAAAAATACAATTTAAGAAAAAGTTAGTGATTTTGGCGCTATACTCCTTCATCAAAGGTTGAAAAATGCTCAAAAAAAGTGTTTTGATATGGCTTGTTTGCGCTGTTTTAAGCGGCTGTTCTTATTTGCAGAACTTGCCGCTTTTCGGCCGTGCGCCCGATGTGGTTGAGGTGAAAAAAGGCGACACGCTCTACAGCATTGCCAAGCGTTATGACATGTCGATTGATGAACTTATCGAGCTCAACGGTATCGACAGCCCCGATCAGCTTTATGTCGGGCAAGTGCTGAAAATGAGCGCAAACACGGTTTACACGGTTAAAAAGGGCGACACACTGGCCTCAATCGCAAGGCGATATCACACAAACTATAAGGCTTTGGCACAAAAAAACAACATTAAAGAACCGTATAACTTAAATGTCGGGCAAAAAATTATCGTTTCGGCAAGTTCGGCACCGGTGCAAAAAAGCACGGCCCAAAATACCACGCCTGTAAAGAAACAATCCGGCGTGCAAAATCAGACGGGAAGAAAAAACCAAACAGCAAGCGCAGTTCCCGTTTCGACCAAACGCAGTGCGAAATTTATGTGGCCCGTTTCAGGCAAGGTTATTTCTTCTTTCGGGGCGACGGGAAAAGGACGCAAAAATGACGGAATCAACATTTCGGCGCCGCTCGGCACAACGGTCAAGGCCGGCGACAAGGGAACGGTTGCTTATGCCGGCAACGGCCTTAAGGGTTTTGGCAACCTTATTTTGATTAAACATTCGGACGGCTATATCACGGCTTATGCGCATAATGAAAAGATTTTGGTTCAGAAAGGACAAATCGTGCAACGGGGTGAAAAAATTGCAACCGTGGGACAAACGGGCGGCGTGAACAAACCGCAGCTTCACTTTGAGGTTCGTGCGGGCAAAAAGGCCGTTAATCCGAGAAATTATCTGCCTTGAAAATAAAAAAAATGTTCAATACTTTGATTTTATGTCTTGAGATATCAAATTTTTGCGTTATAGTGCAAGCAGTTTAATTTTTGGGAGAAACAGATGTTTATTTCAAATGCTTTTGCGCAAAGTGCTTCCGAGGTTGCGGGTGCATCGCCGATTTTGGGCACCGTGCTTCAAATTGCGTTGATTTTTGTGGTGTTTTATTTGCTGCTTATTCGTCCGCAGCAAAAGAAGATGAAACAGCACGAAGCCGCGCTTTTGGCAATTAAAGCGGGCGACAATGTTATCACGGGCGGCGGCATATACGCCACTGTTATTGCGGTAGATGGCGATGATTTAACGCTTGAAATTTCAAAAGGTGTTGAGGTGAAGGCACATCGCTATACCATTCGTGAGGTTTTGCAAAAAACCGAGGCGCCCGAGCGCAAAACAAAAAAGAACAAAAAAAGTTAGGACAAAAAGATGTATAAGTTATCAAAACAAAGAGTTTTAATGATTTTAGCGGTTTGTTTGGTCGGCTTTATTTTGGCTGTGCCGAATTTTATGCCAAAGTCGCTTAAATTGCCCACATGGTGGCAACCTGTGAGTCTTGGGCTTGATTTGCAGGGTGGTTCGAATCTGCTCTTGGAAGTGAATATGAAAGAGGTTGTGCGTGAACGTATGGGGCTTTTGGAAGACGCTGTGCGCCAAAGCCTGCGTGAACATCGTATACGCTATCAAAACTTATCTGCCGGTGCGGACAGTGTTAAAGTGAAAATCGACAACTATAATGCACGCACACAAGCGATGGGTTATTTCAAAAAGCTGGAAGACGGGCTTGAAGTAACCACCGATGAAAACGGCACAATCGAAATTAAATACTCCGAGCAGGCCTTAAATATGCTTGCTAAAAGGGTTATTGATCAATCAATAGAAATCGTGCGTCGCCGCATTGATGAGCTCGGGACTAAAGAGCCGGTTATTCAAAGTCAGGGTTCAAGCCGGATTGTGGTTCAGCTTCCCGGTGTTCAAAATCCCGAAGAAGTTAAAGCGCTGTTAGGCAAAACGGCAAAAATGTCGTTTCACTTGGTTGACAGCCGAACAACGGCCGGCGATGCCAAAAGAGGAAAATTAAGCAACACATCGCGCGTGATTAACAGCGCCGAAGGCGGCCAGCTTGTGATTCAGCGAAAAGCTGCTGTCGGCGGTGAAAATTTGACGGATGCGCAGGTTGCTTTTCAAGACGGTGGGGCTGTTGTATCGTTTAAGTTTAACACAATCGGAGGCAGAAAGTTTGGCGAGGTTACCAAGAACAATGTCGGCGAAAGGTTGGCCATTGTTTTGGATAATGAAGTGATTTCAGCGCCGACAATTCAAGGTCCGATTTTGGGCGGCAGCGGTGTGATTACCGGAAATTTCAGCGCTGAAGAAGCCAACAATTTGGCAATGCTTTTGCGTTCGGGTGCTTTGCCTGCGCCACTCGAAATTTTGGAAGAACGCACGGTTGGTGCAGGTCTTGGTGCCGATTCAATCAAAGATGGTGTGTTTGCCTCGATTGTCGGGCTTATTGCCGTTGTTGTGTTTATGATTTTAGCGTATGGCCTGTTCGGTTTGTTTACGACCATCACGGTTTTGATTAACCTTGTTTTGATGCTTGGGGCAATGAGTTTTATCGGCACAACGCTGACACTTCCGGGTATTGCGGGCATTATTTTGACAATCGGTATGGCGGTTGATGCCAATGTGCTGATTTTTGAACGTATGCGCGAAGAGGTCAAAAACGGAAGAACCCCGCGTGATGCAGCAGACACAGGTTTTACGGAAGCGTGGTCAACAATTGTCGATTCAAATTTAACAACGCTTGTTGCGGCTGCCGTTCTGTTTTGGTTTGGCACGGGGCCGGTCAGAGGTTTTGCCGTTACGCTTTCCATCGGTATTTTAACGTCGATGTTTACTTCCGTTACGGTTACGCGTTTGATTATTACCTATTGGCTTAATCGCTTTAAGCCGACAAAACTGCCGATTCAATAAGAGAGAAGGACAAAGAAGATGAGAATATTCAGTTGGATTACAAAAGACACAAACATTGATTTTTTAAAACCGCGTAAGCTGACATATACAGCCTCGATTTTGCTGGTGCTTGCCTCGGTTTGGCTGATGTTTTTCCACGGTTTTAACTATGGTATTGATTTTTCCGGCGGTGTTTTGATGGAGATTAAAAGCGAAAACAAAATCAATGTTGAGCAAATCAGGCAAAAACTTTCCGTGCTCGGTTTAGACGAGCTGACGCTTCAAAGTTTGGGCGAAGAAGGCAACGAGCTGATGATTCGCGCGCAGGCTGATAATGCCAATGAGGAAAGCCAACGTATTGCGATTGTCAAAATCAAAGAGATTTTGGGAAACTCTTACGAGTATCGCCGTGTTGAATCTGTCGGTCCGCAAGTCGGAGACGAATTAAAGCGTGCGGGTGTGATTGCGTCTTTAATTGCAATTTTGGCGATTTGCGCTTATGTGTGGTTTCGCTTTGAATGGCAATTTGCATTGGGTGCGCTTTTAGGGTTGTTTCACGACATCATCATCACGGTCGGCTTCTTGTCGCTCTTTGATTTTGATATCAGCTTAACAACGGTTGCCGCCATTCTGACGCTTGCGGGTTATTCAATTAACGATACGGTTGTCAACTATGACCGAATTAGGGAGAACTTACGTAAATTCAAGAAGATGAGCCAATATGATTTAATCAACAAAAGTATCAACGACATTTTTTCACGCACGATTTTAACGGGCTTGACAACACTATGCGCGGCTGTCGCTTTGTTTGCGTTCGGCGGCGATGCGTTGAGAAGCTTTTCTTTTGTTATATGGTTTGGCGTGATTATCGGCACATATTCTTCGATTTACATTTCGTGCGTGTTTTTGAATGTGTTTGACTTAAGAAAGACGCAGGAAAAGCGTGCACAAGACGTTAATCCGTTCGGCAACGTTTAAAAATCAAAATTTTAGATGTTGAAAATAAAAAAATCGGTTTGTTTTTCAGGCCGATTTTTTTTATGCTACTTAAAGAGGAGGGCAAAATGACAATTGTTGCGATTTGGTGTCGGCATACAGGCGATAATGTGATTGGAATCGGTCAAAATATTCCATGGCATATTTCAAGCGATTTTAAGCGTTTTCGGCGCATCACCGAGGGCGGCATTGTTTTGGCGGGCGAAAGAACTTATGAAAGTTTTCCGAACAAAACACTCCCAAACCGCAAAATTTATGTTTTGACGTTTAATCCCGCTTATGAAGTTTCAGACAAAGAAAATCACTTTGTAATAACAGATGCCGATGCGCTTAAAAATGAAAGCAAAACCATTTATCTTTCGGGCGGTGCAAGCGTTTATAAGCTTTTTATGACAGGCGCGGTTGAGTTTATGCCCGATGTGGTGGTTGACTGCGTTTATCAAGGCGATTTAAATGCCGATTTGAAAGGGCAAAAGGTTGATATTACGCCTTGCGTTGATGTGCTTAAAGAAAAATACGAGCAAATTTCCAAAGATTACATGGAAGACAACATCACAACGCGCGTTTTGGTCAAAAAAGGCGATTTTGTGGATCAATCGGTCATCAAACACATTTTATCTGCCATTGAAAACAAAGGAGAAAACAAATGAAGCAATATTTGGAGTTGCTGAGAGATATTTTAGAAAACGGTGTTGACAAGACAGACAGGACAGGCGTTGGCACGCGTTCCGTTTTCGGCCGTCAAATGCGTTTTGATTTAAACGAGGGTTTTCCGCTTGTAACCACAAAAAAAGTTCACTTAAAAAGCATTATCTACGAGCTCTTGTGGTTTATTAAAGGCGACACAAACGTGAAATATCTGCAAGACAACGGTGTGCGCATTTGGAACGAATGGGCAGATGAAAACGGCAATTTAGGACCGGTTTACGGCGCGCAGTGGCGAAATTTTAACGGGCAGGGCATTGATCAGCTTGCCGATGTGATTGAACGCATCAAAACAAATCCCAACGACAGGCGGCTGATTGTGAGCGCGTGGAACCCTTGCCAAATTAAAGATATGAAATTGCCGCCATGCCATATGATGTTTCAGTTTTACGTGGCTTCCGGCAAACTTTCGTGTATGCTTTATCAACGTTCGTGCGATATGTTTTTGGGTGTGCCGTTTAACATAGCCTCTTATGCGCTACTAACCATGATGGTGGCAAAAGTTTGCAATTTGGGCGTTGGCGATTTTGTACACACGCTGGGCGATGTGCATATTTATCACAATCATTTTGAGCAGGTTTATGAGCAGCTTTCGCGCACACCCTTAAAGCTTCCGACGATGAAAATTGTGCGCGATGTGAAAAATATCAACGACTTTAAGTTTGAAGATTTTGAGCTTGTCGATTATCAATGCCATGATGCGATAAAAGCAAAAGTTGCCGTTTAAGACGCCATTTGTTTTTTTGATAAAATTCTTGACAAGCACCTGATTTAAGCGTAACATAAAATCAGCTATAGCTTTATGGGGGACTTGACAAGATGCGTAAAATCTCATTTGTTTGTTTTTTGGCGTGTTTGTTTGCGGTTGCGGCAAATGCACGCGTTTGTTTTCTGCCAAACATTTTCGGCGGTGGTGAGAGTTGCCTTCTTGGAATAAGCGACAACACTGCAACCCCTGATGATCCTAATCCTCAACCACGGCCAAATCCCGGGGTTGGAACGTGTGCGGAAGGGACGGTTTCTTCCAAACTTTCCGGCGAAAATAAAGATATGTTCATTTATTATGAAACCAGTTCTATCGCAACGTGTTATCTTGTTTATTGCAGCGGTTGGCGCGGTTCGAGCACGTCCAACAATATCAACACATCTGTTTGGACAACATCTTCGGCCACATACGGCGGAAAGCTGTGTTATTTTGCAACCGGATGTCGCGAGCCATATCGAAGCAACCCATGCGTCGGAACGGAAACGACGGAAGAAGAATATCATATTGACGATTTAGTGTGTTACAGATGTCAACAACATTGTCCGGTTGTAACGTGCGAGGGATATACCGTTAAAGAGGCGCCTGAAAACGGAAGGCTTGTCGGCAGCCCGTGCAAAATTGTGAATGAAGACTGTTCTGAAGGCGATGTCCTTTATAAGTTTGAATGTAATGAGGGATATACCGCCAACGGTAACACATGCGAAATTGCGCAGTGTGCCGAAAATTTTGCAACCGAAGAAGACAACTGTGTGGGCAGCTGTGCCGGAACGTGGAAACTCGGTATGGTAACAAGCGGTAAATCCGGCCCAACAGATTGCAAGAACTGTGTTTGCTGCATACCGGAAGCAGATGAAACATATTCGGATCATTTGGCGTGTTATGCGCAGGGAACGGCTTCAGATGGTTGCGGCCGCACGAAAAAGACCTATACTTATTTATGCACGGAAAATCAAACCTGCACATCAAGCGGTTGTTGCACACCTTTGGCTAATGACACATATAACAATCACCTTGCGTGCTATACGGAAACTACGGCTTCAGATGGTTGCGGCGGAACGCGGAAGATATATTCCTATAATTGCACGGGAAGCCAAACCTGCACCTCAAGCGGCTGTTGCACACCGACAGTAAGTGATTCGGCGCCGCAATATCCGAACTGTTACACCAAAAACACGGCGGCAAGTGATGGTTGCGGCGGCACAAGAACGACATATACATATAATTGCACGGGAAGTCAAACCTGCATATCAAGCGGTTGTTGCACGCCGACAGCAAGTGATTCGACACCGCAATATCCGAACTGTTACACCAAAAACACGGCGGCAAGTGATGGGTGCGGCAGCACAAGAACCACATACACGTATAATTGCACGGGAAATCAAACCTGCACGTCAAGCGGTTGTTGCACGCCAGAAGCTGATGAGGCAACACCGACTTTTCCGGCGTGTTACACGCAAAACAATGTTTCAAACGGTTGCGGCGGCACAAGAAAAACATACACCTATAAGTGTATCGGCAATGAACAATGCACATCAAGCGGCTGTTCTTGCACGCCAATACCTGACGATACGTATTCAGGCTATCGTGCCTGCTGGACGCGAGGCACGGCTGATAACGGTTGCGGCAACACAAGGATTACATACACCTATAGGTGCACGGAAAATCAAACCTGCACCTCAAGCGGTTGTGAAGATCCTGTTGTTTGCACGCCGCTGGAAAGTGATCCGATACCGGCATATCCGAAGTGTTACACCAAAAACACGGCGGCAAGTGATGGTTGCGGTAGCACAAGAACCACATACACGTATAATTGCACGGGAAATCAAACCTGCACGTCAAGCGGTTGTGAAGATCCTGTTGTTTGCACGCCGCTTGAAAGTGATCCTGCACCGGCATATCCAAAGTGTTACACCAAAAACACATCGGCAAGCGATGGTTGCGGTAGCACAAGAACCACATACACTTATAAATGCAGTGGTGATGAAGAATGCACATCAAGCGGTTGCGTTGGTTGCACGCCTGAACCTGACGATACATATACAGGCTATCGTGCTTGCTGGACACAGGGTTCGGCTCCTAACGGTTGCGGCAACACAAGGATTACATATACTTATAGGTGTAATGGTGATCAAACCTGCACGTCAAGCGGTTGTTGCACACCGTCCGGTAATGGGCAAGGTTACAGTTATGCGAATTGCATGACGGTTTCAAACAGCGATGGCTGTGGCGGCACCTATTACACATCTAAATGCACGGGTGATAAGGTTTGTAACGGTTCTGGTTCGTGTGTGAGCACCTGCACGCCTTTAGCTGATGACACATACAGCGGATATTTAAAATGCTATACACAAGGGAGTGAAGATAATGGCTGTGGCGAAACAAGGAAGACATATACTTATAATTGCACGGGAAATCAGGTTTGCAGATCAACCGGCTGTTGCACACCATCCGGTGATGGACAATCCCGTGATTCTAATAATTGCCTGACAAAAATAAACAGCGATGGCTGCGGCGGCTACTATTACACGTCTAAATGCACGGGTGGTAAGGTCTGCAACGGTTCGGGTTCGTGTGTAGACCCGTGCACGCCAACAGGGAATGGGCAAGCCTACGATTATAACAACTGTTTGACGGTTTCAAATAGCGACGGTTGCGGCGGCACCTATTACACATCTAAATGCACCGGAAGTCAGATCTGCAACGGTTCGGGTTCATGTGTAACTCCATGCACGCCGACGGGCAATGGGCAATCCTACGATTATAATAATTGTCTGACGGTTTCAAATAGCGACGGTTGCGGTGGCACCTATTACACGTCTAAATGTACCGGAAATCAAACCTGCAACGGTTCTGGTTCATGTGTAACCCCATGCACACCGACAGGTAATGGTCAAGCCCGCGATTATAATAATTGCTTGACGGTTTCAAACAGCGACGGTTGCGGTGGCACCTATTACACGTCTAAATGTACCGGAAATCAAACCTGCAACGGTTCTGGTTCGTGTGTAACCCCGTGCACGCCAACAGGTAACGGGCAAGCTCGCGATTATAATAATTGCCTGACGGTTTCAAATAGCGATGGCTGCGGCGGCTATTACTATACCTCTAAATGTAGTGGTGATCAAACATGCAATGGTTCAGGTTCATGTGTAAGCGCCTGCACGCCGAGTGGCGATGGGCAAGGTTATAGTTATACCAATTGTTATACGGTTAAAAACAGCGATGGTTGCGGTGGCTATTACTATACATCTAAATGCACCGGTAGCCAAATTTGTAACAAAGGTACATGTGCGACATGTGATCTTGATAATTATTCTATATGGTATGATAAGATTGGAGAGTGTAATACTGAATGTGGATATACAGCCACGACTAAAAAATGTAAAAAAGTCGGTCTTGGTTTGAGCATGTGTCCCTATGGTTATGTTTGCAACGACTAGAGTTGAACACTCTGGAAATGGTGTGATTATAGCTTTTGGCTGATGTATCTGCGGATATGTAGCATCAAGCAAAAAAAACCACCGGCTTTGACCGGTGGTTTCCCTTTTTGAGTTTTTTTATCGAGCGCTTAAAACTCCATCTTTAAATCGCGTTCAAACATGGCGCGAATCGTCGGTTTGATAGGCGCGTCTTCAAAAACAACCTTATAAAGCGCTTGGCAAATCGGCATATCAATTCCTTCTTTGTCGGCAATAATTTTCACAGCTTTTAAGGTTGCGGGGCCCTCGGCGGATTTTGAAGATTTTTCGCCTTTAGCCAAAAGCTCGCCATACATTCTGTTGTGGCTGTTTTTGGAAAACAGCGTGGCTTCATAGTCGCCCAAATGCGCCAAACCATAGGCGGTCATCGGGTTTCCGCCGAAATGCTTGATAAAACGCCCGACTTCGACCGGCGCGCGCGCCATCAGCCCGCCTTTGAGGCCATACCACTCAAGCCCGTCTAAAATACCGGCAGCAATGCCAATCACATTTTTCAAGGCTGCCCCAATTTGGTTGCCCACCACGTCGCTTCCGTAATAAAAACGGATAAGCTCACTTTGCATCAGCTCAATCCAGTGCTTTTTTTCCGCTTCTTCACGGCTGTCAATCACCGCACACGAAGGCACTTTTTTGAGGTAATCCTGCACATGTCCCGGGCCTCCGAGACAGGCAAAATGAACATCGTCTTGCGTGATTTCTTCGCCCATCACGTCAATTAAGATTTTTGCGCTCGGTTCTTCCAAACCCTTCATTGCAAGCAAAAAATGCTTTCCGGAGAGATTATATTGGTTGATTTGCTTTGCCAAACCCCGCAGATGTTGCGCTCCGATTGAAATGATGATGTTGTCATTTTTGAAAATTTCGTTCAAATCGGGCGTTAAAAACATATTGTCGCTTAAAGACAGATATGAATTTTTGCGCGTTTCTTTGAGTTCCAAAAAATTGGGAGAAGTCGGAATGTCGTAAAGCGTAACCTTATCAAAGCAATAATTTGCGCCATACCAGCCCAAAAATGTGCCCCAGCGACCGCAGCCGATGACAGAAAGTTGTTTCATGAGTGTGCCCTCGCTTGTTGTTAAAGATATCAGCTTAAAGTTTAACGTGCCGAAAAGTTTTTGCAAGCCTCAAAAACAATCCGTCAACAGCAAAAAGAACATCAGCTTTTTTTCAAACGTTTCCAAGCTAAAATGGCCTGAATGTGGTCAAAATCACGAAAAGCCTGATATGCGGCGTCAAAACTTTTCGAATCAAAAATATAAAAAACTTTGTGCGCCATATCCTTAATGGAAGCATCAATTTTTGAAAAAGCCTCGTTGTAGTCTTTGTTAAAATTATTTTTAATCTTTTTCTGCACAAGGTCGTGGTAGGCCGAAACAACCTTTGCCGCCTCGTCGGTGGGGTTGAGGTAGCCTTTTTTCTTAAAGTCGCAAACAATTTGTGCCATTGTCTGATAAAAGCACTTGTTTGTCAGGATTTTTCTCTGCCGCTTGTCGCTTGAATCGATAATCATCCCTTTTCACAACCTTTCAAAACAAAATATAGCCGATTTTTTTGCGTAAGGCAAATGAAAATGAAAAAAATGTAAAAGAAGGTAAAATTTTTCTTGACATTTTGACAAAATATGATAAGTTGCGAGTCAAGTTATCTTATTTGCGAATTATTCATCAAAAAAAATATGCTATGTTAGCCACAATCGTATTGGCGATTATCGTCATCGCCTTGGTGCTCAGAGAAGTGTTTGACGCCAAAAAAAAGAAAAGAGAGAAAATTGAGGCAGAGCTGAAGTCCCGCATCATGCCTTCGGGGCTCATTCTTCCCAAAGATCCCGAAGAAATGCTCGTCTACAAAAAGGCGGATCTCATCAAGTGGGATAAGGAAGACATTAAATTTCTCATCAATTATGTGGGCCACCGCACTGACGACAGCATGTCGCAAGATGAGTACAAGCGGTGGACCGAGTTATTTAACGAGGCCTCGCGCGCCCTCTATGACTACTAAAATTTCCCTGCACTTTGAACGGTGCGGGGATTTTTTTATCCCTTTAATTTCGAAAAATGCTGATTATTTGTTGTGGGACAAGGAGGAAAAGATGAAACTTACACATTGGATTATTTTAACCGTTTTTGTTTTTGCGATTGCCATCAGTTTGTTTTTTTAAAAGTGTAGATATGAATTTTGAAAAGAAACATTTTGTTTTGTTTGCCTTTATTGCGTGTCTTGTTAGCTTGGCATTGATGCTTTTAAACTAAAAAAAATTCTTGACAAGCGGTTTTAAAAAGCATATATAAGCCTTACTTTCCGATTTATCGCGGGATAGAGCAGCCCGGTAGCTCGTCAGGCTCATAACCTGAAGGTCGTTGGTTCAAATCCTTCTCCCGCAACCAATAAAAAACCACCCTTTCAGGGGTGGTTTTTTATTGATTATGGGGTGGGGTTTGAACCAACGGAGAGTTGGTTCACTACCAGCGAAAGCCAGACGGAAGTATGGCGGTCGGCTTAAAGCCGATGAGCGCCTGTGCGGCAAGCGAAAGCGAAGCCAAATCCTTCTCCCGCAACCATTACAAAAAGCCACCCAAAGGGTGGTTTTTTTATTGATTATGGGGGTGGCAAAAGAAGTTGGGCTATATCATCTTCCTTACTTCACCAATAGCCGTTTCAAGCTTTGATGTGTCAGTGCCGCCGGCTTGCGCCATATCCGGCCTGCCGCCGCCGCCGGTGCCGCCGACAACAAGAGCTGCCGCTTTAACCATGTCAACAGCTGAATATTTACCCGTCAAATCTTTGGTAACGCCCACCACAATTGAGGCTTTGCCGTCTTTATCCGAGCCCAGAACAACAATGCCCGATTTAATGGTTTGGTTGATTTCATCAATAAAAGCTTTGAGCTCTTTGGGGTGAACGTTTGGCACAACTTTGCCGACAAACTTAATGCCGTTGACAACCTCGATTTTGTCTTCATTGTCCGCTGTTTTGTTGTTTACAAACGATTTTTTCAAATCAAAAATATCCTGCTCAAGCTTTTTCTTTTCTTCCAAAAGATTTGCAACGCGTTGTTCCAAATCATTGATGTTGGTCTTAAGCCGATTTGAGATGCGGTGCATTTTGTCTTCTAAATTTTGCACAAATTTTTCGGCACTGTCTCCCGTTACGCACTCAATTCGCCTGATTCCGGCAGCAACGGAAGATTCGGATATAATATTAAAATAGCCGATATCGCCCGTTTCGCAAACATGCGTTCCACCGCAAAGCTCTGACGAATAGGTCTTTCCGTCTTTTTGCATTTGCACCACACGCACTTCATCGCCGTATTTTTCGCCAAACAGCGCCATTGCGCCCGTTTGAAGAGCGTCTTCCTTGTTCATCAAAAGCGTGTTCACACGATAATTTTCTCTGATTGAGCGATTGACAATGTCTTCAACCTTTCTGATTTCATCTTCACTGATTTGCTTTGGGTGCGAAATGTCAAAACGCATATGGTCCGGCCCGACAAGCGAGCCTTTTTGAGCGATATGATCACCCAAAACCGTTTTTAAGGCCTTGTGCACAAGGTGGGTAACCGAGTGATTGGCGCAGATTTTTTTGCGCCGCTTATCATCAACTTCAAACGAGGCCGTATCAAAAACGTTAACAATGCCCGAAACAAGCCGGCAAACGTGAACAGTCAAAGCATCAAGCTTATGCTTTGTATCAAGAACTTTAATTTCAAAATTTTTGCCTTTAATGAGCCCCTCATCACCGACTTGCCCGCCGCGTTCGCCATAAAAGGGCGTTTGGTTGGCAACAAGATAAAACGTGCCGCTTTCAACCTTTGAAACCATTTCCTGATTTTGAATAAGCGCCAAAATTTGCCCGTCGGCTTTTAATGTTTGATAGCCTAAAAATTCGGTTGAACCTAATTTTTCGGCCACATCAAACCAAACTTTTTCGGTGCCTTCGTCGCCTGAACCTGCCCAGTTTTGACGTGCTTTTTGGCGCTGTTTTTCCATTGCGGCATTAAAATGTTCAACATCAACGCTAATTTTCTTAAGTTTTAAGGCATCTTCGGTTAAATCAATCGGGAAGCCGTATGTATCATAAAGTTTAAACGCAGTTTGACCGCTTAAAACATCGCCTTCATGCATATTTGCCGTTTCCGATTCCAAAAGCTTCATACCCGTTGAAAGCGTTTTGCCGAAACGCATTTCTTCAGCCTTTATGGTTTCGCAAATAAGGCCTTCATAACGGTTTAATTCGGGATATGCTTCGCCCATTTCACGTTGCAACGAGGGTAAAAGCTTATATAAAAGCGGTTCATGAACACCAAGCATATATATATGGCGCATCGCACGGCGCATAATTCGGCGCAAGACATAACCTCTGCCTTCGTTTGAAGGCAAAACGCCGTCTGCAATTAAAAATGCCGTTGCGCGCAAATGGTCGGTGATGACATTATACGACGACGTCAAATTTTTGTTTGCTTTATCCGTGCCGGTCAGTTTACACAAGTCGGTAATTAAATTTTGGAACAAATCGATTTCATAGTTTGAATGAACGCCTTGCAAAATCGCCGTCATACGTTCAAGGCCCATACCCGTGTCAATGCAGCGTTTTTTTAAGTTTATGCGCTCACCTGTCGGCAAATCTTCAAACTCGTCAAAAACCAAATTCCAAATTTCAATCCACCTGTCGCCGTCTTCATCTTTTGTGCCGGGCAGGTCTCCGAAAACGTCTTCTCCGTGGTCATAAAAAATTTCCGAGCAATAACCGCAAGGACCGGTGTCGCCCATCTGCCAAAAATTGTCTTTTGTTGCAATATCAATCACCCTGTCTGCGGGCAGGCCTGAGATTTTTTTCCACAAATCGCGTGCGACATCATCGGTGTGAAAAACCGTTACGGCCAATTTGTCTTTTGAAATGCCGAATTCTTTGGTTATAAGCTCCCACGCATAATATATCGCTTCTTCTTTGAAATAATCGCCAAACGAAAAATTGCCGAGCATTTCAAAAAAAGTGTGATGGCGCACATCGTAACCGACGCTGTCCAAATCGTTGTGTTTGCCGCCGGCACGAACGGATTTTTGCGCGGTGGCGGCCCTTGTGTATGCGCGCGTTTCGTTGCCGGTGAACAGATTTTTAAATTGCACCATACCCGAATTTGTAAACATCAAAGTCGGATCATTGTCCGGAACAAGTGATGATGACGGCACAATCGTGTGGCCGTTTTTTTCAAAATAGTTCAAAAAAGTTTTGCGAATTTGCTTTAAGGTCGCTGTCATTTTTTCATTCCCGAAGATAAAATTGCGTTTCTGCTTAAAATAAAACATTGTTAAAGGCAAGTAAAGCACAATCTTAATATGTTTGAAAAAAAATGATTATGAGCGTTAACAAATTTATTTGACAACTATTTTTTTTTGATGTTATCTTAAAACCGATTCAAAACTCAAGGAGAACATCTATGCTCGGACGCTATACCTACACATTGAGCACCCTAACCCCCGGCGAAGAAATTACGCTTGTGGGCAGGCTTCATTATTTTGCCTTAATCATTCCGTTTTGCTTGACGGCCTTAACATTTACGGTGCTTTTTTTCGCAATTGCGTTGACGCTTCAGCTTAAAGGCGGGCAGATGCTCGCGCTCATACAAATTGCAACGATATGGCTCGGCTTTCTCGCCCTGTTTTTGTTTACAATGGTGTCTTGGCTTAAACGCAATATGATTGAGATGGTTTGCACCAATAAACGCGTGGTCAGACGAACGGGCATTGTGAATGTTACAACCGAAGAATTAAACCGCGAACGAATCGAGTCGGTTGAAATTCGGCAAAGCATTTTGGGACGAATTTTCGGTTATGGTGACATTTTGTTTTCGGGAACGGGAACGTCAAAACTTGTTTTTCATTTCATCAATCAACCGCGGCTGATGAAGCGCTTTATCGATTCGGTGATTAACGCGCCGGCAGAGCTTCCGCCCTCACACTAGAGGCAAATATTACAAATAAAAAACCAACCGTCATGGCTCGCCGAGGCTACAAGCCAAGCGCGTCCAGCCATCTTCGGATTAATCATAAAGAATCAGCGTATGTGCGGGCAAAGCCGCGACGCATCAGGTCATCAGGGCAAACTATAACACTCTCTCCTAAGCCTCCCCCTTGAGGGCGCGAGCATATAAAATGCCTTGAACGGCATTTTATAGCGCAAGCGGCGAATTTTCCGACGCGACGATTCCATGTTAAAAATTCTAAAGAATGTAAAGTGTTTGGATATAAGTTGGATTTACTTTCATAACTTGAGAACAAATTTAAGAGCGGTTTTTCGTTTTGTTTTGCCAAAAATCAACAGAAACCGATCCTGAATCCAAAATTCCTTTTTCTAAATTTTTTACCATTTTTTTAGAATCCTCACGTTCTTGACGGCCAAGTTTTATTATTTCTCGAAGCTCATTTTTCAGCGCTTTTAAATCTTCTTTAAAACCGCCTCGTTTTACGACGTGTTTTCGTCCGCCCTGTGTTTTTATTTCAAATTCTTCTTTTATATTAAGATTTTGTTCTACTTTTTTACGAAACCAAGCCTTCAAAGCCTGACGACCGGAAAGACCTTCATATGATACGTTAATGCCTTCTAATTTTCCGGATAAAGAAAATCTTGCCCACATTTCCATGCCATCAGGACGAT
This sequence comes from Alphaproteobacteria bacterium, assembly GCA_017445475.1. Classification (GTDB taxonomy): domain Bacteria; phylum Pseudomonadota; class Alphaproteobacteria; order RF32; family CAG-239; genus UBA1254. Next base: position 100,407 of record JAFSUB010000018.1, read on the forward strand.
CGATACGGAGAACATAATTATAATTGCCTTTAGTAGGCTTAGGCTCACGGGGTGCCTCCCGCCGTCGCAGTGCAACATTATCGGCGTCACGCGAAGAACGAAAATCGCCTGAATAACCTCCATAACGACCATAACACCAGTATTCACCTATCAAGCGTATTCCCCCCGGAAGCCATCCGTCTGTTAATTTACCGGCAGTATTGTATATCAGTGTTGTTCCGTCAGGACAACTTTCAAATATTTTAACACGTTTTCCTTTAGAACCAAAACACCACTCTGTTTCAGCACCATCGGGCATCTTTTCATACATCAACTCTCCGTCTTCCCAACGACGTTCATGCATATTTGGAATGTATTCATATTCGATGTCACGGACTATTTCACCATTAATGAACGCATCGCCGTATTCTCGTATCTCACCATTTTTTAGTTTTTCTTTTACAATCACTTTTTCTTTTTTACTCAAATCTCTCGCAAAAAGATTGGTATACTCATACCAAAATTGATCACCATCTTTTGTTTTTTCATATATCACATTGTTGTTTTTATCCCACGCCAAAACGGAGCTATCAGAATATTCTTCATAATGCTCTGCACGCGTATGGGCAAAAAAGGAAAAATACTCGATTTTACGAAGATATTCCTCTGTCCCATCATTTTTATCGGAATTCACCACTTTAATATCAGGCATCTTTATAATCCTTGTAATTTACTTTTGAACTTAATTAAAGCAAGAAAATAGGAAGAACTTAGAAACTCCCTACCATTAAAATTTTTCCAATCAGGCTTTCCGGTCGTTTTGCCGGTTGTCATATCTGAAAATGTCAAGCCTCGATTTCGCATTTTCTCTTCCCTTCACATTTTGACTATAACAAATTAAATTTGTTTTGTCTAGATGCTTTTTGCATTTTTTACAAATCCCCTCCCCACACCCCATGGCTAATTTGATGCTGAAAGCCGAGCACGCAACCCCAACCGTCATGCCTATTTTTTGAGCGTGCTCAAAAAATTCAAGGCATCTTCGAATTTTTGCTTTACATTCAAGAAAAATCTTCCATAATAACGTTGCAATCGATTGGTTGCGGTGCTTAATAGGCATCTTACAGTGAACTCCTCTTTTGGGGAGCGGACGATATAAGGCTTTGCGCGAATCAGTCCATCTGTGCTGTAACAGTTGATTAGCTCCCCGTTTTGAGATTTATTTCAGAACGGTTTTTTATTAAAACATTAAAACAGGAGTTACTCATGACGATTCAACAACAAATCAAAAAACAGATCGGCCGCCTTATTTTTGAAGAGCGCCAAAGAAATTATACAAGCGTAGCCGCCTGCTGCAGGGCGCTTAAAATAACCCCCGCCATGTATGAAAGACTTGAGCTCGGCTTAGATCGAGTCGGCTGGATAAACTATGAAGAGGCTTTGAAGTATTTCCACAAATCCATTGAAATATCACTTGTTGACGAGCCTAGAAACAATAAAAACTCAGGCTGAGCCGATGGGTTTCTGAAGCCGACTGCTTTATTTTGCGCTTTTCTTTTTCAAATCGGCAATCAGGTCATCAATGCCGTTCGGCGATTTTTTGATGAAGGCCGTATATTCATTTCGCGCCGTGATGGCAAGCGAAATGTTTTCGATTATGATATCGATGATTTTCATCTGACCGTTATCTTCTTTAACACGCCAAACAACCTTAACCGGTTCGGCGTTTTCCATATCAACCGTCGTGTTGACAAATACCTGACCTTGTGAATTTGACGGTGTTGTTCCGGCAAAATCAAAACTTTTTCCCTTAAACTCATCAAACCGTTGCGACCACGTCTTAACGTTAAAGGCGCGATATACATCAATAAATTCTTTTCGTTGAGCGGGTGTTGCCGTCTTCCAATAACGTCCCAAAACAAAGCGGCCGATATAATCCAAATCAAGATATGTGTTGAAAAGTTTTTCAAACCGAGCATCTTTTTGTTCAATTGAAACATTGGAGTTGATAATTTCCTCTATGCCTTCTTTAGTTACGTTTTGAACAAATTTTTCGGCCTTTGAAGCATCTATGGCTTCTGCCTTAACACAAAGAGCCAAAAGTGTTGCAAATGTGTATAATATAAGTTTTTTCAATGTTTTTCTCCCGTTATAGCAAAGTTATTATTCAATTATTCTTCTTCGTCCATATCTTCAAAATCAAAGTCATAGCTTGCGGCTTCAGGCGCACCATCAGCCTTGCAATTGCAAAAACTCTTAAATTTTTGGCGATTTTGCAAAAATGCCGATTTAACCGTGGCATAAAAATCAACGGAACCTTCTTCCAAACTGTCGAGCAGGGCCATATTTTCGGCGCGTTTATTGATATATTTCAAAGCCGTTGAGCCGTAAATCGTGGTTATAGCCCAAGTTTCGTCTTTCTTATCCAAAAGCGCCCAATACATCGGATTTGCAAACGAATCTACGCCCCAGCCGACAAGATAACGCGGCGTTGACGGGCCGATGACAGGCATCACGAAAAACGGACCGTCGGGAATGCAATATTTTGCCATGGTCGCATCAAACGAATTTGATTTTTGCGTCATCCCCCATGTCGTTGCAACATCATACAAACCGAGAACGCCAAATGTTGCGTTAACGGCAAAACGCGCAACGGAAACGCCGGAATTTTGAAATTCACCCTGAAGAAGGTTGTTGATGGCACTTGCCGGTTCTTCCAAGTTGTTAAAAAAGCTTGTTACCCTGTCTCGCACACCTTGCGTTGTTACGGCTTTATAGCCTTTGGCAATGGGTTTAAAAACCATTTTATCAAGCTGATAGTTAAAATTAAACATCGCCCTGTTGTAAACTTCCAGTTTTGTTTCTTCATCGCTTATTTTCATTTTTGTGCCGTTCGGATTTGTGGCGCAGGCACTAACTAAAAGTACGGCCAAAAATGCATACAAAACTTTTTTCATTGCCTTTTCTCTTTTCGTGAAACAAATATTTTGGCTTAATATATCAACGAAATCTTTTCCAATCAAGAAAAAATATCGCATTTGGGAAATCAAAAATGTTACAATTCGGAAATGTTTTGTGTTTTGAAAGTGGCATGGAAATAACATAATATTCTTTCGATTTTAAACTTTAAAAAGAGGAATAAAAAATGACAAATAAACCTTCAAAGCCCGTCGGCCTTTTTGATTGCGCAACGTCGCAAAAAGTTATCGGGCAGGAAAAATTTTTAGATGCATTTAAAACAATTTTAGACCACGGTGCATATTGCCAAGGCCCTGAAACAAAAGAGTTAGATCAAAAGTTGGCTGCTTATTCGGGCACAAAGTTTTGCGCAACCTGCGGTTCGGGCACAGATGCCTTAACGCTTGCGTTAATGGCATGGGGTGTTCAGGCAGGCGATGCGGTTTTTGTTTCGTCGTTTACGTTTGTCGCATCGGCAGAAGCGCCTGTTTTGCTTGGTGCAACGCCTGTTTTTGTTGACTCAAAGCCTGATACTTACAATATGGATCCCGAAGATTTGAAGCGTGCGATTGCAGAAGTAAAGAAAGAGGGCAAACTCAAATTAAAAGCCGTCATTCCGGTTGATATTTTCGGGTATCCTTGCGAATATGACGAAATCATCAAAATCGCACACGAAAACGGTATGAAGGTTTTGTCCGATTCTTGCCAATCCTACGGTTCCGTTTATCACGGAAGAAATGCCGGCTCTATCGCCGATATGACGGCAACGTCGTTTTATCCGACAAAGCCTTTGGCGGCCTATGGCGACGGCGGTGCTGTTTTTACAAACGATGAAAATGAAAACGCGCTTGTTCAATCGTGCCGTGTGCATGGTATGAGCCCCGATGATCACTATGACAACGTGCGTTTGGGTATGACAGGGCGTATGAACTCGTTTCAAGCGGCGGTTTTGCTTCAAAAACTGACAGTTTTTAAAAAAGAACTTCAAGACAGGCTGGCCATCGGTTTGCGCTATGATAAAGAGCTCAATCCGTATTTTAAAAAGCAGCGTATTGTTGAAAACACGCAGTCGGCTTATGCGTTATATACCATCAACTGCGAACACCGCGATGAATTGATGGCCTATTTAAGAGAAAACGGAATTGGTTGCGGCGCATATTATCCGAGACCGGTGAACACGCAAACAGCTTATGCAAAGTGGAACACGCGCGCACTTCCCGTTTGCGAAAAGCTTTCAAAAACGGTTTTGAGCATTCCGATGCACCCGTATTTGACAGCAGATGAGCAGACGTATGTGATTGAAAAGATGAATGAATTTGCATTAAATCATCTTTCAAAAGCAGCTTAAAAATATTGCAGGCTTATGCAAAAACCGCGTGTTTGAAAGACACGCGGTTTTGTGTTAGATGTAAAAACCGATTCCGGCAAAAAACAAAAGCTCTGATGGGGCTGTGAACTCAGCAGACCGGTTCGGAAAAACATAAGTTCCGCCCAAATTGATAAAAAACAGGTCGTTTAAGCGAATGTCAAATCCGGCATCAAGTTTGGCATGCCAAATGCCTTTTCTTAAGGTTACAACGTCGCCCTCTGATATGAGAATCGGCCAATTTGTTGCGCCCGCAAGCAGATAAAACAGGTGTTTTGAGCCGCACACCACACCAAGCGAAGGGGCAAAATATTGCGTAACATAACGTCTTCTCGGACCGATTCTGCCAAGCGCAAACGTTCCCGTTTCAAGTTGCAGGCGTAAGAACCCCGTTTCGAAAGAGGCCGTTATATCGCCGACAACTTCTTTTTGGTAAAGGCTGTAACCAACTCTTGTGGCAATTCTGCCGCCAGGGTAATACCAATCGGTGTCAAACTGGGCAAATGCACTCACCGAGAGCAAAAGTGCCGCACAAAATAATAGAAATTTTTTCATAAATATTGAGTTTTAGTAAGACATATCTATAAGATTTGTCCTCATTTTATAAACAAAATTCAGCTTGTCAAGAAAAAAAATCAGCTAAAAGTTGTTATTTTCTGTTTTGAACAAATGTTGCAAATGCTAAAATGCTGTCGTATAAATCTGTTTTGACGGTTTCAAAATTTTGATTTTTTTCAAGCTTCTGCTCGTTTGCATAAAGTGCACGATTGAGTTCAATTTGAATTGTGAAAATCTTTTTTCTCGGCTGGCAATATTGAAAAACGGTATAACCGCCGGAATAAGGAATGTTTTGTCTGGTTGCATATCCTTTTTCTTCAAATTGTTTAACCAAAAAAGAGCTGTCCGGCTGCGGACAACTTTGCTCAAACAGGTTGCCGATACAAACGTCTATTTTTGCATCGTCCCATAAAATTTCGCAAATTTTCGAGGGCATGGAGTGGCAATCAAGCACATAACAAATTCCGAATTTTTGAACACATTTTTCAATGAGGGTGTTTAATTTTTTGTGATATACATCATAAACGTTTTTAATGCGTTTTTGAACTTCGCCGTATGAGAGCAAATCTTTGTAAATGGGCTTTCCTTGTGCATTCACGCGGTGTATCAGCCCATAGCCCGAACGGCAATGTCCGCTTTCAAACAAATTTTTGTCGGCGGGGTAGTCTTTAAACATTTTTTCATCAAGCTCAATTTTGTCTCTGTTTACATCAATAAATGCGCGCAACAGATTCATCTCTAAAACCGGAATTCCCTTTAAGGCCAAATCTGAAACCATTTCACCGATGAAAATGTCTTCCGTTGAGCGAAGCTCACAAAGCGAAAGGGCAGCGCTTTCGAGAAAGGCCTGCGGTGCAATGCTGCCGGAATGGGGGCTTGCAACAACAAGCGGAAATTTTGCCTCACCGATAAGTTTTTCGGTGCAAATAACGAGTTTTGAATAGTCTATCTCTTGCATTTGTGCCACGTCTGTTATGTTGAAAAATATTGTTCAAATGCTAGCAAATAAGTCTTAACGTTTTATAAAGATGAAAAAAATTGCAAAATATAAAAAAAGGTCTTGCAAAACGAGTTTGTCTGTGATATGCGTTTTTTTGCTTTCGGGTGTGTAGCTCAGATGGTTAGAGCGCTACGTTGACATCGTAGAGGTCACAAGTTCGAGTCTTGTCATACCCACCAATAAAAAACACCTCCTTTACGGAGGTTTTTTGTTGATGAAAATAATAAAAACTGCTCGAACTTGTGACCTCGATAGAGGCGTGAGGATAAAAAATGCCTTAAACGGCATTTTTTACCGCAAATGGCGCAGTTTTGTTCATTTGCAAGGAAAGCGACAGCAACCGCAGCAAATGTTACAAAACAAGTGACCGAAGCGAAGTTGCTTTTTAAGCAACGAGCAAGAAAGATGTCGGAGACATCTTGCGATCAGAAATATTATTATTGATGAACATAAAAAAAACGGGACATAGCTCAGCCTGGTAGAGCGCTTGCTTTGGGCGCGAGGATAAAAACAACCTCAAAATGTTGTTTTTACCGCAAACGGCGAAGTTTTGTTAACGAGCAAGGGAAGCGACAGCAACCGCGGCAAGTTTACAAAACGAGTGACCGAAGCGAAGTTGCTTTTTAAGCAACGAGCAAGAAAGATGTCGGAGGTTCAAGTCCTCTTGTCCCGACCATTTTATGATATGGTGTGTGGATTGTATATGATTGAAAAAAAACGGAGGTTTTCGTGAAAAAAGTGGTTTTTGCCTGTTTGATGATTTTTGCTCTTTGTTCTTGCACGACAACTTCCGTTCCACCGATGAGAACGAAAGCCAAAAATCCGATTGAAATGGGTGATAAGTTTGGCACAAAGTGCGCTTTATACATTTTGGGAATTTTCGGGCCGTTTGGGAATATGTCTATTCCGGAAGCGGCAGCTGCCGGCGGTGTGACAAAAGTTACGTATTACGACATTACTTCTAAAACTTATATTTTGTATACCAAACGTTGTCTTAATGTGTACGGATATTAAGATTTGAGCACGTAAGCAACTTCTGAAATTTAATTTTTGTGCGGTTTTTTTTGTTTTTAATCTAATTCGTAGGCCTCTTGATTTTTGCCTGTCGGCAAAAAAAGGGTGACGGTTGGTTTTTTTTAAAGTTTCCTGTTACAAATCTCTGCTTGATTTTGTTTTCGGTGGGTTGACATTCAAACCCGAATCTAAAGGGTTAGGCTCAGGGTTTTTATGAGAAACATTTTCTTTCAAACGATTAAATCTTTCTTTATTTTCTTCAATTTTATGTCGCAACGCACATGCGGCAGCAAATATCATATTGTATGCAGATGATTCGCCTGTCAAACTCGGTAAATCAGCTTCCGCATCCGAAGGATAACACGTCAAATAACCACATAAATCATGTAAATTTTCATATAAATCAACTTTTCCTTTATGCGTGTATCCCTCTTTATTGTATTTTTTTTCAACTTGCCAGGACATTTCTTTGATAATTTCATCATTGTTTGAAAGCTTGATATTTTGAAACGTATCTATTCTATTTAAACCTCTGATACCAAAGTTATGTTCTGTTTTGGAAGAATAAACAAACGATACCTTAACATTGTTGCCGGCAATTTTATACATCACTTCAGCATCGTTATCACCTTTGAAGAGTATTTTTGAAGGTTTTAGACCTAAAGGATCAACTCCTAAAAATTTTATTGCCATAAAAAAATCTCCATCATATTAGAAAAACTGATATCAGTATATCAATATTAACAGAAAAATCAAGATTTATTTAGCGCCAAAACGGTTTTTTAACGAAAATTTATTTTTTTAATGCTCATGATACAAGAAAAATTAACAATGAACGGAGTGCAAAAAAATGGTTTCAGTTATTGGTATGGTCAGATATTCGGTTGCAGCGTCATTTGCTTTTCCCGATAGGCCTGATGTCAAGCATAAAGTGTTTGAAGACCCGTATTTCTCTCAGCGTTTAGCAATGTTTAAGGGCATCACGCTCAAAAGCTTTGCCGGACAGACTTGTAAGGATTTCGTGCTTTTGGTGTACCATTCCGCGGCAATGCCGGAAGATAAAAAAGCTATTTTTGCCGCCCTTGAAAGGGAGTATCCGTTTATGAAGAACATTTATATTGATGGCGCAAAACAGGAATTACCGCAAGAATATCAAAGAAAGCGCATCATGACCTTTCGTATTGACAATGATGATGCGATGCCCGCAGATTTTGTCGGTAAGCTCAAGGAAATTTATGAGAGCAACAATCCCATGTATGACAACGTGGCGTTTTCTGTTGCACAAATGCGTCGAATCGCGCATATTGCAAAAGATAAATACCTCACAAACACTTGTTTTTATATTTCAAATTCTATGGGGTTGGCATATTTGTCAACCAATGGGCAAAATGTAATGGATTGCGGTAATCACGCGCGAGTGATTTATTGCTGCCCGATGATGTGTCTTGAAGGCCAAGGCGGCCTGCGAGTCATTAGCGGCACCAATGTTGCCAATAATTTTTGCAATCCGCATCACAAGCAAACCGAGCCTGCTGTTTTTGATGAGCAAGGTATGCGCGAAGTGCTTCAATATGAGGGTTACACAAATATGGATATTCAGGATATTCCTATTCTGCCTGAGCCGTGCTGATAACAGAATAGCGCACATCAGACTTTAAAGTCTCAATTTTCACAAGAGAATCTTTATAAGGTATGGAGTCAGCTCCGTACCTTTTTTTAATGTCTTCTACACGTTCTTCCAACGTGCATTCAATGCCTTTTGTGTCAACCATCATATCGGCACAATAAAGCAAATACAATTCGTCCGGCAATTCACCGTCCGTTAAATAACTGTGCTTGGTAACGGCATCGGCATATCGATACGCATTACGGCGCAAAATTTCACCGCCGATTTTAGAATGAAACTTGCCGCCATCGCTGAACTCATAACCGACATCATGGACGAAGCCGAGCAAAAACATATCTTCATGGAATTCTTTATCATTCGGACGTAAACGCTCGGCCAAGCGTTGTGCAGTGCGTGCAACTTTAATAATGTGAGTTAATCTTTCATCGGTTATCATAGAAACACCTCGTAGTCATAATGGTTCAATATTGCATTTTTGAAAAACAGTACATCATCTTCACTGATCGGGCGGAAATGGTTGGCATCAACGCCGACATTTAAGCCGTTTATGCTGACTTTTTTCAATCCATGAATATGTCCGAACAAGTTAAACATATCTTTTTTGCATTCGCTCGGCTTGTGGGTTAAATAAACCTGTTCGCCGTTTTTCAAAGTCAACGTATCGTGCGGTAAAACGCTTACAAAGCGGTTTTCTAACTGTTGTTGCAGTGCGTTATTTTCTTTCAAAGCATCGATTTCATAATTACCCAAAATCAAGTGAATTTTGCCGTGCAAATACGGACGGATATTTAAATCGCCGAAATCGCCCAAATGATACACCACGTCATCGGAAGCCACCTCATTATTCCAGTTTAAGATAAGTGAAGCGTCCATTTCTTTAACCGAAACAAACGGACGGCGTGAGAGCGTCATGGCACGCTCACTGCCAAAATGCGTGTCGGAAGTAAAGAAAATGCGGCCGTCGTTTTTTAACAGCGAGCGAACTTTATGAAGTGTTTCGGTGTAAGTGGAATAAACCGGCACATTTTCCGCCTGTAGGCGCTTAACAATATAACTTTTGCCGAAAAAGGCATCATCAATCCCGACCACCACTTGCTTGCGCGTGTGGTTATAATGGGTTTTTGCCATCCACTCTGCCAATTCAAAACGTGAAGTTTGGGCATAATCGCGACCGGCGACATCTGTCTCTTTCGGCGGAATCCAAAACATAATTACATCGGCAGCCGCCAAAAATCGGCTTTCCCAATTAATCTGCAAATCAAGATTAAAATTCATCACATTTTCGCGGCGCGGATTTGCAACATACACATCTAAATCAGCCAAATCTTTAATGGCGTCTGCCTGCCAATTGGGCGCACCTTTAATCGGTCCGGCTAAAAACACGATTTTTTTGTTTGAATAATCCATCTCGGGCGATACTGGTGTTATCAATTCCATTTTAAAATCCTTCGATAAAAATATGTATTTACATACTTAAAAATGAAAATATATAAAGTCAACATTAAAGTTGTAGTTCAACCTTGTGTTGTCAATTAAAAAAAAGACCACTTCAAAAAGTGGCCTTTTTTCGTTTTTTTTTGATAAGATTACAAAGCCGTTAAGTCAACCTTAACGCCCACACCCATTGTTGAGCTGATTGAAATTTTCTTCAAATATGTGCCCTTTAATGTTTGCGGTTTTGCCTTGATAATCGTGTCAATAAACATTTTGGCGTTATCATAGATTTTGTCTTCATCAAAAGAAACCTTTGCAACACCTGCGTGAACAATGCCGTTTTTCTCAACACGGAATTGAACTTCGCCTGCTTTGGCCTTTGCAACGGCTGTTGCAACATCTGTTGTTACGGTGCCGAGTTTGGGGTTAGGCATTAAGCCTTTCGGGCCCAAAACGCGAGCAACACGACCTGCCAAGCCCATCATATCGGGCGTTGCAATGCAGCGGTCAAAATCAATCTTGCCGGCCAAAATCGATTCGATTAAGGTTTCGGCGCCCACCAAATCTGCACCGGCGGCCTTGGCTTCATCAGCCTTTTCGCCTTGTGCAAACACGGCAACGCGCACTTTTTTGCCGTTTCCGTGCGGAAGCGGGCAAACACCTCTGATCATCTGATCGGCATACTTCGGGTCAACCCCCAAATTGATTGCCAAATCAACCGTTTCATCAAACTTTGCGTTGGCATTTTCTTTGATGATTTTAATCGCGTCTTTTAAGGCATACAACTTGTTTTTTTCAACATTTTTATATGCGTTTACAATTCTTTTTCCTGTCATAGCACTACTCCACCACCTTAATGCCCATTGAAACCGCTTGGCCTTTAACCATATTCATGGCCGACTCGACTGTTGCACAGTTCAAATCAGGCATTTTTGTTTGCGCAATTTCTTTGACTTGGGCGATTGTAATTTGACCGGCAAAAGATTTTCCGGGTTCTTTTGAAGCCGATTTAACGTTTGCAGCCTTTTTGATGTAATATGAAACCGGCGGCAACTTTGTGATAAAAGTAAAGCTCTTATCTTCATATGCCGTGATAATGACAGGCACGGGAATGCCCGGTTCCATGCTTTGGGTTGCAGCGTTAAATGCTTTGCAAAATTCCATGATGTTCAAGCCCTTTTGACCGAGAGCCGGTCCAACCGGCGGAGAAGGCGTGGCCTTTCCGGCAGCGATTTGAAGCTTGATTAAACCTAAAATTTTCTTTTTAGACTTAGCCATTTTTTTAAACCTCACTGTTAGGTTTCGTGGTGTTGAACATGGCTGTTCTCCCACGAAAAATTAAAAACAAACACCTGCTCTTTAAAAAAGCAAGTTTCTCATGTGTAACATAAAAATGATAAAATGCAAGTGATTTTTGAAAAAAAGTTCACGATTGTAAAAAAAACGCTTGATTCTTTTTTTATTTTAGAATATTTGTATGTCGTCTTATGGGAAAATGCGGCCGTGGCGAAATTGGTAGACGCGTAACGTTGAGGTCGTTATGAACTAAGTTCATGAAGGTTCAAGTCCTTTCGGCCGCACCATAAAAAATCTGCCTTGAGTTTATCAAAAAATTTTTTATTAAAGGAGGCCGGCCATGCTTAGAATCTACAAATCAGAAGATGGTGGAAAGCTTGTTAAACTCAAAAAAAACAAGGTAACCTCTCTTTCGTGGTATAATTTGATTGCCCCCGATGAAGAAGAGCTTATGAAGGTTTCCGAACAGCTGAAGCTTGATTTTGATATGCTCAAAAACGCGCTTGACTTAAACGAGCGCTCACGGGTTGAATTTGAAGACAACGTTTTGTCGCTCATTGTTAATTTCCCGCTTTTAGATGACGAGGGAGAGTTTGACACCCTGCCGTGCGGTTTGTTTTTTACCAAGCGCAATTTTATGACAATCTGTTCGCGCGACAACCGCATTATCAGCTCGTTTAACAAAAACACGGCAAAAACCTTTGACACGCGTCATCGCGGGCGTTTTTTGCTCAGCATTCTTTCAAAATGCACGCAGTTTTACTTAAAATATCTTGCGATTTTGAATCAAAGAACGGAAGAAATTGAATATTCGCTTCGTAAAACAACCAATAATAAGGCATTGTTTGACTTAATCGCCGTTCAAAAAGCGCTTGTTTACTTCACAACCGCCTTAAAAGACAATCATGTCGTTTTGCTTAAACTTTTGCGCATGTTGCGCTCAAAAGCGTTTGCAAACGTGATTGCTTTCACAGACGATGATATGGACGCATTAGACGATGTGATTGTTGACAACAAACAGGCCATTGAAATGGTTGATATGCACCGCTCAATTTTAGAGGGTATGATGGACGGCTTTGCCTCAATTATCAACAACAACTTAAACCTTGTGATGAAATTTTTGGCCGCCATCACAATAATCTTGTCAATTCCGACAATGCTTGCTTCGTTTTGGGGAATGAACGTGCCGGTGCCGTATGCCCTTAACGCATACGGGTTTTTGATTGTAATTGCTTTTTCGATTGTTCTAACAATCCTTGCAACGATATATTTCAAGAAAAAAGGTATGTTTTAGAAAAACTTGTATATTTCTTTTCAAATGTGCTGGCATTGCAAATAAAAGCAACGTATACTTGCTTCAAGTTTTGGGTTAGATTCGATAACGGAGAAAAAAGTGATTTTGGGTTTGTTTGTTGCGCTTTTCGTGCTTATTGCCGATCAGGTTTCAAAATATTTTGTGTTTAAGTTTATCTTTGAAAACGGTTCGCCTTTTGAGGTTTGCCCGTATTTCAACATCGTTACGGCCTTTAATAAAGGTGTGAGCTTTTCGATGTTTCAAGGTGGCGGTGTTTGGAGCAGAGTGGTTTTGGTTGCGCTTGCGCTTTTGGTTGTCGCTTTTTTGTTTTATTGGCTGGCAAAAGAAAAATCGCGTTTTGTGCAGATTTGTTTGGCCCTGATTATCGGCGGCGCGCTCGGCAATGTGACGGACAGGTTGCGTTTGGGTGCCGTTTATGATTTTTTGGATTTTCACTTTGGCGCATATCACTGGCCCGCGTTTAATCTTGCGGACACGTTTATCTGCATCGGGGCTTTTTTAATTGTTATTCAAGCACTATTTTGTAAAAAGAAAATTCGTTAAGGAGAAATAAAATGAAAAAAATGTTGCTCATGTTTGTGATTTGCCTGATGTTTTGCAGCTGCGCAGCAACAAAAAAGTGGCTCGGAATCGGCAAAACCGACGCGCCCGACGAAACAAAGGTTGAAACGCGCGCACCGCTTGTTTTGCCGCCGAATTTTGATGAACTGCCCTAAAAAATTTGCCGATGAGTAAAGTTTTTTGTTTGATTGTTGGGCTGTCGTTGGCCTGTTTTCCGGCGTGCGCAAAGGTTTTCGGTGCCGAAGAATTTTATCTTGATAACGGGCTTCGCGTGGTTGTGGTTGAAAATCACCGTGCGCCGATTGTTAAGACAATGCTTTTTTATAAGGTTGGCGCAATGGATGAGATGGCCGGAAAATCGGGCTTGGCGCATCTTTTAGAGCATTTAATGTTTCGCGGCACAACCTCCGTTCCGGCCTCACAATTTAACACACTGATGCTTGAAAACGGGGTTGACTTTAATGCGTTTACCTCAAAAGATTTTACGGCCTATCACGCGCTCTCGGACATTTCGCGGCTTGAGCTTGTGCTCTTTTTGGAAGCCGACAGAATGCACAATTTGCAAATTGACGATGCGGCATTTTCGGGCGAGCAAAAGGTTGTTTATCAAGAGCGTCAGCAGCGCGTTGAAAACAATGTTAAATCGCGTTTTGCCGAGAATGCATCGCAAATTTTGTGGCAAAACACGCCCTACGGACACCCCGTTTCGGGAACTTTAGAGGAAATCAACGCTTTAACAAAAGAAGATGCTTTGTCCTTTTATCGCAGTTTTTATGCGCCGAACAATGCGGTTTTGGCCATTGCGGGAGACATCACGTTTGATGAGGCCAAAAAAGTTGTTCAAAAATATTTCGGTGCCATAAAAAAAAGCACAAAGCCGATTGTGCATAAAAATTTTCCGAAAATAGAGGCGGGAATCTATCAAATCAGCAAAGAAATGGAAGACGTGCAAACACCCAAAATAACGGTTTCATACATTATTCCGTCCATAACGACAGATAAAAAAGCGGCGTTTGCTTTGAGTGTTTTTGCAAGTTATTTCGGCTCAGGCGGCAACTCTTATATGAAGCGCACACTCATTAAAAAGCATAAGGTTGTTTCAGGCGCCGCGTCGGCTGATATTTTTGCTCGGGGATACGGCAGTTTTACGGCCTCAATCACCCCAAACCCGCAAACAAAAGATGAAGACAATCTTACAATGCTTGAAAACAGTGTTTTGGAGGCGCTTGCAGCTTTAGATGAAGATCTTTTGGCGCTCGAAAAGAAAAAAATGCTTTCATGGCTTGTTTATACCAAAGACAATCCGGAAAATGCGGCATATCTTGTCGGGCACATGGCAGCGCTTGGTTTGAATTTGAAAGAAATTGAAGCTTATGAGCAAAACATTGATTCGGTTACTTTGGAAGACATCAAAAAAGCGGTGGCTGAAATGCAAAAAGCAAAAAAACTACTGACGGTTTTAATGCCCCGAAAGGAGGCCGGCGATGAATTTTAAGAAAAAAGTTTTTTTGATTCTTAATCTTTTTTTCATAGCTGTTGCAATGTATGCGGTTTATGTGTTCTTTTATAAAACCCCCGTTGATTTGCAAGATGTTGCTCGAAATGCGCTTTTGAAAGAAAAAAAGTTTGAGCTAAAGGTTGAAGAAATTGTTTTAAAAGACGGGCTCAAAGTTTGGATTGCCGAAGATCATTCTGCGCCGATTGTCGCGCTTGATTTTTATTTTTCTTCTGCGGGATATGCCTTTGATGAAAATCAAAAGCAGGGATTGTCGGCAATGGTTGCCGCGCTTCTTGATGAGGGCGCCGGCGCTTATGAGCAAGAAGCGTTTAGCAATCTTTTGGAAATGAATGCGATTGAGCTTGATTTTTCGTCAGATGATGAAAATTTTAATGTGTCGCTGACGGTTCCGTCAAAAAATCTTGATGTGGCAGCGTCGGTTTTAAGGGCTGTTTTGTTTGAGCCTCATTTTGCCGCAGAAAACATCAAAGTTGTTCAAAAGCAAATGGCAGAGGCTGTTAAGATGAACTCGGAGAGGCCGGAAAAGGTTTTGCAAAAGCATTTTAAACAAACATTTTTCGGACAACATCCCAAAGGGCGCGACGGGCTTGGAAAAATCGAAGATATTATGAACATCACAAGGGCTGATTTGCTTTCGTTTGTGGGCAATCACTTTGCAAAAGATAATCTTATCATGGCAATGGCCGGCGACATTTCAAAAGATGAGGCGCAAAAATTTTTAAGCGACGTGTTCTCAAATCTGCCCGAAAAAAGCGCGGGATTAGAGCTTGAAAAACCCGAAACATTTTATGTTTTTGAGCCGCAGCACATTCAAAGAAAAATGCCGCAAGTTTTGGCGCGCTTTGTCTTAAAAGGCACCGAGCGTTTATCCGAAGATTTTTATGCGCTTTATATGGCAACCGAAATTTTCGGCGGTGCGGGCCTTTCATCAAGGCTTAATTTAACATCGCGCGAAAAAGAGGGATTAACTTACGGCGCGTATATGTATCTTAATGCCCAAAAAGATGCACCGCGTCTTGAAGGTGGTTTTGCAACATCGCTTGAAAACTATGAAAAAATGGAAAAAATTCTTTTTGATGAGTTTGAAAAAATGGCAAATGACGGTGTCAGCCAAAAAGAATTTAATGCCGTTAAAAACAATATGCTTGCCTCGTTTAATTTGCGTTTTAAGTCGGTTTCGGATATTTCATCAATGTTGCTTTATATGCAAAAAGAAAATTTAGGTATGGATTTTTTGCAAAAAAGGAACGAATATGTTTTAAACACAACAAGAGATGATGTGAATAGGGCGGCAAAAAAATATTTTGCACAAAAACCGTCAATAATAACCATCGGCGAGAGTTTAAGAAAGGAGTGAAGGCGATGTTTGGAACGGATAAAAACAACACAAAAGCGTGGAAAAAGGTTAAAAGCGAATATAAGCGCTTTAAGAAGGTTCACATGCGTGATTTGTTTGAAAAAGATTTAGCGCGCGCGCAAAAATATACGTTAGAGCTTGATGATTTGGTTTTTGATTATTCGAAAAACCGCTTTGATGACGGGGTTTTACAAGCGCTTTTGAATTTGGCAAAAGAGCGTGAAGTAGAACGTAAGCGCGATGCGATGTTTGAGGGGCAAAAAATCAATTCAACCGAAAACAGAGCCGTTTTGCACGCGGCGCTGAGAAACAAAAAAGAAAATCCGATGTGCGTTGACGGCAAAAACGTTATGGGCGACATATCGGCTGTTTTGGAAAAGATGAAAAAGTTTTCGGAGGCTGTGCGTTACGGCACATTTAAAGGCTATACGGGCAAAAAACTCACAAACATTGTCAACATCGGAATCGGCGGCTCCGATTTGGGGCCGATGATGGTTTGCGAAGCCTTGAAAAGATATTGGCAAAAAGATATTCGTTGTTATTTCATTTCAAACATTGACGGCACGGCAGCCGTTGAAACTTTGAAAAATTTAGATCCCGAAACAACACTGTTTATCGTGGCCTCAAAAACGTTTACCACCATTGAAACTTTAACGAATGCAAAAACGTGTCGCAAATGGCTTATTGATGCGCTGGGCGAACACGCAGTTGACAAGCATTTTGTGGCGCTTTCAACCAACACCGAAAAAGTAACCGAATTCGGCATCAACAAAGAAAATATGTTTGAATTTTGGGATTTTGTTGGCGGGCGCTATTCCGTTTGGTCTGCCATCGGCTTAATTGTTGCCATTGCCGTCGGTTTCGAAAATTTTGAAAAAATGCTTGAAGGCGCATATGCCATGGACGAGCATTTTAAAACCGCGCCGCTTCAAAAAAACATACCGGTTGTGATGGCTCTCTTGGGCATTTGGTATAATAACTTTTTTGGGCTCCACCGTTATGCGGTTATTCCTTATGACGAATATTTGAAATATCTGCCGGCATACTTGCAACAGCTTGATATGGAAAGCAACGGCAAAAGCGTTGATAAAGACGGCGATTTTGTGAAATATTCAACGGGGCCCGTTGTTTTCGGCGGTGCGGGGACAAATGTGCAACACTCGTTCTTCCAGCTTTTGCATCAGGGAACGGATATTGTTCCGGTTGACTTCATCGTGCCGGCCATTTCGCACAATGAGGTTGGCAATCATCACGAAATATTGCTTTCAAACGTTTTGGCGCAGGGCGAGGCTTTGATGCGCGGCAAAACGATTTCTGAGGCGGCAAAAGAGCTTGAAAAAGCCGGTAAACGCAAGGAAGAAATCGACTTTTTGAAAAAATATAAAAGCTTTTCGGGAAACCGTCCGTCAAACACGATTTTGCTCAAAAAAATCACACCGTTTACTTTAGGGCAAATCATCGCGCTTTATGAACACAAAGTTTTTGTTCAAGGGGCGATTTGGAACATCAATTCGTTTGACCAAATGGGTGTTGAGCTCGGAAAAGCACTTGCTCTTAACATTTTGCCCGAAATAGAGGGCAAGGTTTTGCACAGGCCTCACGACAGTTCAACAGCTTCGCTGATTAAGAAAATCAAGATGTTTCGGAGATAAAATGACCATACGCGTTCTGCCAGATAATTTAATCAACCAAATTGCTGCCGGTGAGGTGATTGAGCGGCCGCTTTCGGTTGTCAAAGAATTGGTGGAAAATGCAATTGACGCCGGTGCCGATAAAATTGAAATTTCACTTCTTGACGGGGGCAAAACGTTGATTGTGGTGCAAGACAACGGTTTTGGGATGACAAAGGAAGAACTCAAACTTTGCGTTTGCCGCCACGCCACGTCAAAACTTGAAGATGATGATTTGTTCGATGTCAAACATTTCGGGTTCAGAGGCGAGGCGCTGCCGTCTATCGGTGCGGTGTCGCGTTTGAACATTCAAAGCCGAAAAAAAGGCGAGCAAGAGGGTTTTCAAATTGAAGTTGCGGGCGGCAGAAAATCGGATGTTTTTCCGGCGGCCATTTCAAAAGGCACGCGCATTGAGGTTCGTGATTTGTTTTATACCACGCCGGCACGTTTGAAGTTTTTGAAAAGCGATGTTTCCGAGCTTGGCGGCTGTGTGGATATGATTGAAAAAATTGCCGTTGCAAACCCGAATGTTTCGTTTTCTTTAAGCCACAACAACAAGCAAAAACTGGCATATAACGCGCATCAGGGCGAATTGTTTGACGCCCGTTTGAAGCGCATCGGCGAAGTGATGGGCAAAGATTTTAAACAAAATTCGCTTCTGGTGAACGTTTCGCGCGAATATGTAAGCATTTCGGGATATGTCAGCCTGCCAACCTTAAACAAGGCAAATTCTTTGTCGCAATATCTGTTTGTGAACAACAGACCGGTGCGCGACAAACTTCTTTTGGGGGCAATTAAAGGGGCATATCAAGACGTTTTGGCCTCAAACAGATATCCGATGTGTGCGTTGTTTGTTGATGTTTTGCCGCAATATGTTGATGTGAACGTTCATCCGCAAAAGGCCGAGGTTCGGTTTTTAGATTCCGCACTTGTTCGCTCACTTGTTGTGGGAGCCATTCGTCAGGCTTTGTCAATGGGCGATAAGCAGACCGCCGACACGCTTGATTTAAGCGCGTTTGCAAAAAGCGATGCGCTGCCGAACTTTGAGCCGCACAGCTTTGGCGTGCTTAAAGAACAGGCTCTTGAAATGAACTTTTCTCGCCCAATCAAAAGCGCATACAGGGCGCCTGCGGGGTTTGACCGAACGCTGCCTGATTTGCAACAAGCATATTCGGTTAAGGTTGATGTTGATGAGGGGCGGAATATGCCTGAAAATGCCGAAGAAATGCCGCCTTTGGGCTTTGCCAAAGCGCAGTTTCACAACACATATATCATTTCGCAAACGCTTGACAGCATCATTATTGTTGACCAACACGCCGCCCACGAGCGCATCGTGATGGAAAAGCTTAAATCGGATTTAACGCTTGAAAAAAAGGTTGCATCGCAAATGCTTCTCATTCCGGAAGTGGTTGATTTGAGCGTTTATGAAAAGGCCTGTATCACGGAAAACATTTCAAATTTTGAAAAGCTGGGCTTAATTGTTGATGAGTTCGGTCCTCAGGCGGTTATCGTGCGTGAGGTTCCGGCCTTAATTGCAAAGGCGGACATTCAAGAACTCGTCAAAGATTTGGCCGCTGAAATCGGCGAGTGGGGCTCAGCCTTTTCACTTCAAGAAAAATTGCATCGGATATGTGCCACGATGGCTTGCCACGGCTCGGTGAGGGCAGGGCGAAGGCTTAATATTGACGAGATGAACAGGCTTTTGCGCGATATGGAAAAAACCGAGCATTCCGGCCAGTGCAATCATGGGCGGCCGACATATATCGAACTCAAACTTTCAGACATCGAAAAACTTTTTGCACGCCGCTAGTCTTGAAAAAAACGTGCGCCGCACATATTTATCTGACATCTTAAAACAACAACGCAAAGGAGAAAAAAATGGGAACGTTTTTGAAATATGTGCTGTATGCGTTCATTATTGTCGCAATATATTTTGTGATTGCGGGTTTTTATGAGGGAAAACTTGATAAAAACTCAACCATCGGCGAGATGGCCGACCATGTTACATCAAACACGGAAAATGCCATCAAAGACGGTTATCAATCAACAAAAGACGCCGTCCAACGAGGTGTTGAAGAAATCACAACCGAAACCAAAGAAGCCGTGGAACAGCCATAAAAACAAGACATAAATTTTTTTAAGCGTTGACATTAAATAAATGCACCGTAAATAAGTACTTTAAAAATTTGTAGTGGCAGTACTGTTCACTCTCGGTGAGTTACACCGCTATAAAAACCTTTATAATGTTCTATTTTAGCGGCGTTTTTTAAACTGATAAAGAGATTGAACAATATCTAGGGCCGTATACTTATGCTGAATTAGATTAATCTTTTCTAAACTTTTTGATCTATTAACTTGAGCTTCTGGGCCTCTGCTGTCTTTGTCAAAGTTGTTTATTTCTTTTGCTTTTTTAGACATTGAATAAAAAGAACGAATCATTCTCTCTCGTTCTTTAAATTGCTTAAAAGAATTTAATATCTTTTTGTGAGATTTTGCTTGATATATATTTGCATAATTTCTTTTTAAGAAATCTTCTGTGATATCCGCTGTAGTAGCCGTTAATAAGATTGGTATAGCCGGATAATTTATAGCTACTTGCATATCTGCATATGCATCGCGAATAAAAACAACATCCTGTTGAGATTTTAGATGGGATAGGGACAATTTAGTTAGTGTATAATCGATGATTTTAGCGGAAGGTTTGGTAACTCCCGCTTCATCTGCGGTAACGACAGTGTCAATAAAAGGTTTAATATTAGTCAGAAAATCTTGATGACTGTCTAAAGAACTAACAAACAAGCTATCTCTGTTTGTTACAATGGCAGTTTTAATGTTGTAATTTTTCAATAAATTAAGATGTGCAGATGCATCATCAAAAAAATGAATATCTTTCATATTGTCTACTAGGTAGTTTATATACATATTGTATGCTTCTTGAGCTTGATCTCCAAAAAAAATTGGAAAATTTTCCTTCATAGATTTCGATTTATCTTTTTTTAATCTCGTAATTTCCCAACAATCTTTTTTATAATAAGACAGTGTGTAATTGATGGCATCATGATCAATTTTTTTAGAATCCATCAAAGTTCCACATAAATCAAATATTACAACTTTGGGATCTTGTCTGAAAGGATTAGAATCTGATATATCCATTATTTATCTTCCATCAATCTGATGAAATCAGCGAAAGTATCAACCACCAACAAAGGTTCATCGGATTGTTTTTTCATTTTGATATAATCATCGTCCATAAATTTGCCCTTACCCAACAAAACGGGAAAAACAGAGGCGTTAAAGGCACATTCTGTGTCTTGTTTTGAATCACCAACCAAAAAAACGTTTTTTGTGTTAATAGGATAAGAAACATCATTAAGCGCAACAAAAACAGGATCCGGTGCCGGTTTGTTGTGTGGTGCATCGCCGTTTGCCAAAACCTTTTTGAATTTCATGTCAGGGAAACAATATGAGATTTCTTTGAGCAGTAATTTTCGTTCTTTATTGGACACAACGTATAAGTCAATTCCTTTATTTTGGCATAACTTCATAAAAACATCGGCATTTTCCATTGGCTTGATTTTGGTGTAACCATTGATTTCATAATATTCTAAATACTGTTGATATGCTCTTGGGGCGTCTTCTTGGAAAAAATTTACGAAATTTTCTTTTAAGGATTTTGTTGTATCTCTATACTTGACTTTTGTTACATCCCAAGGTTCTTTACCATAACGTTTTAAAATATATTCCATAGAATCTACAACGGCAGATCTTGTTTCTGCCAATGTTCCGTCCCAATCAAAAAGTATGGCTTTAGGTTTTTGTTGCATTATATTACATCCTTCTATCTATTAATGTCGAAATAAGTTATATTGAAAGAATTAAAATTTTGTTCAAAGTCACGTAATCCTTGTTTTAAAAGATTTATGTCCGAAATGTTAAGTTGTGTCGGTATAGGTTTAATTTCTTTATGAGTAATCTGACACATGAGTTGGGCTCCAAAGGAAAAATCCAATTCATATCGTTCTTTTTCCTCATTACATAAAACGCGATTAAGGGGAATACACAAGGGCGTATTCTTTTGGGTGTAAGACTCTACAATATTAAAAAGAGCCGCAGCAGGTAATTTAGAAGATCCGCTGTTAATAGAAGGATGATGGATATCCTTTTGCATATCTGAAAGTTCTTTACCTCGTAAGATAGTTTGGTGAAGGGCCGTTTGTATAATATCTTTCGTTTGATTAAAAGGATACAGGCAACTAAAACTGCTTTTATCTAAAAACATACTCTGATCATGAAATCCTAAAATTGTGGCTTTTATAGCTTCGAAAGGAGAATGAGTTAACTGAGAAAATATTTTTTTAAATCTCAAAGTATCCAAATAACAACCAACACCATAAACATTTTGTTTAGGAAGAATGGTTCTAGCTAGTTCTGACATCATGTCGGATTGGTTGGTTATCATTAAAACATTACTATGTAGTGCGTACTTCTTTATTTCTTGAGCTATTTGCTTGATTAAGGGATAATTTTTGAAAGATTGTATATTTCGCCCCGTTTTATCTGAAGTTTTGTACTTCGCTTTTTCCTCTGCTGATGCAAACAATCCAACACACACAATAATCAAATCTGAATTTTGAATATCTGAAATCTCATTTGAGGAGATAAATTTTATGTTGTTTTGAAAAGGTCTTTTCAGCAACAAAAGGCTTTCTTCTAAATCTTGTAAATGACCTAAAACTTTGCATAAATTATTTTTAGAATATAAAATTATTTCACAGTAATCAAGAAAACTGGTTTGTGTGGCCCAACAAGCGTGTTAACTCTAATCCGACTTTTCCTGATGATCCCAAAATTGAAATTTTCATACCATTCCCTCAGATACACTTCACGCATTAGGCTAAAATATTATTTCACAAAAATCAAGTATATTGTTCTATTTTGCTGCTAAATAAAATTTTTTTTTAAGCGTTGACATTAAAACGGGGATTGAATATAACGTTTTGTATGTCAAACGAATTTGCAAAATGCTTGCTTGATTGGTATGGCGCCTACGGCAGAGATTTGCCGTGGCGCGTTAAAGGCGGTGCACACCCAAACCCTTATGTTGTTCTTGTTTCCGAGGTTATGCTGCAACAAACAACGGTTAAAACGGTTTTGTCTTATTTTGAAAAATTTATGAACCGTTTTCCGACCGTTTTTGACCTTGCAAACGCCGATGAGGAAGAAGTTTTGCTTTTTTGGCAGGGCTTGGGCTATTACACGCGCGCCAAATCGCTTCATCAAAGCGCGAAAATGATTGTGGGCAAATTTCAAGGCAAATTTCCGAGCACCAAAGAAGATGTGCTCAAGCTGAAAGGTTTGGGCCCGTATGCTGTTGCAAGCTTTTTGGCACTTGCTTTCAATGCGCCCGAAACGGTTGTTGACGGCAATGTTGTGCGCATCATCTCAAGGCTTTATCACCTAACTGAACCGCAAGATGAAATGATGAACATCATAAGGCAAAAAGCCGAAAGTTTAACCGATAAAGAGAATGCGGCAGATTATGCATCGGCGATTATGGACTTGGGTGCAACGGTTTGCACCAAAAAAAAGCCGGCCTGCGGAATTTGTCCGGTGCAAAAATTTTGCGCCTCAAAAGGCTTGCCCGACCTTGAACAAATTCCGATGCGTAAAAAATCGGAAAAAAAGAAATTTAACGGCTATGTTTATATCATAAAAAACAAAGAAGGAAAAGTTTTCATCAGAAAACGAAAAGAAAAAGGTTTGCTCTCGGGGCTTTATGAATTTATCTGGGCAGAAAATAAAATTTTTAAAAATGCAACAGAAACAAAAACAAGCGTTTCGCACATTTTCACACATATTGACATGAGCTTAAAGATTTGTTTTTTGCAATCTGAAACCGCACCGACGGCCGACGGGTTTTTTGTTGATGTTCAAGATATGGGAAAATATGCTTTTTCAACACTGATGAAAAAAGTCATGAAAAAAGCGGATTTGGGTTGAGCCCAAGTCCGCTTTAAACGCTAGAAAATAATAATGCAGGCGCAAACAGCAGCTGCCACAAGGGCAACAAAACCCGCTCCGGTAAGGACGGCGACAATGATGCACCTCTTTACCACTTTGCCATATAAGACAAGGTTTCTCATACTGTTCATAAACTGTTTAATTAAAACAAAGAAATTAACCCAAACAGGTTTGCGGCAATGAACACAAAGAGCAATGCAAGAACCACAAAAACCCACACACCGCTGTTTCGCAAATGGTATTGTTCGACAATGATCGGAATTGTGGCAATTGCACAAACGATGCACAGAATGCCGCCTAAGATGTCTGCCTTTACCAGAATGCTTATCATCATGGCAAACGCACAGAGGACAAACGTTGAGAGCGTCCAAGGAATGAATCTTCTCATAATTGTTAAGTTTTAAGGTGAATAATTTACAAATAGTCAAAATTTGCTTTGACTATGCGACAAAAAAATGCAAAGGTCAATAAAATATTTTGAGGATAAGCAAAAAAATGTTGCATATTTTTTTTGAGTAATGTATTAGAGTAAGTCAAAACGGATATGTCAGAGATATCCGGTGATTTGGTTTGAATTAAAAGTAAAAGGAAAAGCAAATATGGTATCGTTGTCTGAAAAAATGGCGGCAAGTTTGGATATGTCCGCCTTTAGCAAAGCGGAAGACTTAAAAAAGAGATTATGGTTCACAATTTTGGCGTTGATTGTTTTTCGCCTCGGCACGTTTATTCCGTTGCCCGGCATTGATTCACGCGTTTTATCCGAGATTTTTTCAACGCATTCGGGCGGAATTCTTGGAATGTTCAATATGTTTTCGGGCGGCGCGTTGTCGCGTATGACCATTTTTGCACTCAACATCTTTCCTTATATTTCGGCATCAATCATTATTCAACTCGGCCAAAGTGTCATTCCGTCGCTGATGGCTTTGAAAAAAGAGGGTGAGGCCGGACATCGCAAAATTACGCATTACACCAAAGTTTTAACGGTATTGATTACGATGATTCAGGGATACGGAATTGCTGTCGGTTTGGAAAGCATTTCGGGCGCGGCAGGTGCGTCGGCGGTTGTGATTCCGAGCTTTATCTTTCGGTTCACAACGGTTGTTTCGCTTGTCGGCGGCACAATGTTTGTTGTGTGGCTCGGCGATCAAATCACCTCGCGCGGGGTTGGAAACGGCTCATCACTGATTATTACGGTCGGTATTATTGCAAACATTCCGGCGGCACTCGCGCGCACGTTTGAGCTTGGCAGAGTCGGTTCAATGTCTATGGCTGTGATTGCTTTGCTGTTGCTGATGGCTTTGGCTTTGGTTTACATCATCGTGTTTGTTGAGCGTGCACAACGCAAAATCATCATTCAATATCCCAAGCGCCAAATCGGTATGCGTATGACAGCGGCCGAGAGTTCGCATCTTCCGCTTAAAATCAACCCGACGGGCGTTATTCCGCCGATTTTTGCGAGCTCGCTTTTGTTGCTTCCGATGACGATTGCCAACTTCTCGGCGCAAAACGGGCCGACGTGGGTTCAAACGCTCAATCAATGGCTTTCGCACGGGCAGCCGCTTTATTTGGCGCTTTATGCGTTTTTGATTGTGTTTTTCTCATTTTTCTACACGGCAGTGGTGTTTAATCCGGAAGAAACAGCGGAAAACCTTAAAAAACACGGCGGGTTTATTGCCGGCATTCGTCCGGGCAACAGCACGGCAGAATATTTGGACTATGTCATCACGCGTTTAACGGTTTTGGGCGCCGCGTATTTGACGGCACTTTGCATTTTGCCGGAAATTTTGATTTCGAAACTTTCCGTGCCGTTTGTTTTGGGCGGAACAACGCTTTTAATCGTTGTGCAGGTTACAATGGACTTTATGACACAGGTTCAATCACACTTGATTGCGTATCAATATGAGGGCTTGCTCAAAAAAGCGGCGATTGTGAGCCAGAAAAAGCGTCGCTAAAGAGGGAAAGCAGACCTTTAAGAATTGTTTTAACGGGGGCGCCTGGGTGCGGCAAAGGCACGCAGGCGCGCTTTTTTTAAAAAAAGCAAACATCTGTCTTAAAAACACGCTGCTTGGCAAAAATTTTAGGGCTTGAA
>JAFSUB010000019.1 GCA_017445475.1 Alphaproteobacteria bacterium
AGACACTTCATCCTATCATAGGGAATTTATTTTTTCCACCCCTCGCTATAAGCTCTACTGAACCACCAGCCTAGCTGGTGGTTTTCACACTACAAAAAAAATCCTGCCGCAGGGCAGGTTTTTTGTGTTGGCCTGTTTTGACTGGACTCGAATTGCTCTTGCTTTGTAACATTTATAAACTTCGCTTATACGTTCGTTTATAAATTAACAAAACTGCGCCATCTTCGTTAAAAACAACATTTTGAGGTTGTTTTTAACTCGATGCCTCTACCGAGGTCGCTGGTTCGTAAATTCACTTATTTCGACCATACAAAAGCCACCCGTAAAGGGTGGCTTTTGTATGGTCGTCTTCACTCGATATTATTAGAACGTTTACCGATGACGATATAATAGCTATTGAAGCGGTTAAAGAAATGCTGAATAAGGGAAAAGAACTATAAAATTTAATATATAAAATTTATGGTATGTTTTTTATGGTATTATTTTTAGAATCAAGTGTATAATAACTGATAAAGATTGATAAAATGGTTATAAAGTGCTACCTTTGAGCAAATCAAAACTTATAGAGATTAAAAATATGACCGATAAAAATGTTGAGACAATAGATATAACCAATATTATTGTAAATAACGAAAATGCAAGGCATGGAAAACTGGAAACAGAAAAAGATGCTATTTTATGGTTATTAAGCAATAACTCAGGCAGATTGGAATCTTTAGCTAAAGATATAGCGAAAGAAGGAAAGTTATATGAAAGACCTTTAGTAAAAAAAGAAAATGATAAATATGTGGTTTATGATGGCAACAGACGTATTACTTGTCTAAAATTGTTAAATAACCCAAATTATATTGGAAATACTGCTTGGTCTTCTTTTTTTGAGACATTAAAAAAGAACAACAAAAATATACCAAACAAAATTGAATGCGATGTGTCTGATGATATTCAATATATTAATGAGTTGGTTGAACGAAGACATGTCGGTGGAGATACCGGAAAAGGACAATTAAAATGGAATAGGGAACAGAAAGAGAATCATTTAATTTTAACAGGTCAGAAAAAAGTTTTAGATTTTACGGTATTTTTGCAAGATGAAATGAAAAAAGAAGGTCTGCTTGCTGAAACAGAAATGCTAGAACATTCTTTAATAAAGCGTTTGTTTTCAAGTAATGTATTTAGAAAGAAAATTGGCTTTATATTAGAAGATGAAAAAGTATCATATATAATAGACAGGATGGATGTCCTTAAAATTTTGCTCAGGATTCATAATGATATGGCTGAAGGCAAAGAGACCCTGCATACTTTATGGAACAATAAAGATAAAGAGAGATACTTGAAGCAGCTTGCAGACGAAGGTATTCTACCTGAAGATTCTAAGGAAAATGAAAAAACTTCACCAAATTCTAAAACAACATCTAATAATCCCCGTAAGAAAGTAACCTTTCCTTCAATTATAGATACTGATTTTCCTATTGAGGCAAAAACAAATGAAGAAATAAAAATTAAAGCCATATGGGATGAAATGCAGTATCGCTTGAAATGTGCTGCTCATCCCTATTCTTTAGGTGTTATGATGCGTGTTCTTTTAGAGCTTGCAACAGATTATTGTTTGCCGAAAACGCATTCTTCAAAAAATAAAAATGCTCACTTAAATCAAAAAATGATGGATGTCATTTGTTTTCTTGAGGACGAGAGCTTTTTTAATAAAACAGAAGCTAACAATCTCAAGGGTACAGCAAATATTGATATAAATAGACTACATGCTTTTGTTCATGATTTAAATGCACATCCAACATCTCAAGAACTGATATCTATATGGGGAAAATATAAGAAATACATTATAAATTGTATGACATATAAATAACGTTTTGAGTATTTCATAAATTATTTAAGTTCTTGACAATCGTAAATAAAATATTTACATATGCAATATATAATTGTTGTTGCAGTGGGGTTGATATGTATTCTTCAGATAAAATATTACAAGAAATCATTTATTTATTATCGCTTAATAATAATAGAATGAATTTGCTTAAGTTAATGAAAGAGCTTTATCTGATAGATAGAGCCTCTATTGATGAACGCGATACTTCTGTGTCCGGAGATGTTTTTTATAGTATGCCCCACGGTCCTGTCCTGAGCCAAACATTGAATATGCTCAATGATTTGGTTAATAATAAATGGGGAGAATATTTAGATGCCGTTGACGCAAAATATTATCCAGATATTCAAGTAAAAAAGGACATAACCTTAGATAGATTGAGCGTTAGAGATAAAACATATATTAAGACTGTTTCTGAACAATTCAAAGATTTTACGCCTAAAAAACTTGAAAATTATACACATACTTTGCCTGAGTGGGTTGACCCAAATGGCAGTAGCCTAAAAATTCGCTATCGTGATGTAATGTTAGCATTAGGTAAAAGCGAAGAAGAAATTTCAGCGGCAAAGCAAGAATACGAAAAAATAAGCGAATTATCTCGTTTAGGAGCTTAATCAGCATGGACTACAAAGGTTATTGTTTGTGGGCTGATGATATTCCTAATCCAGAAGCTCCTCATTATATAGTTATTACATCTTCTGCAAATCCTGATGATATGGTTATGGTTGTTGCAATATCGTCAATTAAATATAAAACAGATGGCACCGAAAAATATCATGACAAAGCCTGTTTGCTATCTGTAGGTGATATTGTTGATGACAAGGGTAGACCTATTATAACAAAACCTTCTTTTATTCGTTACGAATATGCGATTGATATGAGAACAAAAGATATTTTAAGTAAGCAGTTTGACGATAAATACAGATATAAATGCAAAATTTCAGAAGAATTATTAAAGCGTATTCAAGACGGCGCTAAAATATCAGAGGACTTGGAGCCGAGATTCCAAAAATATTTTGATTTTTTTTAACTCATTTCAACAATCTTTCTCTGTGCTTCGGTGTCGTAGGCAATATAGCGTTGAGTAGTCGCAAGAGATGAATGACCGGCAAGAAGTCTGACGTCGTTAAGTGTACCGCCAACTAAACTTATATGTTTTGCCGCATTTGTGATAAAAGTTCTGCGCCCGCTATGCGACGAACAGCCGTTGAAACCGATTGTTTTATATAAATTGTAGAAAAAATTGACAATAACTTGCGGTGTCGTATGTTCCCCTCGTTCTGTCGTAATAATCGGTTTGTCTAAACTGAAATATTCGTCTTTCTGTTTTTCTGCCAACAAATCAGCCAGTAAAATTTTCAGCTCTTTATGCAGAGGAATTATTCTGCCGGAGTATTTGCCTTTGCTTGCGTTGTTGCTTAAATTGATGACATCGGCTATTTTGCCGTCAGAGTTGCATACCATACCCCAAGCCAGTTTTGAAATTTCTTTAGCTCTCAACCCTTCCTTAAAACTGAGCAGAAAAATAATTTTATTGCGTAGCGGGTAGCGCGTTGTTTCTAAATGCGCCAAAGTTAAATTTTGCTGTTTATCGGTTAAGACCTTTGCTTGCTTACCTATCGACATTTTGACCTCCAAACTTATTATAAGTATCTGATTTTACAAATAAATTATAATGAGTTTGTACAAAAACTCAAGGTCTGTTTTTCACAACCCATTGAAAAATCAAGACTTATTATAAAATATAAATTCTATAATGAGTCCATTGTTAGTACAAAATGAACTGTCCGAAAATTCAGAATAGTTGAACTGCCGAGGATTGCTCGTAAGTTAAAAAAATATAATGCAACAAGCCTTAATCAGTCATTTCCGTCCACATTTTTAATAATTTTATATGTAAGTAGAATTTTAAGGAGGAAGCGGCGATGAGAGAAACATATTACTTATGTTGCGATAAACGAGCATATAAATTTGCATTAAAAAATTATGCCAACACATTTACTACGGTTGCATTTTGCGAAATACAAAAAGATGCCGATGCTGCCGGATGGCTTATTTTTGAAAATATCATTAAGAAATTTTACGTTTTCGGTTGTTGTCGCACCGGTTATTTAAAAATGGAACTCAAAAAATTTTTAACGCTTTATCCTGAAAAATTCGAGGGATTTTATATATCTTTCGGGGCAAAAAAATTGCCAAGAACAGGTAAACCGATAGAAAAATATATTGAGGGTTATATTATCAACGGTGAAATTGTGACGATAAATTAACAAGGTAAAACGATGATTGAAGTTTGTTATAAATTAACTTAACACTAGTGTTATTATTGTGTCGGCTCTATGCTTTATCGCATGGAGCTTTTTTTATGCTTTGTATATAAAAGAATCTTGTGATTCAATGACTCTAGGGCTTGCAAGTATCGAACAACTCTTGTAAACTGGCAACACTGTTGAATATGCATTAAAAGGCTTAAAAAATGAATGAAACGCAACGTATGATTAATCAAGCCCTCTCTTTGCGCCAGCCGCAAAAGGATAGCCTTGATATTTTGGTAAAAGTATTGGAAAAAATTACACTCTCTAAAGATATGGATAATTTAGAGGCTTTGCGTCTTATTCAAGAAGTGCGTCCGTCGGTTAAAGATTTTGAGCGTGCTTTTCCGTGTATTTGCTTTGCTATTGCGACAGGTGTCGGCAAAACGCGCTTAATGGGCGCAATGATAGCGTATCTTCATGCCGAATGTGGTATCAAAAACTTTATGGTTTTAGCGCCAAACTTAACAATTTATAACAAATTAAAGACAGATTTTACACCAAATACGCCAAAATACGTTTTCCCCGGGCTTAATGCTTATGTCGGCACACCGCAAATTATTACCGGCGACGACTACGACCAAGTCGGTGGCTTGTTTGATAACCCTAACGATGATCGCCTGCGCATCAACATTTTTAACATTTCTAAAATTGATTCGGATAAAGACGCCAGAGGTATGCCGCGAGTTCGCCGTATGGCAGAATACTTAGGGCAATCATACTTTGACTATTTATCGAGTTTACAAGACTTAGTGTTAATTATGGATGAAGCGCACCGTTATCGTGCAAATGCCGGTATGGCGGCAATTAATGAGCTTAACCCTGTATTGGGTATAGAACTGACTGCTACGGCAAAGTCAACAGGCGCCAAAGGCAAACCTTTCAGAAATATAGCGTATGAATATAACCTTGCACACGCTATAACAGACGGTTTTGTAAAAAAGCCTGCTATTGTCGGGCGCACGGATTTTAATAAAAATCAGTATGACGAAGATACTTTGGAAGACTTGAAAATTAAAGACGGTATTCAAGTTCATGAGAGTGTCAAGGCAGAATTGCAAGTTTATGCCGACAATAAAAAAGTGCGCAAAGTTAAGCCGTTTATGATGATAATTGCCAAAGATATTGCTCATGCCGAAGCCATTGAAGCCAAAATAAAGAGCGATGCTTTTGAAGAAGGACGCTATAAGGACAAGGTAATTGTCGTAAATTCAAAGCAAAACGGCGAACTAAAAGACGAAGTTTTGCAGCGTTTATTGCAAATTGAAAGCGCCGATGAGCCGACCGAAATTGTGATTCACGTTAATATGCTCGGCGAAGGTTGGGATGTTAATAACCTTTATACCATCGTGCCGCTTCGTACAGCCGATTCAAAAATTTTGGTAGAACAGTCAATCGGACGCGGTTTGCGTTTGCCTTATGGCGAGTTAACCGGAGATGAAGCAATAGACCGCTTGCACGTTGTTGCGCATGATAAATTTGCTGACATTATTAAGGCTGCACGCGACCAGTCGTTTGAATTTCAGCAAGAATATATTGACAATAGTGAAGACGGCTTGGTTGGTAAAAAAGTCGAAACAAGCACCAGTAAAATTGATGAAGAAGTGCAAAACGGCAATATAATTGTACCGAAGCCACAACCGAAACAAGCAACTTTACCGGTATTTACCAATGAAGACAATCGTAAAATCGGCGAAGCAGTAAGAGAAGCTATTGCTGAAACAGGGCGCTATGTTCTTAATCCCGAAGACTTAAAAAGCAAAGAGAATCAAGAAAAAATTATAGAACTGGCGGAGCAAAAGCTCAAATATATGAAGTTAGAAAATTCGGAGCTTTCGCTAGAGGCAACCGTTGATTTACCGCAAACGGCTAAAAATATGACCGAAACGGTTATTAAAATGACGATTAACATTCCGAGAATTATTCAAACTTACCGCCAATTAAGCAGTTTTACTTTTTATGATTTTGATATAAACACGGCAGATTTTAACGGCTACAAACCGGAATCTCAAAAAATGATAATTCAAGAAATTATCGGGCATGGTCGCGATGAAATGCAAGCCGAATTTTTTGACCGTTATGACGATATAACGCACTATTTGCTTGTGCCTTTGGTTGATGAAACAATTATTTCCTATCAAGAAAATGCCGACTTAATTCAAAAACTTGTCCGGCAGACGATTGACTATATCAACTCATATTCGGGCAGTGAGCTAAACACACGCAAAATTCTGTTTTGGAACGGCGTTGACATTGCGCATAAAATTATGTTGCAAATGAAGGCGCATTTATGTCCGGCTAAAATGGAATTAACTGTTAAAGTTGACAGCGACTACGGCACACAAACGTCGGAATCATATAAAATGCTTGCAAGAGAGGGTGAAACGCCGCTTGACTATCGCGCTTCTGTTCACGATAAGTCTAAAATCAAAAATATGGTTTTCACCGGTTTTAAGAAATGTTTGTTTGATAAGCAAAAGTTTGATTCGTCAACAGAGAAAGACTTGAGCGAAATTTTAGAAAACACTGGTGAAGTCTTAAAATGGTTTAAGCCGAATAATGACAGGGCAAAAGAGATATTTAATATAAAATATCCTGATGATGAGCGTCAGCTTCATAATTATTACCCTGACTTTATCGTCGAAACAATCAGTGACAAATATATGATTGAAACCAAAGCTTCAAATCAAATGACGGATAAGACAGTATTAGCCAAGAAAGAAGCTGCATTGAAATGGTGCGAAATTGCAACGGACTTTGAAAAAAAGCATAACGGCAAAGCTTGGCACTATTTGTTGATACCTGATAATACCGTAACCCTTGACCGCACATTTGAAAAACTTGTGAGAGACTATGAGGCTAAATAAGAAAGGTAAATAATGGACGCAGTTGTTGAACATACGCTTTACGATTGGTTTAGAGATATATGGCTTCCGGCGGCGGGTGCTATATTGATACCGGTTGCTATTGCCTTCTTTACTTGGTGGTTTGGTGCAAGCCGTTTTGAAAAACAAAAGGAAATACAAGAACTACGCGAAAATCTCAACTTTCTTGTTTCCATATCTTTAGGAAGTATCAATGGACTGAATTTTTTAGCAAAAAGATTGCAATTCCAATTAGAAAAGGAGCAAAATGCTCTTGACATTATCAAAGGTGAAAACCCTGAAAAATCATTTAGATTTGATGACGTCTGTTTTGGTTTTGTTTATGATGATGTTTTCAAGGCTGTTTCTCTTGAAAAGTACGCACAATGTATTGATTATATTTCTCATTTTGTGTCAGATATTGTTTTAGTAAAAAGTCTTTTGAATTCTCTAGATGCTTATATAATGGAGCGTAATCATATTTTGTTATCACTGTCAAATTGTGAAGACCCAGCACAAAAGAGCGATAGGTATATTTCTTTTTTAATTGGCGATTATTTGGCTGTCAAAGGGTTATTAAATGATGTATATCGTATTACTTTACTTTTAAGAAATTTAATTGCAAATGTTGTCAAATTAAATAATGACATAAAAAATTTAAAGTTGGTACCGCAATGCTATAACAATGAGCAGATGAACTTTATAAAAGAATCTGAAGAACGTTTTACACCTCAAGCAAATCAAGAAGGAACAGAAAAATGACTGAGAAATTGACAAGATTAGAGTTAACATGGCCGGGGAAGGAAGATAGATTTAACCCTGAGCCGAGGATTTTGCTTGAAGACAAGGAAAAGTCATTTTCTTATGAGCCGACTGAAAAAGGTGCGGTTGAGCCGACATATGATAATATGCTGATACATGGCGATAATTTGTTGGCATTAAAGGCGTTGGAGCAAGACTATACCGGCAAAGTCAAATGTATCTATATAGACCCGCCGTATAATACCGGTAACGCTTTTGAACATTATGATGACGGCTTAGAACATTCTATTTGGCTGTCTTTAATGCGTGATAGATTGGAAATTTTGAAGAGATTACTTTCTGAAGACGGGAGTATCTGGATTTCATTAGATGATAACGAACAAGCATATTGTAAAGTTTTATGTGATGAAATATTCGGACGAGCTAATTTTGTTTGCAATGTAATATGGCAAAAAAAATATTCTCCCGCAAATGATGCAAAATGGTTTTCTGATAATCATGATTTTATTCTTGTTTATGCAAAAAATAAAATAGTCTGGAGACCTAATTTATTACCACGTTCTGAGGAGCAAAATAAATATTATAAATATGATGATAATGACGGCAGAGGATTGTGGCGTTCAGACAATGTTTTAGTGAAAACATTTTCTCCGTCTGGTGTTTTTCCTATTGTAAATCCCAATACTGGTGTTGAATACTATCCTCCGAAAGGAAGTTGCTATAGATTTAATGAAGAAACCGCAAAGAGAATGTTAGCTGAAAACCGTTTTTATTTTGGGAAAGACGGAAAAGGCGCTCCTCAGATGAAACGTTATCTTTCTGATGTTAAGCAAGGTATGACACCCCTAACTATTTGGCCTTATACAGAAGTTGGTCATAATCAAGACGCTAAATTAGAAGTCAAGCAATTTAACCCTACAGATATTTTTGCAACACCAAAGCCAGAAAAACTTATTCAACGTGTTCTGCATTTGGCATCTAACCCTGGCGATTTAGTGCTTGATAGCTTTTTAGGTTCAGGAACAACAGCGGCTGTGGCGCATAAAATGGGGCGTCGTTGGATTGGTGTAGAAATGGGCGACCATGTTTATACGCATTGTATTCCACGTTTGCAAAAGGTTATTAAAGGTGAAGACGCCGGTGGCGTAACAAAATCAACCGGTTGGCTTTGTGGTGGCGGTTTCAAATTCTATGAATTAGCGTCATCTCTGATTGTCAAAGACAAATACGGACAGCAAATCATTTCGGACAAATACAATGCAGATATGCTCGCTGAGGCAATGTGTAAGATTTTAGGCTATCATTATAAGCCTGATGCCGAGAATTATTGGAAACAAGGCTTTTCTTCTGAAAAGAGCTTTATCTTTACCACGACAATGAGCGTGCAAGAGGAATCTTTGGATAAATTAGCCGCCGAAGTTGGCGATAACAACTTGCTTATTTGTTGTAGCGCCTTTGTCGGCAATAAATCTGCTTATCCGAACATTACGGTTAAAAAGATTCCGTCCGCAATCTTAAAGAAATGCGAATGGGGTCGCGAGGGCTACCCTCTTAACCTCAGCAAATACACCCCAAAAGACGAAGATTTCGAGTTTGAAGAAGGGGAAGAATAAAATATGAGGCTGAGACCTAAATTTAAAATGGCTTTATTAAGCAAAATAGAAGATAAAATATGGAAGGAATACAAAAGTTATTCTAAGGTCGAAGCTTATTTGAATGAATTTCACGAGGAATGGTATAATGAAAGAGGATTTCCTGATGGTGAAAATATAACGATATGTCGCAAGAATGATGATAATATAGATTTACCTAAAACGCTTGCAACAATGGATTTTGATACCATGATATCAATGGCTATTGACTTAGATATACCTGTGCCAACTGTTCTGCCAGCGTTTCCGACATTTACCAGAACTTTGGTCGAAGGGGAATTTGGAACTTCATTAGCTTATGATAATTTTATGAAAGCTTATAAACTTGTTTATGAAGAGCCAGAACAAGCAATCAGCTTGGCAAATAGCGCCTTAGAAACTATTATAAAGCATATCTTAGCCGATAAAAGAATTAAGGTTGAATATAATCCCAATGACACCCTACGAAAATTAACAGAAGCCATATTAAAAGAATTCGGTTATTTTCCAACAAGTGATTTACAAAAAAATATAAAAGGTATAGGCAGTGCTTTACTTCGTATAGCTAATGAAATTGAAGAAGTGCGGAGCGATAAAACGTTTGCTCATGGAAAAGGTAAAACAGACTACGTAGTAGATGATAACTTATATTCTGTATATATTGTCAATTCTGTTATCACAGTTGGAATGTTTTTAATTTCTTTTTACGATAAAAAATATCCGCCGATTTTGCCTGAGCCAGAAGACGACGATATACCTTTTTAACCCACTTCCCAAGTAATATCAAATATAGGCTCGATGCTGTAATCTATCTTTAAGCTGCGTTTTTTGCCGCCGACAAGGCGATTGCATTTCTTTTCAAGCTCGCGCTCAGTATCAAAAGTGTTGAACTCGTTGTTGTTCATTTCTTCTTGTAGCTTTTTAATCTCGGCACTTATGGCAAGTTTGGCATCAAAATTTTTCTCTTGCTTTAGTTGCCGCTTAAGGCTTGTAATCTTGTTTTTGAGCTTATCGCCTTTTAAGTGTATGGCTTGCTTTTCATCTATCAGCCAACGATTGAGTTTATCGACTTCGGCTCGCAAAATATTGTCAATGCGCTTTTTTTCAGACTTTTCATATTTTGCAATGTTTTGCTCGTGTATTTGGCTTAATAAGTCGTGATAGCCCATTAAAAGCGGCTCTTCGACATTGACAGTATTATCAAAAATATCTTCTGCTCGCAAATTCAGCAAACTGCCGCTGTCGGACATTATTGTCGTGATTAAATAATTGACGTCCTCAGGCTGCGTCATCTTAAACAAAGATAGCTCTAAGCGACCTTTCTGCCCTGATTTTAATTTATCTGACGGCTTTAATTGCAAGTGTAAAGGCTCACTATTTAAGGCAAAAGCCTCATTTAATATGCGTTTACCAAAGCTTGAATCGGGATTATAGGTTGTTGCTGAACGATTTAAGGCTTTGCGCTCTCTCGGTGTTAATAAATCGTAATTAATCTCACGCTTATTAAAGTTTAAGCAATAGTTGAAGCTTTTAGCAAAGTTAATATCTGACGGCAGGTTGAATACTTGCTCCTTAAACTGTCCGAAAACCTTTGTATGCTCGTTGATAAACATTTCAGGATGATATTTTTTAAGCATAACGACCGTCAAATCCCAGAAAATCTGCTTGCGGCGCTCTAAATAATCTTCAACGCGTTGCTTCATAATATGCAGTTTTTCTTGCGTTGTCGGGCTTAAATTCTCTAAAACAAGCTGCTTGGCTTCTTCTATTTTTTCTTCGCGTTTAACGCCCAATCTTTCTTGCAATTCATCAAAGGCACGATTTATTTCTTCTGTCGTGCGGCAAAGGTCAAAAATATCAGCAACGGCACGCTCAAAGTCAACGCCGTCGGACAATGTGCCTAAAATCTCATCACTTGCGCCGAATACGCCGTCAAACAATTTGAATTTTTGTTGCAAAATCTCGTAAAGGCGAACATCGGCAACGTTTTTCTTATTGATAAAGTTGATAATGACAACGTCGCATTTTTGCCCATAGCGATGTACGCGCCCGATACGCTGCTCTACACGCTGCGGATTCCATGGCAAGTCATAGTTGACAAGCAAAGAGCAGAATTGCAAGTTTAATCCTTCGGCAGCCGCTTCGGTAGCTATCATAATTTCAGCATCTTCTTTGAATTTCGTAACAAGCGCCTTTTTCATATCGTTTGTGCGCGAGCCGGTCAAATCTGACGAATGTTTCTCGATGTAATCGTTGTAAATCTGATTGGTTAGCGGCGAATTATTCTGACCGTTAAAGGTAACGATTTTGTCCTTAAAGCCGTGTGAGCTTAAATAGTCGTAAAGATAATTAAGCGTGCGATTGCTCTCGGTAAAGATTATGGCTTTACGAAGTCCGCCTTTCGCTTGTATTTTTTCAAAGCCTTGTTCGATGGCACCAATCAGCTTTTCGGTCTTGCCGTCAACTTTGATTTTTGCAGCTTTATCAATCAACTTTTGCAAAAACTCTTTTTCAGCCTTTATATCTTCTTTTTTGAAGCTCGGCTTATTGAGTGCTTGCTTGAGTTCAAAATCTTCAATATTGTCTTCGTATTCGCTTAAAAGGTCTTCGTCAAACATAAAGTTAGCGAATTTATCAAGGCTGCCGCTTGACTTTTCAAGAGTATTTAAGCGGTTCATTAAGCCTTTAAGTGTTCCTTCTACGGCAGAAGTCGACGAACTCATTAATTTGCGTATCATCAGCACAATAAGCGTTCTAAAGCGCGTCGTAATGGCAATTTGTGAAATATCCTGAATATAAGCCGAAACAGCAGTATAAAGCTCTTCCTCAGCCTTTGTCGGATTAAACGCCACCGTCATAGCTTCGCGGTTAGTGTATTTAATGTATTCCAATACATCACGGCGCAAAGTCCGATGCAAAACACATTGCAAACGGCGTTTTAATTCTTCATGGTGGCGCTCAGAATAAAGGTAATTTTCCATAAAAGCGTATTCGTTACCTAAAATGCTCGGGTCAATAATGCTGACGAGCGAAAAAATGTCCATGAGCGAGTTTTGAATAGGCGTTGCGGTTAAAAGCAATTTTTTTCTGCCGAGGAAAGTTTCGTTAATGCCTTCGGCAATTTTAGTTTTGCCTTTATAGAAGTTTCGTAGCTTGTGGGCTTCATCAATAACTACCAAATCCCAATCTCTATCTTTCATCAGCTTTTTGAACTGAACGGCACAATTATATGAGCAAATTGTAATGCCCTTAAATTGCAAAATATCCGTGTTTTTCTTTTTTTCTGCGTCACGAATAATTTTGCTGTCTAAAATCTGTGTCGGCAAGTCAAACTTTTCTTGCATTTCTGTTTGCCATTGTTGGCATAAACTTGCCGGTGCAACCACAATTATTGAGTTTTTGCCGCGT
Organism: Alphaproteobacteria bacterium; assembly: GCA_017445475.1. GTDB lineage: Bacteria > Pseudomonadota > Alphaproteobacteria > RF32 > CAG-239 > UBA1254. Next base: position 12,857 of record JAFSUB010000019.1, read on the forward strand.
GAATAATATTCTGAAATGACAATGCCGGCTTCAATCGTTTTACCAAGACCAACCTCATCGGCTAAAATAGTGCCTTGCGATATAGGCGATTGCAGAGCAAACATAGCAGCATTGATTTGATGCGGATTCAAATCAATTTTTGACGTTCCCAATGAGCCGGAAATATTATTAATGTCCTCTTGGTTATGCGAGGAGAGCACTTCCAAAGCCCAATATTTTGCTTTTATTTCTTCTGCCGTAATCATAACCGCATAATATGTAGCAAAGCAATAAATAGCAATAGTTTATTGAAAGGTATAAAGAAAAAATAAATTCTTCGCTTGAGTTCTTGTCAGGGCGATATTATAAAATAATAAAAAAGGCGAAAAATGCGAAGAAAGAAGAAATTTAACACATTTAATGAAAGGGTCGGAAGCAATTCCGGCTCTTTCTGTTTTAAACGAAAGGTTCAATATGGACGATAAAATAAAGAAAATACGCGAATTAAATGATAATTTACGGCAAAATTTTACCGGCGGTCGGGTTTTAATAACGCGAGGCGTGGCAGAATTGCCGATAGATAAACAGCTTGAGATTATGGAAAAAGTCCGCAATTTTAGCAATTTTAATAAAGACAACGATCCGAACGGCGAGCATGACTTCGGCGCTTTTGACGTTGACGGCATTACTTACTTTTGGAAAATTGATTATTACGACGTTGACTACCAATATTTAAGCTTAGACCCAAGCGACGAAACAATTACTAATCGCGTTTTGACGGTTTTATTGGCTGAGGAATATTAGGTTTTTATTTTTAAGATTGACTTTTATTTGATTGCGTGATTAAAACAAAATATAAGACAAACAAGCGCTTAAAGAAGTTTTGATATGAATAAAAATAAAGAAAATGATACATATGAGCCAATAATGATAAATTTTCGGCAAGCTCTTGAGTATATGAATAAACACAGAAAGCCTGTTTCTTTACTAATGGAAAAAGAAAGGACTCCTGAAAATATTATGTCTGCAGATTATGCCTTATGTCGTGAAGAATTACGTAATTTATTAGAAAAAGGCTACATTAAAGCATTGGGAGTTAAAGGTAAAATTATAATTTCCTCACCTATGGAAAATTATCCCGAAGGAAATTTTCTACGGGTAATTACAGACTATAATTATGAAAAAGAAGCCATCAAATTATTTTCTGACAAGGATATTCCGCATTTAAAAAAAGATGATAAACCTGATAGTGAGTTCGAGCCATACATATCTACACTTACCGTTTTAACTAATGAAGAAAAAATAAATAAACAATTAATAAAAAATTGTTTTACGGTTGAAGATGTTTACCTTAATTGTTATTATGAAGGAAAATTATGCAGATCAGACTATCCTATGGCAAGATTACAATACAAATCTAACATAATATTAAAAGATAAAGAAACAATAGAAAAGAGCAGGTATGCAAAAAGAGAATTAGTTGAGCCAATTTTTATTCAAAACAACGATATTGATTGGGAGAGAGGAATTATCGGAAAAAATGTTGATGTTCCTGTTTTTGAAGATGATGGTATATTTGAAACAGAAGGATATGCTTATGTTGTAGTGGATTTTGAAAATCTGATAACTGCATTAACAAATAATGACAATAAGCTGAAAAAAATCAATTATAAGGAAGAGATTCTAAAATATGCTTACGAATTATTTCCCAAACCTGTATGTGCATCGCACGCTGCAGATAGAATAATAGAACGTAAGTATAAAGAAGCTTCCAAAACCACACTTACAAGAGATTTAAATAAGGCTGATCCTGAGCACTTCTTTATCACATCCAAAAGAGGACATCCGAAAAAAGAAAAATCATTAATTTTACCCGATTCGTGTGCAAAAAATATCGATTCTTTTGAAAAAGCCGCAGAAAATAAAAAACCATGGTATGGACCAACAAAAAAAGAAATGGTAAAAACAGAATAAAACATATAAAAATCAATGTATTAGAAAATACCGGAAATAAAATTTCTGGTATTTTTTTGTTATTTTTGAGAATCAAATTTTTTATCGCATTATGAGCTTACAGAAAACATTCTGGCCAGAACATTTCTGTAAAATTAAATAAATTTATTGGAGATATAAAATGGAAAATCTTAAATGTTTTGCTGTTCCTCTCGCTAATGAAGGACAAAAGTCAGATTATTGCAACAATATAGAAGCTCATACTGTAAAGCGAGTTGATGTTGATACTTGCAACATCGTGCAAAGTAAGCTTATAGGAGTGTCTACGGGGCTCAAGATAAGCGAAAAGTTGTTTACAGAGTATTCTTTGACTTTTTATGCAAATAATTTGCAATCAATCAAAAGAGAACTTAGCAATATTTACAATGATATTGGCACCAGACAAGGACAAATTGCTATTAATCCGCTATTTTGCGAAAAAGATACAACTGTTTCAGGATTAAATATCAAACTTGGAGAAGGGGTTAATCCTTATGATATTGCAGAAATGTTCGTCAGAAATATTATTGAAAATTTTACAGAGTGTGAAAAGTTGTTTGCAGAGTATGATTTGAATTTATACGAAGATAGATTAAAGATTATAAAGCAAGAGCTATCCTATATTTACAATGATATTGTCAAAAGACAAAGGATAGATGATGCTGAGCCATTGGATGTTATTCTAGCAGATGAGGAGTATCAAACAAAAATATCGGTAAATACTGAACCGTATTTGTGGGAGAATGGACGTGATGAACAATGATTCTGATGATATAGTCAAAATCATTTGCTTGCTTATCTCACAGTTCTACCATATGCAAGCTGGTGCAACACTTGTTGCTGCTAATGACAACTTTAATTTTGAAGGAGGTGATGATGACGACGCAGCCTAATCAGCTCGCCGCGGACACACTCACGGGTCGCAAAGCAATTTGCGACACCGTGAAGCTCCGACTCAATCTCGGTGACTTTGAAATTATTGAAGACAAATTTGATACATCGGTCAACAAAATCTTGGGATATTTCGGACGCGGTATTGCAACAGCATACCAAAGTATGACGACAGAAGACAAAAGACAACTTCACTATAAACCCAAACTTTTTCTGACAAATGCACCACAGGCAGGCGGTAGAAAAATATTTTTATATATAGAGTTGTCCCTTCCAAAACTGCTGTATAGCAACAACCTGCAAGAAGTTTGCGACCAAGATTTTAAGCCGTTGATACGAAAACTGCGAGACATCCTGTTTGAAATGGGTGTTAAGGTCAGTCCCAGGGTTTTAGCCAACGCGCAGATAGTCAGATACCATAGCTGTAAAAATATTATTTTGCCTAATGGCGTGGCAACACAATATATTGTCAGCAATGTGGCTAAAATAAATTTCGGCGCTCGGTCAGGCACCGGACACACGGATTATCTTAACGGCGGTCATTGCGCAAGATTTCATTATAATGACTATGAAATCGCGGTTTACGACAAGATTGCGGACATTAGGCAAATGCAGTTTTCACCCAAGAGAAGTGTTGATGAGGAATCTCACCGCGACTTTCAAAATATTGATATTGAAAAACTTGGCAATCTGCAAGTGCTTCGACTTGAAGTAAGGCTCAACAATTCAAAAGTTTTGCGCCGAAAGTTAGCCAAAGTCGGTTTCCTGTTTGAAGAAGGCAATACGATAACTTTTCGCGACGTATTTGACAGCAAAATTGCACGCAAGCTTAATGTTTATTACTGGAAACAAATATGCAAAGCCGGAAGACAGATTTATTTTCTGCAAGACGGCAGTGAAAGTATGTTATGGAACCTTGGCAATACAAAATTGCTGAAAAAGCTTGAGTTTATCGGCATGGCTAAAGTGATTGATGATTGCGGCGCACCTTATGTCAAAAGATTGATTGGCAAAAATGCTACGGCATTAAAATTATTCAACCTCGTCAAGCACTATGAGCCGAACAATAAAACATTAATGAACATTTTTGTTGGCATTGGCAAGCAACTCGTTGCAAACGACATTATTGTTTTGCCAACAGAAACAAGTACCCCTCAAGAACATTCAAAAGCAGCCTTAATAACACAAGATACTGCCCAAAATGTACTTGAGAAAATGTAAACTGAACTTAATATAAGGATTAAAATTATGACAAATTTTAACAATGAAAGTATTAAAGATATGAACCAAAATTTAAAAGCGGTTGTATTTGCAAGAGTATCAACCAGAGAACAAGAAGAAGGCTATTCTATTGAAGGTCAGCTTAACCGCATTAAACAATATTGCGAACGAAAGCAACTTCCCATATTGGCAACATATACAATTGCAGAAAGTTCAAACAAAGGTGGCCGCAAAAAATTTTATGAAATGCTCAATTTTGTTAAAAAACAAAAAGTGCCGATTGCCATTGTTTGCGACAAAGTTGATAGGCTCCAAAGGAGCTTTGAAGAATATCCCGTTTTAATAGATATGCTTAGAAGACACAACACTCAGCTACATTTTGTAACAGAACATGAAGTAATCAGCAAAAATTCAAGCGGACATGAATTCACAAAGTATCAAATTAATATTGTGTTGTCAGAGAGTTACACTAATAATATGTCTGATAATATTAAGCGCGGAATGGGTGAAATGCCAGAAAAAGGCGAATATTTTCACACGGTACCTGTCGGATATTTGAATCAACGGACAAGCCGGCACCAAACAACTATCAATATTGACCCGATTATGGGGCCGATTGTCAAAAAGCTGTTTTATGAATACGCAAGCGGAATTTACTCTCTGGCAGATTTGACGCGTATGGCAGATAAATTGGGATTTCAGACAATACGCGGTAATAAAGCCCATAAGCAAACTATTATAAATATGCTGAAGAATCCTTTTTACTGTGGATTTATGATGTGTTACGGGCAGCTTTATCCGCATAATTACGAAAAACTGATAAGCAAAGAGTTGTTTGATAAATGTCAAGACCTCCTCCTCGGGAGGTCTTCCCATAGAAAAAGAAAAGTTGAAGATATGTACCGCGGTATGATACGTTGCAAAGATTGCGGCAGAATGATAACTCCTGACCCCAAAACTAACCGTTACGGCAAAAAATATACTTACCTGTTTTGCCCGCATTGTAGAGGTACTTGCGTAAACGAAAATATAGTTGACGCAAAAATTGAAGAAGACTTGTGTAAGCTTAAAAAAATGCCGATAACGTGGCTTGAAAAAGCGTTGGATATAATACAAGAAGAAGTTCGCGAAAAGCACAAAATGGAGATTGAGGAAAGACGGATTTTGAAAAGCAAGAGAACGCAGCTAGCAAATAACTTGGACACATTGCTCGATATGCGTCTTAATAATAGTATTACACAGGAACAATATAATAAAAAATATAATGACATTACCAAACAGATAGAAACAACAGACACAAAATTGACACGCTATAATGAAATTACAAAACAAGGGCTAAATACCTTAGAAGACTTGATATTGTTGGTTTCTAAGATACCTGAGATTTATAAAAATTCGAATATGCAAGAAAAATGGAAGGTTTTAAAATTGCTGTATTCGAATTTATTTTTGCAAGGAAAAAATCCTTTATTTTCAATAAGAAAGCCTCTGGAGAACATCCTCTCCGGAGGCTTTTGTATGGTCGGATTGACTGGACTCGAACCAGCGACCTCTTCGACCCGAACGAAGCGTTCTACCAGGCTGAACTACAATCCGTTTGATTAAAAGTGTTCTCACTCATACACCATATTTTCTTCTATCGCAAGTCTTTTTTCGAAGTTTTTTAAAAAATGTCTACAAATTAAGCATTGTCCGTGAAAGTTCAAAACTGTTATGGCAAAACTTCAAAAAAAACAAAACGGCCTGCTTGTCATTTTGTTTTAAAAGATTACTTCATAGGCATTCATAATGTTTTTTGGAGAAAATCGATGGATGAAAAAAACAAAATCGGGCTTGTCGGCGCAACATTTATGGTTGCGGGAAATATGATGGGTTCGGGTGTTTTTATGCTGCCGGCCAATTTGGCGGCAATCGGTTCAATTGCTATTTGGGGCTGGATTATCACAACCGTCGGGGCTGTGGCGCTTGCGCTTGTTTTTTCTAAACTTACGCAGATTTATCCTGCGGCCGGCGGACCGTATGCTTATGCCAAAAAGGCGTTCGGACCATATATGGGTTATCAGACAAACCTTGTCTATTGGCTTGCAAACGTTGTTGGAAACGTTGCACTTGCCGTTGCAGGGCTTGGTTATTTAACAACGTTTTTTCCGGTTTTGAAAGATCCGCTTGTGATGGCTTTGGCGCAAATTGCCGTGATTTGGTTTTTTACCTATGCCAACATTTTGGGACCAAACGTTGTGGCCAAAATTCAAAGCATGACCACAAGCTTTGCGCTGGTGCCGATTGTTGGGGTGGCGCTTCTCGGCTGGTTTTGGTTTAGCCCTGAAACATATATGCAAGGCTGGAACGTTACGGGAAAGTCAGACATAACGGCGATTGGCATGACCTTAAACTTTACGTTGTGGGCGTTTGTCGGCGTTGAAAGTGCTTCTGTTTCAACGGCGGTTGTGAAAAATCCAACCAAAAATGTGCCGATTGCAACGGTTGCCGGTGTGATTATTGCCTCTGTTTGCTACATTTTAAGCTCAAGTGCGATTATGGGCATTATTGATAACAAAGAGCTGATATCTTCAGCCGCACCGTTTTCACAGGCTGTTTCGATTGCACTCGGCAAAACGGCAGGTGATGTTGTGGCATTGTGTGCGGCCATCGGTTGTTTGGGCTCGCTCGGAGGGTGGACACTTCTTGTGGGGCAAACGGCGCAAGCGGCCGCCAACGACGGCTTATTTGGAAAAATGTTTGCCTGCGAAACAAAAAAAGGGGTTCCGGCGACAGGCTTAGCGATTGTGGCTTTTATTATGACGCTTCAGGTTTTGGCAACCATGAGCCCGACGGCTTCCGAGCAGTTTGGAAAAGTTGCCTCGATTGCTGTGATTATGACGCTTTTGCCGTATATTTATTCGGCTGTTGCCATCAAAATCATCGGACGTGAAAAATTAAGTGCAAAGCAGGGCATTTTTTACACATTTATCGGCTTGATTGCCGCATTTTATTCGATGGCGGCGATGATTGGATCGGATCCAAACCAAACCAGATGGGCGTTGATGTTTGTTATTTTTACAATCATTTTATATGAATTAAGCGAAAACAGACAGCTTGAAATGGCGGATAAAAATGAAAAAATCACCTGTGTGGTGCCGCCTTTTGTGCGCCGTTTGACACTTCTTATCACTGTTTTGGCACTTGTTTTGACATTTTGGATTTCATTTAAGGACGAACACAACCTAAAACAACACATCAAAGGCCATTTTCCGGTCGTTGAACATACAACAACAGAGCAATAAAAGGAGAACAAGATGATTGATGTTAAAAATCCGTTTGAAGTCAAAATATTATTAAGCTACGACAATTTATACACCGATACGGCGGCGGCGCGTGCCGTGCGCATTTTAAAGAAAGATTTGGAAATTGAAGGTGCCAATGTGATTGTTGCCGAACATTTGGAAGACACAAAGGCCATCTTCGGTTCAGATCCTTCCATTCAGGCCGTGATGCTCGGCATTGAATGCACAAGGTGTCAAAACACCTATCGTGTGATTGATGAAATAAGAGCCGCAAACAAAAGGGTGCCGATTTTTTTAATGTCGAGCAAAAACTTTGCCTCGGATATTCCAACCGAGGTTTTAGAGCAGGTCAGCGATTTTATCTGGCTTTTGGAAGACACGCTTGACTTTATCAGCGGACGCGTTCAGGCAGCCATTAAGCGTTATCGCAAGGATATTTTGCCGCCGATGTTCAAAGCGCTTGCAAAGTTTGCCAAGGTGCACGAATATTCGTGGCACACCCCCGGACACACGGGCGGAACGGCATTTTTGAAAACAGCAGTCGGTCGAGATTTTTTCAACTTTTTCGGCGAGCAGGTTTTTCGTTCGGACTTATCTATTTCCGTTGGTGAGCTTGGTTCAATGCTTGACCATTCGGGGCCAATCGGAGACAGCGAAAAATATATGGCCAAGGTTTTTAATTCAACTCGCAGTTATCACGTTACAAACGGTTCTTCAACCTCAAACAGAATCATCTTAATGGCAAGCTTAACGCGGGGCGACATCTGTCTTTGCGACAGAAACTGCCACAAATCGGTTGAACACGCCATGACTTTGACGGGAGCAATTCCGACATATTTGATGCCAAGCCGCAATCAATATGGAATCATCGGGCCGATTTTGCCTGAAAATTTAACCTCAAGTGCCGTTAAAGAGGCCATAAAATATAATCCGCTCGTCCATGAAAACACCGGCCGCACGCCAAAGCACGCCATCATCACAAACTCAACCTATGACGGGCTGTGCTATCAAACAACGTGGGTGCGTGATTTGCTGGAAGAAAGCGTTGACCGAATCCATTTTGACGAGGCGTGGTATGGCTATGCCAAGTTTAACCCGCTTTATGAAAAGCGTTATGCCATGTGCTGCAATCCTTTAACCTATGACAAGAACAAACCGACCATTTTTGCCACGCAATCAACCCACAAACTTCTTGCGGCGTTTTCACAAGCCTCAATGATTCATATTTTAGACGGCAGAAACTCCATTTCGCACGAGCGCTTTAACGAGAGTCTGATGATGCAATCGTCCACATCGCCGTTTTACGCCATTATTGCTTCAAACGATGTGAGTGCGGCGATGATGGACTCAAACGGCAAGGCACTCACCGAAGATGCAATCAGGGAGGCTGTATATTTCAGAAAAACGGTTGCACGCATTAATCACGAGATGCGCCAAAAAGACACGTGGTTTTTTGATGTGTGGCAGCCCGATTATGTTAAAAATCCGAAAACGGGAGAAATGGTGCCGTTTTATGAAGCCGATGATGAGCTGCTCACCAAAAATGCGGATTGTTGGGTTTTAAAGCCCAATGATGCTTGGCACGGATTCGGCGCCATTGAAGAAAGCTATGCGATGCTAGACCCGATTAAGGTTTCGGTGGTTACGCCGGGTGTTATGCCAAACGGCGAACTTGCCGATTTCGGAATTCCCGCAACACTGTTGACAGCATATCTTGACAGCCGAGGTATTGTCGTTGAAAAAACAACCGATTTTACCTGTTTGTTCCTGTTTTCGTTTGGTGTTACAAAAGGCAAGTGGGGCACACTCTTAAATGCGCTCTTTGAGTTCAAAAAAGCTTATGATTATAATGTTGACATTAAGCTTGCCATGCCGAAAATATACCGTTCAAACCCTGCAAAATATGAAGGTATGGGTTTGAAAGATTTGAGCGAACAAATGTTTGGCTTAATGAAAAGCCTCAAAACAACGCAAGCTTTGTCAGCCGCATTTTCGGAACTTCCCGAGCCTGATGTAACGCCACAGGAAGCTTACGAACAGCTTGTGAAAAACAATGTGGAATCATTAACGCTTGAACAAATGGCGGGCAGAACGGTGGCCACGGGTGTTGTGCCATATCCGCCCGGAATTCCGCTTTTAATGCCGGGTGAAAAGGCGGGAGCGGCGGAAGGCACCGCACTGACATATTTGAAAGCATTAGAGGCCTTTGATGAAGCTTTCCCTGAATTCTCACACGATATACACGGTGTTGAAGTTGCAAATGGCAAATACCACATTTTATGCCTTAAAAAGTAGTGAAATGAAAAAAAAGCATACCCCGCTTTTTAAGAACAGGGCGGGGTTTTGCTTTGTTTTTCATCAACAAGTCTTATTTCTATGGATTTGTGGAAATATTTGAGTGCTTTATCAAAGTATTTCCAGCCGATGTGCCTTGAGCCGAGCTCAATTTTTTCATACATGACGGGGATTGTTTTAAGCGCTCTAGAGCATTCGGCGATGCTTGTATTATTTTTTTGGCGCTCTTCAAAAATGAGGCGGCCGAGTATTCTTTTAAATTGTCTTTGAATCATTGTTATCAACTCCTGTTTTAATGTTTCAATAAAAAACCGTTCTGAAAAAAAATCTCAAAACGGGGAGCCACAAAACTGTGCAAATACAGATTCTCTTATTCGAGCCAAAAGCCTTATCTCGAGAACTCCCCAAAAGTGGAGTTTTATTTGCATGATGTCTTGTGAACACCGCAACCAATCGGTTACAAAGCCATTATGGAAAATTTATGTTCAAAAAGCAAGTTTTTTTTCACATTATAAAAAAACGCCGGTAGAAACCGACGTTTTTTTTAAATGAGTTTAAGCCTATCTTCTGTTTCCCATAATGCGAAGCAGATTTAAAAACAGGTTGATAAAGTCCATATAAAGCGACAATGCGCCGGCAACGGCCTTTCGCGTGAACGTGTCTTCACTGTCGGCAGATTGATATAAATTGCGAATCATCTGCGTGTCGTAAGCCGTTAAGCCCACAAAGACGGCAACCGAAATATATGACAAAGCATAATACATCGCCGGACTTTTAAGAAAAATGTTCACAACGCTTGCAATAATCAACCCCCACAAGCCCATAATCATAAACGAGCCCATCGCTGTTAAATCGCGGTTTGTTGTGTGGCCGTATATGCTCATTGCGCCGAATGTGCCGGCCGTAATTAAAAACACACGAACCATTGATGAGGCCGTGTAGATGAGCATAATCGGGGCAAGCGAGGCGCCCATCAAAGCCGCAAAACCCCAAAACACCCATTGAACCTGTGCCGCCGTGCCACGCGATACAACACGGTTGAACAAAATCACCATCAAAAGAGGGGCTAAAAACACGATCCAACCAAATCCGGTTAATCCGTTTTGGTTGAAAAAGAGGTTAAAAAGGCTTGTGTTCAAGGTGAGATACGCCGAGCCTGCCGTTAAGCAAAGACCTGCCGCCATATAATTATATACCTTAAGCATAAAGCCGCGCAAACCCTCGTCAATACCCTGACGTTCAACAGCGGGGGTGTATGATTTAATTTCCATTTACTTCTCCTTTTTTCTCGTGTTAAGCCCTTTACAAAACTAATATAGTGTTTTTTAAAGACCAAATCAAGACGCACGTTAAGACCATCGGCGAATTTTAATCTTCGCTGATGACTTCATCATCACCAATCATCTCGGTTGTCAAATGTCCGGCATCGGCACGGATTTTGGCCTCGATTTCATCGGCTGTTGCAGGGTGCTCTTTTAGGTATGTTTTGGCATTTTCACGGCCTTGACCGATTTTTTCACCGTTATAAGAAAACCACGAACCCGCTTTTTCAACAATGCCGGCTTTCACGCCCAAATCAATCAGTTCGCCGGTTTTGGAAATGCCTTCGCCATACATAATGTCAAAGTCAACGGTTTTAAAAGGCGGCGCAACTTTGTTTTTAACAATTTTCACACGCGTTTGGCTGCCAATGACATCTTCTTTGTCTTTAATGGCGCCGATTCGCCTGATGTCCATACGCACCGAAGCGTAAAATTTTAACGCATTACCGCCGGTTGTTGTTTCGGGATTGCCGAACATAATGCCGATTTTCATACGAATTTGGTTGATGAAAATAACAAGCGTGTTCGAGCGGGAAATGGTTGATGTGAGCTTGCGCAGGGCCTGACTCATCAACCTTGCCTGCAAACCCATGTGCGAATCGCCCATCTCGCCCTCAAGTTCGGCCTTTGGCACAAGCGCCGCAACAGAGTCAATCACCAAAACATCGATTGCCCCCGAACGCACCAATGTGTCGGCAATTTCCAAAGCTTGTTCGCCCGCGTCCGGTTGTGATATAAGCAGATTTTCAATGTCAACGCCGATTTTCTTGGCATATGACGGATCGAGCGCATGTTCGGCATCGATAAAAGCACATGTTCCGCCTTTTTTCTGGCTTTGCGCAACAACGCTTAAAGCCAATGTTGTTTTGCCCGAACTTTCAGGCCCGTATATTTCAACAATTCTGCCTTTGGGCAAACCGCCGATACCAAGCGCAATGTCAATGCCGAGCGAGCCGGTTGAAATTGCTTCAATGTCAATGTTTGTGTTTTGCCCGAGGCGCATAATCGAACCTTTACCGAAGGCTCTTTCAATTTGGCTTAAGGCTGCGTCTAATGCTTTATCTTTTTCCATTTTTTTCACTTTCTCTTTTTGAGTTAATCTATATTTTTTATGTTCTGTTTTTGTTCTTGTTTCAATTTGTTTTTTATTTTATACACATTTATCTTCGATTTGGCTTTCCTTTGACGATAATTTTTTTCAAATCGCGTTTGTCAAGCTCGCGATATTCGTCAAGTGCCGCCGTTACGACAGCTCCGAAAATGACCACCGCCCAATAAAGATACATCCAAACAAGCATCAGCGGCACGGCGGCCACGGCGCCGTATAAAGTTTTATAGGTGTTGTTTTTGAGCATAAACAAGGCAAAACCTTGTCTTAAAACAAGAAAGAGCACCATTGCCGTTAAGGCGCCGACAAGCGCGCTTGAAACACTGACTTTTTTATTTGGAATAAAGACATACACGCCAATTAAAAGAAGGCACGTAATCACGGACGGCAACAAATTGCCGACAAGAATCTGCAAATCAGGCATTGTATCGGCAAATTTGTTGAAAACAAACATACCTTTCAATGAAAGCGCTGTTCCGAGAAGCAAGGGCCCCAATGTGATGACGGTCCAGTAAAGCGTAATTTTGGTTGTCCAACGTCTGGGGTGGGTAACCTTGAAGATGAAGTTAAAGCTGTTTTCAATGGTTGAAAGGAGCAAAACAGCCGTTAAAGCGATGCCGACAACGCCGATGGTTGTGAGCTTTGCCGTGGCTTTGATGAAATCATTGAAATAAGTGCTTATGTCTTGTCCGGCGTCGGGCATCAGGTTTTGAATAAAAATCTCTTGAATTTGTTCGCGGACATCTGCAAAAACCGGAAAGGCCGAAAACACGGCAAGCGCGATTGCAAGCACAGGCACAAGCGCAATCAGCGATGTGTAACTGAGCGACGAGGCCACCCTTAAAACGGTGTCGTTTTGAGCGCGCTTAATTAAAAAATAGATAAACCCCCTGATGCTGTTAAACCAGCTTTTGATGTGTTCGACAACAGACATTGTTTTCCATCCTTTTTCTAAAATTTCCTCACCTTATGTAATCTATATAAAAAAAATAAAAAACGCAAAGGAAAATAAAAGAACACACAAGGCTTTTTCTTTTTGGTTGTTTTGTAAAATATTTGCGCTATGCTGATAGGGCGACGGCTTGATTTATCAAAGAAAAAACAAATATAAAGAAATTGAAAAGGAGAATGAAAATGGCAAAAATAGAGAATTTAAATGAAAGAACGGAATTTGAAAACCGCCCGTTTGAATCGCGCCGGTTTCGCCCTTTTAAGGCGCGCGGTTTTCGCTCATACAGACGCGGCTTTAAGGGCTTTGGCGCTTTGATTTTGGCTTTGGCCATTGCACTTGCCGGTTTTTTCCCGGGATATTACTACTATAAGGCCAAACGAGGCTTAAACAGCGTTGTCGTTAAAGGATTGGCCGAAAAAGAAGTTCGGGCCAATCTGGCGATTTGGGATATGAAATATGTTGTTACCGGAAACGATGTTTTGAAATTGCAGCAGGAAATCTCACGCCAAACAGAGATTATTCTTGCGTTTTTGGAGCAAAACGGTTTTCAAAACAAGGAAATCACGGTCGGAAGGCTTGAAACGAATGATTTGATGGCCAATCCGTACAGTTCAAGAAATGAAAATAATATCAGGTTTATTTTAACGCAATCTGTTACGATTAAGTCTGAAAATGTTGATTTGGTGGCGCGTGTTTTGAACAAATCGGGCGATTTGGTTGCCAAAGGCATTATATTTAATTCGGAATACGGTTCACCTGTGTCATATTTGTTTACAAAACTCAACGACATTAAGCCCGAAATGCTTGCCAAAGCCACGAAAAACGCAAAAGATGCGGCGCTGCAGTTTGCGGCAAATTCTTCAAGCAAAGTCGGTAAAATCAGACATGCCAATCAGGGTGTGTTTTCAATTTTGCCGCGTGAAGAAACGCTTTCAAGCTCGGAAACGCAGCAAATCGAAAAGAAAGTTCGTGTTGTATCAACGGTTGAATATTGGCTTGAATAAATGTCAAAAACAGGGTTGAAAAATAAACGCAAGGCGTTTATAGTGCTTTTTATTGTAAAAAATTAAAACTTAAGGTCAAAAAAATGTCAACAGAAACAAATATTCATCGCCAAGCGCGACTAAATAAACTCAACACGTTAATAGAAAAGGGGTATAATCCGTATCCTTACTTTTTTGAGCCGTCGGCTTATGCGGCCGATTTGCAGGAAAAATATAAAGATTTGGAAGCAGGCGCCGACACCGATGATGTGGTAACCATAGCCGGTCGGGCTATGGCTGTGCGCAACAGCGGTATGTTTATTGATTTAAAAGACAAATCGGGCAAAATTCAGGTTTTCTGCCACAAAAATCATTTAAGTGAAGATGATTTGGAAATTTTAAAATGTCTTGATGTGGGCGACTTGGTGGGTATTACGGGCTATATCAGACGCACGCCGCGCGGTGAGCTTTCGGTTGCGGCCTTAAAGTTTGACATCATTTCAAAATCGTTGCAGCCTTTGCCTGAAAAGTTTCACGGCTTAACCGATATGGAGGCGCGTTATCGCCAGCGTTATGTTGACTTTATCATCAATGATGAGGCCAAAGAAATTTTCAAAAAGCGTTGTGAAATTACATCTGCCATCAGGCGTTATTTTGAAGAGCACGGCTTTTTAGAGGTTGAAACGCCGATTTTGCATCCGATTATGGGCGGGGCGAGCGCCAAGCCGTTCACAACCCATCACAATGCGCTTGATATGGATTTATACTTGCGTATTGCGCCGGAGTTATACTTAAAAAAACTTGTTGTCGGTGGCTTTGACAGGGTTTTTGAAATTGGACGCAACTTCCGAAACGAGGGGATTGATAAAAGCCATAATCCTGAATTTACGGCTTTGGAAGCCTATCAGGCATATGCAGACTACAACACAATGGCGGACCTTATTCCCGATTTGCTCAAATTTATTGCCTTAAAGGTTTTGGGCACAACGGTGGTTCAGTTTGGTGAGCATGAAATTGATTTTTCAAAGCCGTTTAAGCGTCGCTCAATTGTTGATTTGGTTTGCGACTATACCGGAATTGATTTGATGAAAGCAGAAACGCTTGAACAAGCACAGAACATGGCAAAATCGGTTGGTGTTGACGCATCTGAATGCACATCTTGGGGCAAAGTTGTGCAAGAAGTTTTTGACGCCAAAGTAGAAGCCAATTTGATTGATCCGATTTTGGTGATGGATATGCCGCGAGATATTTCGCCGCTTGCGAAAACGCACCGCTCAAACCCGCGCTTGGTTGAGCACTTTGATGCCTATGTCGCAGGTATGGAAATGGGGTGCGCTTATTCGGAACTTTCCAATCCTTTAGAGCAGCGCGAGCGTTTTGAAGCGCAGGTTAAAGCCCGCGAAGAGGGAGATGAGGAAGCGCAGATGATGGACGAAGACTTTATCAATGCGCTTGAAAATGCTTTTCCGCCAACCGGAGGTATGGGTATGGGCGTTGACAGGCTTGCCATCTTTTTCACAAAGGCTGAAACAATCCGTGATGTGATTGCTTTTCCGACATTAAGAAAGAAGGATTGATGAAAAAAGAAACGGTAAACGTTGAAGAGCCGGTGAAAGCATCATCTTTGTTTAAGGCAGTTCTGGCGGTTGTTGTTTTGCTGGCGCTTGTTTGCGCATGGCTTGTTTTTCAAATTGATGGTGAAAATAAGGCTTTTAGTGCCGAAAAATCAAGCGTTGTCGTTGTCCTCGAAGAAAAGGCGCAACCCTTGGTTATGGCAGAGTTTGAAGACGAAAAACCGGTTTTATCGGGTGAGTTTGAAACGCCGGATTTTGAAACTGCGCCGGAAACAGAAGATATGCCCGACAATGCAGATGAAAACGTTGCACACGAAGAACAGGCCAGTGAGCCTCAAGCTTTTGAAGCTCAAGAGCAAATTGTTGAGGAGAGCTTGCAAATCAAGGCAACGGAAAACGTGTGGCAGAATCCGCCCTTTATTGCAATTGTGGTTGACGATTTGGGGATTAATGTGCCGCGCACAAAAGATATTTTGAGCATCAAAGCGCCCTTAACGACTTCGTTTCTAACATACGGAAAGCATTTGCAAGAGTTTTATCAAGAATCTTTGTCGGCAGGGCACGAGGTGATGATTCACGCGCCGATGGAGCCGAAGTCATCTTTTGACGCGGCGCCCGACGAGCTTAAGGTTTCGATGAGCGATGAAGAAATTGAGAAAAACTTTTCGGAAATGATTTCAAAGTTTAACGGGGCAGGGGTTTTGTTTGTTAACAATCATATGGGCAGCCTGTTTACCGAAAACAAAGAAAAGCTTAATATTGTGATGAAAATCTTAAAACGCGAGGGCTTGTTCTTTTTAGATTCGAGAACAACAGCAAATACGGTCGGTGAGGAAGTTGCGGCTGCAAACGGTGTTGAATATTTGAAACGCGACGTGTTTTTAGACAACAAAAACGATGTTGCACACATTCAAAAACAACTTGAAAGGCTTGAAAATATTGCACGCAAGCAAGGATATGCCGTTGCGATATGCCACCCGAAAAGCCAAACCGTTCGGGTTTTAAGCGAATGGCTCGAATCTTTGAAAAATAAGGATGTCAAGCTTGTGCATTTGCGTGAGTTGATGAGCATCAAGCGCAAAAAACAGCTCTTTGATGAACAAAACTCGGACGTAGCGCCAACAAATCACGAAAAATAAGGCTGCGTTATAACGAAGCTAAAACGGCCTGAACAATCGGTAAATCGGCCGGTGCAAAGTCATATTGCGGCAAATCTTTAGGTTCAATCCATTTATATTGTTCGTGTTCCAAAACAACGGGAATGTCCTTGCTTTTGCAGGTTGCCCAATAGGCATGCAGCACAATGGTTCCGAAGTCATAATCATAACTGCTGTCGATGAAGTGGTCTTTAACAACAATTTCGAGCTGCATTTCTTCCATCATCTCGCGTTTTAAGCACTCCTCAAGTGTTTCGCCTTTTTCAAGCTTTCCGCCCGGAAATTCCCATTTATATTCCAAGCTTTTGCCGTGTTTGCGTTGTGCAATCAAAAGTAAACCGTCGCAGACAATCAAGCCGGCGGCGACATCGCGTTTTTGTTTGTCATTTTGCATTGAATTTTGCATTTTACATCCTCCAGTTCTGAAAAAGTTAGTAACATATCACGATTTTTGTTGCAATATATATTTGTGCTTCTTGTGATGAAAATATTTTTTTTGTCGTAAAATCAATATATTGCTTTGTTTATACAATCTATTTTTATTGCGGCCGAAAAAAGTTCTTGACGTTTATAAAAAATACAGTTATAAACACCGAGCGAGAATAAATGGTCCCATCGTCTAATGGTTAGGACATCACCCTTTCACGGTGGTAATATGGGTTCAAGTCCCGTTGGGATCACCAAAATAAACAAGCCTCCCTTTTGGGAGGTTTGTTTATTTTGGTGATACTGGGGTTGGAGACCGCATTACCACCGGTGGTAATATGGGCTCGCGCATAAAAAATGCCCAAAATGGCATTTTTTCGCGCAAGAGGTGCAGTTTGTTTAGTAAGCAAGGGAGCGAGAAGCGACCGTGGCGAACTTAATAAACAAGTGACCGACGAGTTCTTAGCGAAATGAAATTGAGCTTAGAACTCTAGACAAGTCCCGCCTCACTTAACCGAGTTCGGAATCGCAAAAACGGCTTTAGTCGTTTTAAGATGTCGGCGAATTTATGAGCCGCCCCTTTAGGGCGCACAGTGTGAAACGCGTGCGCAATGTTATGTTTTTTGAAAATAGCCGTTTTGGGAAATTTTACGAA
>JAFSUB010000020.1 GCA_017445475.1 Alphaproteobacteria bacterium
AACACAAGGTTACCAACATGAAGGAAGTTGCCCAAATCCAAATACTTATGATTCGGCTTTTTACACTTGTAGCTGGAATCCCGTTGACACGAACTACGGTATCAAAAGATGCCATAAGTTTGAACCGAAAACCTGCTCTAAGTTGTATTGCAACAATTTAACCGAACAATCTGACGGAACTTTTGTGTGCACCGCAAGTGCTTATTGCGTTTCAAACGGTTGCTTGACAAACTTAACCTCTTCCGGCTCGCCCGTTATTGTCTTCAATTCCGAAGCCACCGCCTCAACTGTTTGCACCGCAAACATCACAACTTGCGCCTCGTTGGGCTACACCGGAGCGGGAGAGTGCCCCGCGGAGACAACGTATAATGCCGCCTTTTACACATGCGACGATTACTATAAATCGACAAGTTTTGGAAACCGTTGCTATAAATTAACACCAAGAAGTTGCGGCGGAGCCTCAGTAAACATCAGGTATTGCACAGGCTTATTTAACGATGGCGAAACGTATAAATGCCGCGCCTCAAGCTCTTCCTGCTCAGGCAGTGGCTGTGCGCAAAACTTATCTAGCAGTTTTGTCGTAGGCGGTCGGGAAATACATGTATATGAAAACCTTAACAATCCCGATTCGGAGCACCTTATTTGTTATGCAAGAAATTATACGCTGTAATTTGCAGTTTTGGCACAGGACACCCCTTTTAAGCATACGGCTGTTTGTCCAATTGCTGTTGACAGGTTTTGAAAAATGTATTATGATATAAAGTGTATAGAAGCGCAAAGGTAAGCAAATGACGAAAGAACAAAAAATTTCAATTGAAAACAACAACCGCAGTATTTTGCTTGAAGTTGCGCTTTTGGACTATTGCCGGTTTTCCAATGTCTCCGATGCCGACATCGCGCTTTTATACGAACGTGTCGAGCAAATCAAAAAAGATTTTGAAAATGAAAAAGAATATGCTCTTGAACCGATGCTGAAATATGATTTGGAAAACATCAACTCCAAAGAAGACTTAAAGCTTCGAATCAAAGAGAAAAAAGCGCAAATTGCCCGCCACATTTTAGACTATACAGGTTTTTCAAACACCGAAAAAGCGTTTGTTTTTATCAACACATATTTGAAGTCGATCGGATTGAAAAAAGATTCCGTTATCCTAACAAATGCTATGCTCGACCAAAAATTAAACGAGCATTACGATGAAAAAACGACAAAAGCCGACAGACTTTCAAACCTGCTTGTAGGACAAATAAAGCAGCTTAAACAAAATTTGACCGCGCACTTTAAGAGTTATCAAGACTCAAACCAAAAACACGACATTGTTGAGCAGATGCGCCCAAGCATTGAAGACCACCTTTCAAACGTTGAACAAACAACCGTGTTCAATTTTATGGTCAAGTCCGAAGACAAGGCTTTTCGCGATTTGCTTCGATCTGATTTTAATTATCACAAGAACAAAGACTCCCTGTCCGACAAAGACGGAGTTAAGCCCGCCTTTTTGAAATTGTATGGCTACATGATGGAAGCGGGCATGAAAGCCTTAACTCCCGAAAAATCGGAATCGGCATACAGTTTGTTTAAAGGAAAGCTCGAGGCCTTTTTCGGTTTCGGCTACGAAGACGAAATGCTCAAAGCTTTTGACGCAAGCGACTTAGACGAATGCAAAAAAAAGTTTTATGAAAAATCTAAAAATTTATATGTTAAAACGGTTGCCGCATTGCTTTCAAAAAAAGCAGAATACGATGTCGAGCACAAAATCTATACAACGGATATGGCCGAATATATTCGTGCAAACATCAACAACTCATACATCAAAGGTTTACAAAAAGGCATCAATCAGGTTTCGGCTTTGGGCCTTGTTGATGAAATCGGGCCGGATGCAAAACTTTCGCGCAGTCAGGAAGATGCCTTAAACAAACAGCTCTTGGGCGATTTAACCGACAGACAGGAAGTTTCGGTTCATCACAGAATAACCATCGGCTCTGCCAAAGACATTGTGCAAAAGCTTTTCGGGCGAGTGCCGTATGCCAAAATGCGCACGATTGCCTCGGATATGGTCAACACTCTAGGCAACATCGAACTCGTAATCGGCAAAGCTAAACATCAAAGTTTGGAGCCGAAAGATAAAATTGTTTTGGGTGCAGAAAAAAGCAACATTATTTTTGAAGCGCGCCTTAATCCGTTTCATATGCAACAAATTTGCAAAAACGGTAAAATTGATGAAAAACTTTTAAACGAGCTTAAGAAATATCAAAATCAAACCGATATTTTTGAAACCTTAAATTTCTCGGAATCGGTAGACATTGCAAAAGAACGCCCGAAAAAACCTAATACCAAAAAGCAAAACCTTGCCGATAAAATCAGGCAATATTTTAAGAGCTGACCTTTTTTCTAAAACTTAAAAGAAAGCCCGACCAATGCGCGATAATCGTTTTTGGCATCTTTTTGGTGCTCGGGGTGAAAACGTGTTGCAATTTCCGTTTTGAAAAACGTATCATCACCCATTTTTCTGTTGTGATAAAATGCAAGCTTATATTCACGCGCGCTCGGCTTCAAACTTGCCTTAACATTCTTGCGATAAACCTTGTCCGAATAGTTGTCGCGCCCCACAGCAATATCAAAATCGGCATACCCGCGTTCAATACGCAAAGGTGATGAAACTTGAAAACCGGAAACATCTGTTTGATTGTGCCGATATTGTGCATCAAAAGCAAAGCTGCGACTTTGAAGCGGCGAAATCTCAACAATTGAACCGGTACCGCTTGAAGACTTTGTATAACCCTGATACAAAGCCCCGCTTAGAACAACCTTTTCAAACGGGCGAAATGTCAAAGAAGCACCCGTGTAGTAAGTTTTGCTCTTTTCAATGCCGAATATGCCCTCTCCGTTTAAGCCTAAAACCGCTTCATCTTCGTGCATCACACCTGTCATAACGCCCAAATCAAGCTTACCTGTTAACTGATACGACACACCCGTATAATAGGCGTAAGCCTTAGCATCAAAATCATTATCATGATAGGCTCTGTCGCCGTCATAAAGACCGTTTTGACCATACATAAAGCCCATCTTAAAGGAAAAATCATCAAACGAATAAGCATTGGAAACACCATACGCATCATTAAAAGAAAGATACGGATTAAACGTTGCTTTCTCATGATATGCACCAAAACTTTGCGCCGTATTCTGCGAAAAGAAGAACGATGTCGTGCGTGAACCCGTCTGATATGCCGCATCAACAAATCCTTTTTGAAACGCCTGTTTCGAAACACCCATGTTTGCAAAACGTAGCGACAAGTTCCCTGCTTTGATTTTTTGAGGCTCTTCAAAACGCATAAAGTGCCCGAAATCGTTTTTAAAATTCTTCCTGCTGCCGTGCGTTGTCTGAACAAACTTTGAAAGCTTAACTTCAAACGGACGTTTGTATTTATCGAATACGGTCATGGATTGGGGCATATTTTTAATCATCGATTCGCCGATAGCCGCCGGAACCACCACATACGAAGATTGCAGATTAAGCGGCGCGCTGTTGACGCTGTCGCCTGAAAGCGTCGCCAAATAACCTTGCGGATTTGTTGCCTCTCCCAAATCAAGCAGGCCGTTACCATATGTGTCCTCATCGGCATGAACCCCTGTTTTGTCTGCCGTTTCAAACATCAACGCAACAACTTCTTCCGCTGACAAATAAGGATATGCCCCCATTAAAAAGGCAAGACTTCCCGAAACAACCGCCGTCGCCATTGATGTTCCATGCTCATCAAACGTTCCGACATCTTGCGTGCCTGTTGAAATAATCGGGCTCATCGTTGTGCCGCCGGGAGCCGCAATACAAAAATTCTTTGCCACACCGCACCTGTTTGAATAGCCCGTAATCTGGCCGTTTTCATCAGTTGCCACAACAGTGATAAGCATATTTTTGATTGTGTCTTTTAAGGAATCAACATTCACAAACCCGCTGTATATCCCCGGCTGCTCGTTTGATTTATTGCCGGCTGCCATAACCATCACCACATTGTTTTGAGCGGCTTTTATAAGCCCGCCTGCAAACCAATAATCTAAAGTGGCTTTGTTGTTTTGATAATATTCCTCGTTCATCAATGAAGCAGGAAGTGTGTTTGAATCGGCGGCAAAACTCATATTGATAATCTGCGCACCCTCATCGACCAACTTTGAAATCACAAGCCTCGGCGCATACATATAATCCCAGCGCGCCATAATCAAATTGGCGTTTGAAAAAGCAACGCCGTGCATCCCGCTGTCGTTTTTATCGGCGGCAACAATGCCCGAAATGTGGCTGCCGTGCATATGGTCTCTGCTGTTGTCAAGCGGTGCAAATGAATCTTTGCCGGCCGCATTCCAATCATAATTGCCGCCATAAGCCGATGCCCAAGCATTATATTGGCCTTCGCTCATCATATAAAATTGGTTTGCATCGGTCAAAAAGCGAAGCTCACCATTTTCATAGCGCCAGCAGTCTGTTGTGTCGCCGGCGACACAAGGGCCGAAATCGCGGTTTAGGCCTCGAATCGACGTTTGCGCAAAATCGGCATTTGTTGCATCAAGACCGGAATCCAAAAACCCGACATTAACTTTTTGAAGGTCTGATTGCAAATTTCCGTTTTTATCTTGTGTGTAAAAGCGTGCATATGCCGTTGAGGCTTTAATGACGGGTAAAAAATTTCCCTTATAATATTCTGCTGTTTCAAAATCCGAAACGTCAAGCGGCGTTGTGTCATCGCCACCCGAAGGATCATCACCACCGCCTGAAGGATCATCATCCGGCTTTGTATCACTTGATCCGCCGCCGCCACCGCCGCCTCCGCCGCCGACGGCCGCCGCAACCCCAACGCCCGCGGCGACAACGGCAGTTGCAATCGTATATGCCGGTTTCCATGAAAAGCCCGATTTTTCCGCAGAAGCACCCAATGCTTGTTGAACACACGCATGATTTTCGTTTGCACCGAAAGCGCGCAGGCGGTTATATGTTGCCATATCATTTTTCTTTAAGGCCAAACAAAGTGCCGTATCGCCGTTTTTATCAACGGCATCAATCCGATTTCCCTCAAGCAAAAGCGACTGCACCGCTGCCGTATCGCCGCGTTTTGCGTTTTCATAAAAAAGTTGCGCCGTTTCAGTTGCATACGCCAAAGCCGCTTTAGAAAACAACAAAGCGGCAAACAAGAAACATACCCCTTTAAAACCTTTCATTTTTTTAATGCCAATCCTTTTATAAAAGTTCCCATAATACCGACCATTATACGCAAAAAATATTTTAAAATCAACCTGATTTACAAGGCTCAAACTCGATTTTTTGTTTTAAAACTATGTATCAGTGCTTTTTTTGTGGCGTCCAAATAAGCATAGCCGTAATAACTGTCCGGCTCTAAATGCGCACCTTCCGCCCATTCGTTAAACGCATTGATAAAGACAAATTGTTCTTCTTTGCCGTTATTTTTTCTTGTCCATTCAATACAATCTTCAAGCCATGTTTGATAAACCTGCGGTGTGCAGCCTTCAAAACAAGCCGCGCCCGTATAGGCTTTTCGTGCCGTATTGTCCCAGCTTGGAAAAACGCACTTAAACATTTTATAATCACTGGGGTATATATACTCTTTTCTCCCTGCCCACTTTGCAAAATCAAACACCGTAATTTTGCTTTCAAACACAAATTTTTTGCTTATTGTCTCAGGCCAAATCGAATGCGGCGGAAACTCCACAATCGCCTCTGCGCCCCATTCTTTCGGATTTTCGTTAAACCCCGCGCAATTTGAAATAAGCACATACGGCTCACTCACACCGTTTTGAAGGCAAAATGTTTTAAGCGTGTTCATAAACCTTAAGAATCTTTCTTTTTCAAAAAGCGACGGCCTATATACAACAAAGAGCGGCCTGCCTTTAATTTTGATATAGCGCTTGTCTTGAAAAAACGGCAAAATATCGCGAGCAAAATGCGCGTCATCATCAGGTTTCAATTCTTGCTTCAACAAAATTTCCTTATTTCCGCCATCCCAAAGTTTTGACCAATTTTCATTTGCCCAGCACAAACAAAAAGGAAAATCCAATGTTTTGTCTTCAAGCCAGTTAAAAATCGGCTTTTCCATCAACCTTTTGCCCGAAAACCAATAGTAATGGAAACAAAACCCATAAATGCCGTAAAGTTTTGCAAGCTCAACCTGACGCTTCATCACCTTTGTTGTTGACAGGTCATAAAACCCGACATCAATCGGCAAATGGGGCTGACGATGGCCGACAAAGTGAGGCAGAGTTTTTGTAACATTTGCCCATTCCGTAAAACCTCTGCCGTGCCACGCATCGTTTTCGGCAAATGTGTGAAATTGAGGCAAATAAAAGGCAATCAGATTGATATTGCTTTCAAAATCAAGCCCTGTTTCATCAATCGGGCAAAATTCATCTTTTGAGCAATACATTTTGTGCAGATGTTTGATATATGCTTCTTGTGAAAAATCGTTTGCGCCGGCCGTTTCATGTTTTGTTTTATGTGAAAATTTTAAGCCCAAAAAACACCACCTGCTTTTGTATGTAAACTTTTCTTTTTTGAAAAAAACAATGCCGAAAAGCTTGTATTTTATGATACGTTTGCCGGCCAGATTCAAACTTTCTTTTGAAAATATTTTCACATTGCACCTTTGTTTCAACAAATTACCGCCCCACACCTGTTAATAACGCGAAAACAAGAATCTTTCAAGCCGTTTTTCTGCCTTATCCAATAAACTGATTAACGTATTTTTTTATAGCTTTTAAACAAAGCGCTACGCAAAGATCAGATTCCTTGACAACCTGACGCGCCGCGCAGGTCAAAGAATGACAATAAAAATTCAAAAATCGATAATTAAAAAACAAACGATGTCATGCCTGTTTTTTGAGCGTGCTCAAAAAATTCAAGGCATCTTCCACTCCCTCATGCTAAAAGCAAAAAAGCACCTTCAAAAGGTGCTTTTTCAAAACCGGTGCGCGATAGTTTGCGAGTATCGGAGAAGAAAATGACGATGAATATAGGCAGCTAGAATATAAGTTGAAGTTACTTTTAGCTGATTTTTGAATATCGTGCATCTGCCTTTAGTTTTTGCACTTCAACTACGCATTTTTTATGTGCTCTTGAATCTTTGCCAAACCTTGAGGCTATTTCTGCAAGCCTTTCATCAAATGAAAAATCTTCACCTTTTGGGCCAGTTGACATATCGGCACAGTTCAAAATAAAAAGTTCATCTGACATGTTCTCAATAGTTTCATCGCCATGCAACGCAACTTCTTGCCAATAGCGATAATCATTGCGCTTTAATATCTCTCCTCCGACTGCCGCATGAGAAGCATTACTTTGATTAAATTCATAACCCATATCGTGAAGCATGCCGAGCAAAAACATATCTTCGGCAAATTTGTCGTCATTTGGCTTAAATTTAAGGGCAAATTTTTTGGCCTTTCGCGCCACACCTAAAATATGTTGCCACCTGTTTTCGCTTATCATGTTTTTTTAATGCCCTTTCTTTTGCAAAGCAAAGTTATACCGGAAATATCGTAAAATGTAAATATATTTATTAAAAAAGTAAAGCAATTTTCCGACTGTGATGAAGATATGAAAGCCAATAATTTGCAACTTAAAATACTGGAAATTTAATTTTATTATGTATTTTTTAGCAATTGGATGTTAAAATATCATCAAACAAAATTTAGGACTTAAAAACATGAAAAATGATATTAAACTTTTTGAACAAAACAGAATTCGCTCAATTTACGATGAAAAAAAAGATATTTGGTATTTTTCTGTTTTAGAAAGAAGTAGCAAATGTTAAAAGAAATCATAGAAGGCGCAAAAATAACATTAAAGCGCCCTGAAGCAGATTTTAAAATGGCAGAAACACTTTATTCTGTTGTCAATAAATGCAGAGAAACTTTTTTGCCCTGGCTTGGCTGGGTTAAATACACGAATTCACCAAATGACAGCTTGGATTTTTTAAAAACGGTTGATTCTGATTGGAATGAAAACAAACAATTTGTATATGCCGTATATTTTCAAGGGGTTTTTATAGGTCTTATCAGTGTTTTAAATGTTGCGTGGAAACATAAACGTGCCGAAATAGGTTATTGGCTTGATTCAGATTATACGGGCAAAGGATTGATGAGTGAAGCGGTATCCTTAATTGAAAAAGAATTGTTTGCAAACGATTTTAACAGAATTGTTATTCATACCGACATATTAAATACAAAATCGGCAAAAATTCCTCAACGGCTAGGATATTTTCACGAAGGAATTTTACGTCAAGAAGTTTATTCTGAACCAAATAATCGTTTCAGAGATTTGAACGTATTTTCAAAACTAAAATCCGACATTGAGTCCGATAATTTAGAAAACAAATAACCGTCATGCCTCCAAATCGCCAGATTTGGTCAAGGCATCTACAAATTAAATAAGGAGCTTCGCAAAAATGAGATTCCTTGATGACCTGACGCGCAGCGCAGGTCAAGGAATGACAATATAAAAAAGTCCGATAATTTAGGCGATATTGCGGTTTTCGAGAACGAGACAATCGGACTTTGCGAGTAGCAGTAATCGCAACAAAAAAAGCACCTCAAAAAGTGCCTTTCTTAAAATGGTGCCGCTGAAAAGAAGGACGCCTGCGTTTTCACTTCGGCGTCATCTTCCCCGCCTCGCAAAATTTCGCTCGGCGATGCGATTCCGCACTTTCGTTGCCCCCGAAAGTCCTTTTTCTCTCATCGATACCAATGCAAAAAGGGCACTAAAA
>JAFSUB010000021.1 GCA_017445475.1 Alphaproteobacteria bacterium
ATTGAACACTCGACCGTTGGTCGAGGGCATCAAGCAAAAAAACAACCTCTAACTGTTGTTTTTTGCGCCGATGGCGACAGTTTGCTTTTTTGCAAGGGAAGCGGCAGCAACCGCGGCAAAAAATTGCAAACCGAGTGCCCGAAGCGGGCTTGCCCGCTAGACCGATCCCCTTCAGCTCCACCAATTAAAACGAAAAAAAACAGATGTTCACGGATGTTTGTTTGAGGCTTTCGGGGATTGAACACTCGACCGTTGGTCGAGGGCATCAAGCAAAAAAACAACCTCTAAATGTTGTTTTTTGCGCCGATGGCGACAGTTTGCTTTTTTGCAAGGGAAGCGGCAGCAACCGCGGCAAAAAATTGCAAACCGAGTGCCCGAAGCGGGCTTGCCCGCTAGACCGATCGCGTTTAAGCTCCACCAATGATTAAGATGAAAGGCTGTGCAAAGCCTTTTTTTATTTAAAAAACAAGGCAAATAAAGATGACGCGTTACAAAATGACCATAGAATATAACGGCACAAATCTTGTTGGATGGCAAAAGCAAGATGTGGGCGAAAGCGCGCAAGGTTTTTTGGAAAAAGCACTATCAGGCTTTACGCATCAACAAATCGATATTTTTGCTGCCGGCAGAACTGATGCGGGTGTTCACGCTTTGGGACAAGTTGCCCATTTTGATCTTAAAACCGAGATGGACTTATACCATCTGCGTGAAGCTTTTAACGCCCATTTGCGTGAAATGAAAGCGCCGGTCAGCGTTCTTGAAATAGAAAATGTCGCAGATGATTTTCACGCCAGATTTTCCGCCAAAAAACGCGCTTATCTTTATCGAATCTTAAATCGGCGCGCACACTCGGTTTTGCTTGAAAACAGGGTTTGGCACGTTAACTTTAAACTTGATATTGAAAAAATGCGGCAAGCGGCTCAATTTTTGCTTGGATATCATGATTTCAGCGCTTTCAGGGGGGCCGGCTGTCAAGCACCGTCGCCATTTAAAACGCTTGATAAGCTTGATATTGTGCAAAACGGCGATGAAATTGATTTTTATGTTGAGGCAAAATCATTTTTATATCATCAGGTTCGCAATATGGTCGGAACCCTCAAAATGGTTGGTGATGCGCATTTTAAGCCTCAAGATGTGCACACCATTTTAGAGTCGAAAAAACGCGAAGAGGCCGGCGTTACGGCTCCGGCCTCGGGACTTTATTTGAGCAAAATAGAATATTAAGCTTGCAGATTTTGCTTTTGCATGCCTTTTTTTCGGACACTGACTTTTTTGAACTTTTGCTTTTGAAGTTTTGATTTCGGAATTTTAATGTTTAAAACGCCGTTTTCATATTCGGCGTCTGCCATATTGTAATCCAAATCAAAAGGAAGAGGAATCGTGCGTTTAAACACACCATATGAAATTTCTTGAAAATAACTGTTTTGAGAGCTTGTTTCCGTGCTGTGTTCTTTTTCACCGCAAATGGTTAAGTAGCCGTCGTCCGAAATTTTAATGTCGATGTTTTCCTCTTTAATTCCGGGAATTTCGGCCACAACCGAAACCGAATCTTTTTCTTCCATAACATCAATTTTGGGTTGCAGGCGATCAACGCTTTCACCGCCGAAGTCAAAAAAATAGTTCCAAAGGCTGCGCAAATCACGTGTTTGGCCGGCAAGATGTGCCGGATGTGCGCCCAGTTCATTGTTTTGAACCATCTCTTTCATTTGCAAACCTCCTTTAAGCCTAATAATCCCATTCTTCTTCTTTAACCTCAATAACTTCTTCGTCCAAGGGTTTTGTTTGATGCGTGCAGCCGCAACCGCAAGCATTTTTTTCAGCTTTTGAAGCGCCGGAATGTTCTTTTTCATTTGAATCACCCTCGGTTTGCGTATGCGTTTGATTTTCGCCCATACGAAAACCGTTTGACGTTGCGTTCAAATCGGATTCTGTTTTGTGAGATTTAAAAATACCCATTTTCTTCTCCTTAAATTTTGGTGTTAAACAATGTATCAGTTGTTATTGCGTTTCAAGTTTGCACATTCAAAAATATGCCCTAAAGCGCAAGTTTGAAGATAGACATTCGGTTAAAGCAAAAAAAACAATAAGCCATTAAAAATAGCGACTTACTTTATATTTGAACAAACCAAAAAGCTTGCAGCAATCAATCGAGCCCTTTCTTTGAACGGTCAACACGGGCAAGCCGAAAATTTTATAAACGCGCGTTTTTGTGGCATCAATCAAAAGATTCGGGTGTTCTTTGTGAACAAACCGATAAATTTTTTGCGTCGCCGTCTGCATTTCATCTGCCATACTTTTGGTTGTGTTACTTTCGTGCAAGCGATATTTTTGCAAAACTTCGGGAATGTTGGTAAACTTTGTTCTGCCGATGAGGCGGCAAAACAGTGCATAGTCTTCTGCCGGCGTAAACTCGGCCTCATAGCGTATGTTGTTTTGCATTAAAACCGATTTTCTAATCATCGCGGAGGTGTGCAAAACGGCACAATAAAACATTAAGTGCCGCTCAATTTGACTGCTTGTTACAAACTTCTTTTTAATTTTTTTCTTATCAAAATTCTCATACCACGTGCCCACCACGCCGACATCGGGGTTCGCATCCAAAAAATTTACCTCTTTTTCAAAACGTTCGGGCAGCGCGACATCATCATGATCCATCACAGCCAAATATTGCCCTTTGCTTAAGTCAATCAGCTTGTTACGCGAGGGAGAAATGCCCAGATTTTTTTCGTTTTTGAAATATTTAATGCGTTTATCGTTATATGTTTTAACAATGCCCTCAACAGGACTTGAAGGGCAGTCGTCTAAAATTAAAAATTCAAAATCATCAAATGTTTGGCCTAAAATGCTTTCTATTGCCTGTCGCAAATATGGCTCCGGTGTTTTGTAAACAGGCATCAAAACGGAAACTTTCGGATTTAAATTGCTTTTCATCACATTTGGGCTTTTGAGTGTAAAAACAAAATTAAAAAAAATGGCGGATAGAGTGAGATTGGCTTCGCCGCCACTGCGCTCATCAGCTAAAGCTGACCGGCGTTCTTCGCCCGCCTTTCGCTTGTGGTCGAACCACTTCTTCCGTGAGTTCAAATCTCACTCTTTGCTTATCACGCTATAAAAATTTTTCATTGGCGGATAGAGTGAGATTCGAACTCACGGTACCCTTTAACAGGTACACACGATTTCCAATCGTGCGCCTTCGACCACTCGGCCATCTATCCACCGGATTTTCCCCTTTTAAATCTTTTTTTTGTTTCAGGCAAGTGTTTTTTTTCAAACACTAAAAAAGATTTTTTTCAGAAATTTCGTTTTCTTTCGTTTTGTAGGCAAGAGACTCTTGCGGGACATAACGGCTTGAAGATGGTTGTCGATTAAAATCAAAAAGGTGCAAAGGATAATTCAGCGCATCTCCTTTTTTATAATTTTTGATATATGTCGTTCCGAAAAATCCGAGTTCGGTTAAAAAAGGCGACAAAACACTGGCATACGTTTTTTTTGTGTTCATCGGGTTAATTTCCTTCCAAAATTGTTGAAATTTCGGGTGAACAATCACATCGTTTTTGAAAACCATAAAATAACCGTCGTGATGATATGTGGTGTTATATTTTTCGGTTAAACCCCAAAAATCGTAATCATTTAAGTCCATATAATCAAAGATGTCCTTAATGTTGCCAACCGGCCCGTATATGCTGTCGTTGCAAGTAATCATTTTATCATAAAAGGTCAGATCATCAAAGCCGAGATGTTCAACCAAACATTGCCACGAGCCGAAATCGGACGTGTAATGCGCACAGGCAGCCGCATATTTTGTGTAAATTCCGATTTTGTTTAATTCGCGCGTTGATAATTTTCCGTCGGCAAAATAACACACATCGCTTATTTTTGAAAGCTTGCGCGCAATGTATAAAACATAATCTTGTATTGTTCCAAACCTTTCCCGACCGGCAATCAGGCAAATTGTCTTTTCCATCGTTTTCTCCATATTGCTGTGGGCAAACATATAAACACGATTTTGTCGCATTTAAATGCAAAAAAAACAAAACGGGCAAAAAATTTTTAACAGGCTAATACGATCGAAGGTTTGTTTGAAAAGAGTTCCAAAAGCGGAATTTGAATGTCTTTTGTTTTGTTTCGGGCTTCATCAACAATGCGGCATGAACCATATAAAACAGCGCTTGGAGCCTTTAATGAAGCGGTGCTTTCAAATTCAAAATATTCACCGGGTTCAAGACAAGGAATCTCGCCCTTAAAACCGATGCCGCACTCGGCATAACTGTTGCCTTTGTTGTCGGTGATGTTCAGCGTTTTGCTTAAAATTTGGATTTTATCGGCAGAATTGTTTTCAATGCGCAAGCAATATCCGCACGCGCTTTCATCATCAGTTTGACCAAACAAACATTGACAAGCTGAAACCACGATTCCGTCGGTTTGAAGTGTTACATAATCCGGTTCAAAATCCATATTTCTCACTCTCCTTGCGGAATTTACTATTTATTAACTTTTGAGAATTTTCAAGGACTCTTCAAATTTGTTCACAATCTTATGCACAAGATTTTTAGCACCCCTTAACCCATTTCAACACAAAAAAAACTTAAAAATTTAAGCCAACAAGCAAACATCTTAATTTAACAAATGCAATATTGTTTGAGTGTATAATTCTTGAGTTTGTAAAAATAAGCTTGCAAAATATTGCTTTTTTTGTATCTTAAAAAAAACAGTTAAGGGGTTTGATATGTCAATTTTAGCCACAATGTCTATTCTTGCTGCCGTCGCCGTTCCCCATCCGCCGCTTATTTTTCCTGAGGTAGGAGCCGGAAAAGAGCAAGTCATTCAAAGAACCATTGATTCGTATCGCGAAGCTATGAAATTTGTTGCGTCATTTGAACCGGATACAATTATTTTAACCACGCCTCATTCCGAAATTTACACAGATTATTTTCATATTTCAGGCGGTAGTGGTGCTGATGGAAATTTTCAGCAGTTCGGCGCACCGCAAGTTAAACTGCACGCTCAATACGACACCGAATTTGTCAACAAGTTGGAAGAACTTTGCATAGAACGCAATTTTGCCTGCGGCACAAAAGGAGAACTTGATCCGCAATTAGATCATGGCTCACTTATTCCGTTGCGTTTCTTAAATGAAGTGTGGCCAAAATATAAGGTCGTGCGTATCGGAATTTCGGGGCAGTCATTACTGAAACACTATCAATTGGGCCAAATAATAAGAGAGGTCTCGGATAAACTCGGAAGACGTGCGGTATTTGTGGCAAGCGGAGACCTGTCGCATAAGTTGACACCGGACGGACCGTATGGATTTGCTCCCGAAGGTCCGGTGTTTGACGACAGAATTACTAAGGCGCTTGATACCGGAGATTTTGCCGATTTAATGGAATTTAAGCCTGAATTCTGCGAAGCTGCCGCAGAATGTGGCCATCGTTCTTTTGTGATTATGGCCGGAGCACTCGATGGCAAAGCGGTAGAAAGCAAATTGCTTTCTTATGAGGGACCGTTCGGTGTTGGCTATGGTGTGGCTCAGTTTAAGGTTGGAGCAGATGACAAAGGGCGTCTTTTAGGTGAGAAATATGCACAAAAAAGGCAAGAGGAAATTGCTGAACGCCGTAAAAAAGAAGATAGTTTGGTTCAATGGGCACGCCGCTGTGTGGAAACTTTTGTAAAAACGGGAAAACCGATAGAATTCCAAACTGATTTACCGGCGGAACTTATGCAAACTAAAGCCGGTGTTTTTGTAACCTTAAAAGAAAACGGCCGACTTCGAGGCTGCATAGGCACTTTTGAACCCCTCAGAGAAAATATAGCACAAGAAATTTGGCATAATGCCATTTCTGCCTGTTCTCAAGATCCTCGTTTTTCTCCGGTTCGTCCGGAGGAGCTGGATGATCTTGTATATAGTGTTGATGTTCTGACTGCACCAAAGCCGGTAAAAGATGTTGCGGCGCTTAATCCGAAAGTAGACGGAATTATTGTGCAAAGCGGTGCAAAAAGGGGCTTATTACTACCTGATATAGAAGGAATTGATACGTTGGATCAGCAAATTTCCATCGCTAAGCAAAAGGCCGGAATAGCTCCTAATGAAGCGGTGCAACTGTTTCATTTTCACGTAACAAGGCATCATTGATTCTATAGGGTTCGAGCACAGTTTTGACTGTGTCTCGGTGTGCGACACAAAGAAAGGAAGGCTTTTAACATACCTTCCTTTCCCTTATAAATTGGAGCGGGCAATGGGATTCGGACCCACGACATCAACCTTGGCAAGGCTAATTTATAACATTTAATATTGTTTAATATTTTTTTATAAATATTTATATAAGTCTTGATTTAAGCCAATTATAACATATTTATCATTTAATGATTTTTTATAAATTTTTATCTTTTTTGTTGACTTATTGTTGACTTATAGATATAAATAGTATCAGAGTCAACAAAAAAAAAGACAAGTTAAAGGGAAAAAGATGGCGGTAAAAAATCAAGGCGTAAATATAACACAGTCCTTTGTCAGTAAGTTAGAATACGGAGAAAACCGTAAAATATGGGATGCAGTTCTAAAAGGTTTTGGCATTAGGGTACATAAAAGCGGAGCGTCATATTTTCTAAATTATCGAGATAAATATAACAAACAACAATATTATACCATAGCTAGAACAAATGAGATTTCTCTTAAAGACGCTCGTAAGACCGCCGGTGATTTATTAACCGAAATTAGAAAAGGTGGAAATCCTTTGCAGGAACGCCGGTCAAATAAAAACCTTAAAACTGTAGCCGAACTTTGCGAACTCTACTTAAAAGAGGGCTGTAGACACAAAAAAGCCTCAACAATTGCTATGGATAAAAGCCGGATTGAATGTCATATCAAGCCCCTTATTGGAAATGAACCTGTTGAAGCAATAACCCGATCTAGAGTTATTAAGCTAATGAATGATATTACTGACGGCAAAACCGCCAAAGATAGGGAAAAGAGTGACAAACTCAGAGGAAGCCGTAAAGTTTCAGGTGGACAAGGAGCTGCAAGCCGAACAATCGGAATGTTAGGCGCTATTATGAAGTTTGCCGTAGATATGGAAATTATAAACAGTAATCCTTGTGACGGAATTAAACGCCCTGCAGATAACGTTAGAGACACTTATATGACTTTTGATGAGTTAGAGGATCTAGGGTTGGCAATGCGAGAGGAAAAAGAAATCCCTCCGGTTGTTTTAACAGCAATTCGGCTTTTATTGTTAACAGGTTGTAGGCGAGATGAGGTTCAAGGGCTTAAATGGTCTGAAGTAGATTTAGAAAATCAATGTTTTCGCTTTGAAGATACCAAAACAGGCAAACAAATGAGACCTTTCGGAGTAGCCGCTAAAGAATTGTTACAAAGTTTAGAACACAATTCTGAACAAACTTGGGTATTTCCTTCCCGTGTAAACAGTAAACTCCATATAACTGACACTTTGAGCCCTCTCAAACTGTTAGCTGCAAAAGCCGGTATTAAAAAGAATATTACGGTACATACAGCCCGACATACAATTTCTACGTTATCAGAATATGAAGATATGTTAATTGCTCCAATATTGGGCCATAGTAATCGTAGAACAACGACCTCACTTTACAGACATAATCCCAACCCGTCAAAAGTGGCTTTAGAAGTAGCCGATGATATTTCTAGAAAGATAGCTGATGCATTAGATAGAAAACCGCTCAAGTAGATTTTTAACACACCGAGCAGGTTAATTATTTATATGTTTTGTCAAGAAAACATATAAATAGCAAGTTGTGAACAGAAATTTCTTTTCTTCATTACACTTATTTATGCGAGTTTTTTATTGTCAGTAGGTTTATTTTTAGAATTCATTTTACCTACTGCACACAGCCAAACTTAATGTAACAGTTTGATTTAAGCTGATTATTTTACTTTTAATGGAAAATTTGGGAAAAAGGCTAAAAAAATCGTTCTAAGGGGTAGGAGATATGTTGTTTATGTCTCCCCTCGTAAGGGGTCTAATCTTGACAAAATAAAGGTGATAACGATGTGTTATTTAACCGCTAAAGAGGCAAGTAATTACCTCAAAATAAAAACGTCAACCTTAGCGGTTTGGCGTACAAATAAAACGTATAACATTCCATATACAAAATGTGGAGGAAAGGTGTTGTATAAGCAGGCTGATTTAGATAAATGGCTCGCTCAACGGGAAGTTAAACTGGAGGGACAAAATGACTAATCAGTTTGATGGAAAAAAGGAAAGTATCCTTTCTGATGATAATGAGCTGAATAGCTTTTATTTTCAAGGTATTCAACAGGCTGTTTTCATTCTCAAACACCATTATCCTTTAGTTTTAGATATTAATAGTCATAATAATAAATATCCTATATGGGATAGTCTTAGTTATATAGATAAGTTAATATTGTTGGGGGCGTATTTAAATGGGAATAATACATATAAGTCGTTTACAGTAGTTCTATCCTATAGGTTTCGACAGTTAATGAAAGAAACTGATAATTGGGCGGATTATGTCAGACGGAGACTTAATGTGAATTTCAAAAATACACTGGGATTTGTTCCTGATTATATGTTTGTTATTGAGAAATCTAAAAAGGATTTAGAACATCTACACGGGATTATTGAGATAAATAGTGTACCTGAAACAACAATCCGAGATGTATTCAAGCGAACTGTCTTTGGTATTGGGTATAAACAATCTGATATTAACCGCCATATTTTTAAGACAGATAATTTATATAACGCTCCTAAATGGATACGTTACTGTCTTAAAACAGGTCATATAACAAAGGGGAAGATATATATGACATCTAATCTGAAAAATAGTGTGAAAGCACTATTTGTTCAAAATAGGATAAAATATAATGGATTTTCATAAAAAATATATAAAATATTTTAATGCACCGTGTGTTGACGGGCTTGTATCTATAAAAATTTCTATGTTCTGTAAAGAAATAGAAAAATACAGTAATGA
This sequence comes from Alphaproteobacteria bacterium, assembly GCA_017445475.1. GTDB lineage: Bacteria > Pseudomonadota > Alphaproteobacteria > RF32 > CAG-239 > UBA1254. The sequence goes on from JAFSUB010000021.1 coordinate 8,968, forward strand.
TGATATTGTCGGACTTTTGTCTGCACAAATACATGATGCTGTTTTATCAAATATTCCATATGAATCGGAGCTATGCACCGCGTTTAATGTGGATAAAAATAAAAATGTTGATATCTACTGTATTGTTCAAGATGACATTAGAACAGAACAAGAGATATTAAACATTATAAAAGCAGCTTTGCTAGAAAATGATTTTGATTGTGGCGATTTCATTGAAACATCAGTAGAGTTGCATTCTAATCTAGATAAATGGATAAAAACTAGAAGCAAATTGCGGGAAAGTTTTGTGTCTTTCATCTCAACGCCTCGAATTGGTATGGCGTTGAATCGATTTCTTTCTAGATATCGTCATTAAGATAATATAAAAAGGGGCGGTGATTAGCCGCCCCAAAGGAGTTTTGACATTTATCAGAACTTATATTTAGCGTTAATTAATCCCGTGTGGTCTCGATAATCATTACGGAATTTATTTGTTTTTTTGACTATAGAATCTATCAAAAAGTTTATCCATTGAACAATTACATTCTGCACCAACAGCATAAAAACCGGCAGTTAACTTTTCCATCTGCGCTTTTGTAGCTTTTGGAGTAACAATGAGCAGATTAGCTATAGAACTCACCATCGCTTGACATTCTAAGGAAAGATATTGCAGTTCCGAACAGCTTTCCAACTGACCTGTTTTTTCTCTTTTCAGCTGATGTATCAAAGTATTTGAGCATTTATAATATTCAAATGTATTGGGAGTTGTATTTCGGCAAACTTTTTGTGCCAGAGCTTTACCATTCTTTTGAAAATTCGATATAATCTTTTTTTGCAAAATTAAATTTTCCAATATTTCTCTTTCTTTTTGCTCTTTAGCAAGTTCTGCAGCCTTTTTCTCTGCTTCTATTTCCTGCTTATATTTAGATGCACCTTGCTCATCAACAAAACCATAAGGAAGTTCACCGCTTTTAAGCTGTTCTTGCGTAATTATAACGCTGGCATCAGGCTCTAATTTAAGGTAGAACCTGCCTTCCCCTCCGCTATTGCAAGGATAGTCTATATCTCGAGAGCATGATAAATATGCAACATTTTTAACGATATATTTTTCGCCCTTAATCAACTTACAATCCACGGTATTGTATTCAACGGGCGGTTGTATGGTGGCATTTGAATAAAATTCTCTTTTTTGAAGGCATTTCCCTCCACCTACAAAATAAATTTCTCTGTTTTCGTATAGAGGTTGGCTATCATTTATAATTTGAATCGTCTCACAAGCTGACAATAGCAGAAAAGTAAAAATCGATAAACAAATTTTAAATTTATTCTTCATCATCATAATCCTCCTCATCATTGTAATCATCTACCAACTCTTCAGCTCCCGTAAACTCAGCTTCATAATAAAGACTATCTTTTTTACTCGTAACTTTGAATGAAATAGGTGTAATTTCTCCGTTGCTCAAATGTGCATTTGCCGTGCATGAGAGCTCTTTTTTGCTTCTATTATATGAAGTTTCTCGTATCTCATTTAATACAGTAACTTTCAAACCAAGTTCTCTTATTAAGTCGATAGAATTAAGAACCTCAACAATATTTGTCGTAGTATCTTTGTTTGTACAGGTTGGATTATAGAATTCCCAATAATATTTTACAACATTAATTATGATTACAATTGTTACCAAAACCCCCGCTATTTCTTTTATAATTTTCCACATACGAATTCTCCTATAGTTAAGTAAAACAATGACCACCTTTGATAGGCGGTCGGAGAGTTCGTAAATCATATTAACTCAAATGATTCTCTTAGCCTTTTAAGTCGTGTATTTCAGAGATAAGTCACGGCTCTTGAACATTCGCTAAGAGCTCCCCGACCATATCTCTATGAATCGGGGATATATTTATTCTCAACTGCTACGAACAGCTGATAATTTGACGATGTTATATCCTAACACCGGAGTTAATATTGAGCCTACGAAAGCCCTCTTGCACCTTTAAGGTACTCAGAATGCAGATTTCTACATTCATTTTGAATGATACAGAAGAAAAGTTAAAAAATCAATTAAATTTATTCTGGTTTAACTATGATAAGCGATTCGGTATAACAAGTCGCTTTTTTTCTCATTATTCTTCTATTTGTTGACTTATTGTTGACTTAGGATTTTAAAAGAAAAAGCCGCTTAATTAGCGACCTTTGCAAGTGCTTGATTTAACAAGCAATTATTGGAGCGGGCAATGGGATTCGGACCCACGACATCAACCTTGGCAAGGTTGCGCTCTACCCCTGAGCTATACCCGCATCAACTTGTCGAAACTTTTAATATCATATCAAAAATAAAATGCAAGTCTTTTTTTGAATTTTTTTCACTTTTTTTTGTTTTCTTCATCATTTTTTGACCTTTTGGTGCTCTTTTAAATTCAAAACATCATCAGCGGAACAAGATTATGGTTGAAAAACAAAAGCAACGGAAAGATTTGAGATTTGAGCGCGAGGCAAAAGCCCTGCAAAAAAATCTGCTCAAAAGAAAAAAACAACAACAAGAACGCGAAAAACTGAAACAAGAAAAGGCAAAACAAAATGGACAAGATTAAAATCAGAGGCGGCAATCAATTAAACGGCAAAATTCATATCAGCGGCGCAAAAAATGCGGCACTTCCTTTAATTGCGGCAAGTTTGCTCACAAGTGAGCCCGTAACACTTTCTAATATGCCGATTCTTTCCGACATAACCTCCCTTAACAACCTTTTGTTAGAGCTTGGCACGAAAATTGAACAAAAAGAAGAACAAAAAAAAGGCCATACTTCTGAAACATACACATATCAAACCCGAAATTTCACAAGTCTTGTCGCACCTTACGATTTTGTGCGCAAAATGCGTGCATCATATTATGTGTTGGGACCTGTTTTAGCAAGAACCGGACACGTTGAACTGTCGCTGCCGGGAGGTTGTGCCATCGGTGCGCGACCGATGGATATTCACTTAAATTCGCTTGAACAAATGGGCGCGCAAATTGAAATTAAAAACGGATATGTTGTTGCGGACGCCAAAAAGGGCCTTAAGGGTGCGCACATTATTTTTCCGAAGGCTTCCGTCGGCGCAACTTGCAACATCTTAATGGCCGCAACACTTGCCAAAGGCGCAACAATCATTGAAAACGCGGCGCAAGAACCGGAAATCGGTGATTTGATAGATTTGCTCGTTAAAATGGGGGCAAAAATCGAGGGAAAAAACACCTCTGTTTTAAAAATTGAAGGCGTTTCAAAGTTAAATGGCGCCGAACATACCATTTTGCCTGACAGAATCGAAGCCGGATCTTACGCCATCGCGGCGGCCATTACAAAAGGAAAAATAGAGCTTGAAGGTGCTATTGCCGATCATTTGAAAGCCCCACTTAACATTTTGCGCGCCATGGATATCAAAATCACGGAAAAAGAAAACAGCATTATTGTTGACGCACGCAATGCCGATTTGCAAGGACAAGACATTATGACCGACTATTATCCTGGCTTTCCGACCGATTTGCAAGCGCAATTTATGGCTTTGATGACAGTTGCAGGCGGTGCTTCTATGGTAACCGAAAACATTTGGGAAAATCGCTTTATGCATGTGCCGGAGTTGATGCGTATGGGGGCAAACATCAATGTTCACGGCCACGCTTCCGCCATTGTTCGAGGCGTTAAAAAGTTATCGGCGGCCCCTGTTATGGCAACCGATTTACGCGCTTCGTTTGCACTTGTTCTGGCAGGCCTGATTGCAGACGGCGAAACAATCGTCAACCGTGTGTATCACTTGGACAGAGGTTACGAAAAGCTCGAAGAAAAACTCAAAGCCGTCGGCGCCGACATTGAACGCATTAAAGAACCTGATTAGTTCGCCGAATTGTTCTTTATGCAAAAAAATGCCGTCCGCCGTTTGCAAAAGGTGATGCTTTGCTCGCAGTTTACGAATTAATTTTAGAAATTTGATCACTCCAGAACTCTGGATATCCTTATATTGGTTACAGGAATGTTTTCTTTTAAGGAAGAAACTTGTATAGTATGTTGAGGTAATAATTTTTGTGTCTGCGATAAAATTGTTCCAACAAGTACGGTTTTATTTTCATCTCTTAAATCAGGTATCACATCTGCAAATTGACGCGGTGAACCATATTTTTGTTCATCATAAATACTGGCAAGCAACTTCTCATGTCCATTAAAATCTATTTTTTGTGCAATTCCATTTTTAGGAAATATGTGTTTTTCATAAACATCAACATATGAAGTCAGAATGTTCCTAAAAATTTCCCGAAAAGCATTCTGCCTTTTTGAATCATCTATCTTGTTATCAGATTTATGCCTTAACTTCCATATCATATAATTCTTTTTATCTATAATTGGAATGCCATTGGAAGGTATATGCTGTTTCTCTAAAGTTTTTAAAACAGCCGGAGATTGACTTGATATTGCCAACATAAATTGAACAGCTCTGCAATCTGCTTCTATTAATGATTCCATAATTGCTTCATGAATAATATCCCGTTTTTTATCAATCATATTTTGTGTAAAACTATTTTCTACGGGTATTAAAGTTGGATTACGTCCGTATTGTGAAGCATGAGTTAATTCGTGAGCCAGTAAATTTGCTAGCATCTGCCATTTTTCATCATCAGCTGAAATTGAGTCAAAAACTTCATTTTGCAAAAGAGTTTCATTAACTGAAACAAAGTCCTTAATTTTTTTACCATCAATCTGTCTGAAGCACCTTGCACCGCGCCTTCCGTCCGAGGGCATGATAGCTATTTCAGAAACATCAAAATTCACATTTTGGCAATCCGACAGTATCTTCTTTCCTAAATCATTTTGCGAAAGAATAGATAGCGCTTTTCTGATGTCTCCAACCTTTATATCCCGTTGCAATTACATTCTCCCGATTCATCACTATATGTGTATTATACTATATTTTAAATTGAATGTAAAGCCGTTGATATGATAATACCTGATAAATTATAGACCTCTGCAGATTTTGCAAAGGTTTGACTGTTTCCCTTCCCATTTCAGTGAAAAATTATTGCATCAACCAAGATAAACTCAAACTTGTAACCATACGGGACTCCAACCGCTTAAATGCTTGATTTTATCGCATTATTGCTATAACTGACTCGTAAAATTTCCCCTTAGTGCCATTTAAAAAAAACAATAATGTCATCGCTCGCTTTGCCGTCAGGCAAATGCGTCAAGCGATCTACAAATTATTTAAATGGAAGATGCCTTGATTTTTGCTTCTCGCAAAAAAGGCATGACATTTTATCAATTAAGCAAAAAGAAAAAACACCCATAAAGGGTGCTTTTTTTCTTGGTGATTCTTACCTCGCAAGTTACGAACAAGAAATAATAAAATTTATGTGCAATCATTGATGTGATTACTCAAAGTTTTGATTATATTAGTTTCTATCGCTCAATATCGGCTTTTGACTTTTTGAGATTGAGCAGACTTATATCTCTCGGCGAAAGTTTAGGATATTCTTTATGCGCCAAAAGATAACTTTCTAAGGTTTCGCCGGCTTCTAAATACACAATAGGCTTATTAAGAGCTTTCCACTGCAGCAAGCGTTTATCATAGCCTTCTTTAGAGCTGACACGATTGACATATTCCTCCGAATTGCCGCGGTTGATAAAACGCTGACGGTACTCATCCAAAGCCTCGCGCGTGGGCAAAAATATCTCATAATCAATACCGGCTTTATCCAAATGCGGTAAAGATTGCTCAGGATGAGCCCAAACCAAAATATAGTCATATTTACCAATGTTTTCCTTAACGGCGGCAACGTAATTATGCGGAAAATCCGGATTGAGTTCTTTTTTTGCAATACTTTGTCCTTTGACGGCTTCGGCATCATATTTTTCGTAATTTTCAATTAAGTACTTATATGGTGTCGATTCCAAATCCAAAACATTTTTGTATTTTTTTGCCAGCATTGTTTTGCCGACACCGCCGAAACCGGCTATAATCTTAGTCATTTTACATGTTCCCTTTGCAAGAGATTAAGTCTGACGCATTCACTTTTATAAATATCGTTATCCAATAATTTTTCATAAGTAAACATCCTTGCTGATATACCATATTTGGCTGATAAATCAAAATCACAACCAATATGTTGATATGGCATTTTACATTTTGAAATACCTAAAAAGGAAGTAAGATTATCGTTTGATGCACAATAAAAATCTCCGCCAATTTCTGTGGGAGAATATTTTAATGAAATGAGTTGATTATCATTACAGCAAAAATCAAAACCAACTTTTTTCGGAGCACCTTTGAGTGTTGTAATTAGGTTATATGAGCAGTCAAAATTTCCTCCAATTTCTTGTGGCGCACCTTCTAATGAAGTTAACTTGTTATTTGAACAATTAAAATTTCCGCTGACTTTTTTCGGAGCACCTTTAAGGGATGTAAGAAAATTACCAATACAATTAAAATTTCCCTCAATTGTAAAATTGGATAAATCGGGCAATTTAATCAAATTCATATGAAATAAAGACAAATCACCTTTGATGACATACTCTCTGTTTTTTGGCAGAGTTCCTAATTTATTAATAAATTCATTAATATCATGATATTGCGATTTTCTTGTTTTATTGTCATATACCTTGATAAGTCCGATATTTGAAGCATCACTAGCAATATCAAAATCTTCATTTGTTATAAATTCTTGTATATATGATTTATATTTTTCAACAGGTGTTTTATTACCTTTACCTTTACACTGATGAATTTCTTCCTTTTTTGTGTCTTTATTTATACGCACTTCTAATGTAGCATGTGGCAGACCATAAGCATCACGCAGAGAATAGATTTTGATCGTTCCCGTTTTGACACCCATGTCATAAGAGCCTTTACCGACACAATGCCCCATATATTCACTTTCATAGTCCAAGGCTTCAGGTGTTGTAAGCTGAACAATTTCCATACCGTCATCCCACTTCATCACATTATGCGTACCGGCAAGTGAGGCTTGATACATTTTCTCATTGCGTTTCCTCAGCTCTGTTTTTTGTGCCATAATATTATGCCATTTTTCGGCTTCTTCCAGAGTTTTGGTAAATGTATCATAGGCTTCCTGTGTTTTAAGATAATCTATCCGCAACTTTGGTGAAATTTGTTCCTTGCTTTTGGCATTAGTGTCCTTAACCCGTGCCAAAGTCTTATTAACATAACTCTCTGCTACAGAATACAAATAATCGCGTATCTTACTTATGTTTTCGGTCAGCGTTGCCGGTATTTTATCCGCTTCAAAGCGATGTACCGTATTACCTTGGGACAGACAGCGCTCCGCCCATGCCGGTAAACTCGGCTCATCGACTGTAACCAGTTTTAAAAACTCTTTATGCTCTGGTAAATCTTTCGCTAAATAACTGTGCAGACGGTGTTTGCACCATTGCATCAGCATTGAACGAACAATTGCATCTTTATTCTGCTCAACAAATCCCGGCGATTTAAAATCCCCTGACTTAAAAACCTCCATGTCTTGCCCATGATATACAATATCGGCAAGATAATCGTTCAAATCCTTTTCATTTAGCAAATTTACCAACATCAATTTCTCCAATTTCTGCTATATTCTACAATGTTTCCTCTTATTTTTCAAGCAATAATTTTAAGCGATAAAACCTTTCTTGTTAATGCATGATAAAATCCAACGAGTTCGTAAAATTTCCCAAAATGCGCATTTTTAAAAACACAACATTCGAACTCGATTAAGTGATTGATTTAAAAAGAAAAAATAGCCATTGTTCGAGCTACTCAATATGTTGGTGGTCTAGTCTTCTAGGCGCGCGCTTCGCTTTAAGCTTGCGCTTGCCAGCAAGACGTCGGTCACTTGTTTTGTAACATTTGCCGCGCTTCGCTGCCGCTTGCTTGCAAATGAACAAAACGGCGCATCACACAATAAAAAAAGCGACATTAAGTCGCTTTTTTTATTGGTGATCCCAACGAGATTTGAACTCGTGTTGCAGCCTTGAGAGGGCCGCGTCCTAACCACTAGACGATGGGACCGAACATTTTTCTCCTTAATAGCCGATTTTCTTTTGCATTGCAAGCCATTTTTACACAAATGTTGTTTTTTGCAAAATCAGCTCAAAAAAAGCACCCTGACAAGCCAAAGGCGCTTAAACTTTTCTTCGCGGCGCTTTTAAGCCTTTTTAATGCCGAAAGCCGCAAATTTGCTGTTAAACTTCGAAACCTGACCGCCCGTGTCAACCATACGGTGAATACCCGTCCATGCCGGATGTGACTTCGGGTCAATTTCCAAGTTCATCTTATCGCCCGATTTGCCCCACGTTGTGCGTGTTTTGCACTCTGTGCCGTCCGTCATCACATATGTGATTTCGTGATAATCGGGGTGAATTCCTTTTTTCATTTTTTCTTCTCCAAATTAAACGCTTCAAATAAAAGTTATGCCCTTATAACGCAATCCGTTTTGTTTTTCAAGTGTTTTTTTGTGCATTTATTTAAAAACATCAAAAATCTTCTGGTTTAAGTTAAAATTGGTTGCAAGCAAATTGCCTTGATTATAAACGGCGGGCAAATCTTCAACCCGAATGTCTTTTTGCCCCAAAGCCCGAATGGCACCGCCTGCTTCTTTAACCATCAAAATTCCCGCACTGATAGAACACGTGTGGCACATTAAGCCCACGAAAGCATCAAATTTTCCGCCTGCCAAATATGCCAAATCAAGCGATGTGCAGCCGCTGATGCGCAGATTTTGCGTTTTTTGTAAAATTTGTGCATGAATCTTTGAAAGTGTTTCCGATTCTTTTTCAAAGTTTGATGTCGAACATATAAGCGCGTTTGAAAGCTCTTTGACTGACGAAACGCGAAGTCTTTCGTGGCTGCGATAGCCTTCCTTAAACGCACCCTTGCCGTTTTGGGCAAAAAATGTTTCATCTTTGGCCGGATTATAAATGACGCCGCAAACAGGCACGCCGTTTTCAACCAAAGCAACCGAAACGGCAAAATCGGCGTTGCCGTGCGCAAAATTGATTATGCCTTCAATCGGGCTGACGGCAAAAAAAGCCTCACCGACGACCTTATCTGCGGTTGTGAAAACGGGAATATCTGGCCTGATTTTCGAAAGTTCAACTTTCAAATTCTGCTCTATTCTTGAATAAGAATTGAACACAAAATTTTTTATGCCTTTAACCGAATTTTGCAGCTTCTCAAGCTCGGCAAAATCGCGGTCAAGAGAAGAGGCCGATTTTTTGACAGCTTCGACAATGCCGCTTAAAAGAGGCGAAATATAAGACATTATTTTGCTCTTTCAATATAGTTAACTTCTGTCGTTCCAACAACGATTTTTTCGCCCACTCCGATAAACGGCGGAACCATAATGCGCACACCGTTGTCTAAAATGGCCGGCTTATATGACGAAGCAGCCGTCTGACCTTTAATCACGGGTTCGGTTTCAACAACTGTGCACACAACCTGCAAAGGAAGCTCAACCGAAATCGGGCGACCATTGATGTGCGAAATTCGAACAACCATACCGTCAGTTAAAAACGGGCGCGAATCGCCCAAAATGTCGGCCGGCATATTGAACTGCTCAAACGTTTCGTTTTCCATAAACGTTAAGCCGTTTGAATCTTCAAACAAAAATTGACAATCTTTGTCTTCGACCATCATTTTTTCAATGCTGTCTTCGGTTCTGAAACGCTCGTTCGTTTTGGTTCCTTCTTCAACCGATTTCATTTCAACCTGCATAAAGGCGCCACCTTTTCCGGGCTTGATATGCTGTGCCTTTGTGATTGTCCAAGGTTTGCCCTTATATTCAATAACCCAACCGATTCTGATTGATCCCGCAAGCTGTTTCATTTTTTTATCTCCTATTTACAATTTTTTGATGTGATTATTTGCTGCGCCGCAACATACACGAATCATTTTCGTTTTGCAAGTATTTTTTCACATATTTTCGGTCGCTCAAAATGACAAAATCTGTCTTAAAGGCAGAATAGTTCACTTCATCAACGGGCAAAAGCGCCGATTGAATGAGAAACATCTCGGCATACCACGCCGCCAGCTCTTTAACTTTTTCAGCCCCGTCAGCCCAAGCTTTAAAAACCACAAAATCGGGCTCACACTCCGAAACAAGCATTGCCTCGTGGCGGCGATTGCGACATATTGCACCCACAATTTTATTTTTAAGGTTTTTGGTGGCCGCCTGATAATCTTTTTTGATGTTCTGCGCGCTTGAAAGGTCAAGCAAAACCCCGTCAAGCTGATAAGACAAACAATCATCTGCCGAAAAACCAAGCACAATCTTGCCGTTCTTTTTGGCTTTTAAGGCAAAATCGGCCTTAAAAGGTGCGGATAAATCGTTTGAAAGCAAAAAACACTCCAAATTTTTATCTTCCGGCGACACAAAATTTTCTTCTTCAATTTGAATGATAAATTTTTGCATAAGCTTTGAATATCTCTTGTCAATTAACAAAAAAAGGTTAGGATAAGAATATCAGATTTGCTTTAAAAAGAAAGAAAATTTTATGGATATGCAAAATTTTGAAAAAACAACCGAATCGCTTACATTGGTGGCACAAAGCCTTGACAGATTAAACACTGTTGCAAAAAACAAAAAAAACAGCCTTTGGCAGAAGCATAGCAACTATGAAAATACTGTTGCGCAAAAAAACGCGCAAATCGAGCGTTTCAAAAAAGTTGTGGCACGGACAGCTGAAAAAATCGGCGAGTCTGCTCAAAAAATTGATGAGGTAATCAAAGAAAATGGCACAGGTAACAATTTATATTAACGGCCGCGAATATGGCATTGCTTGCGGCGACGGTGAAGAAGCGCACATCTTAAAGCTCTCAAAAATTTTAGACGAGAAGGCATCTTTGCTTACAAAAAGTGTTGGACAAGTCAATGAAAATCAACTTTTGGCGATGATCGGCCTGCTGGTTGCAGATGATTTGATGGAGGCACGTCAATCTGCCGGCACACCGCAAACTAAGGTTGAAACGATTGAGAAGGTCGTTGAGGTGCCGGTTGAAAAGATTGTCGAAGTCGAAAAGATTGTTGAGGTTCCGGTTGAAAAGATTGTGGAAGTCGAAAAAGTCGTTGAGGTTCCGGTTGAAAAGATTGTGGAAGTCGAAAAGGTCGTTGAAGGAAAGACTGATTTTTCAGCTTTGGACACCCTACTTTCGGACACGTTAAAAAAGGTTTCAGATGAAATAAATTTGCTTGCAAACGATATTGATTCGTGGTAATATAAAGTTATGAGAAGGCAGGCTGTCTGATACGTCTTATCCGCATGTCTATCCGAGCCAACAGAATTATTTTTAGGGGACTGTCCCTGTTTGGATTGCGATCTTAATATATGGTTCCCACTTTGACGCAAGCGGTTCGATAAGAATGAAAGTTAAACGGTCAGACGGCTTGGCTTTTTTAAATCTCCCATTGACTTAAAAGCAACGGAAAAACCTTATGGCAGAATATCGCAAAGATTATTTGCTTGATAAAAAAGTGAAGATGTATCAAAAAAAAGACGGGTATAAAACCTCGTCTGATGCTGTTTTGATTGCCTCGCTTGTCGACAACCTTGCAGATGATGCAAAAATTTTAGATGTCGGATCGGGCTCTGGCGGCATTTCGCTTTGCTTGGCATATCGTTTTCCTAAAGCTCAAATTAAGGGGCTTGAGCTTCAAGCCGATTTGGTCGAGCTTTCAAATTTGAGTGCCAAAGAAAACCGGTTTTCAAATTTGCAATATATCTGCCACAACATTAAAGACAGGCAAAAGCCTTTATCCTCAAATTCTTTTGACTGCGTCATCACAAACCCGCCTTATGAAAAAAACGGCACAAAATCGCCGAACAAAAGCAAGGCTCTTGCACACAATCAAGAGCTTTCGCTTGAAGAATGGCTCAAATTTTGCTTAAAAGCGCTCAAGCCTTATGGATTTTTGTATCTTATTCATCGCGCGGAGGCTTTGGAAGAAATTTTAAGCATATTGCAAGGCAAGACCGGTAACATTTGCATTGTGCCGGTTTACTCAAGAGCGCAACAAACGGCAAAGCGGGTGATGATTATGGCGCAAAAAACGTCAAAAGCGCCACTCAAAATTTTACCGCCGCTTGTTGTTCACACCGAAAACGGCCATACAGAAGCCGCGCAAAAAATTTTGCGCAACGGGGCGTCTTTTTTCAAGGCAACAGATTAAAGCTTTTTCGTTGAAAAAATTTTTTGTTCGATAATATCAATCACTGTTTGAATTTCGGTTTGTTCGTCCATTTCGGAAGTATCCACAATGATGGCATCTTTTGCCGGTTTTAAGGGCGCTGCCGCGCGTTCGCTGTCGCGTTTGTCGCGCGCAAGCATATCTTCCAAAACTTTTTCATATGTCGTTTCAATGCCTTTTGCAACAAATTCCTTAAACCGACGCATAGCGCGAACTTCAAGTGAAGCCGTAACAAAAAATTTGATATCGGCATTCGGGCAAACAACCGTTCCCGTGTCGCGGCCGTCATAAACCGCACCGTTTGCGGGTGTTCCGTCAGCAAAGGTGGGCGAAAGCGAAAAATCTTGTTGCATTTTAAGAAGCGCTTGTCTGACCGAACCGATGGCCGAAACTTTTGAAGCCGCCTGCCCGCCGATGTCTGACCTGAAATCTTTGTGGGCAGAAAGTTCCATCATTCTTTCAAAAGTCATCTTTTTTGCCGTTTCAAGTGCTTTTTCTTCATCCTCAACGCAAAAACCGCTTAAAACCATCTCAAGCCCGACGGCACGATATATCATGCCCGTGTCAAAATATGCCAGCCGATAATGCTTGGAAAGTGCGGCTGCAAGTGTACCTTTGCCGGCAGCAGCCGGCCCGTCTATCGTGATAATCATTTTTTCCCCACAAAAGAGTTGTTGTTATTTTTTCATTAACACATCTTTTGCTATAATTCAGCCAATATTTTAATTTATACATAAAAAAAATGAGCACAAAAAACAGAATTCGCCTTTTTGCCAACATTCCTTTAAAAAAGGGAGAATCTTATATTTGCACACCGCCACAGGTTCATTATCTTCAAAATGTGATGCGTAAAAATGTTGGTGACACGGTTTTTTTGTTTGACGGGAAAAACGGAGAATTTGAGGGCGTCATCACGCAAATTTCAAAAAAGAGCATTATGATTGATGTTCAAAAAAAAGTTTTTGATTTTAATGCATCACCTGATGTTTGGCTTTTGTTTGCACCGCTTAAAAAGGAAAATACGGACATTATCGTTCAAAAAGCCGTTGAGCTTGGTGTTTCCGCACTTTTCCCCGTTAAAACGGAATATACTTTTATCTCAAAGATTAACATCGAGCGCATTCAAAGCCAAGTCATTGAGGCCGCCGAACAATCAAGGCGGCAAGATTTACCCGCGACACATCCGATTGCCGACTTACAAAATGTGCTTTTGAGCTGGGACAAAACACGCAAGCTGATTTATTTAGATGAAACGGGGGCCGGTTTGACTTTTGCCGCACAAAGTCAATTTATGGACGCACCTGTTGCTTTTTTAATTGGTCCGGAAGGCGGTTTTTCGAAAAAAGAGTTGGAAATTTTAAAAAATATGTCTTATACTGTCGGCATATCGCTTGGACGGCGCATTTTAAGATCTGAAACCGCGGCGATTGCGGCGCTTTCCTGCTGGCAGGCGATGAGAGGAGATTGGAAGTAAAAAGATGAACATTATAATTGCAGATGATCACGAGTTGTTCTTAAAAGGACTCGAACTTATTTTGAATATGCATTATCCCGATGCTTCGATAGAGGCTGCGCGGGATTATAACGAGCTGTTCAGTGCCCTTAAGCGCAAAACCTTTGATTTGGTTATCACAGATCTTGCCATGCCGGGGGCAAAACCTTTGGAAGCTTTAAGCAAAATCCACGCACTGATTAAAGACACACCGCTCATTGTTATTTCGGCTGTTTTTGACCGTGAGATTATCCAAAAAACAATCGACATCGGCGTTTCGGGCTATATTCCGAAATCAACTTCAAATCAGCTTATCTTGGGCGCGATAAATCTTGTTTTAGCGGGTGGTGTTTATATTCCGCGCGAGCTGATTGACGAAGCCGCTATGAACACAGCCGACAGCGGTTTTACCAAGGAAGTTCAAAAGCTCAAACAATTTGACGATTCTGAACGTCAAGCGGGCAAAAAGCTGACCCAGCGCCAAATTGACATTTTAAAACTTGTGGCTCGAGGTCTTTCCAACAAGCAAATTGCTTATCAACTTGGTTTAACCGAAGGAACGATTAAGGTTCACATCACGATTATCTTAAAAACGCTTGATGTGGCCAACCGGACAGGTGCTGTTACCGAAGCCGTTAAAAGAGGTTATTTGTCCCAAAACGAGGTCAGCGACTAGGAGAAAATGATGGCAACCCAAAAAGCAAGCATCACCAAAAACGCAAAAGCGGTTAAAAAACCGGCATATCTTGATTCTTTTTACAGCATTTTTTACCGCAAATCAAAGCTTTCCATGCTTTTAAATGATGATCGCGTGCAAAGCTTTTTAAGTTTGGGTTTCAGATCTCGCTTAATTGATGAGTTGCTTGAGGACATCGGAACAAACAGTTCTGTTTTGCAAATCGGCTGCACATTCGGCAGCCAAATCAAAAAAACCGCCGAAAAAATCGGTAAATACGGTTCATACACTGTGATGGACGTTCTTGAAAATCAACTGGCCTTTTGTAAAGAGCAAAACAAAAATCAAAACATAAACTTTGTTTTATACGACGCTCGAAAACCATTTGATTTAAAATTTGATGCGGTTGTTTGCTTTATGCTGCTTCACGAACTTCCTCCGACTTCGCGCCGAAAGGTTGTCAACAACGCACTTGACAGCGTTAAAAAAGACGGAAAGGTGATTTTTATTGATTATGACAAACCCTCGAAGCTTAATCCGCTTTACTTTATGTTAAAACCGTTTAACAGGCTCTTTTTCCCCTTAACGGAAAGCCTGCAGACAACCCCTATTCAGGCTTTGGCACAAAAAAGCGCGCACTTTGCGTGGTATAAAAAAAATTATGCCGGAAAAATGTTTCAAAAAGTTGTGGCCGTCCGCCGCATTGCCGATGAAAAAAAGCCCGAAGTGAAACCGAGCTTCTATTAAACTTTTACATTCCCTTCGCGCGGCGACGTGCCGTGTCAATATACGATTCGCTGTCGCCTTCCGCACCGTGATAAGCCAGAGAATAGCTTGCCACCAAAAAGCCATATGGATTCATAACCTGATCTTCTTTGTCCGGAAAGTTAATTTTTGCATAAGCGACACGAATCGTTGCCCGCCAATAAACCACCGATGGCTTTTGATTCGGAAAAACATCATAGGTTACAAACTGAGTTTGCCACAACCCCCGCGACAAAGGCCTTATCCACTCAATCTCGACATAGCGCTGCAGACCTTCGCGAAACTGCTGCAGGTTTGTGAGCATCTCACGACTTTTAAACTCCGAATAAACATTCGGCGCACTATACCAATACAATGGCGAACCGACGCGCCACCTGTCATATAATTCCTCATAATCGGACGTGATGGTGTAGCGCATATAAATATATTCTTTTAAGTATTGTTCCGTAATCAAATCGCTCACTGGATATCTGATTTCACGCGGCTGAACCATCTCGATTTGATTAAAATATTTGTTAATGCTGAAAAAACGCGGATAAACTTTAATTGAGGGTATCATTAAATAAATCGAAAGCACCAAAACAACATTAAGGCAAATGCTCAAAGACGTCAACACAACAAGAAGCCGCGACGTCCACAAATATCGCCTTTCGGGAAAAGCGTCAACGTGCACCTTCACCGGAAAAGAACCCAGCTCATCAGGACTTTCTTTTTCTTTATATCTAAAAAGTGTGTGAAAAATATCAAACATTCAAGAATTTTAACCTCAATTTTACATTTAGGTGTTATTTTACAAACAAAATTGTATAATTGCAATTAAAATATTTGATATAAAACACCGGTTTTTTAAGGATAAAACTATGAAAAAGATTGTTTGCTTTATTGTTTGTCTGTTTGCACTTGTTTCGTGTCAAACGCAAAAAGAAAATGCTTTGCAACCTCAAGGCACTGCTCTTCAAACGCCCCCACAGGTTTATTACACCGATTGGGACAGAGCAATCAGAGCCGATATGGATATGCAAAACATGTATTTGAACACACCGCGCAAGCTCAAACGCCCGATTGATATGTATATGGCAATGGCTCTGGCCGTGAAATATAACTATTCCCGCCGCGTTGCTTCATATGAAGAAAGCCTGATTAAAGCGGGCGAAGTTTCTTATGCGCAAATGCGCGACGTTTTGGGCAGTGCCGGTTACATCAACACCAACAATTCAGCAAACTTAAATCCCGAACTTAAGGTGGCGTGGAACTTGCTTGATATGTCAAGTGTTTATTGCCAAGATTTGAACTGCACTCAAAAACAAGGCTTGGCCGCCGAACAAAGACGCAAGGTTATTCACAACGTTTTACAGCAAGCTCGCGTTCTTTACTGGAAAACCCTGACGGCACAGCGTTTACTTCCTGTTATTGACGACATGACGGAATATATGGTTTTGGAAGTTGACGAGATGAACGCTTCGGCCAAAGAATTGGCCGCCAAAGGCGAAGTTCCCACAAGACAGGAATTGCAAAAAAAGCGCAAATATATGGAAGCTGTCAAAAATCTGACCACCTTAAAACGTGAGCTCGAAACAGCGCAAACCGATTTGGCAAGCTTGATGGGCCTGCACCCGTCGACAGAATTTCAGCTTGTCGGCACGCAATACGGCAATTTTGAACTCCCGGAAATCAGATCAACCCTTCATCAGCTCGAATTTATGGCTTTAACCAATCGTCCCGAGCTGCGCGCTTACGATTTAACGGGAGTGGCATCTGACAAAGAACTCATCATTCAAAACTTCAACATCGCACAGGGTTCAAGGTGCAAAAAAGATGTGAAATCATACGGAAGATGCTCGAAAGCCAGCGCCGAATACGGTTATGCCATGATTGAAGATCTCAAAAAAGCAAGCCCTTCAACGCTTGAAACTTTACGCCGCGAACGTATGACCTCGCTCATTTTAAATCAGGTTTATGTTTCATGGGCGCAATATATGGCCGCCACGGAAGATTATCAAATCAATATGGAAATTTCAGAAACATCTGAAAACATCGCCGAGGACTTAACCTTCACAAATGGCGCAAAAAACGAAAAAAGTCAGCTTGAAGCCGCAAGAGCCATTGAAGACGAAGTCAAAACATTTTTATCATACGTTGATGTTCAAGAAGCTTTGGGCAACCTTTATGCCACGCTCGGCTTAGATGCGTTTCCCGACTTTATGCTTTACGAAAAACCGTCGGATATTGCGCTTTATTTAAGAAGTGTTTACGAAAAATGGGCTGAGGGCGATTTGATGCCTGACAACCGGCCGTATTTGCTCGACATTCCCGCAAAACGTCCGCCGATGCGCGTTCCTTCAAACGTTGCCTTAAAAGACTTCACCGTTGAAACGGGTGAACCTTTTTACATCAATGTTCCGCTTGACACGTTTGATTCGGTTGGTAAACGAGAACACATCAAAACCTATGCCGGCTTAATTGACGATGCACCGCTTCCGAAATGGGTGCGTTATGAGCCTGAAAAATATCGCTTTAACGGGCGCGCAATGCCTGGCGACGGCGGTGTATACAACATCAAAGTTTATGGCGCCGACGAAAAAGGCAGTGTGGCTTACGGCACTTTCAAGTTAACCGTACGTGATGTGTATAAGCCCTCAAAAGAGGTGCGCGGCCTAACAGAAGGCAGACAGGCGACCGTTTTGACACGTTGCAAAGGCAAAGACTGCGATGATTCTTATGTTCATCAGCAAACTCTCGGTCAAGAAGTTGAAAAAGCACCGATAAGATAAATAAACAAGTATGCAGATTTGTATATGCTTTCATTTCAAAACGTCATCAGCAACGCTCTTGGCGTTTTGAAATGATAAACCGACATTTAAAAGGAAATATTCTAACTATTTTTCAAAAGCATAATCGTCATTTATGCCGCTTTTGCTCACCACAATCGTTGCCGGATGCGCAGCCAAAGGATTATCATCTGATACAACCGTATAATTCTTTTGCCTTAAATAATCAATCAAATCATTTTGATGAAAGCTTCTTAAGCCCGCGAGTTCAAACTTGTTTTTGGTGTAAAAATCATATTGATCGGTGTCAACATAGCTGAAATAAAGCGCGACCGCCTCGTTTTCGAAGAACGGTAAAAAAACAACACATATACGGCCGCTTGCTGCAGGGCTCTTAAAGTTAACCCTCTCGTTTATGAAAAAATTGAGCTTGGCTTAAACCGCACGGGCTGGGCAAGGTTTGAAAAAGCCTTAAAATATTTTCATAAAAATATTGAAATAAGACTTGTTGATGAAAAAAGAAAAGAAAAATAAAAAGCAACCCGCCGGCATAGCCGGCGGTTCTTCATTAACGGCTAGAAGCCTTTACCGCTTGCAGCCCCTGAACGGGGCTGTTTTGCGTCTGACAGACGCAATCTGTTACTTCCTACCCGTAAACGGGTCATTTAATTCA
>JAFSUB010000022.1 GCA_017445475.1 Alphaproteobacteria bacterium
AAAAATGCTGTTTATTTCTTCAGAAATATGTGTTATTGTTTCAAGCATAATGTGTTTTAACAAATATTAGATGAGGTTAAAATGGTTGAAAATAAAGCTTCTGACGACACAAAAAGCAGATATGACATTCTGCAAAACGATAAAGGCGAAATTTTGATTATTCTCCAACAACGCAACGGCGGTGCGGAAAATCCTTTGTTTGTGTATGACGGCTCGCAATATGCGCTTTTATATCGCAGCCATGAAAGCACCGTCTATTTCGAAGACATCGATAAAGAAGCACATATTCCGCTTAAATCGGTTAGCGAATTGCAAATTGTCGAAATCAGCGCTGATGAAGTTATCAGAGAATACAAAGCACCTGTTCGAATCGTTAAAGATGTCAGGGCTTTGATGGACTAGAAGCGTAGGCTTTTTTATAAAGGGTCTTCGGCCCTTTGTTTTTAATTTAAAGAATGTAAAATGCTGAATGAAACGGTTTTATATTTGTTTTTAATCGGGGTGGTTTCGCTTGTTCACACCAATCGGCGCTACGATTTTTTGCTTTCATTTGCGGCAGCGGTCTTTGTCTGCGTCGTTTTCGGGGCATTTCTTCTTGATTTTAAAACAGGGCTTGATTCTTCTTACACGCTTGTTTTGGACGCTTCACAAAACACAAACATTAAACTCGACATCATTTCCTCGCCGCAGAATTATATTCTGATTCTGCCTTTTTTTGTGATGACTATTTTGGCGATGTTTAACAATGCCTTTTTCAAATATGAGCCAAACAAAAAAAATATGGCGGCGTGTTTTGTTTTCAACCTTTTGTCGCTGATTATGCTGATCTCCGGACACAACTTCATTCAGATGATGACCTTTGTTTTGGTGGTTGATATTTTAAGCCAGCTCTTCATTCGGGATATGCGTGCGGGCAGGCTGTGCAGCCTTTATAATTTGGTCTCGGATATGGGGCTTTTTTTGGTTTTGGCCATGCTTGAAGGCAAACTTTCAAATTTAGATGTCGGCAACATCTCACATTATTATGAAACCGGAAAACACCGTGACTTTATAATGTTTGTCGTGATGTTCAGCCTTTGCATTAAGTTTGGCTTTTTTCTTTTTCAAGGCTATTGGCTCGATTTGAAAAAAGCCAAATTTCACAATTTGTATTTTTTGCCGTATCTTTCAAGCTCAATGGCGGCGCTTATTTTGCTCGTGAAATTTTATCCGATTCTTGTGGTTTCGCCTTCGTTTTTGCCTCTTGTCAACTGGCTTTCGGTTTTAACGGCCGTTTTCGGAACAATCGGCGCTGTTTTGAGCAGTAAAATCAAAGAAAAGTTTATGTATTTTAATATGATTGTGATGGCGTTTTTGGTTAAACTGCTTGAAAGGCTCGATTTTCAATGGAATATTTATTTTTCAACCGTGCTGATTTTGTGCTTTATTTTAAGCATGTGCTTTTACTATTTCCATTATGACATCGAAAGAAAGCAGGCCGCCAACAAACCTGCGGTTTTCCTTGAGGTTTTGACAACAATCGGCACGGCTTCGGCAATTGTGCTGCAAACATCTTTTCTGTTTTCGAAAAACACAAGCTGGTGGATTTTGGGCTTTGCTTTGGTGCTTTGTTTTGTTCTGGCGCTCTTGTGCAGGCAGATTTTATCGGGCGTTAAAAATGTAAAACCGCTTAAGCCGACCGATTTTCTTTCCATCTCGGTGATGCTTTTTTTGAATGCGTTTGTGTTGTTTCTTTGCCGAGGTGAGGCCATGCAATATTGGGTTGTTTTGCTCTTTTGGGCCTGTTTGATGTTTGTTTATTATTTGACAGGCTTTATCAACATCACAAAAACACAAGAATTTGAGTTTCAAGATGTTGATTTTTTGGGCGTGTTTTTAAGAAAATGCTTCATTACGCCTTTCAAAAAGGCCGGTCTTTTAATCAACATTTTAACAGATTTCATCTTGTTGGAACGCACGTTTTTCCCGCTGTTAAGCGGTGCAAACATTTGGCTTATCCGAACATATAGAAAAATTAGCCGAATGGGCTTGTCATATTATTTTTTGTGTATGCTTTTCGGATTTTTGATAAGCTTTTATCTTTTTATTAGGAGCAAACAATGAGCGTCGGAATTTTGCTTTGTTTGGTCATCTTGTTGCCGCTCATCGGCGGGTTGTTTGTTTTAAATGCAAAAGATGCGGTTGTTTCAAATGCCAAAAATGCCAGACACACTGCTTTGCTGACGGTTTTTTCAAACATTTTACTGATTTTATTTTTGTTTTCTCATTTCCAAAGTGCTGAAAATCAGACTTTGGGCTTGATTGACATTTCTTTTGCACTGACAAATAAAATAGAGTTTATCTTTGGTGCCGATTTGTTTGCCCTTGTGTTTGTTTTCGGAGTTCAAATTGCGGTGTTTGTGGGCATTTTGGGCGTTAAAAAAGAAGTTCAATCGCAAAAAGGCGTTTTGTTTTTTGCCTTATGCTATCTTTGCCTGACAAACGGATATTTCTTTGCACGCGACATTTGTTCTTTTTATATTTGTTTTTGCGGCCAATTGTTTCCGCTTTATATGTTGATATGTTTTGCAAATTCCGAAATTCAAAACACAAAACTTTTTTATCTTTTCGCGCATTATTTTATTGGTGCGGCGTTGCTTTTTGCCTCGTTTGTGCTCATTATGCACACCAAGCAGGGCGACGTTTTAATTGAAAAAATTTCATCGGTGCACTTTTCGCATCAAAAGTCGATTTATATTTGGGGCGGCATCTTTTTGGCCTTAATGCTTCGTATGCCCGTGTGGCCGTTTTATCATGCGTTGACAAGCGTTTCCGTGAAGCTGACAAATCCGCTGGCTCTTATTGCGCTCAACTTTTTGCCTTTGAGCGGTGTTTATGCCTTAACGCGCTATTGGCCGCTTGATATTCCGGTTGAAATTGAACTTTTATCGCCGATTTTTCAAATTTTATGCATTGTTACAATGCTTGTTGCCGCTTTCGGCGGACTCATTTATTCAAACACGGCGCAAAAAATTCATCACTACATTTTTGTTTACGACTTGCTTTACCTGCTTGCGGTGTTTTTGCCGACCGATGTGATAAGAATGAACATTGCCTATTCGGTGTTTTCGTTTTTGTTGATGGGTGCCTGCCTGATTGTGCTGCAATCACATATGCAAACGCAAAGCCTTAAAACGGGGCTGGCCTTAAAGGGAATTCTTTGCCATATGCCAAAAGCTTCGCTTTGTTATTTTCTTTTTGTTTTGGCGGCCATCGGGCTTCCGGTTTCGGCCTTTTTTTGGAACAACTTTTTGATTGTGTCTGAAATTTTCAACTATCATCTCTATGCCGGAACGGCGGTTATCTTTGCAATGACCTTGGCGGCCGTATCGCTTCTTGAGGGGGCGTATGAGCTTAAAACCCAAACGTGTCTGCCTCAAACGCAAATCAAAATTAAAGACATCGACATTTTCAGCTTTTGCGTTTGTGTTTTGATTATGTCTGTTTTGCTTGTTTCTGTTGTCAGGCCGCTGTGGTTTGTTTTTTAAGGGGGTATGAGATGATTGAAAATATACTTTATACTCTTTCGGAAAGCTCTTTAATTGCCTCTGTAATCGGCGTTTTGATGAGTGCTTTGTTTTCGCAAGAGGGCAAAAAAACGTGTTTTAAGATAGCAGAAGCCGGCATACTCGTCAGTGCATTTTTTGCCCTCTTATTTTATAATAAAACTTTTTTGGAAGGCTTTTTTACCGCTTCTTGGCAAACGACGCTGACATATTGTCTTTGTGCGCTTTTTGCAGTTTGTTGGCTTTGGCTTTCTTCCAAATGGTTTGTTAAGCAAGACGCATCTTCAACACGCTTTTGCATCTTGGCTTTGCTTTTGATGTTTTTGCTTTCGCTTATCATCAAAACAACAAATGTGTTGGTTTTGTTTTTTTGTTTGGCTTTATTTGGTTTGACGCAATATGCGCTTTTGAAAACAAGCACATCAAGCGAAGGTTTGTATCATTACGCCGTCAAATATTTGTTTTCGGCGCTCGTGTGTTTGGTTTTTTGGGGCTGTGCACTTTATTTTTTAAGCACCGGTTCGTATGATTACGGCACTCTTGCGGCCTTTGTTCAAACGCAATCTTCTTTTAAGGCGGCGTGGATTGTTTTGAGCCTTTTTTGTTGTATGTTGTTTTTTATTGGGGCAGCGCCGTTTCATTTTTGGTATGCCGATGCCGTTTCAGCCTCGGATTTGCCGGTTGGTTCATATTTTGCTTTGGTGCCGAACATCGCGTTTTGGAGTGTTTTTTTAAGCTTGTATGACAAGGTGTTTATGCCGTTTGCACAAAATTTGAAGCCGATTTTTGTTGTTTTCGGCTGTCTTTCGATTGTTTTAGGGGCAATCGGTGCGAATGCAACGCGTTTTATCAGAAAAATCTTTTCGTTTGTATATCTGTATCAGCTGGGTGTTGCTCTGCTTGTTTTATCAACTTTTCGCGCACAAAGCGCCTTTGCGACATATATTTATATGGAAGTGTATCTGTTTTTAATGATTGGTGTGTATGTTTGCCTTTTCGGCATGCGCTTAAACGGCGAGCACATCAATAATTTGAGCTTTTTGAAAGGGTATGCTTTCATGCGGCCTTATGTCTCAGCAACATTGGTGTTTTATATCCTTTCCTTAACGGGCCTGCCGCCGTTTATCGGCTTTATCTCGCAGTTTTTTATGCTTTTTAATGTTTACCAGTCTTTGTGGTTGCTTTATTTGATTTTAGCAGGTTTTTTAATGTTGTTGCCGGCATATTTCAGAATTATTCAAACCATCTATTTTTTCAAGAAAGGATATCATTTCGACAGGGTTGAATTCGGGCTTTATATTGCTTTAATTGTGCATATTGTGTTTGTTTCGGTGCTTGCAGTCAAGCCAAACTTTTTTATGATTCAGGCTTCGCTTTTTTGATTTTGGAAAATGAGTATGATTCAAATAAGACAATGGATTTATCGTGATTTTGAGGAGGTTTCAAGCACAAATGACGCCGTTAAAACGCTTTTTGAAACACATCAAAAAAGGTGTATTGTTTCATCAAAAAGGCAGACAAGCGGTCGCGGCCGTTTGGGACGCAAGTGGGAAAGTTTGGAGGGTAATCTGTTTGTCTCATTTGCTTATCAAATTGAGCAAAAAAAAGTTGGGCAATATGCCATTTTAAGCGCGCTTGCGGCATTTGAAACAATCCGCTTTTTTGCGCCCGCGCTTGAACTTCAAATTAAATGGCCAAATGATATTTTGCTGATGGGCAAAAAAATATGCGGCATTTTGTTTGAAAAAGGTGAGGGGGATTATTTTGTGATGGGAGTCGGCATTAACGTCGTCGCCGCGCCGAAAGTTGAAAGCCCTTTTTATCAGGCAACATCGCTTGCAGATTTTAATGTTCAAGCAGACAGAAAAGCCGTTTTGGAAAAGCTTGTTTCAAGTTTTGATGCGCTTGAAGCCCTTTATCAACAACAAGGTTTTAACATCCTGAAGCAATATTGGCTTGACAATGCATATGGGCATGGTAAAAAAGTATGTATCAAAAATCATCAAAGCGAAATAAGCGGTGTTTTGAAAGGTTTAGATGAGACCGGCGCTTTGATTTTGCAAACCCCAGAAGGAACCCACAAAATATTTGCAGGCGATTTGTATGGAGTAAATGACGAAAATGCATAACACATCACAGGAAGGATTTTATTTTTTGCCTTTGGGCGGCGCCGATGACATCGGTATGAATATGTATGCCTACGGTGCAAACGATAAGTGGATTGTCGTTGATGCCGGATACGGCTTTTTGGGCGATGATTATAAGGGTATGGATATGTGCTATGTTTCGCCCGATTTTTTGGCTGAAAGAAAAGAAAATATTGAAGGCTTGTTTATCACGCACGGCCACGAAGACCATATGGGCGCCATTGCCCACATATTAGATGCTTTGCACTGCAAGGTTTATGCAACGCCTTTTGTGGCAGAGCTGATGAAAGAGCGGTTGGAAGAGTTCGGTTTGTCCTTAAAAGCCGAAATAGAAGAAGTTGCGGAAGGTTCAACCATTAAAACCGAAACTTTTGGAGTTGAATACATCAGTTTGGCACATTCCGTGCCCGAGTCTTGCGGTTTGTTCATTCAAACACCGCACGGCAACATTTTTCACGCAACCGATTGGCGCTTTGATGACGGCCGTCTTGATATGATTAAAACCGATTATGAAGCCTTAAAGAAAATTGCGCAAAAAAAAGTAACACTCTTTGTTTGCGATTCGACCAATATTTTTGTTGATCATCAGCAGCCTTCGGAATTTCAAATCAGGCAAAATTTGCTCAAACTTGTGCCTACGATTAAGGGCGGTTTGGTCGCAACGTGCTTTGCCTCAAACTTAATGCGCTTAGAAAGTTTAATTTTGGCGGCGGATTTGGCGGGACGCACACCGATTTTGCTTGGAAAAACTTTGCACACAAACATTAAACTTGCGCAAAAATGTGGTTATTTCAAGGAATTGCCTAAAGCACATTTGGCCGAAGCCGCTGATGGCATTACTTCCGATAAGGCGCTTTATATTTGCACGGGTTCGCAGGCCAATTATCACAGTGCGCTTGCCATGATTGCAAACGGTGAAAACAAACACGTTAAACTTGGCAAGGGCGACACGGTTTTGTTTTCATCGAAAATTATTCCGGGAAATGAGGAAAAAATCAAGCGAATGCAAGAAAAGCTCATCGACGAGGGGGTGTCGGTTGTGACCGAAGACGAGCAAAAAATTCACACAACGGGACATTGTTCGAAAGATGAGCTTAAAAAGATGTATGACATCATCAAACCCGAAATTGTGTTTCCGGTTCACGGCGACAGAAGTTTTATCAGAGAACACAGGGCATTTGCCTACAGCTGCGGCATTTCGCATATTTGCTCGGGCAAAAACGGCGATTTGTTTTTTGTTTCGGGTGAACGCATCAGCTATGTTGAAAAAGTGCCCGTCGATGTGATGGGGGTTGACCACAAACGCAGTGTGTCGCTTCATTCCGAGGTTGTGAAAAACCGTGTGCGCATTGCCTATCATTGCAGTTTGTTTGCCTCGGTTGTGCTTTCCAAAGAAAATCAGGTGGTTGATTTGCAAATTTCTTCGGAAGATATTTTAGATCAAGCAGATTGGCAGATTTTGGTTGAAAAAATCAAGCCAGAGCTTGTTGAGCATCTGAACATCATCTTAAAAGAAAACAGCTTAAACAAACACGCCGAAGAGTTGATGAAAAGCGCAATCAGGAAAGCTGTTTATCACCAAACGGACACAAAGCCCGTAACCGTGATGCACATCTATCAGGAACAATGAATAAAAAAGGAGAAAGAAATGTCGATTATGCCCGAAAAACTTAAAAAAGGCGACAAAGTGATGGTGGTCGCCCCATCAAGAGGATTAAAACTGATTGGAACAGATGTTCGGAAAATTGCCGAAGGAAGGCTGCACAATTTAGGTCTTGAAGTCGTTTTTGCAAAAAACACAACAGATGATAATTTTGATATGTTGGGTTCGAGTTGTGTTCAAAAACGCGCAGCGGATATAAACGAGGCTTTTACCGACAAATCCGTTAAGGCTGTTTTAACGGTTATCGGCGGGTTTAATTCAAATGAAATATTAAAATATATCGACTATGATGCCATCAAAGCAAACCCGAAAATATTTATGGGTTTTTCTGACATTACGGCGCTTCATGCCGCAATTTATGCCAAAACCGGCCTTATTACCTATTATGGTCCGCATTACAGTTCGCTCGGAATGAAAAAAGGGTGCGAATATACGTTAAAAAATATGCAAAAAGCTTTGTTTGAAACGGGTGAGTTGGAACTTTTGCCTTCCGAAAGCTGGAGCGATGATGCTTGGTATTGCAATCAGGAAAATCGAGAGTTTATCAAAAATGAAGGCTTTTGGCATTTAGGGCAGGGCAACGCACAAGGCAAAATTTTGGGTGGTAATTTGTGCACGCTTATCTTAAATTCGGAAACGCCGTATTTTCCGAAATTTGATGAGGATATAATCTTGTTTATTGAAGATGACGGAGCCTCAAAAATTTCCGATTTTGCACGCAATTTGCAGGCGCTTATCAACCGTGATGATTTTAAAAATGTGAAAGGGCTTGTCATTGGCCGATTCCAAAAAGCTTCCGATGTTACGCGTGAAAAACTTGAGTTTATTTTAGATAAAAATGAGCTTAAAAATATGCCGATTGTCGCAAACATTGATATGGGCCACACAACGCCGATTGCAACGATTCCTTTGGGTTCAAAAGCGCGCATTCAAAACGGCCGCATTTTTATTCAAGGTTAAAAAACATTATTTTTTTCTTGTCAAAGTAGCGAGATTGAACTAATGTCTATAACATATTGTTCTACATTGTCGAATGATATAAAAAAATTGATTTATGAAACTTTATAAAGGAAATCTATTCATGAAAAAAACTTTATTACTTGCCGGTGTTGCCAGTGTTTTTGCCTTAAATGCGCAAGCTCTGGATTTTGCACCTTATGTCGGCGCTGACTATAATATGAGCTTTATCGGTAAGGCTTCAAAGCTTGACAGCGCGCTTCCCGCAAAATATCACTCCGGCTCGATTAATGTCGGTACCAAATTGTCGCCCTATGCTGCGGTTGAAGTTTTCGGCGAAATGTCAAGACACGAAAGCAAAACAATCTTCCGCACAAGATATCGCGCATACGGCGTTGATCTTTTCGGCATTTTGCCTTTAGGTTGCCACAATGAGTGGGAGCTTTTGGGCACAGCCGGTGTCGGTCGTTATACATTTAAGGCGCAAATAAAAGACGGTGATGAAAAAGAAAGCGGAAAACACAATGAATGGGGTTGGCGTTTCGGCTTTGGCGCTCAATACAACATCACTGAAAATTGGGCCGTTCGTGCGATGTATCGCCATGTCGCTTTCAAAGATATGAAAGATGGTGGCGAAAAGGTCGGCATCAGAGGCTTTGACGTGGTGTCTTTGGGCATTCGCTACGCTTTCTAATTTTTGAAAACATAAAAACAAAAACAAGAGCCGCGTGTTTTTTGCGCGGTTCTTTTTTTTCTTTATTTTCAAGGCTTTCAGCGAGTTCGGATGTTTGTTTTTCAAAAGTGGCAGTTTGGGAAAATTTTATGAATTTGTTGAGGAAAGAATGTCATAAAAACAAATAATTAATTGGTTCGGCTTTACTAAAATTGTGAGTTGTTATTTTATCTGATGTTGATTTTTTGTTGATTTTAGTATGTAATCTTTTCAGAGGTACAAAATGAAAATCATAAATATCAATGGTCCGATAAATTCAGGTAAAACAACAATATCCAAATTATTGCAGGAAAAACTGCCTCAAAGCCTTTTTATTGAGGTAGATGACCTTCTTTCAGATGATGAGCAAGAAAACCTGAAATTAAGTCGCGAACAAGGTTGGGCGGAACGTTTGCAAAGATTGGATAAAATAATCGTACAAGAGAAAAATTTGCGGCGCTATGATAATATTATTTTTGCATATCCGATGACAGATAAAACATATCATCAATGGAAATTATGGGAAGATAAAAATACGAAATTTATCAATATTACTTTAGCACCGAATATGGATGTTTGTTTACAAAATCGCGGAACTCGTGAATTGAGTGAAACCGAAAAAACAAGAATAGAGCAAATGTATCAAGAAGGTTATCATTGTTCAAATTTTGCAGATTTTATCATAAATAACACTCAACAAACTCCTCAAGAAACCTTGCAAAAAATTTTAGATTTTTTATGCCTGAATATTCGCAGGGCAAATTCAGATGATGCCTATGATATTAAGAAAATACATATTGAAACATATCAAAAATCATATAAAAGCTATCTTCCCGATGAATATCTTGATCATATGCCGTTTGATGATGAAGTTATTGAACGTACAAAAAAATATCTGAAAGAAACAGAATGTTGGTTAGCTGCATATGAAAATAAATCGGTTGCTTTTGTTTATGTATCATATCCTGCGGAGGATACTTTTGAAATTAATGCATTATATGTGCATCCTCAATATCAAAAATGTGGTGCCGGTTCTTTATTGGTAAACCACTTATGCAAAACTAAAAAAGCAAAAGGATTTTTAAGATGCATTGTGTGGACAATGAAATCCGGTCCGTCTCTGCCGTTTTATGAAAAACTGAATTTTAAGAAAACAGAAGAAGAAAAATTGTGGAAATTTAATCTTCCGATTATAAAATTGGTAAGGAATTTATAAAACAAGGTGTTTCAATGAAAATTTTAATTATCGGGCCGTTAGGGGCAGGAAAATCATCTCTTGCTTACGCTATTAATAAAAAGTACGGATTTCCGCGCTTAAATCTTGATGAAATTTGCCGTAACACAGAAGATGGTGGAAGTTATTACCCTCGTGAATATTCCTATGCAAAATTAACGGAATTTATGCAAAAAAACACACAATGGGTAGCTGAAGGATGTCAAAAATATTTATACGAAAAAATGAACCCCAGCATTATCATAGATATGCGCATAAACAGATTTGTTGCAATCTGGCGTTTTTCTTTGCGTTTTATAAAGGCGAAGAAACTCATCGGAAAAATTATTGATAAAGACTTGCCTGTACAGGCATATCATTATCGTAAGATTACTTTAACGAAAATCCGTGACTATGATGTTACCGGACAAGAAATCAATGCAGAAATCAGCGATTTCTTAAAGAATAGCAAAATTCCTATTCTAAAATGCAAAGGATTTAAGGATTATCAAAAAATTTTTAAGGCTAGTGACGATTTCAACTTGTAACTTGCGAAGCAGGTATCACCAATAAAAACGGCGGGCAGCAATTTGCCTGCTTTTTTATTAAGTGCTTTAAAATGCCTTTCGGTATTATTTGTTGTCGGCCTGCGCCATGCCCAGAAAATTTGAGCACGAATCGAGGCCGTTTAAGATTAAAACTTCCAAAGCTTTGGCGACAGTTTCAAATGATGGGCCTAAAATTTCCAAATCTTTTTTAGGCAAGGCAGACAAGACATAATCAATTGCTTCTTTTGCTTTGTTTTGAGGTTTGCCGACTCCGATTCGGATTCGGTTATAATTTGGGGAAATGTTTGCATCAATGCTTTTAATGCCGTTGTGTCCGCCCGATGATCCGCCGCATTTTGCCTTGATTTGGCCGAGTAAAAGGTCAATATCATCGTGAATAACAACAACATTTTCGGGCAAAATTTTATAAAAAAACGCAGCTTTGACCACGCTGTTGCCCGACAAATTCATAAATGTCTGCGGTTTTAAGAGCAAAACCTTTTCGGCGCCGATTTGACCTTCGGCAACAAGGCCGTCAAACTTTGCCTTAAAAGGCGAAAAGTTATAGCGGTCGCATATTTCATCGACCGCCATAAAACCAACGTTGTGGCGGGTGTTTCGGTATTGCTCTCCCGGATTTCCAAGCCCGACCACCAAATACATGTTTTTTTTATCCGTTAACGCAGAAAATCAACGTGAATCGGCATATCGGTTACCGGATGGAATTGAATGTCTTGGCATTTCACCTTTTCGGTTTTTCCTTCAATGTCCAAAACAATATCAGATGTGAACAAATCTTCAATTTCCAAAGCTTTTGAAAGCTCAACCGGATCAAGACTGATTAAGACGGGATCTTTTTTGTTTCCGTAAATCACGGCAGGAACGCGACCCTCACGACGACACGCACGAGCTGCCCCCTTACCTGCTTTTTCACGCTTTAATGCTTTAAATGTTATGTTTGTCATAAATTTATCCTTGATTGAGTTAAAAAATAAAACAAACCTCGAAGCCGACCTCCAGGGGTGTCAAGCTTGAAGTGATGCCATTCATACAACGTTATTTTAGAAATTTCAAGCACTTTTTAACTTTTGGGTGTTAAAAATTTAAAAAAAAGGGAGGTATGCGATGATTTATATTTTTTCGGGGTTTGTGTTCGGGCTTTTGATTCCCTATATTGCAAGACGTTTTTCAAAGTTTATGCCTGCAACGATGGCTTACGGGCTTTACCGACTCGTGTGGCCGGTTAAAACGGTTTGTCGGCAAAAACGTCTGCACAACGTGAAATATCAACGCTTAAAACGCCAATATATAATGCGCTCAATCGGCTGGGGAATTGTATCGGCAGGTTTAAGTTATGCCGCGCATATTTGCCTGCCGTCTGATTTTTACATTGCGTTGATTTGGATTTTGCTTGCGCTATACGAAATTGATAGACGTATGTATTTGCTGCCCGACATCTTAACCGTGCCGCTTCTGATTTTGGGCTTTGTTTTTGCCGCCACACGGGCAGATTTTGCGCTTTTAAGCGCGCTGGGGGCGGCCGCAGGATATATATTACCGGTGATATCAAGCCTTCTTATCGTCAAAAAATATCCAGAAGCTTTCGGCGGCGGAGATATCAAATTGCTGGCGGCAGTCGGTGCGTGGATTGGTCTTTCAAATGTTCCGATTTTGCTTGTTGCTTCTTGCATTGTTTTTGGTGCGTTTTGTTTGATAAAACACGAAAGGACGGGCGCTTTCGGGCCGGCAATCGTGATTTCCACAATAGGGCTTGTTTTTTATTTGCATTTAATGTAAGATAAGCGCGAACGAAAACTAAAAAAGGAACATAAAGTTATGACACAGTTTTTTAAAAAAGAGCGTCAAAAGGTTCAGAAATTTGTTGAAAACAAGAGTTTTGACCTGTTTATTCTGGCTTTAATCTGTCTTGATTCAATTGTTTTGGGTATGATGACGTCAAGCAGCTTTAATGCAAATTTCGGCGGCATTTTATATTTGCTTGACCGTTTGTGTTTGGCAATTTTTATTGTGGAAATGATCTTAAAGCTTTATGTTTACGGAAAAGATTTTTTCAAATCAAATTGGAACACGTTTGATTTTTCGGTTGTGGCGCTTTCATCGGTTTCGTTTGCCACATCGTTTATCATTTTCAGGGCATTTAGGCTGTTTCGTGCCTTAAAATACATCAACCGCTTTTCAAAGCTCAAGCATATCATCAATGTTTTCAGTGCGCTTTTGCCGAATTTTGTGGCGTTTATGCTTGTGTTTGCCGTTTTGCTTTATGTCTTTGCCATTACGGCGGTCAATCTGTTCGGCGGGCGTTTTCTTGACTTTGCGAGCTTGCCCGATTCTGTGTTTGCTTTGCTTCAAGTTTTTTCTATGGACGGTTGGGCCGAAATCGCAAAAGGTGTTATGTATGTTTATCCTCATTCATGGATATTCTTCGCGTTGTTTGTTTTGGCTTCGTCGCTTCTATCCATCAGCTTTGTGATGAGTGTGGTTGATGAAATTTTCAAACGTGATTTGAAAGTTGAAATTTCAAGCGAAAACAAAGCTTTGAAAAAGCAAAGCGCAACCAAAATCGCGCCTTCAAAAAAGCCGCGTGGCAAAACCGGCAGGAAAAAATCGGTTTCAAATTAAAATGCAGCCGAACAAAACGGCGAAAAAATGCATCATCGTTCCGGCCAAAACAAAAAAGTGCCAAATAGCGTGGGTGTATTTTTTGCTCTTCCAAACATAAAACGCAATGCCTCCGGTATAAAACAAACCACCCAAAATCAGAAAAACAAGCCCTGTCGTATTGATGTTTGAAATAAGAGGCTTGGTTGCAAATACGATGAGCCAGCCCATTGCAAGATAAAGCCCGATAGACCATATTTTTGTGCCGTTCGGCGGTGTGGCGAGCTTTAAAACAGTGCCTAA
The DNA here is from genome assembly GCA_017445475.1 of Alphaproteobacteria bacterium. GTDB lineage: Bacteria > Pseudomonadota > Alphaproteobacteria > RF32 > CAG-239 > UBA1254. Next base: position 13,708 of record JAFSUB010000022.1, read on the forward strand.
AATCGCCAAAAACCAGATGACGCCGAAAATAACCCATCCGAGCATGCCGCGCAGATTAACCAGCAAAAAAGGCGTGTAGCTCCCTGCAATCAAATAATAAATAGAGATATGGTCGAATTTTTTTAAGATTTTTTTGGCTCTTTGGCTGACTATGGCATGATAAAGCGTTGAGGCCGTATAAAGCAAAATCATTGAAACACTGAAAATAACGGTTGAAACAATTGTCCATGCGTTGCCGTAAACAGATGAAAAAGCCGCTAAAATGGCCAAACTTGCTATGCCGAAAATTATGCCGAAACCATGAATGGACGAGCTGAAAATTTCTTCTAAAGTGGTGTAAGGACGTTCAAAATGTGCAGAATTTGACATCGGTTTCTCCTTTTAAAAAGGTTTTTGTTGCACGGCGAGGATAGCAGAAGGGCAAAAAGATGTAAAGGCAAAAAAAATCACAAAAAAACACGACATTGTAACATCGTGTTCTTTTGTTTTTTTTCTATGTCTTTATGAAATTATCTGTTCATATAAACGGGCTGACCGGCCGGAACAGGTTTTTGAGCCTCGCGGCACAGATTGCCGTTTGAACATGTATAAGGCTTTTTCACAAATGAGGTTGAAGAATAGGTCTTCGGCTCATACACTGTGGTGTATGTTACGTTTTTATACACAACCTCAACCGGCTCTGAAACCGTGTAGCTGTGCGAGCCGCAGCCGCCTTGAGCTTGGGGTTTTTGAGCGCAACGGCTTGTTCTTTGAGGTGCCGGATATGCCTGATTTGTAACATACGTTTGGGCAGGGGCAACAGTTTGCGCCGGTGCAACTTGAGGTTCATTTCTTGTGGAAGAGCAGGCAGATATACCGGCCACAACCGCCAACATTAAAATAACGTTTTTCATGTTTTCCCTTTCTTTTTAAGTGGTGTTAAACCAAAAACCTTTCAGTTTAACGGGTTTGTCCATAACCCATAAGATAAGATGCAAAAAAAATTTTGAACCCTATCTGTTGGTTGAGGCCAAAATACACAAAAAAATATATTGTGTCAAGCAAAAATATTAAAAAAATCTTAATTTTTGCTGTTTTGGGTTGAGCGTTGAGGGCAAGGACCTTAAAAGAACTTTTTGCAAAAGAAAGGCTTGCTTAAAAATATATTTTGCTGCAATATGAAACGGGTAGAAAAGATGTTTGAGAAGTTTTTAAACAAATATTGCTGGCATATTCTGTTTTTTGTATGTTTTTTCAGCCTTGTTTTCGTTTCGCATTTGAAACGAGGGATTTATCCATATCTTTACGCTAAAAAATATGATGGCATCTTGCAAATTTCACAAAGCGATTATTTTGAAGATGTCAATGCAGCCTCTTTTGCCATTAAAAAAGGCAAAAAAACTTACGTTTTAGTGCCGAAAACAAAATATGCGGTAACGGGCAGGGTTGGCATTGTCGATTCGTATGACACGTTTTTTAACCGGATTTTTCGCGGGCAATTTCAAGGAGAATACATCAATCTGGCACCGCGTGATGTCTTTCTTTTAATCGGCACTATGGCCAGCGACAAGGTTTTTGAAAAATTTGTTTTTAAACATGAAGAACGTTTGGGAAGCGTTTTGTGCAAAGGGGTTAAATATAAAACCTCGTTTATGCCATCTTTTTCAAACAAAAAACAAGCCGAAAAGAATTGGCAAAAATATCAAGAATGTCATCAATACATCAAACAGGAAGAACAAAACAATTATCATTTGATTGCTTCAACGAATGCCATTGACAAGGCGGTTTCGATTTTAAGAAAAGGTGATGTGGTTTATCTTGAGGGGCTGCTCGTTGATGTGGAAACGCTCAGACTTAAAACCGGAACAAGAAAAAATCAATTTCATGAAAATATGGTTGTGCGCGGAAGTGCACCCAGAATGTGCTTTATTTTGTATGTTACAAAAGTTGTCTTAAACGGTAGGGTTTTTGAGTAAAGTTTCTTTTAAGAGCAAACAAACAGAAAACCTTGAGCGTCTTTGCCGTTTTCTTTTCTCAAAACGAGGGGATGTTGCTTTATTGTTTGATATCCGGCATTTTTCAAAATCTGCGCGATGTATTGCGGGTTATGTTGATATCTGCCTTGTGGCGAAAGCCTAAATGTTTTGGCATCCAAAGGCGCTTTTTCAAACGAAAGAATCAATTTGGCGGGAAAACAGAGTGCAAAAATTTTTTCAAATTCTTTTGTGTATTCAAGAACGTCAAGCAACAAAACGATGTCGCTTTTGATGTGGTTTGATGTTAAAAAATCGACAATATCTTGCTCATATAGGTTTTGATAAAGGTCTTTTTTGCGGGCTATCTCAAGCATTTTTGAAGAGATGTCAACCCCCGTCCAAACACTTTTCGGGGTTTTGAGGTTTTGCGCTGCCAGCCCCGTGCCGCATCCCAAATCCAAAACAGCGCCGTCAAAGGAAATTTTTAAGTCTTTGATTTTTTTGAATATGTCGTATTTGATTTCGGACATACGTGTGTCATAAATTTGCGCAAACGAATCAAACAAAACTTTGGCATAAGTTTCATCATCACCGGTCGGTTTTTGCTTAAAAGAGGCAAGCGTTCTGTTTGCAAAAAGATTGTTCGGTGCATTTGTTTGCCAAAGTTTTGCAACCTCGAGGGCGGCCTCAGGCTCTGTTTGATGAAGCAAAACGAGTGTTTCAGCCATATTAACGGCAACTGCATCGTTGTCTTTGTTTTTGAGAAAAGCATTCAAAAACAAGTCAAGCGCGCCCTTATAATCACCCAAATCTTTTAAGATGAGCGCAAGATTGTTGCTTAAAGCCAAATCGTCAGGGGCAAGCAAAACGGCTTTTCGATATTCTTCCAAAGCCTCAAGCGTGCGTTTGTCGGCATATAAAAAATCTGCATAAGAAATGTGTGCTTCAAAACTGTCCGGATTGATTGAAAGCGCTTGTTTGAAAAAATGTTCCTGTTTTTCGATGATGCCCAAATTCACCAATGCGTCCACACTTTTTTCATTAAGCTTTAAGGCTTGGTAGAAAGCTTCTTTGGCTTCTTCATATTTTGAAAGCCGAAGATAAATCTGCGCCTTAAGGTTTTTAATTTCAAAGGTTTCATCAAGCGCGTCGGCTTTAAGAACATATGTCAAAGCTTTTTGGTTGTTTTGCGCGTCAAATTCGGCTAAAGCCAAATAATAAAGCGGCAAAGCAGCTTGGTCGAAATGTGCCGCCAACTCTTCAAGCGCTTGTTTGTCTTTTTGCAAAAGGGCTATGCCCACCAAGGCCTCAAGATAGGTGCTGTCAATATCAATGGCTTTTTGATAACATTCAAGGGCTTTTTTCTTGTTGCCCGTTTTTTCATAAATGCCGCCGAGGTTGTTATAAGCTTCTTTCAAATCGGGCTTTTGTGTTAAGATTTTTTGATATAATTGAGCAGCGGAAGCAAATTTTTCAAGCGCTGTTAAAGAAACCGCCAGCGAGAACAAAACAGGCAGAGGGTTAAGAGCCTTTTTCAAGGCTGAATAGAAAAACGAAGCAGCTTGTGCGTGTTCGCCCTTTGCCTGTGCAATAAGCCCGAGCATATTTAAAACGTCTGCATTTTCGGGAGTAAAAGCCAAAAGTTGCCGATAAATTTTTTCGGCTTGTGTGTAGGCGCCGTCAAGGTATAAATCGCCGGCTTGTTTGAACATCACATCAAAAGACATTTTTTCCCCTGCGGCTTTTGTTTTTTGATTGTTTACTGTTTAGAAACAACAACCATCGCTTCGCGTAAAATCCGTCCGTTAATCATATAACCGGTTTGCAATTCTTCAACGATGGTGCCGGCAGGTTTGGAAGAATCAGAAATCTGTTGAACAACCTGATGAAAATTCGGATCAAACGGTTGACCTAAGGTTTGCATTTTCGTAATGCCGAATTTTTGAAAAACATGCGTCAGTTCTTGCTTGGTTAGCTTAATGCCATCCAAAAGCGCTTGATTGTTGGCCTCATTTTCGTTTGCGGCAACAACAATTGCTCTGTCTAAATTGTCGGCAACGATGAGCAAGTCTTTTGCAAAGGAGGATATGGCGTATCTGTTGTTTTTTTCAATTTCGGCGGCACATCTTTTTTTAAGATTTTCCGATTCTGCCATTGCGCGCAAGAGCTCGTCTTTTAAGGCTTCATTTTCTTGTTTGATTGTTTCAATATTTAAACCATCATCTTCTTTCAAAACTTCAGAATCAACGTTTGCTTGTTCTTTTTTTTCTTCGTTTTCGCGTTCTTTTCGATGTTCTTTTTTCATCATATCCTCTTTAATTTATCAAGTTTGACTGATATATTCTTAAACCTAGTGATTAAACATTCACAAGTCAAGAGATTTCTGTTTTTTTAGTTGTTATTGAAGAAAATAAATGTTATAAGAAACGCATAATTATTTATAAAGGAAAGGATTTCGCGTGTCGCAGATTCAAGAAAATCAGAACTTGAACGGAAGGTTGCAGGAAGGTTTCAATGCCAAAAAGCGTTTGAGCACGCTTTCGAAGTTTTCGAAAAACAACTTTTCGGATCTTCAAAGGGTGGCAAAAGAGGCGTGTTTAGGCAAAAAAAATTGGCCGTTGATTGAAAAAATAGATGCGTGGATGCTCTCTGCCGAAACGGCAACCTTTATGAAATGGGGCGGGCTTGGTATGGTCGCCTCGGAATTGCCCGAAAATTTTAACAGAACTTTCGAACCTCTCGAACATAAAATCTCTATTGTAACGCCGATGTATGAAGGCAGCACCGGCAAAAACAGTGCGCACATGGAAGGAAAAGTGTATGTCGGCGCCGAAAGAAAGACAACCGATGTGGCGCTTGTTAAAAAAATAAGGGTTTTATTTTGCGATGCAAAAGGCGATTTGAAAGAATACGGTGTTCATGTTTATGAAGGCGCGCTTGCCGGTGTGAAATATATCTTTTTGCAAAACAAACGTTTTTTTTCAATCAATCCTTCAGGCAAAAACCCTTCAACGCAAGACGGGTGTTATGTATTAAATGAGAACAACATCAACGAAGTTGAGCGTTTTGCCTTTTTTTCAAAAGCGGTTTACACACTTATGCTTGAGGCTGCCGAAAAGCGTGTTAAAGGTTTGAAAGCGCCGAATATTATTTTGGCCAATGATTGGCATAGCGGTGCATTGGGCGGGCTTTGCAAATATTTAACACTGCTTAAAAAAAATGAGGGCAAAGTTTCGCATGAGGCAGCCTTAAAAATTGAAAACACGCCGCTTGTGCATATTGCTCATCATCTCGGCTATCAGGGGTGGGATTATGAAAACACGGCGCGTTTGCTTAATGGTTTGTATGAAACATACGCGCTGGATGTTTTTAAGAACGCCAAAGCCATTAAAAACAGCAATCCGCGAACGCAAAACACCTTGATTGTTTATGATTGCTACAATCAGGCTTCTTCAAATCTGCATTTAGCCGACCGCATTGTTACGGTTTCGAAAAACTATATGGAAGAAGTTTCAAAAGAGCTTGGTTTTGGCTATGATTTTCGAGATGTGTTGAAAATCAGAAAAAATCACAGAACGTTTTTCGGCATTGTCAACGGCTACGATAAAAAACTTATTTCGCCGAACAGCGCAAAAATCGAGCACATCAATGCCTATTTTGACGGGTTTGATTTTAAGGTTTACAACGAGGAAAACATTAAAGATAAAACCCACAATAAAAAAGAGTGTTTAAGGCTTCTTTCAAAAATTGCCGGCGATGTTAATTTTAAAAAGAAAGTTATTCCCTTAATTGAAATTGACGCATTTTGGGATTTGTCGGCCTTCATTTCAAAAGCTTCTAAAATTCCGTTTATATGCGCGACAAGCCGTCTTGTTGAACAGAAAGGTTATGACATTGCATGTGAAGCTGTTTTGAAACTGCTTGAAAATATCAAAAATATTAAGGGAGAATATCCGGTTTTGGTGATGGGCGGGGCAGGTGATGAAAGCCAATATGACATATTAAAAACGTTTCGCAAAACAGTTGAGCGGGCAAATCATAAGGCTGCCGAGCGAATTTATGTTTTCAGGGGCTATAATGATGAATTTGCATATGCCTTGCAACTTGCCGCCGATTTTTATTTGATGCCATCGCGCTTTGAACCTTGCGGTTTAACGCAAATGGAGGCAATGGCTAAAGGCGCGTTGCCGATTGCAACTTCAACAGGGGGATTGGTTGATACAATCGAAAACGGGGTTGACGGTTTCAGAACAGATGTGTTTTTTGCAGACGGTGCTAAAGTTTACGGCTCAAACACAAAGGCGCATAAATTCAAAAACAATGTGAATGCTTATGCCGACACATTAAGCAAAGCCTTAAATCATTTTTATCAAAAGCCTGATGTGATTGCCGCCATGAAAAAAAGTGCCATGAAAAAAGATTTCAGCTGGAACGTTTCGGAAGGTTCGGTTTATAAATATTATAAGCTTTTTAAAATGGGATTTGTATAAGGAAAGGGCTGATTTTGAAACTTTATCACTACGCGCCGATGGATAATAGTGTGCTGCAAGACGGGCTGCTCTCCATTTCAAAAAATCCGATCAACTTAAAAAGTTATGCCAAGCGTGCAGGCAGTTCAAAGAAAGAAGACATCTACGCTTTTCTTGAAAAAACCTTCAAAGGGCGGTCGCGCGCGATTTCGTGTCTGACAGAGCCGATTAAATGGAAGGGAAATGACGCGGTCTTAAAACAGATTGTTGATCGCTCAATGCTTTTTTCGTTTGAGCTTGATGATTTGGTTCGTGATGGCTTGCTTGAAGAAATTTGGTGCAAAATCAAATGCGGTGCAAACGGCGTTAATGAAAAATTTAAAAAAATCCGCCCAAATGAAATTGATGCATCACCGCTTTCTTGGGAAAAGTGCGACAGTGCAAAGGGGCTGCTTTTCGGCGCTGTTCGGCATTATCTTTTGGTTGTCAAAGGCGGCGTCATACCACCATCATATTTAATAAAAGAAAACAAATCTTAATGCACTCTTTCTTGCGCGGTTCAAAAATTGTTCCTATATTTAAAAGTATGGGAGAACACAAATGAATACGGAAAAATTTACGGACAGGTCTTTGGGTTTTATTGAAAACGCACAAAGACTTGCATCAAAAAATGCCAATCAGTTCATCACACCCGAGCATTTGCTTAAAGTTCTGCTTGATGATAAAGAGGGTTTAGCCTCAAATCTCATCAACAAAACCGGTGCAGATGCGCAAACTGTGCGATTGCAAATTGAAAATGAACTTGAAAAATTGCCGAAGGTGGAAGGAAGTTGCCTTCAAAGCTCGGTGTCGCAAAGCTTTATCCGCGCACTCGATTTGGCAGAAGAAATTGCAACAAAAGCCGGCGATTCATACATCACGGTCGAACGGTTGCTTCAGGCGTTTTTGGCAGCCAATTCTTACGGGGTTGATTTGCAAAAATTAAATGCTGCCGTCAATGATATGCGTCAGGGCCGAACGGCGCAAAGCAAAACGGCAGAAGACACTATGGACGCCTTAAAGAAATTTGCAACCGACTTAACAGCGCGTGCCCGCGATGGCAAGCTTGATCCGGTTATCGGCCGAGATGAAGAAATCAGGCGCACCATTCAGGTTTTGTCGCGGCGCACCAAGAACAACCCGATTTTAATCGGTGAACCGGGTGTCGGTAAAACGGCCATTGTTGAGGGGCTTGCGCTTCGCATTGTCAACGGCGATGTGCCCGACAGTTTGCTTTCAAAGCGTTTGATGGCGCTTGATATGGGTGCAATTATTGCCGGTGCAAAATATCGCGGTGAGTTTGAAGAGCGCTTAAAAGCGGTTTTACAAGAGGTTACCCATTCAAACGGGCAGATTATTTTGTTTGTTGATGAAATGCACACGCTCATCGGGGCAGGGGCAAGCGAAGGGGCAATGGACGCCTCAAACCTCTTGAAGCCGGCACTTGCACGGGGTGAACTTCATTGCATCGGCGCGACAACCTTAAAAGAATATCAAAAATATATTGAAAAAGATGCGGCCTTTGCCAGACGTTTTCAGCCGGTTTATGTCGGTGAGCCGAGCGTTGAAGAAACGGTTTCGATTCTGCGCGGATTAAAAGAAAAATACGAGCTTCATCACGGGCTTAAAATTTCGGATGCGGCGCTTGTTTCGGCAGCTTACCTTTCAAACCGCTATATTTCAGATCGCTTTTTGCCCGATAAAGCCATAGATTTGGTTGATGAAGCCTCATCAAGGCTTAAAATGGCCATTGATTCCAAGCCCGAAAGCTTGGATAATCTTGACCGCCGTTTGGTTCAACTTAAAATTGAGCAGGAAGCTTTGAAAAATGAAAAAGATGCGTCTTCGCTTGAGCGGTTTGAAGAAATCAGCAAACAAATCGAGGCTTTGGAAAAACAATCGGCAAATGAAAATGAAAAATGGAACGCTTATAAACAAGCCATCAAAGAAACGGGTTTGCTTCGCAAAAAGCTCGACAGTGCAAAAATTGAGCTTCAGCAGGCCTTAAGAGACGGCGCTTATAAGCGGGCAGGCGAGCTGCAATATCAAGAAATTCCGAATATGAACAAGCAGCTTGAAGAATATGAGAAAACCCTTAAAAACAATGCGACGTTTGAAACCGTTACACCGGATACAATTGCCGAAGTTGTGTCCAAGTGGACGGGCATTCCGGCCGCAAAGTTGATGGAAAGCGAAAAAGAAAAATTGCTTCATATGGAAAATGTTTTGCAAAAACGCGTTGTTGGGCAAGATGAGGCCATTGTTGCCATCTCAAATGCCGTTCGCCGTTCGCGTTCGGGTTTGTCGGACGCTTGTAAACCGATTGGTTCGTTTATGTTTTTGGGACCGACCGGCGTTGGTAAAACCGAGCTTGCCAAAGCGCTTGCCGCATTTTTGTTTGATGACGAAAATGCGCTTTTGCGTATTGATATGTCCGAATATATGGAAAAACACGCGGTTGCGCGCCTGATTGGCGCGCCTCCGGGATATGTCGGCTATGATGAGGGCGGTTTGCTCACCGAATCTGTTCGCCGCAGGCCTTATCAGGTTATTTTGTTTGATGAGGTTGAAAAGGCGCACCCCGATGTGTTTAATGTTTTGCTTCAGGTTTTAGACGACGGGCGTTTAACCGATTCACAAGGGCGCACGGTTGATTTTAAGAACACATTTTTGATTATGACTTCAAACTTGGGCACAGGGCAAAACATCAAGGATGTGCGCGAAATGTTAAAATCTTTCTTCAAACCCGAATTTATCAATCGCTTGGACGAGGTGATTGTTTTTAAACCTTTGGGAAAAGAGCAAATCAGGCAAATTGTTTCAATTCAGCTTGAAAGATTGCAAAAAAGGCTTGATGATCGTCAAATCAAGCTCAACTTCACAGATGAAGCCAAGGATTTTCTTGCCCGTTTGGGTTATGATGAAGAATTTGGCGCGCGCCCCTTAAAGCGTGTGATTGAGCAAGAAGTTGAAAATTCGCTTGCGATGTTGATTTTGGAGGGAAAAATTAAAGAAGGCGACAAAGTGGACATTGGTCTTCGAGAAGGCAAACTTGCTTTTGACATTATTTAAGCGTTCGTGCAATTGTGAGCGTGTCAACACTTGCCGCACCTTCTTTATAAAGCACTTTGGCACATTCGGCAAGTGTCGCGCCCGTGGTCATAATGTCATCGACAAGCAAAACGCGCTTACCGTTGATATTTGCACCATGTTTAAGTTCAAAAGCATTTTTGATGTTTTTAAGCCGTGCTTTTGCGTTAAGCGCCGACTGCGGTTTTGTGTGGCGCGATTTTTTAAGGCAAAACACATCGGCCTCAACGCCGGTCAGTTTCGAAAGTTCAAGCGCAAGCACGGCGGATTGGTTGTAATGGCGCGTGAAAAGCCTTTGATATGAAAGCGGCACGGGAACAATGATGTCAACACCGGCGTCGAAGATGTCTTTGCCGGCTGTTTTCATCCATTTTGCAAAAAGCTTGGCGTTTTCCGGCTTGTCCGAAAATTTGAGAGCAAGCAGAGCTTTTTTAGAAAAATCATCATAAAAAATGGCGGCTCGGTTCATACGCGTGATGCGTTTTTGATGTGCGCAATCGGGGCAAAGCATTTTATTTAAAAGTTCAGATTGGGTTTCAAAAGGCTGGCCGCAAACTTTGCAATAGGGCTTTGAGATAAAGCGGATTTTTTGAAAGCATGCGGTGCAAAGTGTGTGTTCGCTTGTGGTAATTTGTCCGCAATAAATGCACCGCGGCGGCAAAAGAGTGTTTATGACAAGCTTTAGAATGTTCATTTTTTTCTCAAGTCCTATTTTTAGCTTATGTCAATAAATGCATAAAAGTCAACCATATTTTAAAAGCCGAAACGGCACCGAATGGTGCCGTTTCTTTTAAAAGTTTCACATGTTCTTATAGGTAGCTGTCCATCAATACAAAAGATGAACAAACAGAAAAAGACTACTTGAGTCGCAGGACGACCTTGCCGTTGTGGCGAACGGTCAGGACCTTGGTGGTGTTGTCAAGCGTGAAGGTATAGCCATCGACAACCGTCGAATATTTGCCACCCTTCTTGTTCGACCAACCCCACTGAGCCAGATCCTCTTTTGTGAGGTCGCGAACGACCTTACCGCTGATGAGATACTGGATTCCAGTGCTGACATCGCGACCTTCGGCGGGTTCCCACTTGCCGCTATTCTTGACATAGCGACCGGAGTTATATTGGGAATAATTCCCGCTCCAGAAGTCGCCGCCAAGAATCTTGTCAAGCGAGATTTCACCGGCAAGCGGCATGACGATGACGTAGGTGCCCTGAGTGGTGTGGATGTCGAAGCACTTGTGTGCTTGACGTGTGTTGTCGCCGTCTGCATAGCCGATGACAACGCCGTTGTTGTCTTTTATCGGCAAAGCCGGAACGGCACTCACGGCAAATCCCGTGATATCACCGGGGATGTTATCCTCGATCTCCTTGATGGTGATATTACGGCTCACCTTGTCGGAGGGCTGTCCTACAACGACATTGTCGATGGTCTGCTGGCCAGCAAGCGTTGCCGTATAGGCATACACGCTGTTGCCAACACCAACCATAGAGACTGCAAGGTCATTGAGCTTGAAGTCCACAGTGAAGTTCACCTTCTTGGTGCCAAACTGATACTCAAGAGAGTTCAGATGCTTGACATCAAAGATGTTATCATCACTTTCCTCACCGTTCGAGACGGTGCTGGTGTGAACAAAGCTCTTAGCCTTTGCGGTGAAGCGGCCCTTCGAAGCATCCGAGGTGGATTCACCGGAGATGCCCTTAAGGCTCGTTTCAAAACCGCTGTTGGCGGCCTCGATGTTGTTGGCTTTGCGACCGGTAATATTGGCGGCCACTTCGTAGTTATCAGTAAACTGATAAACATTGTTGAAGTAAACCTCCACGCTTACGGTCTGACCATTCACCTTCTTAATGAGGGTGGTGTCCACAGTCGGGACAACAGGAACGTCAACAAGCTGGTGATAGGCTACAGAAAGCGGGTAGCTTTCGCCCGCTGCTTTCGTCATAACACCTTCGGTGGTTCTGTCAACTTCGACTGCCAAGTTGACAACAACGTCATAAACTTCCTGCGTGGAAGTCGAGAGGCTGTTGTTCTTAACAGGCGTTTCGGCGGACACAAAGCTCACTGTGCGGATAGCAGTGTGATCAAGGGTGTCGAGACCGTTGTTGACCTCTTTGTCAAAAGCCGTCGCCACGTCAATCACCGCACCATCGCTCATTGTGATGGTGTAGGGACGGGAAGTGGTGCGCTTGACAAAACCGTTTCCGTCAGCACTCGAGTGCGTGATGGATGCGGCACCGGGGGTGTGGGCCTTCAGGGTCGGCTTACTTGCAGCACTCATCTTGACATCGCCCTTAGCAGAAGCCGTGGCGTTGAGGTCAAGATCACGACGATAAGAATTGCTTGCCGTCACCTTATCGTTGGTGCGGGTCACAATCTTGAAGTCATTATGCTGCTCGGTCGTGGAGACCTTGGCACCACTGCTCTTGAAGTTACCAGTGTAAGACTGGTCCTCAAGAGTTACGGTGATGAGCTGTTTGACAAGGATGTCGCGAGACACCTTGTCCGAAGGACGGCTGATGGCAGCGTTGTCGATGGTGTAGTTACCGGACACGGTGGTCTTGTAACCATACACATCATAACTTTCGCCGCTGATCGTCCGCGTTCCCGTCTTGACGATGTCGTCGGTCGTCTCATCACGAGGCCTCACACCGTTGAAAGTGTAAGAATAGTCGCCATTCTTATAGACAATAGACTTGTCGAAAGAATAAGCAAAACTGTTCGTTGCACTTACTGCGCGATTGGTCATGGTGCTG
>JAFSUB010000023.1 GCA_017445475.1 Alphaproteobacteria bacterium
CACTTCGGCGTCATCTTCCCCGCCTCGCAAAATTTCGCTCGGCGATGCGATTCCGCACTTTCGTTGCCCCCGAAAGTCCTTTTTCTCTCATCGATACCAATGCAAAAAGGGCACTAAAAAGTGCCCCTTTTGCATTGGTGCCGCTGAAAAGAATCGGACTTTCGACCCCACCCTTACCAAGGGTGTGCTCTACCACTGAGCTACAACGGCGCAATATCAAGTGCCACCATACACGACTATTTTCAAAAATCAAGAATTTTTTTCAGTTGATGTATTTTTGCGCTTTTTTGGATTTTAACAGCCGATATATCAGCCTTTTTTCCGCTGCGCCGTCTTTCAAATCCACATCTTCAAAAAACATATCGCCCTCAAAATTTTCGGGAGCATTCAAATAAATCCGCGGACAAACATCTTCATTACATAAAGCTTGTTTAATTTCCCGCATCATATCCGAATTGTTTTCAAAAGCCGGCGAAAAATTCATCACCACCACATCGGGTTTAACCTCTTTGGCATACCTTAAAAATTGATAGATATTGCTACACGCAAACAAATTAAAACCTTTGTTTAAAAAGCCTTCGTAATACACCGCATTTTTCGGCTCGTCCTCAAAAATCATCATCATGGTCATATTTTTTCTCCGCAAAATATGCCCTTAATATAATCTTTCAAAAAAAAGATTTTAAGCGTTCTGTTTCAAATATGCTTCCAACACATTTTCAAGCAACATGGCAATTGTCATCGGCCCCACACCGCCCGGCACAGGCGTAATGTAAGAGGCAACATCAAGCGCGCTTTCAAAATCAACATCGCCGCAAATTTTGCCGTTTCCATCGCGCGAAATCCCCACATCAACCACAACCGCACCTTTTTTGAGCCACGAACCTTTAATCATTTTTGCCCTGCCCGTTGCCGACACAACAATATCTGCCTGCCGCACCAATTCTGGCAAATTTTGTGTGGCCGAATGGGCAACCGTTACCGTGCAGTTTTTTTCCAAGAGCAACATCGCCATCGGTTTGCCCACAATGTTTGAACGCCCGATAACAAGCGCACTTTTACCCTCAAGTTTCACACCGGCATTTTCAAGCAACCTTAAAACCCCTTTAGGCGTTGCCGCAACAAGCGTATTTCGGCATCCGCATTCAAACCTGCCGATATTTAAGGGGCAAAAACCATCAACATCTTTTTGCACATCAATTTTTTCAATCAATGCCTGCCCGTCAAGGCTTTCAGGCAGCGGCAACTGAATCAAAATTCCGTTTACCGAGCAATCTTTGTTAAGCTTTTCAATTAAATTTTCCAGCTCTTTTTGTGTGGCTTTTTCATCAAACGCGTAAAGCACGCTTTCAATTCCAACCTCTAAAGCGGCTTTTTGTTTGTTTTTCACATAAATTTCGCTTGCCTCATTACGGCCGACCAAAACAATGGCGAATTTGGGTTTTGTTTTTAAGTCCCCGATTTTTTCCTTCAAATCTTTTTTAATTTCCGCGGCCAGTGCCTTGCCGTCAATAATTTTTCCGCTCATTTCAAAAGCCCCTCTATTTTTTGCGCCATATCGGGCGTATTTTCAATCATAATTTTTTTATATCGGTCCGTTTGCCCGTATATCAGCTCAACTGAACTTTTCGCCACCTTCAATTTTTTTGCTAAAAAAGCAAGAAGCTCTTTGTTTGCTTTTCCTTTTTCGGGCACGGCTTTAACAGATATTTTAAGCCACGAATCGCCGTTTTCATCAATAAATTCGCCCGTCATCTGCGTGCAAGAAGAGTTAGGCGTCAACCTAACTCTTAACACATAACCTTTTTCAACTGTTTGATAAAAAGCCAAACTATAAAACCATATCGCTTAAAACATTCAAAAGCTGCCACAAGAAATACAGCACCAAAAGCAAAATAAACGGCGACAAATCAAAATCCGCAAACGGTTTGATTTTCGAGCGAATTTTTGCATAAACGGGTTCCGTCAGCTTTCTTAAAATATCCATAAATTTTTCGGCATATTTGTTGTTGACTGAAACAATCTTAAAATGAATCAGCCAGTGAAGCACAATTTCCACCACAACGATTTTAACGTATATATCCAAAACAAGTGCAATCGTTTTGAACACCGGCAACAATAAAACTCCCATTTTCATCTCCTTAAAAATATTAAACTGTTTGAACACACTTTACAAAAAATATTTTCTATCGTCCATAAAATTCTGTCGTTTTATCAGATTTTTGTTGATGATATGCTTTTTCTTCTTTGATACGCGCCGTTTTTTCTTCATTTTTGGCCATTTCATCTAAAATATCATTAACCAGTTTGGCATAAAAATCATAATCAGAGGCCATATCTCTGTCGGCACTGTGATCAATTCCGAGCTTTTGTCTTTCTTCATAAGGCACATCGTAGCCAAACGGCAGTTTTTGCAAATTCTTAAAATATTTATAATAGGGAATCGCCACGTCATATTCCGAACGCGTGCTCATCACATCTGACCCTTCTTTGGTTAAAAACTTAATCGATGTGCGCATTTCGCGTAATTTTTGCAGTTTATACCTGATAAATTTCGCGCGTTCTTCGGCCTGCGGCGACCGACAGCTTTGATAAAGCCCCAAACACACCATCAGCTCGCCTTCTCTTTGGTCGGTAAAATCCAAAAACGATTGGCGCTCTTTGGCATCATCTTCCGTTACATAACCATCGTTCATATGCTTTAAAATGGTTGTTGTTTCGGAAAGCCAGCGAAAAAATTCTTCAACCGAAGAAGTCTCGCTGTTTAAGTTTTCAATGCTGGTTGCATACAAAAAATTGCGTTCGTCAAGCGGTGCTTTTTCCATGCCGTTTGCCACAACAAAACGCAAATCCTCAACATTTAAGCGTCTGTTTTCATCAATTTCTATCATACGGTTTTTGGGGGCAAACGCCGCCTCGCGCGCAATTCTTTCAAGTTGCTCGGCCTCAACCATAGGAAACTGCCTGACAATTGCTTTTTTCAAAATCAAAGGTGTTTTGTTTTCCATCACATATCCTCACTTTCAAAAATCATTCGACTTTGCTCTTGCAAAATATAATAATCAATCACCCAGCTGCTGATTTGTTCAACCTTTTTGATCTCAATGCCCAAAACTTCGGCAACACGGCCGATAAACAAAATTTCTTCATCGCTTAAATCCTGATCGGCGTGCGCCAAACAAAACATTTGTTTAATCAGCTCCAACGCTGCGCGCCGATTTTTCAAAATTTTGAGTTCAAACAAAAGTTTGTCTTCGGTTGTATTTTCAAATATTTTTTTCACATCTTCAACCTTATAGCGCTGTGCCGTTTTTTTGATGTGTTTAATCTCTGCCTCATCAATATGACCGTCGCGCGCCGACAAACGCAAAAGTGTTTTCAAAAAAACAATCTTTTCGTTTTCGCTCAAAAGAGCCATCACATTTTTGTTTAAATCAGTGTCCATATTTATCAAGTTGATTTTCCTTAACAAGAAGACTTTATCTTTTTTTAAGCTCTTTTTCAAGCAAAAAGAGAAAACTAAAAATTCCTTTTTAAATGTGTTTATTATTAGGTTCGCGCCAGCTCAATAACCCTTACGCCCTTATTTTCGGCCCGCTTGCAAAATTCAAAAGCCCGACCGTGTCTTTCATTATACGCGACAATAAAATCCGCATGCTCGATGATATAACGATTGCGATATACAATACCCAATCTTTTATATCCGAGAGCACATTTATCAGGCAAAATAAAGTCATCAAAATATTTTCCCCGATAAATCAGATGACGATCATCTAAACCCGTCGGGTGTAGTTCCGCAAGCTTTGAGATAACAAGTATAATTTTAATATCCGGATAGCTCTTTTTAACTTCCAAAACACTCTCATACGCATCTTCTTCGAAACCGCCGATTTCACCAACCAAAAACGTATCAACATCTTCATTTTCGATTAAATCGACAATTTGCGCCTGAACTCTTAATCTTAAAGCAAGGTCAGGACGGCGCAAACGTTTTTTACCGTGCGTAAAATCATAATCATTGCCCAAAAAGGCACAAGTTTTGTTCAACCCAAACCACCCGTCAGCCCAAAAAACTTCACCCACCTTGCAAGGTGGGTGGACGTTGACACTACAAATAATGCGATAAGTAGCCCAGCTATTTGGGCGTGTGCCTTATTTACTGGCATCCACCCTCTGCGGGAAGATGCCCAATGTGGCAACCATCTTTTACATTACAACGTAATACAAAAGCTATGTTTTTGCCCGCATCATTTAGACTGTCAATGTCCTGTTGGGTATTGGGCTATCCCAACAAAATTCACTATAAATTAAGTTTTTTTAAAAAACAACACTTAATTTTGAACACGTTTTTTTATCACAACAAATTTTTATCGTTCTTGAATAATGTTCAAAGCTGTGTTAAGGTGTGTCGTTATATTAAAATAACAGAAGATGAAAGTATGAACGAACAACAAAGAAAACTTGGAATCATTGCCGGCGGCGGAAGCCTGCCGCGTTTATTGATTGAACATTGTCAAGAAAAACAAATTCCCTTTGAGGTTTTAGCCATTTCCGGAAACGCCGAAAAAGCTTATTTTGACCAAACGGTGCCGCACACATTTATCCGCATCGGTCAAGCCGGCACAGGTTTTAAGCTTTTTAAAAATGCCGGCGTTCAAGACGTTGTGATGATTGGCACCATCAAGCGCCCGAGTTTGGCTGATTTGGTGCCCGACATCAAAACGGCAGCTTTTTTTGCAAAAATCGGCCTTAAATCTCTGGGCGATGACGGCATATTGCGCGCCCTCATCAAAGAAATTGAAAACGAGGGCTTTAAGGTTGTGGGCATTCACGAAATTATGCCTGAAATATTGCTTGAAACGGGCGTTTTAACAAAGAAAAAACCCGACAAACAAGCTTTGGCGGATATTGCGCGCGGCGTTGAAGTTGCGCTTGAGCTCGGCAAGCTTGATGTCGGACAATCGGTTGTTGTGCAACAAGGCCTTGTTTTGGGCGTTGAGGGCATTGAAGGCACCGATGAGCTCATCTGTCGCTGCGGCGCATATAAGCGAAAAGGCGACGGCGGCGTTGTGGTCAAACTGCGCAAGCCCGAACAGGAAATGCGCACAGATTTGCCCACCATCGGCTTAAAAACCATTGAAAACGCAAAAAAATCGGGCTTAAAAGGCTTGGCTGTTCATGCCGGAAACGCTTTGATTGTTGATAAAAAAGATGTCATAGCGCTTGCCGACAAATACAAAATGTTTGTTGTCGGCATCAACCCCGCGGAGTATTTGTGAGATGAAAATTTATTTAATTGCCGGTGAACCGTCAGGCGATTTGTTGGGTTCAAGATTGATGCGCGCCATGACAAGCAAATGCGAAAATGTTTCGTTTTTCGGCGTGGGCGGCGAAAGTATGCAGCGCGAAGGCTTAAAATCGTTGTTTGACATATCAGATCTTGCTGTTATGGGCCTTTTAGAAGTTGTCCCGAGCATTCCGCGTGTTTTAAAGCGCATCAGGCAAACTGTTCAAAACATTCAAGAAGTCAATCCCGACATTGTCATCACCATTGACAGTTGGAGTTTTTCGGCGCGCATACACAAGGCCTTACGCAAATTAAAGCTTTCCATTCCACAGGTTCATTATGTTGCACCGCAGGTTTGGGCATGGAAGAAAAAGCGCGCACGCACAATGTATAAATACATCGATCATCTTTTAACGCTTTTCCCGTATGAGCCGAAATATTTCACGCCTTATCGCCTTGAAGCCTCGTTTGTCGGCCATCCGGTTATCGAAAGCCCTGTCATATACGGAAATTCCGAAGATTTTCGCTTACGTTTCAACATTGAGCCAAATCAAAAAATTATGGCGCTTCTGCCCGGTTCACGCAAAAATGAAGTGGCGCGTCTGTTGCCTGTTTTTTTGGAGGCGGCCGAAGCGTTTTATCAAAAAAATCCGGAATATGTTTTTGTTTTGCCAACCGTGCACACGGTTGAGAATGAGGTTTTGAAAATAACGCAAAAATCAAATCTGCCCATCATTGTTGTTAAAACCGAATCGGACAGGCACGATGCTTTTTGTGCCTCTGATGTGGCGATGGCCGCTTCCGGAACCGTCGCACTTGAACTTGCAATTGTTAAAGTGCCCCATATCATTGCCTATAAGGTTGCACCTTTAACGGCATTTTTGGTGCGGCATTTCTTAAAAATTCAATTCGTTAACTTAACAAACATTTTGCTCGGACGTGAAATTGTGCCTGAATTGTTGCAAGAAAATTGCTCTAAAGAAAAAATTTTGTATTATATAAACGAATTTGTTAAAAAAGGCGATGTTTATGAACGCCAGATGGAGGGTTTTGAAAAACTGAAAAGTGTTTTGGGTTTTGGCGAGCAAACCCCCAGCGCAAATGCTTGCGACATCATCTTAAGCCTTATTAAAAATCGCCGTAAAGATGTTCGAAAACTTTAAAAAACAGCTTTTAAGCGAGCAACACAGATGGTTTTTGTTCACACCTGTGTTGTTCGGCCTCGGAATCGGTCTTTATTTTCTGCTTTCTTTCGAACCTTCGGCACTTATCATTGTCTGCATCATTGAAGTTTTGCTTGTTTTGCTTTATTTGATGCGAAAAAATCCGCCAGCAATTTTTATGATTTCCACTCTGCTGATTGTCGCTTTAGGGTTTGTAAACATTTCACTTCAAACCTTATACCGCGCCAAACGAGTTGTTTTCATTGACAAACCCGAAACGACATATATTCAAGGCAAAATTTTCAAAATCGATTTAAGCCGCAAAGGCAAAACGCGGCTGTGGCTTAAAGATGTGGCCGATTTTAACGATAAAAGAAAAGGTATCTACAAAATAACGCTTTCCGGCCAAAAATCTTTTGACATCGGTTCATGCATTGAAACGGTTGCAACATTTAAGCCGCTTAAAACATCGGGCTATTACCAATTTGAACGTGATTTGTTTTTTGAGAGCGTATCGGCAACCGGTTTTGCTTTAAGCGACGCACATTCAAAAGAATGCGTGCAAAAGAGCGGTTTTTTTGAGCGGTTCATATATAAAATCAATCGTTACCGAAATCATTTCACAAATCAAATTCAAAACACTTTAGACCCAAGCGTTGCGGGAATTGCCGCCGCCATCATCACAGGCGATAAAAGTCTGATTTCAACCGAGCAATACCGCCTATACTCTCAAACGGGACTTGCCCATTTTTTAGCCATATCCGGTCTGCATATGGGCTTTGTCGCAGCCATATCTTTTCTGCTTTGCCGATGGCTGCTTTCATTGTTGCCTTCAATATCACTCAGGTTTTCAACCAAAAAAATCGCGGCAATTTTTGCCGTTTTAATGCTTTTCATTTATTTGCAGATGTCCGGTTGTGCTGTTTCCGCGCAAAGAGCCTTTATCATGATATCGCTTGCATTAACGGCCTTTTTCTTTGCGCGAGAAGCCATATCCATGCGAACCGTCGCGGCAGCCGCACTCATTATCTTAATTTTTGAACCGTATGTTTTGGTTCGCCCCTCGTTTCAAATGTCGTTTGCCGCAGCTTCGGCTTTAACCGCCTTTTACGAAACATATCAAGACCGCAAGAAGTTATTTGAAAAAAACAAGACACTGTTTCAAAATTTGACGGCCTATTTTTTGGGCACCGTCATCGCCACAACGATTGCAACACTTGCAACGCTTTTGTTTGTCATTCATCACTTTGCCAATGTTCCGCTGCTTTCGACACTGACCAACGCTTTGGCCGCTCCGATTATTGGTTTTTTGATTATGCCCGCCGTTATTGTCTGCCTCATTTTTATGCCTTTCGGCGGCCATGTAACAGCGCTTAAAGTTGCGGGTTTGGGCATATCTTTGCTCAACCGCATCTGCCTGAAGGTTTTAAGTTTGTTTTCTGCAACACCTGCTTTGCCGCACTTTCCGCTTGCCTTGCTTGTTGTGGCAACCTTTGGCGGCTTATGGCTTTTGCTTTGGCAAAAAAAGTGGCAGTTTTGGGGTTTGGTGCCGATTGGTTTGTCGCTTTTTTTGTTTGTTTTTGTGCAAAAACCGGATATTTTTTATAGTGCAAACGGACGCCAAATCGGCTTGAAAGACAACAGCGGAAACCTTGTAATTTTGGCCAAAAAAGAAGATGTTTGGCTTTCGAAAAACTGGCTTGAACAAAACGGTTACACGCAAAATAAAAATATTCGAACCCGTGATGTCTTAAACAACAAAATCGGCAAAGGCGAACAAATCAATATCTCATGCAATCGAGAAAAATGCGTTTATGAGAACATCTTTGAATTTGACTTAAACGGACATCTTAAAATCAAAAACAAACCGCTCAACGCCTCTGCAAGTGGCGGCGGCTTCATTTATTTAAACAACGGCAAACCGAAGGTTAAAACCGTTCGGGACAACATCGGCTTCAGACCGTGGAACAGCTTTTAGACCTTTTTCAAACAGCAAAAGAAGAAACCGTCGGTGTTTGTTAAAAGCGGTGAAAAATTTAAATATTTTTTGCTTGAAAAAGGGTATGGCACATCAATTTTCTTTTCCCACAGTTTTTCATGGTCAAAAAATTGTATATCGCCGTGATTGTTTGCAAATTTTTCAACCACATCTTCATTTTCTTCGCGCAAAACCGAGCAGGTCATATAAACAATCCGCCCGCCGGATTTTGTATGTTGATACGCCACTTGTAAAACATCGCTTTGGATTTTTTGCAAATTTTTCAAATGCGCACTGCTTGTTCTGAATTTCAAGTCGGGCGCACGTCGCCATGTGCCGCTTCCCGAACACGGACAGTCGGCAACAAAACAATCATAATCCAAAGCTTCAAGCTTTGAAATAAGCTTAATGTTTGTGGCGCCCAATCGCCGCGCACGTTCTTTAATCGGGCTCATACGCTCAAAATTGACATCGTGTGCCTCAATTAAAACCTTGTTTTCGCTTATTGCGCCGAGCGCCAACGTTTTGCCGCCGGCACCAGCACAATAATCAATCACCTTCTCGCCCATCTTCACATCGCACAAAAGCGCGGCAACCTGACAAGCTTCGTCTTGA
Source organism: Alphaproteobacteria bacterium (assembly GCA_017445475.1). Lineage (GTDB taxonomy): Bacteria > Pseudomonadota > Alphaproteobacteria > RF32 > CAG-239 > UBA1254. The sequence goes on from JAFSUB010000023.1 coordinate 9,044, forward strand.
ATGTCAAAAAGACCTTCGTGATAGGCGGTGCAGTTGTTTAAGTTGATGTTTTCCGAAGTTCTGAGCCCAAAAGGCGAATATGCGGTCAGCGAAAAAAACAATCCTTCTTTTTCAAGCCGTTTTTTCAAATCATAAGGCGATATAAAATTGGCTCTAATGTCAACATTTGCCTTTTGATTAAGCAAGCCAACCAGCGCCGGATTGTCAATTTTTTGCATCAGCCACTGCGGACACTCAAGCTCAACATTTAAAGGGTATGGCTCGCTTTTTAAGTTTTTAAGCCAACTCTTTTCTTCTTTTGATAAGGCTTCAAGACCGTATGTTCCGCCCGTAATCAAATCAAAATCTTCGCCTTTTTTTTGCAAATAACAAAGCAAAACCCTGCGCACATCTTCGCTTTTTGCATCAAATTCCAAACGCAGACGATGCCGAATGATATCCCATGTTGTTTCCAAAATAAAGCGCCTGTCTTTCGCGCCGATATATTTTCGCGCACGCATATATGTGTTTATCAGCACATCGGCCGGCGCTTGATTTTTGAAAATCTTGCAAAGCAATTCAAAAACAGCTTGATATCTTGCGCTTGTTTGCATCACTTGACCTTTTGATTTTTGTGGTGTATATCGTTTTTATGAAAGTTTTTATAACAGATTTAGGCAAGATAATCAAGACCTCTGATTTTTTTGAAGCGCATCTTTTAACGCTCAACCTTCAAGAGCGCAACCGTTTTGAAAAAATCACGAATCAAAACCGAAAACTTCAGTTTTTGGCAGGAAGGGTGCTCATCAAAAATGCCGGCATACAAAATGCCCGTCAAACCATATCGGGAAAACTCGTTGCCGACGACGTTTTTTTGAGCCTTTCGCATTCCAAAAATTATGTTGTGCTTGCAACAGATGTTTTCCCTGTCGGCATAGACATCGAAGAGCTTAACCCAAGCCGCGATTTTCAAAAAACAGCCAACCGTCTAAACTTCAAAACACCTGTCGATGCGCTTGATTTTTATAAAATGTTCACGCAATATGAAGCCGATTTTAAACTCGGCAAAGAATATAAAACCCCTCATCACCGTTTTTTTGTTTTGCATGGATTTGCGGTTTGCCTTTCAAGCATAAAACCGATTGATGATGTTTCGTTTTATGAATTTTTGCCGTTTCAAACAAGTCCGATTGAGTGTTCTTCAAGCTTTTGCGAAATGGCTTGATAGTCCATTTTACCGCTTGCAAGCATCGGCGGATTCTTCATATATATGGCCTCTTTCGGCAAGCAAAGCTCACTTAATCCTTCTGTTTTAAAAAATGCCTTAACCGCACTTAAGTCAACATCTTGACGGTTTGTAATCAAAACAAGCTTTTCTCCTTTTTTCTCATCTGAAACAAAAACAACACCCTGCAAAGCATCAGGATAAAGTTTTTCTAAAGCTTCTTCAACGGCGGTAAGCGAAACCATTTCACCACCGATTTTTGCAAAACGCTTCATACGTCCCAAAATCTTAACAAAACCATCTTCGTCAACGCTTACAATATCGCCCGTTGCATACCAACCGTTTTCCAAAGGCTCGATTTTGTTCGGGTTTTGCGGCTTGATATATCCCAGCATCACATTATCGCCTTTCACCCAAAGTTCGCCGCCGTTTGACACGCCCTCCGTTTTTTTAATTTGATACGCAATGCACGGCAACAGCCTTCCAACCGTTCCTTCTTTTGCATTCATCGGCGTATTTAAGGCCAAAACCGGTGCCGTTTCGGTTGTTCCATAACCCTCTAAAATGCGCACACCGAATTTTTTCATAAAGACAAGCGCCGTTCTTTCTTTGAGTTTTTCACCGCCGACAATCGCATATTTCACATTAAAAAAGTCATACGGATGCCCCATGCGCCCATAGCCGTAAAAAAACGTGTCGGTGCCGCAAACAATTGTTGCATTTGTGTCATAAACAAGCTCCGGCACAATGCGATAATGAAGCGGCGACGGATACAAAAACGTTTTAATCCCCGACAAAATCGTTGCCACCGCACCGATTGAAAGCCCGAAAGAATGAAACATCGGAAGCGCATTAAAAAACACATCTGACGCATTCACCGACAACACATTTGTAAGCTGATAACGGTTTGCCTGCAAATTGACGTGGCTTAAAATAACCGCTTTCGGCAAGCCTTCCGAACCCGATGTAAACAGTGCCGCCGCCGGTCTTGACGGTTCATTTTTCGGTTTATAACCAATCAAATAGCGCAACAATCCTTTGATTTTAATTTTAAGAGAAATCTTTTTTGCAAAATCTTCCAAATAAACAACATTTGCTTTTTGTGTTTGTGCGCTTTCAATCAAATGCATCAAACGAGCTTTTTCAATAAATTCGCGCGAGGTTATAATTGTTTGAAGCTCAAGTGTTTGAAGCATTGATAAAAACGGTTTTTCCCCAAGTGAAAAATTGAGCATAACAGGAACCTTATCAACGCATTCAAGCGCATAAAAACAGGCCAAATCGGCAAGACAGTTCGGCAACATCAAACCCACATTTTCCTGACCGTCAAATGCATATTCAAAAGCCGTTCCAAGCACATAAACCTTTTTGAGAAGCGTTTTATAGGAAATAGCGCGCCTTTGAACATCTTCCGCAATTTTATGGTTTAAGCCGTGCTGCTTTGCGGCTTTCAAAAGGCTGACAAAAAGATGTTCGTTAATGTTTGAAGTCACATACATCATCTCGGTCATCATATCATACAGCTTGAGCGAAACTTGGTGCCTTTGCGCCCTTCTTGAAAGGCTTGAGCTCACCGTCAATTTTTGCGGTCTTAAAAAAGTCAGTGTAATTTTCGGAAAACACCGCGTTTTGTTTTTATGTTTCAAATAGGATAATTTGCTGAATTGCGCACCGTCAATTCTCAAACGCACAACACGGGCATTTGCTTTGTGCGCAATAAGCCCCGCACCTTCATAAATTTTCATCAAACCGCCTGTTGTGCTGATACGCCCTTCCGGAAAAATCATCACTCTTTTGCCTTTTTTGATGTCGGCGATTAAAGAGCGCATTGACATCGGATTTGTCGGATTAAGCGGCGCAAAGTGCACAAAAAGCTTAAAAAGCTTCATAAACCATTTTTCAGCCCACCCCGTGTTCACGGCAAAGGTCAGCTCATCTTCGGTGAAAGCGGCAATCAGCAGCCCATCTAAAAGCGAGGTGTGGTTTGAAACAAGCAAAACACTTTTTCCCGCACGTCTCAAATTCTGCGCACCTTTAACCTCAATGCGAAACAAAACTTCCAAAACGGCACGCAAAACCGAGCGCCAAAAAGCATTCGGCAAAAGCCTGACGGTATATATGAAAACAAACAGACTTAAAACCGCAACGGCCAAAAACAACTCCGAAATGGTAAACCCAAGCGCCAAAAGTGCAATGGTTAAAAGCGACATAAGCACCATACCGAGCGCATTTAAAATGTTGTTACCGCCGATAATGGTCGCCAAAAATGCCTTCGGTGCTTTGTTTTGCATCAACGTGTTTAACGGCACTATGTAAAGCCCGCCGAAAAAAGCCATCACGAAAATGCTCAAACTGATAAAAAAGCTTTCCGGCTTTATCAAAAATTGTGCCAAAGAAACAGGCGTTAAGGGTGTTTGATAATGAGCCGTCAAAAAGTATAACGCATAAAAACAAAGCCCCATCATCAAAACGCTCAACGGTATGTAAGTTGTATGAATCAGCCCTTTCATCAAGTGCCCGCAAAAAACAGAGCCGCACGCAACACCGATTGAAAACAAAACCAAAAAGAACGTAATCACTGTGTTTGTAACATTTAAAACATGCCCCGACAGCGGATATATCTGCACAACAACAAAAGCCCCGATCATCCAAAACCACGTTGCGCCCAAAACGCACTTAAAAACAACTTTATGATGATAAATCAGCTTCAAGTTTTCTGCGGTAGATGAAAAAATATTTGTATGAATAATCGCATTTTTCCGTTCCGGTTCGGCCTTTAAAATAAACAATGAAGAACAAAAACCGACAAACGCCATCAAAATCAAAAGCACCATAACACCTGTGATGGGTAAAACCGTTCCCAAAATCAGCCCAAGCAAAATCGCCACATATGTCGTTGCCTCGACATACGCGTTGCCAAGCGCCAATTCTTCCGATGTAAGATGTGTCGGCAAAAGAGAATATTTAACCGGCCCGAAAAAAGCCGATTGAACCCCCATTGCCCCCAAAAGCGCAATCAGCCCCCAAAGGCTTTCAAAATGATAAACCGCCATTGCCATAATCATCATTAGCAGCTCGCAAAACTTCAAAACACGCGCCACCGCTGCTTTGTCATATTTATCGGCAATTTCGCCTGCAAGTGCCGAAAACAAAAAAAACGGAAAAATAAAAAGCGCGGCAATCACATTTGAAACAAGCGCCGCTTTACTTGCCATTTGAAGCGTTACCGCCATCAAAAGCGCATTCTTGAACAAATTGTCATTAAATGCACCCAAAAACTGCGTGATTAAAAGCGGCAGGAAACGCCTTGATTTTAAAATATTTTCCGCCATATTTTACCCCCCTGATTTTTCTGAAACCACACCGCTTTTCACTTCAAAAAACTGCGCTTCGTTTTTTAACGTTTTGAAAATTTGTTCGTCAGTTGCCGTGATAAATGCCTGCAAACGCAACTCTTTAATTTTTTCCAAAAGCGCATTGCGCTTAATGCTATCCAAATGCGCCGTTACTTCATCAAGAAGCAAAACGGGCGCAAACCCCTTATCAAGCATCTGACACTTTGTTTGCGCCAAAATAATACTGATAAGCAAAAGCTTTTGTTCGCCTGTTGAACAAAGTTCCGCCGGCATTTGCTTTTTCTTGTCGAAAACCTTGAAATCTGTTTTGTTCACACCCTCGACACCGTCGCCTGAAAACACATTCTTGCGGCTTTCATAAAGGTTTTGTTTGTAAAAATCTTCCACATCGATGGCCGCATTTTCATCAAGCATTTGTTCAATTTTGCCATCAAGCGCAAGCATCACATCGGGAAAAACATCATCGGGTTCGTTTTTTGTAAACGTGTTCAGCCTTGCCACCAATTCGCGCCGCGCCGCCGCAATCGAAACACCGACGGCCGCCATTTGTTCTTCAAGCCCCAAAAGCCACAAATTATCGCTTCTGCCCGATTTAATGATTCGATACCATTCTTTATACAGGTGTTCGAACGTTGCCGTGCGCTTGGCGTGTTCCAAATCAAAAGCATAAACCATTCGGTCTAAAAAACTGCGTCTGGGCTGTGGCCCGCCTAAAAAAATGCGGTCCATCTGCGGTGTAAGCCAAATGGCGGAAAAATATTTGCCGAGCTCGGCTTGCGTGGTCGCTTTTTGTCCGTCAATTAAAACAGTGCGGCGTTCAAAACTGTGCACATCATTTTGGCCTTCTTTTTCGCTTTTTTGAACAGCGGTTGAAAGCACATAATCCTCATCGTTTTTCTGAACATTTGCCGAAACCGCCCACAAAACACCTCGAGCCAAACCCTGAGAGGCATTTAAGCGCCTGATATCTGCCATTTTAGCGCCCCTTAAACCCCGTCCGGGCGACAAAAACGAAACGGCCTCCAAAATGTTTGTCTTGCCGCTTCCGTTTTTTCCCGTCATGACAATTGGGCAAATATCAAATTCAAGCCTTAAGCTTTCATAATTTCTAAAGTCAGTTAAAGTCAGGCGTTTCATTCCTGACTTTTCCTTAATAACTTCCGAAATCTTAAAAGCCGAACCCATTGCAGACTCTTTTTTACTCATCAATAAAGGCGCAACTTCAAAAACTGCGCCTTTAACATCTTTCAAGCTCACACGCGCATCGGCATCAAAACATAAATCGCGGCCGAATCGGCTTTATCGCGAATGATTGAAGGCGACGAACCGTCTGAAAAACTAATCTCGACATTATCGCCTCTGATTTGCGACAAAATATCGAGCAAATACCTGAAGTTGTAGCCAACCTCCAAACCCTCCGAATCGTAGTTTGCCTCCAAATCTTCCAACGCACTGCCGAGTTCCGGACTCGAGGTTGTAATCATCACATGATTTTTAGCCGTAATCAGCTTAATGGCGCGTGTTCTTTCCGCCACAACCGACACACGGTCAACCGCTGTCGAAAGATTTTTGGCCGAAAGCTCTAAAATTTTGTTATTGCCGGTCGGAATAACACGTTCATAATCCGGATATGTCCCGTCAATAAGCTTTGATGTCAGGACAATATCTTTCAACACAAAGCGAATTTTATTTTCCGAAATTGAAAGCGCAATGTTCTGGCTTTGTGAATCATCAAGAAGTTTTCTGATTTCGGCAACTGTTTTGCGCGGCACAATAATGCCCGACATTTTTTCCGCCCCCTTCGGCAAAGGCGATTCGACACACGCCAAGCGATGCCCGTCGGTTGCCACAACACGCAAAAGTTTCGTTTCGCCTTCCGTTTTGGCGTGAATGTAAAGACCGTTCAAATAATACCTTGTCTCTTCGGTTGAAACGGCAAACTGTGTGCGGTCAATCACATCTTTAAGATCTTCTTTTTGCATTTCAAAATTGATGGGCAATTCATCGCCCGAAATAACCGGAAAATCCTCAACCGCAATGGTCGGAAGCGAAAACTTTGAGCGCCCCGAAGCAATTGAAAGCTGCCCTTTTTCGTCAGGAAAAACAATTTCAACTTCCGAGCCGTCATTTAACTTGCGCACAATGTCATAAAGCATGTGCGCAGGCGCCGTTGTTGCACCTTTTTCAAAAATGCGCGCATCAACCGTTTCGGTAATTTCGGTGTCCATATCGGTTGCCTTAAAGCTGATGGCGTCGGCAAGTGCTTCCAAACGCACATTAGACAACACGGGAATCGTGTTTCTCTTTTCAACAATGCTCTGAACATGACTGAGTGTTTTAAGCAGATTTGCTCTTTCAATTGTAAACTTCATTTTTCTCAAAGACCTTCTAAAAAAAATTATCCCACTGTTTTTTTCATACCACACTTAAGAGCAATCTAAAATCAAAAAAGCGAGTCTTTCACAGCTTTTTAAACCTTATTTTTTTAACATTTTCAAACACGCTCTAAAATTTGAAGTGCCTTGATTTTTTTCCTTGCACGATTTATATTTTCTGTTGACAACAATTTTCAGAAAGAATTTTGAGATGAAAAAATATATGCTCGTTTTGCCTTTTGCTTTGTGTGCCTGCCGCTTAAACGCACCGACGGTTGATTTTTTATATTCCGGCGCGGGCGGCGCCGTTTATGAGGCAAAGTGCAACGGTTATCGCCACACAATGGGAGAATGTTATCAGCTTGCAAACCAAACCTGTTTCGGAAAATTTGAAGTTTTAAACAAAAGCGAAAAAACATTTAGCGACACATTTTTTGATGGCGATGCGGTCTCTGACGTTGCAACAAAAATTAAACGCAATCTTATTTTTTATTGCAAAAATTAAAAAACATAACACACTGCCATAACAACAAAAAACCGCCCTTAAAGGACGGCTTTTTTTCTTTGGTAGGCGCACAGGGACTCGGCTTCGCCTACCCGTTTGTTTTGTAACATTTGCCGCACTTTGCTACCGCTTGTTTGCAAATGAACAAAACTGCACCGCTTGTGGTAAAAAATGCCGTTTAAGGCATTTTTTATCCTCGCGCCCCTCGTCCGGTGTTCTCGCCGCGGCTTCTTAACCAATAAAAAAACCGCCATAAAGGCGGTCTTTTATTATTGGTAGGCGCACGGGGGCTCGAACCCCGGACCCACTGATTAAGAGTCAGTTGCTCTACCAACTGAGCTATACACCCATCAAACCAATCGAGTGTGTTATAACAAACTAAATTTCGTTTTGCAACATTTTTTTCCATCAAAATAAAAAAAACAAAAAAACGCCGGTTTAAAACCGGCGCCATACTCAAGGTCAATAAAAAAACTCACATATCAAGCGCTTTGCGATATGTGTCAAGCAAAAACTCCTGCTCATCGCGCGATGCCGCGTCCATCTTTCGAAGCTTTAAAATCGCCCGCATAATTTTCACATCAAATCCCGCACTTTTTGCCTCGGCAAAAACTTCTCTGATATCCGTTGCAATTTCTCTTTTATCTTCTTCGAGCTTTTCGATTCGCTCAATAAGCGAACGCAATCTGTCGCTTGCAATGCCACCGACTTCAGCCATTTTTTTCTCCATCAATCATTGGTTAAACATTTTGTGTTAGCGTGAACCTAGCAAAAAAAAATGGGTTTTACAAGCCATATTTTCGGATTATATTTAAAAAAAACGTTTTCAAGGAAAGACCAATGCCACACAACACAAGCACCAAAATTTTAGCGACAATCGGCCCTGCAACGGCAGACGAAAAAACATTAAGCCGCTTAATTGACGCCGGCGCAGATGCTTTTCGTTTTAATTTTTCGCACGGCACGCACGCCGAACATCAAGCCCGCTTTGAAATTGTGCGCAAACTTTCCAAACAAAAAAACAAACATATCACGGTTGTGGCAGATTTGCAGGGGCCGAAATTGCGTATCGGCACATTTGAAAACACTTCCGTTAACTTAAAAAAAGGACAATCTTTCACGCTTGATTTAGATCCTTCAAAAGGCAATGAAAAACGCGTATGTCTGCCCCACCCCGAAATTTTTAAGGCACTCAAAAAAGGCGACACACTTCTTTTAAACGATGGCAGTATTTCCTTAAAGGTTGTTTCAAAAGACAGTTCACACATTCAAACAAAAGTTCTTATCGGCGGCACGCTTTCCGACCACAAGGGTGTCAACCTTCCAAACATCTCCCTTGACATTTCCGCCTTAACGCAAAAAGACAGGCAAGACCTTGATTTTGCCTTGTCGCTGGGTGTTGACTGGATAAGTTTGTCATTTGTGCAGAGAGCGCAAGATGTTAAAGATGCAAAAAAAATCATCGGTGATAAAGCACTCATCATTTCAAAGCTTGAAAAACCGAGTGCGGTGGCAGAATTAGACGAGATTATCGCGCTTTCTGATGCAATTATGGTTGCACGCGGCGATTTGGGCGTTGAATGTCCGATTGAAACTGTGCCCGTGCTTCAAAAAAAGATTATTTCCGCCTGCAGAGCCCGAGCAAAACCCGTCATCGTGGCGACGCAGATGTTAGAATCGATGATTTCCGCGCCAAGCCCGACGCGTGCGGAAGTTTCCGATGTTGCAACTGCGGTTTATGATATGGCCGATTGTGTGATGCTCTCGGCCGAAACGGCTGTCGGACAATATCCCGTTCAAGCCGTTGAAATGATGCATAAAATCATCAAAGAAGTTGAACACGATTCGCGCTTTATCGAATCGACTTTTGCAAACGAAATGCACCTTTGTTGCAATGCCTCACAAGGCATGACTTATGCGGCCAAAGAGCTTTCGGAAGTTTTAAAAAACGTTGCCGCGATTGTTACGTTCACAACCTCCGGTTTCACAACATTTTCAATGGCCAAAGAGCGCCCGCAAATGCCGATTATCGCCATCACACCGAACGCCTATGTCGCAAACCGCATGGGCATTGTCTGGGGCGTGAAAGCCGCTGTTGACAAAGAGGTTTTTCAAAGCTTTGAACGTGTGGAAGACATCGCACTTAAAGCCGTCAAATCTTTGGGCTACGGCAAAAAAGGCGACCACATCATCACAACCGCCGGCTATCCTTTAGGGAAAAAACTCAAAACCAACCTTCTGCATACCATTGAAATTAAATAAATGCTTTATAGGCCGGTTTTGTTTTTTCTTGACAACGGATTCAAAACGGTGTATAAAGAAAACGTAAACATATAAAAAACAAATTATTTATGAAAATGAAAATAAGACCGCCGCCTTAAGGCATTGATGTCTGGTTGATTTTTTTAATAACCTGCCGACGACCTCATCGCTCTCATGATGGCCGCTGATTTCGTTGGCATAAAACATATATACTATGAATACGAAAAAAACTCGACCATTTGCGCCTTACTAGGCAATGTGGTCAAATTAAAAATTTGTTAAGTGTTTTGAACCCCCGCCCCCCTTTCAAAGACAAGGTATCACCTTTCTTTCACAAGGCAGGCTCGGGGTTCTTTTTTTTGCCCGAATTTTTCTTTTAAAAAACTTATTCTGCCGCGTTCTCAATCAGTCTGTCAAGACTTTTGGTTTCAGATTTGTCATAGCCTTGCGCCTCATCTTTTTGCACATCGCCGGCTGTTTTTTCAAGTCTCGGCTCGGCAAGTTTTTTGAATAAATCTTCCGACGTTTCCTTTCCCATCAGGTTTTGCGCTTCGGCTTTTTGTTTAATTTTCTCAATTGTTTCCTTTGGCATCAGGTTTTTAATCGGCTCGGCAAAATCGCCCGCAAGCCGATAATAGCCCGAATCGGCAAAAAATGGCTTTTTTGCTTCTTCCGGCAAGAATGATTGCAACAGAATATGAAATAAAATCACAAGTAAAAACACCCTCAACGCACCGAAAATCAGCCCCAAACCTCTATCCAGACCGCTCATTTTGCTCTTACGCAGTTTTTTTAAGAGCTTAAACGTTGCAAGAAACAATAAGCCATAAAACAAAACAAGCAAAATAAGCGCCGAAACAAAACTTGCCATCATCGGACTTGCCACAAATTTTTTCATAAACGGCGCCAGATACGGAAGCAAATAAAAAATAAACGCCGCCGCCAAAACCCAGCCGATGATTGAAAGAACTTCTTTAACAAGCCCGCGCCCAAGCGAAATGGCCATCGAAAGCAACGTCAGGATAATTAAAATAACGTCTAAATTGTTGAGTTGATGCATTTTTTGCCTTTCCCTAATTAAACCAATTAATCAAACGGTGAACATTGCCGATTTCATAATACGACATACCTTCCGTTTTCTTTTCTTTGCCGAAACTTGCCGGCACAATTGCGTTTGTAAAGCCAAGTTTCGAAGCTTCTTTCAGCCTTAACGCAGGTTGCGTCACCGCCCTGATTTCGCCCGACAGCCCGATTTCACCGAAAACAACCATATCCGAAGGCAACGGCTTGTTTGAAAGCGAAGAAATAACCGCCATCGCAACCGCCAAATCAGCCGCCGGTTCCGAAATTTTAAGCCCTCCGGCAATATTCAAATAAACATCGTAAGCGCTGAAATTAAAGCCGCATCTTGCTTCCAAAACGGCCAAAACCATTGCAAGCCTGTTTGAATCCCAGCCGACAACCGCGCGTTTGGGCGCGCTATATCCGCTTTGGCTCACAAGCGCCTGAATTTCAACAAGCAAAGGCCTCGAACCTTCAATGCCCGCAAAAACGGTCGAGCCCGAAACATTGCCCTGACGTTCTGCCAAAAACAACGCCGACGGATTTTCAACCTGCACCAAGCCCTTGTCCTGCATTTCAAAAACCCCGATTTCATCGGTTGCGCCATACCTGTTTTTAACGGCTCGTAAAATTCTGAAATGATGCCCGCGTTCGCCTTCAAAATAAAGCACGGTGTCAACCATATGCTCTAAAACTCTCGGCCCTGCAATCGCACCCTGCTTTGTAACATGTCCCACAAGAAACAAAACAAAACCTTTTTTCTTGGCAAGTTTAATCAACTCATACGCGCAGGCTCTAACCTGCGAAACACTTCCCGGTGTTGATTCCACATCTTCCAAATACATCGTTTGAATTGAATCGATAATCACAAGCGTCGGTTTGGCTTTTTCAATTGTTGCGATAATGTCTTTAAGCTCTGTCGTGCTCGCAAGTTTCACGGGTGATTTTTCAACCGAAAGCCTTTTGGCGCGGATTCTCACCTGATCAATGGCTTCTTCGCCCGAAATATAAAAACACCCTTCGTCTTGATTTTGTTTTGCAACAGCCGCGCAAATTTGAAGAAGCAAGGTTGATTTACCGATTCCCGGATCCCCGCCAACCAAAATTGCCGAGCCTGCCACCAAACCGCCGCCCGTTACGCGGTCAATTTCTTTAATTCCCGTTTTAATGCGTTCAAACGGCTCACTTCCACCGTTTAAGTCAACAAACTCTATCACAGCGCCTTTTTTCTTAGGGCTTAAAACGGAAACCCGCTTTGCTCAACTTTTTCCTCAACAATACTGTTCCACTGCCCGCAGGAATCACATTTTCCCTGCCACTTGGGATAAACCGCGCCGCAACTTTGACAAACATATTCAAGCAAAGCCTTTTTTGCCATCTAAACCTCCACCTTAATCGGCCCCTGCGCACAGCCGTTGATAAATTGCACGACATAAGGGTTTTCTGTTTTATCCATTTCTTTAACAGTTCCCTGCCAGATAATTTTGCCCTGATAAAGCATCGCCACCCTGTCGGCAATTTTTCTGACCGATGACATATCGTGCGTGATGGTCAGCGTTGTTGCACCCAAACCTTTGGCCGATTCAACAATCAAATCGTTAATCACATCAGCCATAATGGGGTCAAGCCCTGTTGTCGGCTCGTCAAAAAAGATGATGTCCGGCTTTGTGATAATCGCCCGCGCAAGCCCAACGCGTTTTTGCATTCCGCCCGAAAGCTCGGAAGGCGACAGGTCAGCAACATCAGGCGCCAAGCCCACTTGCCGCAAAACGCGCACGGCCTCTCTTTTGGCAACTTGTCTATCATAACCCTTATTTTCAATCAAAGAAAAGGCCACATTTTCCCATACGCTTAAGCTGTCAAACAGTGCGCCGCCCTGAAAAAGCATACCCATTTTTTCGCTGATATGGCTTTTTGTTTTTTCGCTTAAAACATCCACGCCGTCAATTTCAATTGTGCCGAAATCGGGCTCAAGCAGGCCTTGAATACATTTAATCAAAACCGATTTTCCCGTTCCCGAACCGCCGATAACAACTAAAGATTGACCTTTGAAAACGTCTAAATCCACACCTTTCAAAACCTGTTTTGTGCCGAAAGTTTTGTGTAAATTGCGAATTGAAATTTTAACTTCAGACATCAACCCTCTCCATCATTTTGAAAAGAAAACTTCGGTTAAGATATAATTGAAAATCAAAATCAAAATAGAAGCCGAAACAACGGCGTTCGTCGTTGCCTGCCCAACACCTTGCGCACCGCCTTTCGAATGATATCCGTTATAGCATCCCATCAACGCAATAATAAACCCGAAAACGGCCGCTTTCGTTAAACCCGAAATAATACCGATAGCCTCAATTTCTTCAATGGTGGAGTTGATATAATTTGCCGGATTAAAACCAAGTTTGTAAACCCCGACGACATAACCCCCGAAAATACCAATCACATCGCCGAAAAGAACCAACACGGGCAAAACAGTCAGTCCCGCCCACAAACGCGGCGCAAACAAATATTTGAAAGGATTTGTCGAAAGCGTAACAAGCGCGTCAATCTGCTCGGTAACTTTCATTGTGCCAATCTCGGCAGCCATTGCCGCACCGATACGCCCCGCAACCATCAGCGCCGACAAAACGGGTGCAAGTTCACGCGTAACCGAAATCAAAACAACCGATGCCACGGCGCTTTCCGCACCGTAGCGTGCAAAGCCGGAATATGTTTGAAGCGCAATCACCATACCGGCAAAAATGGTCGTAAGCCCTACAACCGGCAACGAATAAAAACCCATTTCCAAAACCTGCCGCAAAAAGTTTTTCACATAATATTTCGGCGTTAAGGCATGATAAACGGCTGATGCCACGAACAAAACCAAATTTCCGAGCGAAATAATAAAGCTGACGAGCGGATGCCCGAGTGTTCTCAAAAAATTTTCGATTTGCTTTTTCATCATTTTTCAGCCCTTATCTTTGAGGAATCTGCCCCATCATATAATGTTTCTTTTTTTCTTTCAAGAACGGCTTTTAATTTGACCACAATCTTATCGGGCGCAGAAGGCTCAAACAAATTAAGCAAAACACTCGGCACACAAACATTTTGGTTTTTAAAAAAACAATCTTGAGGATGTCTTTCAATCTCTTCGGACGATGCAGCCGCAACCACAAGTTCGACGGTGGTCGAGGGCTTAAAATCCGTTTTAACAATGCCTATTCCGCGGACTTCGAGCAAACCTTCAATGGTTTTCGGCGCGGTTGCAATGAGCCTGTCATTTTCTGCTTTTAAATCAACTCTGTCGTCCGAAACCAAAACAGCGCCTTTGTTTTCAATAAGCCTTAAAGCCAAATCAGACTTTCCGGCCCCCGAATGCCCGATAATTAAAACACCTGAACCTTTAATGTCAACCGCTGTTGCGTGGATGTTTTCCATTTTTAATCCTCAAACATCAATGCCCTCTAAACGTTCCTGCTTTTTTTGATTACGCACGCTGATTTCAACCAATCGGTGCGTATCTGCCAAAGGCGTGATACGAACCTTGAACACATCGCGCGGCAAATAAACGCCCATTTTTTCAGGCCACTCAATCAAAGAAACACCTTCGGTTAAAGCCTCTTCAATATTGAGCTCCCAAATTTCTTCTTCAGATTTTAAGCGGTAAAGGTCGAAATGATAAATTTCAAACGCGGCGGACTGATATGTTTGCACAAGCGTAAAAGTCGGGCTCGGCACATCTTCAGCCGCCGTTAAATTTTGAACAAATGCTCGCGCAAAAACCGACTTTCCCGCGCCAAGCGTTCCGTAAAGCGCAAACGCATCACCTTTTTGTGCCATCAAAGAAATTTTTTCTGCAAGCCTTTTTGTTTCATCTTCCGAAAAACATTCAAAGCGAAAAATTTTTGCATCCTCACTCATTCTAAAACCCGAACAATCCCGATTTTTTCGTTTTTTTCCTGATAACCTTCACATTTTGTTCGCGCTGTTTAATTTTGCGCCAATCCCACGGCTTGTAAAAACTGCCCTGCCACAAACCGCGCCTGTTTTTTTGCGCCTGATATTCATAAGGCAAATACGCGTCGGTATATTTCGTATAGGCAACGGCCCAGCCGGCATTCACAATCGCCGCGCCCAAATCATACGGGCCGTATGAGCAGGTTCCGACCATATTGCCTTTTGTATCTTGCTGAATGATATGACACTCAAGCTCACCGTCTTCAATCCAACTTTTAAGCCAACTTGCCGCCTGTCTGCCGCAATTATATGCTTTACCCTGCCAATCGGCACACGTTTGGCTGATTTCCGGTGCGGCAATACCGAACAGCCTGAAATATCTTCCCATAATTTCAAGCGTGTCGCCGTTAATCACCCGCGCATACGCATATATCACAGGAAAATCATTCGGATTAAACGGTTTTTGAGCCTCCGCCTGCCTCGGACTTGCAATTGCCGAAACAAGCGTTTCCACCAAATTTTTCCGCTCCTGTTGTTGCGGCACTGATTCTGCTTTTGCCTCTTTTTCGGAGCTCTTATGAACATCTTCAAAAAGCTCACCTGAAGGCTGTTTGGTTTGCGTTTCAGGTTGTGATGGAGGTTCTTCCTCTTTCACATTTAAAACCTCAGGCTCCGTTTGCACGGCGGGAACAACCGGCATTTCCTGCACATTTTCTTTGGGATTATCCCTTCCGATAAAGCTTAAAACGGCGTCGTGCACACCTGTCAAACCGTTGTTAAACATTCCGAGTGCATACATCATAAACAACCCGATACCGCCCATAATCAGCATCGAAGGCAAACATCCGAGCCCGCGCAACAACATCTTTGCAAAAATATATAAAATAACCAGAACAACCAAAAGCCCGACAAAACTGACAGCCTGAACAAACAGGCTTGAACTCTGTGTGCCCGAGCTTCCACCATAAATCAAAGCAACCAGAAAAAGGCCTAACGCAATCTTTTTAAACCAAAACATAAGAAGCACCCTATTGATGTTTTCATTCTTGCTCATTAGAACACATAAATTTTGATATTGCAAACATTTTATCAATATCACGCGAAAAAATGAAACCTAACGTTTCCCAAAGCCGATGTTTTTGAAAAAAAATCGAAACAGCTATTGATAAAGCGGCGGCAAAACATCGTCATCTTTTGTTTTGTTTTTTTTCTTTTTCAGCGCTTTTTTAAAAGAATCTTCAAAATAAGACCTGTCAAAAGAAACCGTTTTTTTGCCTGAATAAAGACAAGTGCTCAACGCCTTTGCCGCCTCAAAAAAATCATCATCGCCCAAAAACAGTGCAACATCTTGCAAACTGTTAAAGTTTTGATTTTTAAATTTCTGGCGGGAAAAGTTCAACACGTTGTTTTGAAGTGTTTTCAAATCAGCCGTCCGAATTGTTTTTGAAATGTCCTTTTTTTTTGCCGGTTTTTGAGGTGAACTTGTTTTTTTTGAGATTGCAAAACTCATCAAAACCCCAACCAAAAATGCCGCAATCACAAGCCACAAAGAAACACCGTTTGTTTCAGTTTTTGCATTTTCTTTTGGCCCGCCGCTTAAATTTTCGGTTGCCACATTCGGATTTTTTTGAACATCAACCACCACCTTTTTAAGCGTTTCTTTTTTAATTGTGTCTGTTGAAACATCAAACCATTCAACGCCAATTTCAGGCAACTCAAGTTTTCCTTCTTTTTGCGGAATATAGGTTATTGTTGTTTTTTGAGTTGCAACAATTTTGTTTCCGACAAGCCTTGTTTCTAAAACAGGTTCTTCAACATATTGCTTAAAATCCGGAGCATCTTCAAATTCAATTTGAGGAAGCTGCGTCTCTAAAACCCCTTCCGCACTCAAAACAACCTCGCGAGCAATTGGCTCAAAAGCACGCACAGATTGTTTAATATCTGTAAAATTTTCCTCTAAACGAACATTTGTTGAAGGCAACCACCACCCGCCCTCAAAATCGGAAGGCGCAGGCAAAATTTCAATTTCATTGCCTTTTTTTGAAAGAAAAACAGGCTTTTTAACACCGAAAATCGACGGCATTTGAACGGCAAAAAAACCAACGTCAAAAACCTTTTTTGCATCGGGTTCTTCATAAGAATATCCCTCAAAAACGGCATTCGGCAATGTAAGAGAGCCGCTTTTTTGCGAAAACAATGCAAAGTCATAAAAAATCTGCCGCCCGTTTGCGCTTTGCCTGATATACGGTTCTCGAACAGACTTGATGATAAAATCATTCGTCGGTTCAAAATTCACCTGTCCGCCTATTATCGAACCGTCATCTGTAACAACAATTTGATAGTCAATCTGTTGCTGCACAAAATATTTTTGCGCCGGATTTTTAATAAGCGCCTCAATGCCAAAACCGCTTACGGCCTTATTTTCCGGAGTGCTCAAACTTATAGACGGCGTGGCACCGACTGCCTCATCTGTAACCGTAATTTCAATCGGCTGGGTACGCTCACCCGCAACATCAATTGCGGGAATAATCTGCTTGCCCGTTGCCGTCGGTATAAGCCCGATTTTAAATTCGACAGAACGCGATTGACGCATATTTGATACAAAATTTTTTTGCGACACAGCGGTTGAAACAACTCGAAAACCGCTCAAAATATCCGTCAAATCCGGAAGATTCGCAACATTTTGATCGGTCTTAATGCTTAAAAAAATCATCTCATTTAAGCCAACCGTTTCCCTGTCAACGCTTGCCGAAACGGCGCACATCGCTTTTGCACTCATAAGTAAAATGCAAAAAAATGCCATAAATCCTGTTTTTTTCATTTCAATTTCCATACCTGTTTTTTAAATATTCCTGTTTGATAATTGCTCTTAAAAGTCCGCCCGTATCTTCTTTAATTTCCCGAAACTGTTGACGTCTTGCCTGAACCTTTTCATCATATTTTTCGTTTTCAGCGCCTTCTTTGGCTTTCATCGCTTCTGCTTGTTTTTCTTCAAAAGACGAATCGTTTTTTTGGTTTTGCGCATCATTTTCGTTTTGTTTTGCCTCATCTTGCGCCTCATTTTTTTCGGATTCGGGCGATGTTGTTTCCGAATTTTTCTGCTCCTGATTTAAATCATCATTTTGCGCGTCATTTTGGTCTTGAGCTTGCCCATTTTCTGCTTGATTTTCATCACCGTTTTGTTTTTCCTGCTCGTTTTGCGCCTCATCTTGAGCATCGCTTTGCCCGTTTTGGTTTTGCGTATTTTCTTTGTTTTCCTCGTCGTTTTCTTTGTTTTTTTCGTTTTGCTTGCTCTGATTTTGCATCATTTTTTTAACATATTCCAAATTAAAAGCGGCATCTTCGTGCTTTGGATTTTGCGCCACAACACTTTCATAAAGCTCTATTGCTTTTTTCAAATCACCCGACTTTGCAAGCGCATTTGCAAGATTGTAACGCCCCTCAATGTCTTCATTTTTTTCAAAAAAACGCGCGGCGTTTTGATAATCCTGCGCCTTATAATAAGCTGCACCTTTCCAGTTTTCATCATCAAACTTTAACGCGGCGTTTTGATAATCCTGCGCCTCAAAAAGTTTTGCCGCCTCCTGATTGCTGTTTAAAAAGAAGCCAGCCTGAACATCGAGGGCAAAAATGCACATCAACAAACAAAACAAAACACCTTTTTTGAAAAAATACAGCAGACAAACAGCCACCGCAAACAACAACCAATAACCATCATCTTCCAAAACACTTATTTTGTTTTGCGTTTGTTTTAAGTCGGTTAAATTTTGGCCCTCTAAAACACTCAAAAGCGCGTTGTTTGAAACTCTTTCAACACTCCCGTAACCACCTTTTGAAACTCGCGCCAAATCTTCAAACGCCTTGCTTTCAAAGGGTGAAACATTCAAGACACTCACATTAAAACCTTTTTCAAAGGCCGATTTTGCAGCCTGCCGTGCCCTTTGAAAATCATCCGGCAGACCGGCACTCACAACCAAAATATTGCCCTTGGCATATCCGCTTTCTTTCAATCTTTCAGCCGCCATTTCAATTGCCCTGTCCGGCCGATTTCCGTTTGCCGGCATAATCGAAAAATCAACAGCTTTAAGCAAATTAAGAGCCACATTTTCGTCTTCCGATAAAGGCGAAACGACAAAAGGCTCTGATGTATAAACAATCAACCCGCTCGGATGGGCATTTACTTTTTGCAAAATGTCCGTAAGTTCAATTTTCGCGCGCTTTAATCTTGAAGGCTTGACATCTGTTTTGTTCATATCATCTGACATATCAAGCACAATCATCAACGGATTTTCAATGTTCAAAACCGCTTGCTCCGTTTTTTCAAAACTCGGGCCCATAAGCGCCAAAACAGCCGCAATTAACCCCACACTTAAAAACCATCTTGCAAGATTTGTTTTCCTGCTTTCCCCTGCCAAAAGATATTTCAAAAGCGGCTCGCTGCAAATTTTCTGCCACGGATTGGCTTTGAGCGCCAAACGATAACTCATCATGCAAAAAGGCAACACCACCACAAAAAGCCAAGCAAAATACGGCCTGATAAATTCCACATCAAAAAGTGTTTTCATTGCCTTTTTTCAACCTTTCAAACAAAAGCGCGCAAAGCGCAAGAATAAGTGCCAGCAAAAGCGGCACAAAATAAAGTTCTTTTTTCGGATAAATGTAATTTTGCTCAAAATCTTGCGCTTCCAACGTGTCAATTTGGCGATAAACATCAACCAACTCGCTCAAATTTTTGACCTTGAAGAAACGTCCGTTTGTTTCAGATGCCAAGGCTTTTAAGCTTTTTTCATCAACACTTGTGCCTTGATGCCCGAAAAAAACGGAAGCCATTGTCAGCGACGGCGCACCAATGCCTATGGTATAAACTTTCACACCTTCGTTTTTTGCCATTTCAATTGCATCATCAATTCCAAGCGCCCCATCGTTGTTTTCGCCGTCGGTCAGCAAAATCATCACCTGATTTTTTTTATCGGTTTTAAGTTCACTTAAAGCCTTAAGCGAAAGCCCCAACGCATCACCGATGGCTGTTGATTGTCCGGCCATACCGGCCTTTGCCACATCTAAAACATCTAAAAGCGCTTTTTTATCATACGTCAGCGGCACCTGCAAATAAGCCCTTGTTCCAAACAAAACAAGCCCCATTCTGTCGCTCGTTCTTTTTTTTGTAAAATCCGAAACAACCGCTTTAACGGCATCAATTCGGCTGATGCGCCTGTTTTGAAACACAAAATCTTCTTCAAGCATTGAAGTTGAAATATCGGTTATCATCAAAATATCACGGCCTTTGTTTTGAATTCTGATCGGCTCTGAGAAAAAAACCGGACGCATCAAAGCCGCCACAACAAGAGCCCACATCAAAAACAAAAACCAAAAGCGCGGCATTTTTAAATAAGCCAAAGACGGGGCAGCAAAAACATTCTTATTTGCGCTTTCAATTTTTTTCAAATCCTTAATAAACGGAATTTTTAAGGCTTGTTGCGCCTGTGCTTTGGAAAAAGAAAAAAAGTGCCTCACCGCAAATGCAAGAATAAGAAGAACTGCAAGAAAGGGATATAAAAACACAATCATAAATTCTTCTCCAAAAAGTTTTGAGCATATTTTTTAAGCGCGTCGAAATCTTCTTTTTCAAGCAGTGAATTTTTTGCCATATAAGGCGCTGCGGATAAAATTTCCTCTTGTTTTTCCGTCAGCTTAAAATCTGTATGCGCATTTAAGAAGTCAACCCACGGCTTTGAAAATAAAACCGCTGCATTTTTGTGTTTAAGCAAACAAACTCTTTTAAGCAAAACAGACATCTCAACCACGCTTTCTGTGCCGTTTCCTTTAATGTTGTTCAAAGCATTTAACGCATAATATTTTTTTGTTTTCCGATACAAAAAGCGCGCCACCGGCCACAAAAAAACAGCCGCCAGAACAAGGCCGGCAAGAATCAAAACGCCATAGCCGAGCGGCACCCAAAAAACAGGCTCGGGCAAATGGATGTCTCTTAAAAGCGGCAAATTATCCACAAACAAACCTCTTTTCACGCAAAATTAAACTAAACCATAATCTAAACTTTTTTTTGCGCAATATCAAGCATCAATCCGGCAAAAACTACTTAAAATAATTGATACCCATTGCTGTTTTAACCTCGCTTAAAGTTTGCGCGGCAACTTCTCTTGCACTTTCGCTGCCCTTTTTCAAAATTTCAAAAATATGCGTCATATCTTTGGCGAGTTCTTCTCTTTTTTCGCGAATGGGTTTAAGCTCTGCCTGCAAAATGTCATTTAAAAGCTTTTTAACTTTCACATCGCCCAAACCGCCGCGCTCGTAATGCGCTTTGAGTTCGCCAAAATTTTGATATTCCGGCAAAAACGCCTTAAAATGCTCGTCTTTGGCAAATGCACCCAAATAAATAAACACCGGATTATTTTCCGTGTGTCCCGCATCTTCAAGCCTTAAATGCGTCGGATCGGTGAACATACTTTTCACTTTTTTTGCAATGTCGTTCGAAGTGTCTGAAAGATAAATGCAGTTTCCGAGCGACTTGCTCATTTTTGCGCTTCCGTCAATTCCCGGCAGTCTTGCGCATGTCTCATTTTCGGGCAAAAGTGCATTCGGCTCAACCAAAACCTCTCGGTAAGTCGCGTTAAATGTGCGCACAATTTCGCGGGTTTGTTCAATCATCGGCAGCTGATCTTCACCAACCGGCACAATATTTGCCTTAAATGCCGTAATATCTGCCGCCTGAGAAATGGGATAGGTAAAAAAGCCCACCGGCACGCTTTGCTTAAAGCCCCGCAGCTTTATTTCGTTTTTAACGGTTGGATTGCGCTGCAGCCGCGAAACCGTTACCAGGTTCATATAATAAAACGAAAGTTCGCACAACTCAGGAATTTGCGATTGAATAAACACAGTTGATTTTAAGGGGTTAATACCACACGCAAAATAATCAAGCGCAACCTCGCCGATATTGGTGCGCACCTTGTCAACATTGTCTGCATTGTCCGTTAAGGCTTGTGCGTCGGCAATCATCACGTAAATTGCATCACTTGCACCTTTTTCCTGAATTTCCACACGCCTTTTAAGCGAACCGACATAATGGCCCAAATGCAATCGCCCTGTCGGCCTGTCCCCTGTTAAAACAATTTTCATTTTTTCTCCTTTTCTTTTGCTTTCTAACACAGCCTTCAAATCTTGTCAAGAAGACCGTGTTTTTGCTCTCATCTGAAGTTCGGCTTATTTATCGGCAAGACGCAGATTAACCCAAACCACACCCAGCCCGCTCAACTGGCTGCTGGCACTGATGTCCTGATTTTCAAACTTAACCAAGAGCTTGCCGTTTTCAATTAAGCTTGCCGGAATTTTCACAGATTTCAAAACCGGTTGCTTGTCTTTTGTTGTAACAGTCCATGTGTCCAAATGCTTTTGATTTACCAAAACCTCAATATCGCGCGCCAAATCACGTGTGATAAGTGTTCTGAAAAACACCTCCAAAACCAAATCACCATCAATATCTGCTGGCAAAGAAAACGAAACTTCATCTAAAAACTCCACACCGAACGCAGAATGTGAATACGAAGCATAACACTTCAAATCCTCGCCTTTCGAAATCGGCGTGTTTAATACGGGATACGCAAAATATTGCGGCATATTAACGGTTTTAATTGTTTCAAAACTCTCATAAACTTTCGAAGCTTTCATCAGTTCGGTTTCAAAGCTCAAACCGTCGCGCTCAAACAGCGTCGGCGCCTTTGCAAAAAGCGACCGCCCAAGCCCGAACGCACCGTCTTCAAAATTAACCCCGATGGCATTTAAAACCGTCGGTGCCACATCAATTGTCGTGAAAGCTTGATGCGGTTGTTTTTTAAATATCGGCGACGGATTTAAGATAAAGTTCACAATTTGGCGCGGCTGTTTTTTGTCGACCAAATCTTCTTCTTTCATCGCCGGGTGATCGCCCAAAACGACAACAGTTGTGTTTTCATAAAATTTTTGCGCTTTGAGCCATGTTAAAAAATCTTCAAGCATGTTGTCGGCACAAACCATAACATCTTTTCTGTCGCCGGCGCTTCCTTTGCACGACGGATCCAGAAAAACATTTGGTCTGTGCGTGTCAAGCGTAATCATCGAAAACAAAAACGGCTCATTTTCCGCGCCAATTTTTTCAAGCTGCTGTTTCACCATTTCATAAAGTGCCCCGTCGCGATATCCGTTAAACGAGCCCTCGTTTTCATCAAAAGGATAAGCAAAACTTTTTTTAAGCTCATCTCTGCCCCAAATGTTTGAAAAACCGTGTGAGCTTAAAAACAACTTTGTGCGCGCAAAATTGATGTCTGCGCCTTTCATAAAATATGTTTCATAGCCGTTGTTTTTCAAAATTTCGGGCATACAAACAAGCGACGAAAGAAAATTTTGATAACCGGTATAACCCTTAATATGCGAACTTTTATAAGGCACGGCGCACAAACTTTCAACCATAGCCGCCAGCGTGAAACCCTGATTTTTAATCTGATAAAATCCGTCAAACGACAGTTCGCGTTTCATATGTTCCGAAATGTTTTTAATCAAATTTTGCTTTCCGCCGAAAGCCTCGGCATATCCGCTTTCAACCGATTCCAAATAAATCAAAATCAAATTTCTTTTCTTTGCCGGAAACTGATAATTCAAACCCAAAGGATAAACATATTCTTTTTCGTATATATCCGTATAAGTGCGCTGATTGATGATATAATTGAACAAATCAATCCGCCACAAAACAAAAAGCAAAGCACCGCAAGCCGTCAAAAAAAGCCCGATGTTTTTTGAAAAAACAAAAGCCAAAACAACCGTTGCAAACAGCGCAAGCAAAATGCAAAAAACATAATTCATCACAATCACCGGCGGCAAAGTCCCAAGACCTTCCTCCAAATTGATGAAAATCTGCGAAACGGTTACATCGCCCCAAAGATAATTGGTGTAAAGCGTCGCGCCTAAAAGCGCCAGCGCAAAAAACAAAAACACAAGGGTTATCACATCACAAATTATTCTTTTCACAATAAGGTCCTCATTTTTTTTACAACATCATCAAACATTTGTTCGGTTAAAACACCGGTGTTGATGTTATAACGCGAAGTATGATACGAATCAAGCAGTAAAATGTTATTTTGCGCCAAATGATGCACTGCACCATGGGCAAACTTAAACGCACTTTTTTTATACCCGAGTGCCGTCAAAACAGCACCGTGCGCAACCGCCCCGAGTGATAAAATTATTTTTAGGTTTTTCATCTGCCCGATTTCCGCCCGCAAAAACTCTAAACAGTTTTTTTGCTCATCGGTTGTAACCTTGTTTTGCGGCGGCACACAGCGCACGGCATTAGTCACACGCACATCTAAAAGTTCAAACCCATCGTCTTTTCGCTTTTGATACTCCCCTTTTGCAAACCTAAATTTTTTTAAGGCCGGATACAACACATCGCCGGCATAATCGTTTGTAAAAGGCCTGTTTGTTTGGTTTGCCCCGTTTAAGCCCGGCGCCAACCCCACAATCAAAACCCTTGCATTTAGGTCGCCAAAAGAACGCACCGGCGCATTGTGATAGCTCGGAAATTTTATTTGGTTCAGCTTTCGAAAAGCGACAAGCCTTGCGCATTTTTCACAGTTTATGTTCGGCTCACAAATCATTTTTTCCTCTTGTTCAAAAAAAGCAATATCACAAATTTTTTTTGCCTGCACCATTTAAAACCGTTTTTTACAGAATATATAGGCTTTGAACTTTAGTGTTAATTTTAACAAACAACATCTATTTATAAATAGGAGAAAATTAAAAATGAAAAAAACAATATTACTTGCCTCTGTTGCAAGTCTTTTATCTTTAAGCGCTCATGCCGGCTATTGGGCAGATATGTATAACGGCATGAAACCCTATGTCGGCGCTGATTACGCTTACAGCAACATCAAATTCGGCAATCCCGCAACCGGCTTAAAAGACAGCTATCATTCCGGAATTTTCAACATCGGTGCGCGTATGTATGGCTACTGGGGTTTAGAGGCCTTTTATCAACAGGCAGGCAAACGCGACAAACACATGGCCGGAGGCAAACATTCGGCGGAATTTTTGGCATACGGTGCCGATTGGTATGGTTACGCTCCCATTATGTGCAGCCAGTTTAATTTGCTCGGTTCACTCGGCCTTGCAAACTATCGCTTTAAGCTCGGCTATCCCGACGTGGCGTCCAAAACGCAAAACAGAGTCGGTTATCGCGCCGGCATCGGTATGCAATATGACTTCAACGAACATTTTGCCATGCGTATTATGGGCAGATATGATTATATCGGCATGAAACGCGTCAACAACCTCAAAGAGGTAACCGCCGGTTTAAGATATATGTTTTAAGCATCATAAACCCCGCAGTTCATCACCTGCGGGGTTTTCTTTTGCAAAAAGCCCCGATTTCTCGGGGCTTTGATTAATCAAGAAAAGAAACATTACCTCTCATTTTCCAATTTTTTGGCAATACTTGTTCCCGTAGCATCTTCTTGAATGAAACGGCCTTTCCCGTCAAGCTTGGCTGTTCCGTCATAAATCTGCTTTTGATTGTTAATAATGCCGTGTCTTGCACCTTGTCTATCAGGCAACGGCGGTATATCTTTAGTCTTATCAAGCTTAACATCCACTTCAGCTTTTGGCTCCGAAATATTGACTTTCATTGCCTTCGTCGTTTTCGTGTATGGTTCATCAACAATCGTTTGAACAACTTTCTTGCCGCCGATAATATGAACAACCGTGTCATTGCACTCCACATTCTGTCCCACAATACGTGCAGGACCTTTGCTTTGGCGCAAAATGGCTTGTGCATTGTCAATCAAATCATTGGCAGCTTTGCCGTCTTTGAGTTTTTCACCACAACCCACGGCCGTGAATAAATCTTCCAAAGTTTTACCATTGGCTTCAAAGCGACGGTTATAATTGACAATTTGGCTGACCTTGCTGATTTGCGCTTTATCCATATCCGGAAACAGCGCACGAATTTGTTGCGTTGCATCACCAACTTCGCTTGAATCATAAGTATTCATCGAAATTTCGATAATTTGGCTCATCTTCTCATCGGTCATTCCGTCAAGCTTTAAGTTTTCAAACTGACCTTTCAAAAACTCTCTGCCGTGCAAGCGGCTGATATAAACCTTATCACCGTTTGCCAAAGCTTGTTTGGCTTGCTCAATAATGCCTTCATCGGTGATGGCAACTCTTTCAGTCGGCGTATTGATATAAAAGCCGGATTCAGCGTTTCCAAGCACAAGTTGCGAACGACGGCTGTTACGTGCAAGCGCCATCAAATCATAGAAAACCTCCATCTTTGTTTTGCCTTCAAAGTTTGCTATAAACTCATCGTTCATATTCAAATAGGCACGATCTAACGAAACATCATCAAAATCTTTCATAATGCCGGGCAATCTGCTCATCAAAATGTTATATTGTTTTTGCGTGATACCCAAGTCTTGAGAATATTCTCTCGGGAAAAGCTCCATATCTGTTTCCATCGGCTCAATAGCAGCCGCACTGATCTCCACCTCCAAATCAGGATTAGTTTCAGTCAAAACAACCGGACCGACAACACTGTCGCGCGCAGCCGGAAGATCAGGTCTGCCTAAATCAGGCCAGTCGCTTCCTCTCACCGATTCTAAAGCTTTAGACATTTCTTCCATCACGCCGGAATTTTGAAGCGCATTCGAAATCAACTGTGAACCCGCACGAACACCCAAAGCCAAACCAACGCCGGCAATCAAACCAATTCGTGCTTGCTTGGCCTCACCTTGAGCTTCTAAAAGCTCTTTTTGTGCCGCCAAGCTGTTTTGTTCAAGTTTTTTAGCTTTTGATAAACGAACTTCAGCAAAAACCTCATCGTTGGCTTGCGCAACAATCGGCGCGACAATTCTAATCAAACCCGAATCTTTCAATGCCGTTCTTGTCATATCTACCGCATTTGCAGCTTTGTTTGCTTTGGCAGCCGCTGTTGAAAGCGCACCGAAGCTTGCAATAGCAATACCTGATGTAATTGCTGCCCGTCTGATGTATTTCTTGCGCTCTCTGTTTTCAACTTCCTCGCCGTTTTCATTAACGATTGTCTTTGACAGCTTGTTTTGCTTGGCCAGTTTCCAGCGCTCCTTAAAAGACAACGGTTCGAGATTTTGTTCATCTCTTTCACGCTTGATTTTGCGTGCTTCCGTAATGATTGGGTGAACCCAAGAAGAAGCCGCCATATACGCGCCATACGCACCCAGAGCCACAGGGATAGCCGGCGCACTGATAGCTGCCGTTAAAGTGAGTGCACCTGTCGCCGCCAAGTTTGAAATGGTTTGAACCTTGTTGTCATTAAAGTTCTTTTTCAAATTTCTGAAAATCTCATATCTGTTTTGTGAAATCGCATTTGCAATTTTTTCAACCTTTTGCCAATTTGATTTAATACCGGTGGCAACGCCGTTTAAGGCAACGCGCGCATCACCGCCCAATCTGTTGGCTTTACGGTGCAAAACATTAAAATAAGTATCAACCTTTGCAGACGTATCTGCAACAGATGCCAAAATCTGGTTTGAGTTAATTTGGATTCTGGTTCCGATTTCGGGCATTTTCATTGCTTCACGCGCAATCGCACCTTGCCTTTTGGTATAAGCGTAAAATTCATCGGAACCGACTTTGCGCTCGGCTTTGGTTGGTTTTTCAAACGCCGAACCGATGCGTGACATCACAAGCTTTGAAGCAAAAACATCAGACACGTCTTTTTGCATGGCTTTTTTCTTGCTTTCTTTAGAACGTTTAGCAAAAACCTTATCGCCATAACGAGAAAGCTTTGCTTCTTCAAAAGCTGCCTTCCACAACAAAGCCAAATGCTCATTCTTCTCTTTGGCAGAAAGAGCACGCGTTTCCAGCTTTCCATCTTTTTCAAATGTTTCAACAATATCAACTTGATTAACGAATCCTTTGATATCTTCATTTTCATCAAGCATTTGTTCATAGGAAATTTTGTTTCCTATCTCATCAAGGGCTTTTGCGTTTTCAACATACACGCGTGCATCGTTTGTTTTGAGATTATTTTCATCTTCAAAATTTTTCAATCTCAAATTTGCCCGCTCAAGCGCAGGGTGATTGGGATCACGCGAAGCGACAACACCTTTTAATGCCTCAAAGGCTGAATTGCTCAAACTGAAAATATCGCCATACTGCAACTTTTCGACAGCTTGCAAATATGCTTGCAGCTCATCATTTGGGCGGTTTGTTGCCGAATTGATTGTATCTGCTCTCTTTTTTGCCATTTTCAAATTCTCCAAAAAGTCATTTTAATCCATTTTGCCCGCACTATACACGAAAATTTTGTTAAAGTCAACACCTTTTTTGACAAAATAGAACTTGTCTAAAAAAATGCTTAAAGAATAGTTAAATTGGGCACAAATTCCCCTTGCATTGTTCCTATTTATATACTATAAAGCAAAAAAAAATAAAATTTTTTTATTGCAAAACAGGATTTTTTAAAATGCGTGTTGACATATTTGACTTTAATTTAGACAAAGACCTGATTGCTAAAGAACCGGCACGACCGCGCGATAGCTCAAAACTGCTTGATTTAAGCGATGAAAACGTTATTTCAGACCGCCATTTTTATGATTTGCCGAACATTTTGCAAAAAGGTGATGTTTTGGTTTTTAACGACACAAAAGTGATTCCCGCACGCTTATACGGCGCAAGGGGTGAAGCACTTATTGAAATAACGCTTTATCGTCCGGAAAACGGCCTATGCTGGTGGAGTTTTGTTAAAAACGCCAAACGATTGCACGAAAACGATGTCATAACCTTCTACACATCAGAAATATCAGCGCTCGAATCGACTTTTAAGGCACGCGTTGTGCAAAAAGACCTCCAAGACGGCGTGTTGATTGAATTTTTGTGTGATGTCGATTCGCTTTCTTCAATGCTTCAAACCTACGGCCTGATGCCCCTGCCGCCATATATTAAGCGCGACAAACCCTTAAAGGGACTTTGGAATCCTTACAATGACAAAGAAGACTATCAAACAGTATATGCCAAATATGAGGGCGCAGTCGCCGCTCCGACCGCAGGCCTGCATTTCACGCAAAATGTTTTAAGCGCGCTTGAAAAGAAAGGTGTGCAAAAGGTTTTTTTAACACTTCACGTCGGCGCGGGCACATTTTTACCGGTCAAAACAGATGACACGAAAGACCACAAAATGCACGCCGAGTTCGGCATCATCAGCGATGACGCGGCAAAAACAATCAACATAGCCAAACGCGAAGGACGCCGCATCATTGCCGTCGGCACAACCTCTGTTCGCCTTTTGGAAACAGCCGCCGATGAAAATGGCGTTTTGCACCCCTTTTGCGGTGAGACAAACATTTTCATCACACCGGGCTATAAATTCAAAATCATTGATATGATTATCACAAACTTTCATCTGCCGAAATCAACGCTTTTTATGCTCATCTGCGCAATTGCCGGCACCGAGCGTATGAAACGGGCCTACGCCCACGCGATTGAACAAAAATATCGGTTTTATTCATACGGCGACAGCTCCATTTTAAAGTGCGTCAATAAAATTTAAACTTTTTTGAGCTATCGCTTTAAACACTGAACATTTAAACTTTGGAAAAATCGTTGTGTCTGTTTTTATTGAGCTTTTAAAAACCGCCAAAACATCTTTTATTCCGGCGCTCATATTGCTTGCCGCTTCGCTTTGCTGTGCTGTTTTTCAAGTCATTTCACCAAATGATATGGCAACGCTTAACTATGTGTTTTACGCTGTTCTCATCCTCAATTTTCTTTTGCTTTTCCGCTCAAGCGAAAACCGACAGCTTTATTTTCTGGTTGTAACAGCGGTGTTTTATATTGTTTTCAATCGTTTGCGCTTGAATGTCCCAATAAACGAAACATTGTTTTTTCTTCGCAGTGCAACCTGCTTGGCACCGCTTAATCTCTGCCTGATTTTTTTCAAAAAAAACTTTTCGAAAACAGATTGTCTTTATGCCCTCATTTTCGGACTCGCACAAGCCGTGCTCATTGAAAACGCGGCTTTGGAAAATCTTTTTCTTTTTTCATGGCAATTTGTTTTCTTGGCTTATGCTTCATGGCTTGTTTTGCTTATTTTTCTTCTCATCAAAGCAAGCATTTTTCCGTTTTTCAAGCAAACAGGCATTTTTTTTGCAATGCTTTGTTTTTTCCTTGCACTTTTTAATGCCTTGAATACAGAGCCATTTGTGATGTATTCTCTTGCAACTGTCTGCATTGTTTTATATGCAAACACCCACGCACTTATCAATGCCTATTACAAAGATGAAACAACGGGTGTTTATTCTCAAAACAGCTTCATCAGCCACGATGTCAAAAAATTTCCCCCGAAATACAGCATGGCATTTTTTGAAATTGACAACTACGCAAAATTGTTAAAAGTTTTCGGTCCCAATGACACCGACAGATTAACCGAAATGATTGTCGAAAAAGTGCGTTCAAATCAACCGGAAGCCTTGATTTATCGCAATCTTGAAAACGAATTTACTTTGGTTTTTTTTGCCCTCGATGTCAAACAAACCTATGAAGCAATGGAAGATATCCGCCGTCAAATCGCCGGCACGGAATTTGTGTTCAAAAAGAACAAATCCATAAAATTGACCATCACACCCGTTGTTTCCGAAAAAAGGCGTAGCGACGCCGATGCGCTTGCCGTTTTAAGACGTATGCATGAAAACTTCCACCAAAAATATCGTTTCACACAAAACATCACTTTTTGCGAAGAAGTCGAATCCGCAAAGAAAATTCGACGCGCATCACCAAAGCTTTAGCTTTTTTTCCGTGCACACATCAAAATAACGATGCTGCCCAAAAGCAAAAACGGAATCGAGAGAAGCTGCCCCATCGTGATATGTTCAAAAACAAAGCCGAGCTGCTCATCGGGCTGTCTGAAAAGCTCAACAAACATTCTGGCAAGAGCATACCAAACCAGAAAAACGCCCGAAACCAAACCTTTTCTTTCGCGAACAAATTCAAATTTAAACAACACATTTAAAACAATAAACAAAACTAGCCCCTCTAAAAGCGCCTCATAAATCTGCGAAGGATGGCGCGGCAAATACCCCCCGCTCGGAAATTTAACAGCCCACGGCACATCGGTTACCCTGCCCCACAATTCATCATTCACAAAATTGGCAAGTCTGCCTAAAAACAGCCCAATCGGCGCATAAAGCGCAGCCAAATCACAAACCCCGAAAAACGGATATTTCATCTTTCCGGCGCTCAAATAAAGCGCAACAATAACTCCGATCAGCCCGCCGTGAAACGACATTCCGCCATGCCAAATCGCAAAAATTTCAAGCGGTTTATTTAAGAACGTTTCCAAATTGTAAAACAGCACATAAAAAATGCGCCCGCCCAAAATAATGCCGAGCGTTATATTAAAAATAAGGTCATCAACCTCGGCTTTGGTTATATTAAGTTTATATTTTTTCACGGTTTGTAAAATCAGAAACCATGCCGAAACAATGCCGACAAGATAAGCCAAAGAATACCATCTGATGTCAATAAAACCCAAATGCAAAAAAACAGGCGAAATTTGAGGATACGTCAATCCCATTTTTTTAAAAAACCTCTTTCAAAACAACGCAAATGCTTAAAAGTATATTAATACCCGAAAAATAATCCACATCAAAAATAAAAACGTTACCCACAAAAATTTTAACCCTCTGAATTTTCGAAATAAAAAAAATCGGCATAAAAATTTTTAAATATTTTTTTGCACAACCCTTTCATCGCTGTTGTGCCATGATGCTTTTTTGCTTTATGTTTTGATTAGATTTTCTTCATCAAAGGTATAAAAATGTTTTTTGCAACGCCACAAATCACAACCACAAATCCGATTGATTCGGTTGAAGCGATTTTTAAGCAAAAATCATTTTCCTTTGAACGCCGCGACTTAAATGAAATTGTGGTCGAAATTCAAGGCAAATGGAATGATATGCTTCTCTTTTTCGCGTGGGAAACGCATTTGAAGTGTTTGCATATGTCGTGTTTTATGAACATTGAGGCCAAAATATCCGACAAAAGCCGCATTTTTGAGCTGCTCGCGCTTATCAACGAAAACCTTTGGCTTGGCCATTTTTCTTATTGGAGCGAACACGAAACCCCAATTTTCAAACATTCTGTCATTGTTGATGAAGACGATTTCAACTTTTCAGGAAAACTTGCACAAATCATTGACATCGCCATCAATCAGTGCGAGCAAATGTATCCTGTTTTTCAAGCCGTTTTGGCGCAAAATCTGCCCTTAAAGCAGGTTTTGTTTTCAACCTCTCAAACCCTTCAATAATCACAAATTCTTAAATTGGGCGTTGTATAGCGTTTGATAAATTCCGCCACAGATGGCAACAAGCTCGTCGTGCGTGCCTTCTTCAACAAGTTTTCCTTCATTAACCACAACGATTTTCTCGGCATTTTTAATGGTTGAGAGACGGTGTGCAATCACAAAAACCGTGCGGTTTCTCATCAAATTTTCAATGGCTTTTTGAACAACCGCTTCCGACTTGTTGTCAAGCGCCGACGTTGCCTCGTCCAAAATCACGATGGGGGCATCTTTAATCAAAGCTCTTGCAATAGCAAGACGCTGTCTCTGCCCACCGGAAAGAAGCGCGCCGCGCTCACCGATTTCGGTGTTGATGCCGTCTTTTAAGTGCGCCACAAACTCGTCCAAATAAACAAGTTTTAAAACCTCTTTAATTTCTTCATCTGTTGCCGACGGTTTTCCCGTCAAAATATTGTCCTTAATCGTACCCGAAAACAAAAAATTATCTTGAAAAACCTCGGCAATGTTTTCTCTCAAAGAGTGCAACGTATAGTCTTTAATATCTTTTCCGCCGATGAGAATCTGTCCCGATTTCACGTCATAAAAACGCGGCAGCAGATTAACAAGTGTTGTCTTCCCGCCTCCGGAATTGCCCACAATCGCCACATTCGATCCTGCTTTAACAAAAAGATTGATGTTCTCAAGAACGCGCACTCCTTCATTATATTCAAAGCACACATCCTTAAAAACAATACCCTCGCCGACACCCTCAAAATCGCACGCATCTTCTTTGTCTTGAATTTTTGCGGGCAAATCCAAAATCTCGGCAATACGGTCAATGGCCAAAAACGAAACTTGCATATTGTTATAGGTTTTGCCAATGCTTTTAATCGGCGTATAAAGCAAAACAAGCGCCGTGATAAACGAAACAAAATTTCCGGGCGTAATTTTATTGTTCACAATCAGCGTGCTGCCATACCAAATCACTGCGGCAATACCGGCGGAAACAACCACGTGCATCAACGGTGTCATCCATGCGGTTTTCTTCACAATTTTCATTGCAAGCTTAAACAAAACTTTGAGCGTGTTGTCAAATTTTTGATACATATAATCCTGCAGATTATATCCCGAAATCGTTTTGTTGCCGCTGTGCATTTCAT
Organism: Alphaproteobacteria bacterium; assembly: GCA_017445475.1. Taxonomy (GTDB): domain Bacteria; phylum Pseudomonadota; class Alphaproteobacteria; order RF32; family CAG-239; genus UBA1254. Next base: position 42,200 of record JAFSUB010000023.1, read on the forward strand.
TGTAGTTGGTATAAATTTTGGTTCGCTCCTGAACACTCTGCAGAATGGTTTTTTTAATGCGTCGTTTAACCGTGCTCAAAGGCAAAAACGCAAGCAACATCACCGCAACCGCAATAATGGCAAGTTGCCATGAATTATAAAACAAAACGGCAATCAGTGAAACGGAAGAAAAAAACTTTGAAACCATACTTTTTAAGTTGTCGAGAAGCCCGCTGCAAGCCGTGTCCGTATCAGCTGAAAAGCGTTGAATCACGACACCCGAATCGAACGCATCAAAAAAAGATGTTTCAAAGCGCATCAATTTTTGAAACAAACACCTTTTCAAATCTTGGTTAATTTTTGTTCCGACCCATGTGTTCAAATATGTTGCCGAATAGTTCAAAAACCCCTGTAAAGAGGTAAAAGCAATAATCAAAACAGGAATATAAACCGGCGAATGAGCGGATTTTTCAATCAAAACAACGTCCATATACGGCTTGAGCGAAAGCGCAATAACCGAATCGAGCGCACCGATGGGAATGCTGATTAAAACAGCCAACAACGCCCTTAAAAAATAAGGTCTGATAAAAGGCCACATCATTTTGTAATATTCATAAAAATTACGTTTGGCCTTCATTTGCTCTTTTCTCTCCATCTGCACAAAGCCCTTCAAATCAGAAAAAATTTAAAAACCTGAACATATAATATACAATTGCAACCTGCAGCGCAAGCACAAACAAAAACAACATCTGAAAACTTTTCTTTTTTGTTTTATGATGAAAAATTTTTTGCCCCAAATATGCGGCCGGTGTGCCGCCCAAAAGCTCCAAAAGATGCAGCTCGGCTTCGGGTGTGCGCCGCTCACCTTTTTGAGCGGCTTTTTTGTCTGCTCCGTAAGCCGCAAAAGTTGCAAAATTAATAAACACCAAATGAAACGGCACAAACAGCAAAAAACTTTGTTTTGAAAAAGGCTTGTATGCCAAACCAAACTTTTGTGCACAATATGCGCTGAGCAACATCAGCGCAAAATAGACCATAAAAAAGGCGTTTTTTTGCAAAGGCCTGAAAACAAACATCAACAAAATCAAAAGCGCAGCAAACGTTAAAACCATATTTTCCTCATCAAACCAAAGAAGAAGAACCTTTTTAACCGATTTTTGAAAAAAAAGCAAACAAAAACTTAAAGTCTTGACAAGCACCGCGTGTTCACATAATGTATGAAGAAAACAGGAAGGAAAAAAAATGGAAGAGGATAAATCACTCACAATTGCGCAAAAAAAAGAAAACGACACATTATACATCACTCTTAAAGGCTGGCTTGATCCGAACACATCGCCGATGCTGGTGAATGGCATTGACATTTCAGATGTGTTGCACGTTGTTTTTGATTTGAGCGCGGTCGAATATGTTTTTTCGGCGGGTTTGCGCGCTTTTATACAAATCAAAAGAACGATGGACGAGAAGAATGGTTCGATAACGCTTAAAAATGTTTCACCGTCCATTCGCTCCATTTTCGAATACACCGGTCTTGAAAGCTTGCTTGAACCGCAACCATGATAAACGCACTTTGCTTATGGTTTAACCGACAATCTTTGAGCTTTAAGTTTTGCATCTTAAGCTGTGGATTGTTTGTTTTATTTTGTGTCATATTTTTTATCTTTAAAAACGTAAATGTTTTCAATGCTTTGGCTTTATTTGGCGTTTTTATTTTATTTGTTATATCTGTATGCCTCATCTGCCGGCAAACGAACAGCCATTCAAGCGGCATTGGCAAAGAAAAAAAACAAACAACAACCCATGCGAAAATTCCGGATTCCGCCTCCATTTCAAGCCTGACACTTGAGGCAAACAACAAAAACCTGCCTCAGTTGTTTGACTTTTTAACCGGTGATATGAACCGAAAATCGGTTGATAAAGAAACACAATTTAAGCTGATTATGGTTGCTGAAGAAATTTTTTCAAACATTGCGCAATATGCCTACGCACAACCCGGAGGAACGGTTGACATCACAACCCGCCTTTTAGCAGACGATTATATTGTTTGTTTTGCTGACGAGGGCAAAAAATTCAATCCGCTTAAAAACAAAACCCCAAACATCAAAGCCGACATCAAACATCGCAACATCGGCGGGCTTGGCGTGTTTCTGTCAAAAAAACTTTCAAACAAAATAGAATATACCCACCAAAACGGACAGAACATCTTAACGGTTCATATGAAAATAAATAAAACGAACTAACGCAAAAATAATGAAATGCGTCTGCAAAATTTTTTCTCGCGCCACGGCTTCGATTAATTATCGCAACAAATAATTATGCATTTTTTGCTTTTGTATTTTATCTATTTTATGTATCATTTTCTTCATTTTTTCCATTTTCTTCTCCATACTATTTATTATAAAAGTATTTATCTTCAAAAAATGGATTTCGGCAGATTGACTTTAAATCATGAAGATTATAAAATAGGAGAAAATTCAAGGAAAATATCATGAAAAAAAATATTCATTTCATTTTGCGTATCACTTTTAAGATAGTCATTTATTTTTTTGCTATAATAGGATTTTTAACAGTCTTTCTCCCACATGCTGATGAAAGAGAAAATTGTGCAGATGATGGCGGCGTATGGGATGATGAATTTCAAAGTTGCCGCTTTGATTGCCGTACATGGCAAAAAGAAAGAGGATGTGTTATGATATCAGATGAAGAATTAGAAGACTTTGTCAATGACTATTGTGCCCATGAAGGTAAAGGTTTATACAGGTGCACACAATCCGCTTTGGAATTATCTAAAAGAAAGTTTAAAAACTTACACGCTAAATAGAGAAAGAAAAAGCACCTTTAGAAAAAAGGTGCTTTTTCTATTTGTAAATCTTTCTTTACCTTCTTCTACGTCGTCTCCATCGGTTATGCAAATAATCGAAATCATCTAACCACAATCTACCGTCGATATCATTGCCTTGAAAATTATTTTTTGTTGCAGCAGAAACAGCTTCAATATTGTTCAAAGTATCTTTATAGCTATCACGCAAAGTCTCTCCCCACGGTCTATTTCCTTTAATGGATTTATCGTAAATATCTTTTACCTCTTTTAATGCTCCTCCCCCAAGCGTATAAACAGCTTTATCTAAACCATCTTTTGCATTTGTGTACATCCCATATCTGTGTGCATAATTATCATAGCCTGGGCTATTTACTTCTTCCATTTCTTCTTTAGATGCGGCTAATTCACCGGCAACTTCTCCCATTCTTATTCCAGGATTAAAATTTTTGAAATTATTCCATGTCATTTTTCCGATTTTTTCCATAGGAGAAAGAGAATTATCATTTTTGATCAAATCATTTTCAATATCAAGGCTATCAGGCATCCTTTGTTTAAGTTGATTAGCATATTCCAAAGCTTTTCGCCTTTTCGCATCCTCATCATCAAAATCGTCATATTCCTCATCACCTTCCAAAGCATCAAATTTTGCCTTTAATTCTTGTCTCAAATTCATATTTGATGTGTCAATGTTTGCAAACGGATTTGATGTTTTAGACTTGTCGTGTATCGGACTTTGAAATTGCTTTTCAAGCTCCTGACGGAGAGTCCAATCGGCCGGATTTTCAAAATTGTTTTCTTCTTCATCTTCTTCCCAAGGGTATTTTTTCCTCTTAAATAATCTCATTTGTTTTTATCTCCTCTAAATTATTATATATTTCTTATATATTATAGCATATTTCCTATTGTTCTTGTCAAGTATGTGGATAACTCAAAGAGATGGTAATCATATCAAGGATTTGAGAAGTGTTTTGTTTAAGAAAAAGAAGAAAAATATTCAAAAAATTTTTTCTCGCGCCACATTCCCGCTCGCCTTTCGCTTGATTCCGAACTCACCTCTTGTGCGTTCTCACCCCGCCTGATGTGCCAACAAAAAAAGCCTCTATTCGGAGACTTTTTTTATTGGCGGTCTAGCTTTCTAAAACGCTTGCTGCGCCAAAGGCTTGCAACCGTCTAAAAAAGCGTCGGTCACTAGATTTGTAACATTTGCCGCGCTTCGCTGCCGCCTGCTTGCAAATGAACAAATCGTCGCCGCGCTCAATAAAAAAACCACCGGTAAGGTGGTTTTTTTATTGGCGCGCCCGGCGGGATAGGCTCGGACTGGCCTCGCCATCTGCGCTCATCGGCTCCTCGCCGACCGGCGTGCTCCCGCTCGCCTTTCGCTTGATTCCGAACTCACTGTTGTGCGTTCTCACCCCGCCTGATGTGCCAATAAAAAAAGCCTCTAAAAGGAGGCTTTTTTTATTGGCGCGCCCGGCGGGATTCGAACTCACAACCTTCTGATCCGTAGTCAGATGCTCTATCCAATTGAGCTACGGGCGCATCGGATTTTTCCTTATTACCTCAAAATATTTTGATTTGCAAGCGTTATTTTCAGATTTTTTCTTATTTTTTTATATTGCAATACCAAATCTATCCGCAACATACTTTTCAACAGTTATTTTGGCGCGTTTTATCAAACTTTCCTCAACGCCCACCTTTGCCAACATATCATAAAAAGCCGCAAACAAATTAAGCCTTTTGCAATACAAAATACTGTATTCATAGTTCATATCAAACACCCAACAAAAGATAGAAAGAACCGTTTCGGCGTTTGTTCTTCTCAGCTTATTCGGGCTAACCCGACACGAAAAGAAACAATCCAGCAACAAAGGATTTATCTTGCTTTGAACTTTGCTTTGATCATCGGGATGAGGCAACCATACATGACGAATATCGTCAAAGCCTTGCGAACAAACCAAATTCCAGTTTGCAATTTTATCCGCATCACGCACGGCAAAAGCAATATGTTTCACCTCGTCTTTTGTTTGCTCATCAAGCGACAAATATTCTTCATCAGCGTAAAGTTCTTCAATCATATGTCCGTGATGTTTAATGGGAAGCGTAATCAAAATATTGTTAAAATCCGGCACTGTTTTCAAAAATTTAGCACCCTCAATGCTGTGGTCAATTTTTTGCCCTGTCTCAAACCAGCCGCGCACTTCCCTAAAACGATAAACGTCATGCAGCAAAATCGCTGTTTTTGCAATTTCGATAAATACGGCGGATTTGTCTTGAAAGTATGGCTCATGAGCTAAAATTCCGTTGCCTGCGCCGGCAACCTGAAATGAATGTTTGATTTTTTCATCGACAAAGGCCTTATGAAAAGCGCTTTGCCGAACAGCATCAAAGCTTTGATGATATTCCTGCCACAAAAGAGCCTTTGCTTTGTCGTATAAGCTGTCGTTCATATCAAGTCCGTTCTTTTTAAAATCCGGCAAAAAGCCGGGCTTTTTTTGTTATTTATGGCTGTCGAGCCATGAAGAAATGGTGGCTTCCGATGAAAACCCGACTTTAGAGTCAATCTGCTTTCCGTCTTTGAACAAAAACATACTCGGGATGCTTCTAATAGAAAAAGAAGCGGCAGTCGAAGGAGCTTCATCAACATTCACTTTGCAAAACTTAACATCGGGAAACGCTTTGGAAACATCTTCCAAAACGGGACCGAGCTGTCTGCACGGGCCGCACCATTCCGCCCAAAAATCAACCAAAACCAAACCCTTTGCATCCAAAACTTCGGCTTTAAAATTATTTTCATTAAGCGCTAACATTTTTTTCTCCTTATTATCTTACTCTTTCTTTCATATAATGTTTGTGTTTGAAATATTAAAGCCAAAAAATTTGACGGGCAACCAAAATTTTAAATTTTCATCAACTTTAGGGTGTTGGTCCATAAAATGTATGTTTCAATTTGTTTTTCAGGATAAATCCGCGACAAGAGTTTTCGGTAAGTTTCAAGCTGTTTCACATATGCTTGGGGCACATTTTCAAAAGTGGCGGCAGCAGGTCGGTTTGTTTTGAAATCAACAATCAAAACCTTATGCGGCATAACAACAAGGCGGTCTATTTGGCCTGAAACAATATGGCCGTCAACCATACCCATAACGGGAACTTCCGCCCGCGCCTCAGATGAAAACAAAAACGAAAACTCCGGCGTTGCAAACAAGTTCAAAATTTCGGCTTTAATATCTTGGCAAAAAGTTGCACAAACGTCTTTTTGTTTTGAAAGATACGCATCAATCAGTTTTTTTGCATAAGATATGTCAGAGCAGTTTTCCAAAAGCTGCAAAAGTTTATGAATAAGTGTGCCGCGCTTATAATAAAATCCGTTATCGCAAAGCGGCGACGCCACCGGTTCACAATCGCTTTCTTCCATATGCGAAGGGGAAAAAGGCTTGTTTAAAGCCGGTTCTTTGGGCGCTTTTTGATAAGCGAAAGAGGTGTCTTTGGCGGCTGTTTTTTGAACCTCTTTTATTTCCTCGGCTTGCGGCAAAACAAGTTGCGGCGTTTGCCTGACAAATGCGCCGTTTTGCTTTTCTGTGAAAGTTTCCATCGCTCTTTGACAAAGGTAAAACCAGTTTTTGAAACTCTCTTTTTGTTTGCCGTATGCGGCAATATAAAGCCTGTCTTCGGCGCGCGTTAGCGCAACATACAAAAGCCTTCGATATTCATCATAATTTTTTTCCGCCTCATGTGCATAAACATTTTCGCAATTTTGATTATAATCATCGGCAGAAAGCGGAAAATAAACCATATTTTCTTCAAAAAGCGCGCCGCGCTGACGCCGCAAATACGGCTCGCGCAGTGTGTCGGGCAAAACAACAATCGGCGCCTGAAGCCCTTTTGAGCCGTGAACGGTCATAATACGAACCGAATCTTCTTCACTTTGTTCAAGTTCACGTTTAACTTCCGTTTTAAACGAGCCCATCCACGCCACAAAATTTTGCAAATTTGCAACGTGATTTGCCTCAAACGAAAGCGTTAAATTCATAAATTCGTCTATGGCATCTTTGGCCTGCCGACCAAGCCTTGCAAAAAACTTTTTTCTACCTTCGAAAACATCTAAAACCAAACTGAAAAGCTCAAAAGGGCGATTTATATCGGCAAAAAGCAAAAGAGAACTTAAAAATACTGTTATATCGGCATATTTTTCGTTTTGTTTTACTCTTTGCCAAAGCGACATTTCACCGCGTTTATAGCAAAGCTCAAACAAATTGTCATCATTCAAACCGAAAAGCGGCGATTTTAAAACTTCCGCCAAGCTCAAATCATCGCTCGGCAAAAGCAAAAACTTTGCAAGCGAAAGCAGGTCTTCAACCACAATCTGGTCCATCAATTTAAGCCGATCGGCACCGGCAACTTCAACGCCGATTTTTTTTGCTGCCTTGATAAACTCGTCAATAAAAGCATTGCGCCGTTGCACAAGAATCATAAAATCCTTATATTGCGCAGGTCTGCCTTTTGAGGGCAAAAACGTTTTTGCCTCGACAAGCCGCTTAATTTCAATGGCAATTTTATCGGCAAGCTTTGAGCGCGCCGAAACTTTTGTTTGAAATTTCACGGGAAGCTCCCAAATATCGTGTTTTTCATCTTTGGCTTCTTCAACAAGTTCCCACATTTCAACTTTTGAAGCCTGCCCGATTCGATAGGCAATATGCGCCACTTTTTGATTTTCATAAACCAAACCTTTGGCCGCATCATCAAAAGAAAACACGGCATTAACGGTGTCCAAAACGGCCTCTGTCGAACGAAAAGAAACGTCTAAATGAACGGTTTTAAAATCGGGAACATTTTTTTCGTAAAACCGCCGCATTTCATCAAACTTTTCGGGCACAGCCCCCTGAAAGCGATAGATAGATTGCTTTTTATCGCCGACGGCAAAAACCGTGCGCGCCGTTTGCGATTGACCGAGTCCCGAAAAAAACTCATCGGTTAAAGCGCGCACAATTGCCCATTGATTTTCGGAGGTGTCTTGCGCTTCATCAATCAAAATATGATCAACCCCTTGGTCGAGCTTAAACAAAACCCACGCGGCGATATCCGGTTTTTCAAGCAGATTTTTAACCAAAACAATCAAATCTTCATAATCAAGACACGCGTTTGCAAGCTTGTAAGCGCGATATTTTTCAATCAAATGCTCGGCAATGGTAAAAACGGCTTTTGTTGTTTGATAAATCCTGATGTTTTTCAAAATCTCAATTTGCGCCTTAACGCGCTCGGCTTCCAAAAACATATGGTTTTCAATGCTTTCAAAGGCTTTAACAGCATCTTTATGGGCAAGGGTTTCAAGCGTTTCGCCGTTTTGCGTTAAAAAAACGCGACGGTAAACATCAAAATCAAAATTTTTGAGGCAATCACAAAGCAACACGCCGTGTTCTTTGTCTTTTTTCGAACCTTGAAGAAGTGCCTCTGCGCATTTTTTCATCAGCGATTTGTCAATTTGACTTTCAAACAGCTTGAGCGATTCTTCTCTTGACGGCTCGCTTTTAAAGCCGAGCTTCTTTGAAAGCGCGCTCAAAAAAGCGGCCTGATTTTTGAAAGCCGAAATAACTTTAATAAGTTTCGTGCGTTCTTTTGCAAGAACGGACAGCAGATCTTTGAAAGAAAATTCTTCCATATTCTGCGTCAAAAACAAAACGGCCTCTCGCAAATCGGGTGCTTCGAAACGCTCCATTTCAAGCAAAACTTTCTTGCTTAAATTAGAAAGGGCCTCCGAAGTTTGTTGTTCGTCCATCACTTCAAAATAGGGCGGCACACCGGCCTCAATCGGAAAGCGCTTTAAAATTTCCTGGCAAAAGCTGTGTATGGTTTGAATTTTAAGCGGCACGGGCGCATCTAAAATTTTTGCAAACAATGTGCGCGCCTTTGTTTTAAGCTCATTATTGTTTTCCGCATTCAAGTGGCCGTAAAGCTGATTAAGCTCATCTTCCAAATCGCAGTCTTTTTCAACCACCCATTTTGAAAGTCTTTCATAAATGCGGCTGTTCATTTCCACTGCGGCCGCTTTGGTGTATGTCAAACACAAAATTTTAGAAGGTGCGACATCATCAAGCAAAAGCCTCAAAACCCTATCGGAAAGAACCATTGTTTTGCCGGTTCCGGCCGAAGCCTCAACCCAAACCGACAGCTTCGGATTTGAAGCCAACGTTTGTTGCCGGTTTGCTTTGTCTTTCAAAAACTTTTTTTTGGCCTCAAAATCACTCATCTTCATCATCTCCGACAACATATTCTTTAAGACGCGACAGATGCTCATAATCAGGGTGAGGATTGGCATGTTTACTGTTCGGTCTTGGAAGATATGGTGTATTTTCATCGTCAAACGAGGCAAGCAAAGCCTGAATATGCTCTTGTGTTTCAAGCAAAACACTCGGCAAGTCTTTATCAACGCTCACAATTTTTTCTGCAAGTCCCCAATAACTGACGGCAGAAACTTTTTTTGCAGGCAATTTTTGCTGTTTTGACTCAAAACCGCCGCTTTGGGCGATGAGCGCTTCAACGGGAAGCTGCGGCGCGTAACCGCTCAAAATCTGCTTTGCCGACGGAAAGCGACCTGTTTTATAGTCAATAATGCCAAACGTGCCGTCTTTCATTTCATCAATTCTGTCGGCACGCGCCTCAATGACGACAGGCCCTCTCGGCGCTTCAAGCGACATACTGCCCCAAATTTCATGATGTGTTTGCGCAACTTCTGCGCGATAAATCTGTTCTTTAGCAACAATCCACCTTGCCGTTTTTTCAAATCGCGCAAGCCAAAAAGCCTTTTGATCGGCCTCAAGATTGCAACGCTCAAATTCTTTTTGACCGATGTCAAGCAGCGTTTGAAGCGCATTTTCATCAAGCTGATGCGGATAAATTTGATTAAAACGCTCCAAAATTTTGTGAACAAGTGTGCCATAGTGCGTTTGGTCTAAAACATCGTCCAAATCATTCAAAGGTTTAAGCTTTAAAATATAGCGCGCATAAACCTCATAAGGGTCAATCATCAATTTTTCGATTGCCGTGGCCGAAAATTTTCTCGGTCGGCTTGCAAGCGGCGGCTTGGGACAAGCGTAAGGCAACTCAACAAACCGCTCCGGTTCTTCAAGTTTTTTCGCCGTTTCTTTATAAAACACATTTTCAATATCAGCCATTTCAAGGCCGTATCCTTTAAGAACCGTCGACAGGCGCAACAAATAGCGCGATTTGCTCATCGGTGTGCCGCAAACGCGTTCGGCACGCGTTAAAAACACCTCGCCGGCGCACATAAACGAAGACAAGTCATCGGACAAAACACCGATGGCTCGTTCGGGCAAATCGAGGCCGAAGTCTTTTTTCATATTGCGCGACATAAACGGATCGGAAGATGGCAGGCTCGGAAAAACACCCTCGTTTAATGAACCGATAATCATCACATCATAACGGTTGAAACGTGCCTCAATCGGGCCCAATATTTTAAGCCTCGGATGCGAACCGTAAGACTTTCGAACCGTTTGCGTTGCCAAAAGAACATCTAAAGCGGCGCCGTATTCGGCGGGGTTAATGTCAGAAATGATATCGGCATATTCAATAAGCCGGCTCAAAAAAGCGGCGCACATTTTGCCGTCTTCAAAGCGCCAAAGTCTGTCTGCGCCCGTCATATTATTGTTTGTCGCAAGCTCTTCGGCAAGCAAAATATGTTCGGTCATCAATGTTTTGAAAGGCACTTTTTCTTGCTTAAAAAGTGCGGTCATTTTTTCAAACTTTTGCTTTAAAAGCGCAACAATCGGGCTTTCCTCTTCATCGACCGCAACATCTGTTTGAAAGCGCGGCAGGCGTTTTTCAAGCTCGGCCGCACGCACTTTGGAAAGCAAAACGCCGTCATCAAAACCCAAACGCACAAAGGCGTTTTTCAAAAGTGCGGCAATCGACACCTCGGAAAAATCATTTTTCAAAACTTCTATCATTTGGCGCAAATAAATGCCGATGGGGCAAAGATGAAGCGGAATACCCGAAGAATCATCAATGCTGATATCAAAGCGTTTGAGCGCACTTGAAACAGCACGCGCCAAAGCGCGGTCGGTTGTAACCAAAGCCGCCGTTTTTGAAGGCGTTTCAAGGGTTTCGCGCATAATCAGCGCAATTGTTTGTGCCTCTTCAAAATTGTCTTTGGTTTCAACAATATGAAAACCGTGAAGTGCTTTTTTCACAAACGGACTGTTCTTTAAGTTTTGCCATTCAAGGCTTGTTTCGGCAGGACGCATAATTTCAAACACCAGCCTTTCGCGCTCTTCAAAGGGCGGTGAAAGCAGGTCTTGAACATCTTCCCGCTTAAGCTTTAAAAGATTTAAAATATTTTTTTTCTCAAACTGCGGATGCGTCAAATCAACTTTTTCAAATTCTTCGTCTGAAAGATATCTGTCAAGGCCGTATAGATAAATTTCGCCGTTTTGAAGAGAAAAAACCGCTTCAAGAATTTTTTTCAAGCCGTCGAAAGCCACGCTCAAGCCCGCCGCAACAATTTTTGTTTTCGGCGGATTTTTCTGCCAGCTTTCGGCTTGAAAACCTAAAAGAATTTGCTTTCGCATGCACGCGTCAATTGCCCCTCTTTCCTTTAAGATTTCAGGCCAATATTGTGTAATAATTTCCAAAAACTTGAGGGTTTCCTGCCAGTGCGTTGCATATTGCGAAGGCACAATGTTTTTAAGGTTTTCAAAAGACAGCAATTGATTGTCCGCACTGTCAATCAGTTTTGCCAAATCAGCCGCAAGCGACAAGCTTTGCGCAAACGAAACGGGTGCTAAGCCGTATTTTTTATGAGAAGAAAAAATGAGCTTTGCAAACAAAAAAAGCCTTTCTTCACTTGAAATCGCGGCAGGCAGATTTGAAAGCACGGCACCGGCCGCATTTGAAAAGAAAACCTCGTCTTCGTCCAAATCGCCGACAGGCACAATTTGGGGCAGCAAAAACGGCTCAAGCCCTTTGCTTTGCAAAAATGCCTCTTTTAAGGTTGTCGCGGCGCGTCTTGAAGGCACCAAAAACAAAACATCAGAAAGCCCGAGCGGGTGGTTTTGATATTCACGCGTAAATTTATCTGCAAGCGTTTGAGCAAATGGGGCGCTGTAAGCAATGTTGTAAACTTTTGCACACATTTACAAGCCTTTATCTGCAATATACGCGGCAAATTTTTCAAGCGCGCGGGCACGATGCGAAATTTTGTTTTTAATTTGCGCGCCGAGTTCTGCAAAGGTTTCATCAAAGCCGTTCGGCACAAAAACCGGATCAAAACCGAAACCGCTTTTTCCCTTTATCTCTTGCGCAATCACACCGTCAACTCTTCCTTCAAACGAAACGCTTTCACCGTTCGGATAGGCCAAAACAAGCACACATTCAAAATGAGCCGCGCGTGAAGTTTGGCCGCTTTGTCGCATCTCTTGCAACAACATTCCCATCGCCTTTTCAAAATCCCTGTTTGGAGCATAACGCGCCGAATAAACCCCCGGCCTGCCGCCCAAAGCATCAACGCACAACCCTGAATCATCTGCCAAACAAGGCTTTTTTGTAAACTTTGCAATCTCTTCTGCTTTCAGTTTTGCATTTTCATAAAAAGTTTCGCCCGTTTCTTCAATGTCGGGCAGATTGATGTCATCAGAACTTAAAACTTGAATGGGAAAAGGTGCTAAAAGGGCTTTGATTTCAACAATTTTTCCTTGATTATGGCTTGCAAAAATCAGCTCTTTCATCAAAAAATCTCCTTTAATTTTCGCTCAAAAAAGAATCAAGGGCTTTCATCACGCGGTTAACGGTGTTTTCAACCCGCTCATCTTTGGTTTCAACAACAATGTCCGCCTCTTCGTAATAAGGATATTCTTCTTTAATATAATTTTCGAGCTTTTCTTTCAAATCGGCCGATGAACCCAGCAAAAACGGACGCGGTTTGCGCCCAGATGTGCGCTCATAAAGTGTGTTGACGTCGGCTTTAAGCCAAACGGTTAAGGCATATTGTTTTGCCAAGTCTCGGGTTGATTTTGCGACAAACGAGCCGCCACCCGAGGCCAAAACACACGGGCTGCTTTGAAGCAAGCGCTTCATCACACGCATTTCACCTGCGCGATATTCTTCCTTGCCGAAACACTTTAGCACGTCAATCAGCGACAATCCGGAGGCTTTTTCAATTTCACGATCGCCGTCAACAAAAGGCAGATTAAGCTTTTGCGCCAATCTTTTTCCGACACTTGTCTTCCCGCTTCCCATCAAGCCCACAAGCAAAATGATTTTATTGATATTTTTTCTCATTTTTTAACGCTTCATTTAATAAAATTATGCTATATTATACGAAATTAAAACAACATATCAACATTTTTATAAAGGTAATCTACCATGAAACAAAAAAATTATAAATGGCTTTTATATCTTGTGTGCTTGATTTTGCTTGGTGCAATTTTGTTTTTGGCTTTCAAAGACATTACGCCGCTTTCAAAGCACATTGAAAAGGACATCACGCTCACTTTAAGTTAAATCAATGGCAAGCGAAGTTGAATTGTTTTTAGAAATGATGGCCGCCGAAAAAGGCGCAAGCCGAAACACGCTTTCGTCTTATGAAGCCGATTTAAGACAGTTTTTTGAAGTTTGCAATGCAAAGTGTCAAAACATCAGCCCCGAAGATGTCGAAAAATACATCGGAGCTTTATCTTTAAGACATTACACCGCAAAGTCTTTGGCACGCAAATTATCGACGATTCGGAGTTTTTGCAAGTTTTTAATGGAAGAAAAAATCTTAAAAAACAACCCGATTGCCGACATCAGTATGCCAAAGCAAGAAAAAAACCTTCCAAAAGCCTTGGATTTTGCCTGCCTTAATGCGTTGTATGAAAAAAGCAAAGCACGCAAAAGCCTCTCAAGCCGGCGCATCGGAATAATCGCAAAATTGATGTTTTCAAGTGGTTTGCGTGTATCCGAAGCAGTCGAGTTAAAGCTTTCAGCCGTTAATTTTGCAAAAAATCAAATTATGGTTAAAGGCAAAGGCAGCAAAGAGCGTATTGTTTTCTTTACCGATGAGGTCAAAAAAATCCTGCAAGATTATGTGCTTTCCGACAGGCCCGTTTTTTTAGAAAAAAACAAAACATCTCCCTACCTTTTTCCGTCAAAAACCTCAAAAAGCGGGCACATCACACGCGATAGTTTCGGCAAAGGGTTGAAGCGTTTGGGTCTTGAATGCGGCTTAAAGGCAAAACAGATTTTTCCGCACGCCCTGCGCCACTCATTTGCAACAAACCTCCTAGAAAAAGGCGCCGATTTGCGCGCCGTCCAAAGAATGCTTGGTCATGAAAGCATCGCCACGACGGAAATTTACACACATATTACTCCAAAAAAATTGATTGAACAGGCCATCAATGCTCATCCGTTAAATAATTTTGACATCAGCAGGAAAAAAGAGCCGATATGAAAGCCAAAAAAAACATCATCGAAAAACAACACAAAAGCGAAGGTTTGACATCTCTTTCAAACAACATCGAAACTTTTGTTCAAAAGCTTTTGGGCAATAAAGCTTTGGTGCAGACAGATATTTTGCGCAGTTGGGAAAAAATCGTCGGCAAAGATTTGGCTGAACACACGTTTGTTCAAAGGCTTGAATTTAAAAAAGATAAACGCGATGAAGGCACTCTTTTTTTGCTTGTTTCAAGCGGCGGCTTTGCACTTGAAATTGCTCAAAAAAGCCCGATGATTATTGAAAAAATCAACACATATTTCGGCTACAAGGCGGTTACGCACATTAAAATCGTGCAGCAGGACGGTTTTTTTGGCGCTAAAGACATCAATGTTGCGGATAGAACAAAGAAAAATCTTGTAAGTAAAAATGAACAAAACTATATTGGCTCTATCGGCGACGGCATTAAAAACGAAAGCTTAAAACAACAGCTTGAATCTTTGGCACGAAGCATAGCAGACACCCAAAAAAAGGAGGATTGATTTTGGAAAAATACATACATCGGTTGAGTTTTATCATCACGTTTGTTTTGGTTTATATCGCAGCAGGTTATATCTACCTGTCGTATAAGGGCTTTGTCTATCAGGAAGGTTCTTTTGAACTTGTCAAGCCTGCCAATGCCGCCGTTTCAGACGAAAAAATTTCAGCCGCCGCACAAAGTTTTGCCACACCGATTGATTCAAACATTGCGCTCAATTTTGAAGCCCAAAACGTTGTCGGATCGAAAGACGCACCGCTTACAATTTATGAATTTTCATCATTTGGCTGTCCGCATTGTGCCGATTTCCACTTAAACGTTTTGCCCAAACTGTCAGAGCAATATTTTGACACAAACAAAGTTCGGCTTGTCTTCATCGCTTTTCCGCTTGACAGACGCTCAATGCAGGCCGCAATGCTTGAGCATTGCTTAAACCCCTTTGACAGGCCTGATTTTGTTAATCTTATTTTTTCAAAACAGCGCGAATGGGCTCTTGCGCGCAAAGCTGAAGTGCCTTTTGCCGCATACGCACAAAATTTCGGTCTTAAAGAGCAAGACTTTAAAGCGTGTCTTAAAAACGACACCCTTGCCAAAGAAATTATGTTCAGCCGTCAGGAGGCCATCGACAAGCTCAAAATTGAAGGAACGCCGGCCTTTTTAATCAGCGACGCATATAAAAATGAAATTATATACGGCGTGTCAAGCTTCAAAGATTTCAAGCAATATCTTGATGAAAGAATTTCCCTTTTGGAACAAGCAAAAAAAACATCTTCGGACGAACAATAGATGAAAAAAAGCAATGACATCGCAAAGCTTGAAGAAAGAATCAGTGCTTTTAAGAAAAACAAAGAAGCGCAGGAGCAACGCGATGCTCAAATGTCGCCTTCATCAAATGCGGCAAAGGGCTTTCAGATGAGTGTTGAACTCGTTTCCGCCATTGCTGTCGGTGCGGCGATCGGCTATTTTTTAGATGATATGTTTGATACTTTTCCCGTTTTTTTATGTATATTGACCGTTTTAGGCGGTGCTGCCGGTGTTTTGAATATGTATCGAACGGCAAAAGAGCAAGAAAAAGGGGGAAATTGATGTCAAGCCCGTTGGAACAATTTGAAATTAAGCCGATTGTTGGCCTTTATGTCAAAGGTTACGACATCTCGTTTTCAAATTCGGCTTTGGCGATGGTGATAAGCTCGGCCGCCATCATCTTGATTTTCGCACTGCTTTTAAGAAAGCGCAGCATCATTCCGAATTTGGCGCAATCGGTGCCGGAGGCGCTTTATGAATTTATTTACAATCTCATAAAATCAAGCACCGGCAAAGCAGGTTTGAAATACTTTTCGTTTATCTTCTGTCTGTTTTTATATATCGCGGTCGGTAACGTTTTCGGGCTTTTCCCTTATAGCTTCACATTTACGTCGCACATTGCGGCGGTTGGCGCGCTGTCGATTTTGGCGCTCATTTTCAATATGATTGTGGGCATACGCGCGCGCAAACTCGGCTATTTGCGCACTTTTTTACCAAAGGGGATTCCTTATGCTTTGGCGCCGCTTGTTGTGCCTATTGAGATGATATCGCTTCTTTCAAAACCATTCAGCCTAACCGTTCGTTTGGTTGCCAATATGACGGTGGGGCACATTATGCTCAAAATTTTGGGCGGCTTTGTTGTGGGGCTTGGACTTTTCGGCTTTGTGCCAATCGTTTTTCAAGCCTTGATAATTATTTTTGAATTGTTTATTGCAGTTTTGCAGGCTTTTATATATACTGTTTTAAGCTGCATATATTTGGGTGATGCCTTGCGCGCACATTAACGTTTAACTCATAAAGAAAGGAAAAATAAAATGGAACCGATAGCTTATATTTCTGCCGCAATTTGCGCCGTTTCGATGGTTGTTGCCGCTTGGGGCGTAACCAAGCTTTGGACAACAATGATTGAAACCGTCGGCCGCAATCCGCAGGTTAAAAAGGAAGTTGATATATACGGCTGGGCAGGCTTTGCCGCCATTGAGGCAATTGCGCTTTATGCCTTGGTTGTTGCGCTTGTCATTTTAACCGGCAAATAAAATGCCGCAGCTTGATCCCTCATCATATTTTTCGCAGATTTTTTGGCTGACGCTCACGTTTTTAAGCCTTTGGTTTCTCATGTCGTGGTTCATTATTCCGCGCATATCCGAAGTGATTGAAGCGCGAAGGCGCAAGATTGACGACTATATACAAAAAGCAGAGAGCATCAATCAAAAAGCATTAAGCACGCTTGAGCGTTATGAATCGGCACTGTCAAAGGCAAAAGAGCAAACAAAAAAGCAAATTTTGCAAACAAAAGAGAACGCAGCGCTTGAAATTGAGCAAAAGCAAGCGGCTTTTGAGCACGAATTAACTTCCAAAATTGCCGAAAATGAATTTGCGATTGCCAAAGACAGAAAAGAAACGCTTGAAGCTGTCGATGAGGTTTCGGTCAAATCTGCCGCAACCATTTTGCAAAAGCTTAATCTTGCAAACGCTCACACACAAGAACAACTGCGCCTGCTTGCAAAACATAAGGATTTTTGATGGAAGATATTAAGCAACAACCTTCCGCCGGAACGGAAATTTTGGACGGCGCACAAAATGCCGTGATTGACGCCGTGTCAACGGTTTCCGAGATGATTGAAAAAACAACGGCGGAAAGCGTCTTTTCACAAAAAAACGAACACGAGGCTTTTTATTTGGAAGCGGAGTTTTGGGTTGGTTTTTCGTTTGTTTTGGTTGTCATCGTTTTGGCAAAACCGCTTTTCAAGGCTTTGAAAAATATGCTGATTTTAAGGCGCGACAAAATTGTTGCACAGTTTGATGAAGCCCAAAAAATCAGGGACGACGCGCAAAAACTATATGCCGAATATGAGCGCAAATCAGCAAATGTGGATAAAGAAGTCGGTCAAATTTTTGAAAAGGCGCGCCTTGAGGTGCAAGCTTTCACCGACGCACAAACAAAAATTTTAGACGAGGAGTTTGCAAAGCGGCAAAAAGAAGCAGACGCTTTGATTTTGTCGTCAAAAGAAAAAAATCAAAAAGAGATGGACGCCGACATCTCCGAAAAAACCATCGCGCTGACAAAACAATATTTAAAAATGAGCCTTGATGAACAAACAAAATCAAAACTCATCGACGAATCAATTGCCCGCATCACTCAGATTTGATTATTTTCCTATACAAAAAGAAGAAAAAATTTTATCTAAAATTTCGCCAACCTCAATTTCGCCCGTAATTTTGCCGATTGCGCGCGCGGCAAGCCGAATGTCCTCGGCCGACAGTTCAATTTCTTTGTTTAAGCTGAAATTTGAAAGGTTCTTAACACACTCGCCCAGCGATTCGCGATAGCGTGCACGAGTAATAACGGTATTTTCCGGCGCGCTTATGTTTTGCTCTAAAAAGTTTTTGATTTTTGAAAAAAGCAAAGGCAATCCTTCTTTTGTTTTTGCCGAAAGAACAACACAATTTGCCTCTAAAAGCTCCAAACACTGTTCATGGCTCAATTTATCGGCTTTATTCGCAACCAAAAAAGTTTTATTTTTATGTTTTGAAAGGGCGCTTAAAACACAATCCGGCGTATCGCATGAAGCATCAAAAACCGCCAAAACAAGGTCTGCGTCATTTATTTTTTGTTTAGCAATTTCAATGCCTTGTTTTTCAATTTTGTCCTGCGCCTGCCTTAAACCCGCCGTATCCGTTAAAACGACGGGATAGCCAGATATATCAAGATAAACGTCAACAGCATCTCTTGTGGTTCCGGCAACATCTGAAACAATAACAGCCTGCCGCTCAATGATAGCGTTCAACAAGCTTGATTTTCCGGCGTTCACGGGGCCTGTTAAAACAACACGGAAACCTTCGCGCAAACGCTCTCCGGCACGTGATGAGCGAAGGTGGCCTTCAATTTCGGCTTTCAAATTTGACACACCCTGTAAAATTTCACTCACGGCCCCATTTGGAATGTTCTCGTCGGGAAAGTCGATGTATGCTTCCAAATGCGCCAATATTTCAAGAAGTTTTGCGCGCCAATTCGAATATAACACGCGCAGGTTTCCCGAAAGTTGCTTTAGGGCCTGCTTTTGCTGGAAATACGTTTCGGCGTCAATCAAATCGGCCAAACCTTCGGCTTCTGTCAAATCCATTTTGTGGTTGTAAAAGGCTCGTTTGGAAAATTCGCCGGCCTCGGCCAAACGAAACCCCTCAATCAGGGCAAGATTTTCAAGAATCGAGCTTAAAACGGCCTTTGAACCATGTGCATGGATTTCAACGACATCTTCGCCCGTAAACGAATGCGGCGCTTTAAAATAGATAAGCAAAACATTGTCTAAAAGCTCTTTGCTTTGAACACCGTAAAGTTTTGTGAAATAGGCGTGGCGCGGCAAAATTTTTTTCGGGCTGATATGTGTCATCTTTTGAATAACGCTGAGCGCGTTTTCACCCGATATGCGAACAACGGCAACACCCGATTTGCCGCGTGCCGTTGAAAGCGCATATATTGTTTCCCCATCCATCTTGCTTGCCTTTTACCTCAAAAACATTCATACACCAAACAGCTTAAAAATTCAAACGTTTTCTTAAAAAAAACATCAGCCCGAAAAAAACAGCGCTTGACAAATAAACGCATAGATGATAAATTGCAAGCTCAACTATTATTTTGAACAGTAAAAAAGGCAATAAAATGGTTAATGTTAATGAAAATAGTGCCTATAAAAGAGGTCAGGAACTTTTAGATAATGGCATGTACCGCGAGTCAATTGAGCTTTTTGACGCGGCAATCAGGGAACAACCCGATTCTTGGAAGGCAATCAATTCCAAAGGTTTTGCTTTCCAGAAAATGAGCAGATACACCGAAGCGGTTGAGTGTTTTGACAAAGCCCTGCAGATTAATCCGAAATCCGTTGAAGTTTTAAACAACAAAGGCGTTACGCTTTCAATGCGCGGCTTATATAAAGAGGCAATAGAGTGTTTTGATGCCGCATATAAGGCTGATCCGACATCGCTTGAAGCCTTAAACGGAAAGGCAATTGCCCTGCAGCATATGTTTTTGTTCAAAGAAGCTTTAGACGTTTTGGAACAGGCAATGAAGGTTGATCCGAAGCACGCGCAAACTTTGCTCAGCATTGCCGTAACGCTTCAAAAACTTAAGCAGTATGACCGGTCTCTTTCATTTTTTAAGAAAGTTTTGGCATCCGACAAATCAAATGTGAAAGCGTGGAACGGAATCGGTGTTACATATCAGCTGATGGGCGACAACGATTCGGCTTTGAAATGCTTTACAAAAATTTTAAACATCAACAGCTCTGAAATTCAGGCATGGATTAGCATCGGCTTTGTTTATCAGAAGATGTTTAAGTTTAAGGACGCTTTAAAATGTTATAAAAAAGCGCAAACTTTTGTCGGCGGAAAATATCATCACAAGCTCTACGACGGCTTGGCTTCGTGTTTAACGAAACTTTCGGAGTTTGATCAGGCCATTGAGGTATACAAGCAAATCTTCCAACGCGAAGAAGGCAAGAAAAAATGGGATGCGCAGCGCTCAATCAAGTTTGTTACAAAATTAAAGCGCAAGCAAGCCATCGGCATTCTGCCCGACATTATGGCCAATGCCCCGAAAGAAGAAGCATCAGCCAAAGAAGAAACAGACGAGAGTTAATCTTCAAAATAAAGTTAAAAAAAAGCATCTCAAAAGTTTTTTTGAGGTGTTTTTTTAGCGCTTAATAACCGCATTTACAATTTTTCAAAGTTAATCCGCGGATCAACAAGGCAATAGGTTAAATCACTTATAAGCTTTAAGATGAGACCTAAAAGTGCAAAAATATAAAGCGTGCCGAAAATAACGGGATAATCACGTGTCATAATTGCCTCATAACCCAACAGTCCCAAACCGTTTAACGAAAAAATAACCTCAATTAAAACAGAGCCCGTAAAAAGCATTTTAATCAAAAGCGAAGGAAAACCTGCAATAATAATCAGCATCGCATTTCTGAAAACATGTTTATATAAAATTTGCTTTTCGCTCAAACCTTTGGCACGTGCGGTTAAAACATATTGTTTGCTTATCTCGTCTAAAAATGAATTTTTGGTAAGCATCGTCAAACCCGCAAACCCACCGATAACAATCGCAAAAACCGGCAAAGTGATGTGCCAGAAATAGTCTTTAATTTTACCAAAAAGCGATAAGGTTTCGAAATAATCCGATGTTAAGCCGCGCAAAGGAAACCATTGAAAATATGTTCCGCCCGCAAAAAACACAATTAAAAAAACGGCAAACAAAAACACGGGAATTGCCGAACCGATGATAATGGCAAAACTTGTTGACGTGTCAAATTTAGTGCCGTCATAAAGTGCTTTTTTAATTCCGAGCGGAATGGAAATCAAATAAATAATCAGCGTTGACCAAAGCCCAAGCGAAATTGAAACCGGCATACGCTCAAAAATCAGTTCCAAAACGGATTTATCCTGATAATAGCTTCTGCCAAAGTCAAAACGGGCATAATCTTTGAGCATTTTGTAAAAACGCTCATACCACGGCTTATCAAACCCGAACTGTTTGTTCAATTCTTCAATCAAATCTTCGTCCACACCGCGTGAACCCTGATAAGCGGAATTTTTAGAAGCTTCCGAAGCTTGCGGTGTTGATGTAAATTGCGCTTTACTGTCGGTGTTTAAGCCCTGATATTTTGCCAAGATATATTCCACCGGTCCGCCCGGCGAAAATTGAATAACGGCAAAATTAACCGCTAAAATACCAAAAAGCGTCAGCGGAATAAGTAAAAGCCTTTTAATGATATACGTGCGCATTTATTTTTCCTTCATCCACCAAGTAAAGGGCTGAAAACCAACTTTTTGCGGGCTGTCGGGCATTTCAAATTTGTTTTGATATCCAACTCTGCTGAAAGGCGAATACCACTGAAAAATGAGATAATATTCACTAAGCAAAACCCTGTCCAACGCTTTAACATAGGCTTCATAATCGCTTCTGTCCTGCGCAGAGATAATTTTTTCAATCAAATCATCAACAACCTTGTTTTCAATGCCCATAATATTATAACTGCCACGTATGTTTGCTGTTTTGCTCGAATAAAATTCTCGAAGCTCACTGCCTGGCATGGCACTGATGCGATAAGACATAATGGCCATATCAAAATCAAAATTATCGATTCTGTTTTTGAAAACATTAACTTCTAATGTGCGAAAAGTGGCCTTAATACCGATTTTTTTAAGATTCTCAATAAACGGCAACATCACGCGCGTAAATGTTGTGCCGTTCGCCGAGTTACTTAAAATTTCTATTGTCAGCGGTTCTTTTGTTTGAAGATTAACCATCTGACCGTCTTCAAAACCATAACCCGCTTCGCGCAAAAGCCGAACCGCCGCAACAAGATTCTGGCGCACCTTTTCCTTGCTTGAATTATCGGGCAACGTAAAAGGTTTTTCAAAAACATCCGCGTCCAAAAGAGGTTTATAGTTTTCCAAAATCTTTCTTTCCTTGCCGACAGGCAAGCCGGTTGCTTCCATTCCGGTATTGGTAAAATAGCTGTATAGCCTGCGGTATGCACCGTAAAAAAGTTTTTCGTTTGCCCATTCAAAATTAAACGCCAAATCAAGCGCGCGGCGCACGCGTTTGTCCTTAAATTTACCACGCCGCAAATTGATGGCAAAATGCTGCAGAACGGCCGGATTTTGGTGCTCAAACGCCTTTTTTATCACCTTGCCCGATTTCACCAACTCGTTGTCATAACCGGTGGCCCAAATTTTGGCGATGTATTCTTCCCGAACATCAATATTTCCCGAAAACAAAGCCTGCAGAGTTACCGTTGTGTCTTGATAATAGTCAAGCCGAATTTCATCAAAATTAAAAAAACCTCTGCGCACCGGCAAATCTTTTGCCCAATAGTTTTTATCGCGTTCCAAAACAATGTATTTTCCGGCTTTGAACGTTTTAATTTTATACGCTCCGCCGCCAAGCGGAATTTGAAGCGACGGCTTGGCAAAATCTCTTCCTTCCCAATCTTTTTTAGGAAAAATCTTAAACTGGGTTAAAATCAGCGGCAACTCTTTGTTTTGCGAACCTTCTTTGAAATAAAAACGAACATGACGCTCTGAAATTTTTTCGGCTTTTGCAACATCAGCATAATACACTCTGTATATCGGCGCACCTTTTTCAAGAAGCGTGTTAAAACTAAAAATAACGTCATCGGCCAAAATCGGAGAACCATCGGCAAATGTTGCTTTTTCGTTTAAGATAAAGCCGACATAATTTTCCCCCAACTCAAATTTTTCCGCAATTAAAGGATATGCAACCGAAATGTCATCAGAAGGCGTAAATCCAAGCGAATCCCAAATCAAATCGGCAGCCGTTGATGAAGCCGTGCCCTTAAAAATAAACGGGTTGAAATTGTCAAAACCGCCATATTCGGGCACAACAATCCGCCCGCCTTTTTTGGCGTTCGGATTAACATAAGCAAAATGAGAAAAACCGTCTTTATATTTTGCCTCTCGGTAAAGCGCGATTTTGTTTTCAAAAGCAAGTGCCGCCTTAAAAAAAAGCACACAAAAGGCAAAGATAAATATCAAAAATTTAGTTTGTATCTTGCGCATCATCGGTCCACCCGCCGAAAGGATATGCGAGGTTGTCTTCCGTTTCAAGGGTTTTGGGTTGTTTTTGTTCTTCTTTCACATCATCTTCGGGCGTCGCCTTTTGCTCAAAATTGATTTCAAAGCGAGGCTCTGCATCTGTATTTTGCGGCTCGAGCGCCACCGAATCTTCACTCATACTCTTTTGCAATGCCGTAAAAAATGCCTCGTCATCATCTTGAGCGTTTTGATTTTCATTTGCGGCAGGCTGTTTTTTACTGCTTTTTGAAAACGGATTGAGCCTTTTGAAGAAAGATTCCGTTTTTTCTTCTTTAGGTGCATCCATTAAGGCGATTTGCGGCAAATCTTCGAAGGGTTGTTCATCTGTATACAAACTTTCCTCAACGGCGGCATTTTCCGGCACAGCGTGAACCCCGAGCGCAATAGGGGCCAAAATCGAATAAACTTTACCCATAACGCCCGTTTCCAAAATGGTGATAAAAACACGGTCGCGGTCGTGCTTTTCGAGCAGTCCCATCAAATTTTGATAACGCGCGCAAAATTCCAACAGTGTGCCCTTAAAAACGCTGTCTTTGTTTGCTTTTTCCTTAAGATACTGGTCAAAATCAGGCGTCGCTTTTGCATTTTCGATGAATGTTTTGGCAATGCTCCAACGTTCACCGTTTTTAACTTTAAGCCACAATTCCTCAAGCTTAATGGTCGAGGCCGCATTTGAGCGCCGCACAATATCGGCCAAAATCTCGTTGATATCGGCCACAAAAATGTCAAATTTGCCGACAATAAATCCGTCTTTAATTTCATGTTCGGCATCGATCATCACACGAACAACCAAATCGGTATAATCTTGATTTTTTTTCATCTGAGAGAAAAGCTGCAACAATTTTGTGTCGGTTGATTTTGTTTTGAAATACTGGCTGATAAATCCGAAAACCTGCCAAACAATCCACACCGGAATAATCACAAGACCGACATATAAAGCAAGCGTGTGCGCATCAACAGACGAAATGTCAACGGTTTGAAAGCGGCCCGAAACAAAAAGCCCCGAATAAACAAGCCAAATAAGCGATGTGAAAACAGATATAAAAAACAAAAGTGAAAGCAATGTCTTTTCCTTAAAACTTTTCTTCCTTGAAACCCGAAAATATAAAAGAAGTTTATTTGATTTCCATGCCCTTTTCAATCTTTTTAAATAAAAAAATCAACAATTATAAAAAATAAAAGGTGCTATTTTGAAAATTACGTGTTAATAGTTTGTAAAAGGCCAATTTTTGAAAGAGAAAAAAATGTCCCAAGAAACACCGGAAGTCGTTCTGGATTTTGAAAAAGAAATTGTCGAAGTTGAAGAAAAAATTGTTCATCTTCAACAGCTTTCCAAAGATGAAGATGTTGATGTCGAAAAAGAAATCAATCGCTTAAAAACAAAGCTCAATCGGTTGATGAATGCGGCATATCAAAATTTGACGCCGTGGCAAAAAACGCAAATCGCCCGACACCCGAATCGGCCGCACACGCTTGACTATATCCATGCCTTAATTGACGATTTTGTTGTCCTTTCCGGCGACAGGTGTTTTGCCGATGATGAGGCAATGATTGCCGGCATAGGAAAGTTTGAGGGCATATCGGTCGGTGTTATCGGTCAGGAAAAAGGACGTGATTTGGAAACGAGGGTAAAACACAATTTCGGTATGGCTCGTCCGGAAGGCTATCGCAAAGCGCAGCGCCTGATGGATTTGGCCTCACGTATGAATATGCCGATTTTAAGTTTTGTGGACACGGCGGGTGCATACCCCGGTGTTGATGCCGAAGAAAGAGGACAGGCCGAAGCAATTGCCTCATCAATTGAAAAGAGCTTTGAGCTCAAAGTGCCGCTTATTGCCACCATCATCGGCGAAGGCGGTTCGGGCGGCGCAATTGCAATTGCAACGGCAAACGCTGTTTTAATGCTTTCAAATGCCATCTATTCGGTCATTTCGCCTGAAGGCTGTGCCTCCATTTTATGGCGCTCGGCCGATAAGGTTAAAGAAGCAACCGAAGCCTTAAAGCTCACCGCACAAGATTTGAAAAAACTGAAAGTGATAGATGAGATTATAGAAGAACCCGTCGGCGGTGCACACCGCCATAAAGATGTTGTGTTTGAAAACCTGCGGCAAGCCCTTAAAAAACATTTGTCGGAACTTTTGGAATTAACGCCAGCAGAACTCAAAAAACAACGCACGGAAAAATTTTTGGATATGACGCGAAACCTGAAAACCTCGGTGTCTTCAAAAAAGAAATAAAAGAAACCTCTCTTTCGAGAGGTTTTTTTAAGCGCAATCATAAAATTCTGATTTCGCCGGCGGCAATTCGTCCGCGGTCATCATAGGGTTCGTAGCCAACCTTTTGTCCGTCAGAAAGCCTTCTTATTCCCTTTTCTTCCAATTTTGTGATGTGCACAAAAATGTCTTTTCCACCCGTTTCGGGTTCAATAAATCCGTAACCCTTTTTGGTGTTAAACCACTTTACCGTTCCAGTCAACATAAGTCATCCTTTCTTGCAAAATTAAACCAAAAAACAGCCCTTTGAGGGACTTTAGTCCGTTACGAAGAAAAAATTACCGCATTGAATCCGAAATGTCAACTAAAAATTTTATATATATAAGATTTTATCTTATTGGTTGTGTATAGCTTCGTCAAGTCCATGGTAAGAAATAATGTTTTTAAGGAATGCCTGACGCACTTGATTGCCGGCATTTGCTTTAAAAGACTTTTCGAGAAGGGCAAGAATATCTTGTCGATACGCTTTTTTGTGCAAGGCAATAACACAGAGGGTATATGCGGCCGCCTCAAACACCTGATCTTTTTTTGAGAGCAAATCACACGCAATGGTTTGGTATGTCGGCGTTGTTTTTTTTACATCGCGCAGACCGAAAACATACGTTGAAAAATTCTCGGCTTTTTTGCGTTGCAAAGGTTTTGTAAAACCGGAAGATATAACCTGATATATTTTTTCAAACATTAAAGCGTCTCCTTTTCTTTAAGATACACTCTTCAAACAAGAAAAGCAACAAAAGATACAAAAAATGTTTGACAGGTTCATAAAAAAGGCGTATAGAGCAGTAAAAGTCGAACCTATTGTTGCTTCATCGTCTAATGGTAGGACAGCGGATTCTGACTCCGTCAATCTTGGTTCGAGTCCAGGTGAAGCAGCCAAGTTGAACAGGGCTTCGATTTTGTATCGTAAGCCCTTGTTTTTTCTTCATTTTTATCGGTTCGAACGGGCTGATTTTTACTGATTTTAAATTCGCTTGTTTTTGGGCTTAAAGCCTTATTTGATGCGGGTTCGG
>JAFSUB010000024.1 GCA_017445475.1 Alphaproteobacteria bacterium
GATGGAAAAGTGAGGCTCGAACCGAAAGGCTCGCAAAGCAAAAACAACCGTTGCTCCGGTTGTTTTTGTCTGCAAGAGCATAAAAACATTATTGAGCAAGAGTGCGTTTGAGCGCTCGAAGCGAAATTAGGTTTTTATGAGCAAGAGCTGTGAAACAGCGTAGTCCTCTACGTTCCGCCAAAAATAAACACCCGAAAGGGTGTTTTTTTTTGATGGAAAAGTGAGGCTCGAACCGAAATGACGACTTTTTTACTTTTTAACGCTGTTTTTAACATGCGAACCATAGCCGGTGCCAATCTTTCTGCCGATAGATTGTATTTGCAGGTTCAAGCAAGCATAACAGTGAGCCACACCATCGTTCAAACAGGCTTTATTGGGATACAGCTCATAAAAAGATCGATGTAAAGAATCCGTCACATTGGGCATAACAACATTGGCCCCTGCTTTTAACGCTCTTATCCGACCTTTTTTTTCTAAAGTTTCCATAGCCGTTGTTGCCGGAATATTAATATCCGGCATTAAAAGCCTAATCACGGACATTGCTCGTAAGGATAAGTCCAGTGTTCCGCTAAGGCAATTTTTCAGCGGTGTGTTCGGATGCGCAATAAAAGGTCCGATACCGGCCATATCTATCCCTATTTTTTGTAAAAACAACAAATCATCAGCAATAGATTCCAAACTTTGATTTGGCAACCCCACCAAAATTCCGGAGCCTAATTCATATCCCAACTCTTTAATCATCATTAAACATTCATAACGGTGTTGCCAACTCATTTTCGGATGCAATTGATGATATAATTTTTTATCGGTTGTTTCTATACGCATTAAATATCGATCGGCACCACAATTTTTAAATGCCGCATATTCTTCGTATTCTCTTTCTCCGATACTAAGTGTCAATGCAACGTCCATTTTTTTAATTTCTTCTATGACACGGCACAGATCATCGCAAGAATACCCAACATCTTCTCCCGATTGCAAAACAATGGTTTTAAAGCCTAACTGAACAGCACCACGCGCCAAGCTTATAATTTCATCAGGTGTTAAACGATAACGCTTAATTTGCGCATTTTCACGGCGAATACCGCAATAAAAACAACTGTTGCGACAGAAATTGGAAAATTCTATCAATCCGCGCAAAAAAACAGAATCTCCGACATTTTTCTTTCTGATAAGATCAGCCCGATGAAACAAATCATCTTGATTGTCGGAATTTTCCAATAATTCGACTATTTTTTGTTTTGTTAATTTCATCTGATGTCCGTTAAATGAATATGATTAAGCTTGCTGATGACAAGCCCGAAATTTGTTATGGGAACATTCGCCTTCAGGCATTTTTGAATGCGGCTCATCATTTCTTCTCGATTAAACATACAAGCACCGCAATGAATAAGTAATTTATATTTTGCCGGATTGTCCGGAAAATCACTTCCATGCGTATATTCGAAAATAATTTTACGATTTGTATATTTTAAGATTGCCTTTGGAAGTTTAACTTGCGCAATGTCATCTGAACATATTTTATGTGAACATGATTCGCAAATCAGAACCCTGTCTCCGTCTTGCAACTCATCCAACTGTTCGGCTCCTTTGTTAAAAACCGTTAAATCACCTTTTAAGCTTGCCATCAAAACAGAAAATGTCGTCAACGGAATGTCAGAAACACTTTGAGCAACCTGTTTTAAGGCTTGCGAATCCGAAACAATCAGGCGCGGTTTTTTATTAAGACATTTCAACAGATTTTTAAGTTCCGAAGGTTGAGCGATAAATGCCGTGGCATGCGCGTCCAAAATTTCACGAATGGCTTGGACTTGCGGCAAAATTAAACGCCCTTTTGGAGCAGACTCATCAATCGGCGCAACCAAAACAACAATATCTTCTTTGTTTAAGTAGGTTTCAAACAGATTTGACGGTTCGGGTTTTATATAATCTCCCAAAAATTGATATAGCGAGGAAACATCTTGTTTTGCACTCAGTTTGATAAAGGGAATGTTGTTTTTTTCACAAAACAATATGTCTTTTTGCGAAAAATTGAGGCTATCATTTTTATTAAACACCACAATAAAATTTTTCTTCTTTTGCTGAAGAAATGTAATCACGTCTTTATCTGTTTGAGAAACACCTTTTTCGGCGCAAACCAGAACAACCAAATTGCTTTTTTCCAAAATTTTCATTGTTGCTTTTATTCTTTTTTCGCCTAAAGGGCTTGTATCGTCCAAACCTGCCGTATCATACAAGATGACGGGGCCGAACGGCACCAATTCAAAAGCCTTCATAACGGCGTCGGTTGTCGTGCCTGAAACCTCTGAGACGATAGACACTTTTTGTTTTGTGAGGGCATTTATCAAAGAAGATTTCCCCGAATTGCAGCATCCGACAAAAGTAATAACGGGGCGTAAACCTCTGGGTGTTTGGCAAAACTTTGTATAAGTCATGGCAGCTCCTTTGCTTAAAAATGAAAATCTCTCTGACCTGCGTCTATTTTCGATAAGTAGCAAACGGTCGCATTTTTAACGGCTTCATTTTCAATTTGCTGTAATTGTTCTTGAATAACACGTTCTCCAACCTCCCGCGTTTCAAAGCTGCCGTAATCCAATAAAAATTCTTTTAATGTCATAAGGGCATTCGGGTGGCAACAATTTAAAATTTGC
Source organism: Alphaproteobacteria bacterium (assembly GCA_017445475.1). Classification (GTDB taxonomy): domain Bacteria; phylum Pseudomonadota; class Alphaproteobacteria; order RF32; family CAG-239; genus UBA1254. The sequence continues at coordinate 2,652 of JAFSUB010000024.1, forward strand.
CGGCTTTTACACAGAGCCATAAATCTGTCGCCGGTTCTGCCCGCACGATAACAAGCAGTGCAAAAACTGGGGATATACCCCATTTTCAACAACCAACACACCACTTCGTCTAATGTCCGCTGGTCCGAAACATCAAATTGTTCGGAATCATGAGGCCGTTGAGTTTGTGTATATCCGCCGACACTTGTCCGAGAAGCCCCCGAAATCTGCGATATACCATAGCGAATAATTCGTTCACGGCAGGCTTGACTTTCGCGGGTTGAAACAATCATTCCCGTATAAGGCGTTGAAATCCGCACGCAAGCGATGATTTTCGAAAAAATATCGTCATCTATCCCGTTGTCAAAAGCTGACGGATCAATATCATCGGCTTTTTTAATACGCGGAAAAGAAATGGTGTGCGGGCCCACGCCAAACGTGGCTTCCAAATGCTCGGCATGCATTAAAAGTGCCGCAAATTCATAGCGGTATGATTCCAGTCCGAATAAAACACCCAAACCAACATCATCTATGCCTCCCAGCATGGCTCTATCCATGGCTTCGGCATGCCATGTATAGTCATGCTTCGGACCGGTTGGGTGAAGCTTTTCATACGATTTTCGATTGTAGGTTTCTTGAAACAAGATATAAGTTCCGATACCGGCATCTTTTAATTTGCGATAATTTTCAACGGTTGTGGCGGCAATGTTCACATTGACTCGTCGAATTGCACCGTTTTTGTGTTTGATGGAATATATTGTTTTGATACTGTCCAAAATATACTCAATGGGATTATGAACGGGATCTTCGCCCGTTTCAATGGCCAATCGCTTATGCCCCATGTCTTGCAAGGCAATAACTTCCTCGCGAATTTGTTTTTGTGTCAGCTTAATGCGGGGCATATGCTTATTTTTCAAATGATACGGACAATAAACACACCCGTTGACACAATAATTTGAAAGATAAAGCGGCGCAAACAAAACAATTCGATTGCCATAGAAATCTTTTTTAATCTGTTCTGCCAAATGAAAAATTTCTTCATTCAGCGCAGGTATTTCACAAGCAAGCAACACAGATGCTTCACGATGGTTTAAGCCTTTCAACTGCTTTGCTTTATCTAAAATTTGACGGATAAGTTCTTTGTTCGTTTTGTTTTTTGCGGCATAATCGAGCGTGTCTAAAATTTCTTGATGGTCAATAAAATCAACCGCTCTTAGCGATTTTGGGTTATACATATAATATCCTTTCTTTTGGGTCAGATTGTTCTTCCCCATCAGTTGTTAAAATTTAAGCGTCGGCGTATGCTGTTTTAACGCTAATGCCCGATAACGCACCAATCTTTCCCGAAAGGGCGGAAATAACATCTTGCGGCGCATCAACAGCCACACTCATAATGCTGACTTTTTTTGGTAAATAAGGAAGTCCCATACGACCGATAATATAATCGGCGTATGTATGCAAAATTTCGTTTAACTGAGAAACAGTCTCACGATTTTTGATTATAATTGCAATCACTGCTACTCGTGTTTCCATTTTTTGCTCCTTTTCACAAGTGTATATAGTAGAAGAAAAAAAAGAAAAAAGTCAAGATGTTTCTCTATTTTGCATAAAAATAAATATCCCCCGATCAATCGGGGGATATCCATTAACGCTTTGGGTTAGTTTGCTTTTTTCAAAGCCTCGCCAAGCGCATCACCAAACGTTGTGTTTGAAGAATTTGAGTTGGAATATTCTTCCAAAGCCTTCTTTTCTTCATCAATTTCAAAGGCTTTCACCGAAACACCGAGTTTGCCGTTTTTCCTGTCAACAGAGGTGAGTTTTGCTTCCAAAACATCGCCTTCGTGATAGTTTTCTAAAACTTGGCCATCTTTTTCTTTCGATAAATCAGCCTTTTTAATTAAGGCAGGAATGCCCTCAACTTCCACATTAACACCCTTGTCTTCAACAGATTTGACAATTGCCTTGACCACATCGCCTTTTTTAAGGTTTTCCAAAGCAAGAGCCGCATTGTTTTCATCCAATTGTTTAATGCCCAAGCTGATACGCTCTTTTTCAACATCAACATCAATGATTTTAGCCTTGATTTCTTGGCCTTTTTCATAATTTTTAACAGCATCTTCGCCGCTCACACCCCAAGCGATGTCAGAGAGGTGAATCATACCGTCAATTTCGTCTGTTAAGCCAACAAACAAACCAAATTCAGTGATGTTTTTGATTGTGCCTTCAATAACCGAACCGGCGGGGTGTGCTTCAACATAAGCTGCCCACGGATTGGGTTGGCATTGTTTGATGCCAAGGCTGATTCTACGTTTTTCGGGATCAACTTCCAAAACCTTAACTTCAACTTCCTCTGAAGTTGAAACAATTTTGCCCGGATGAACGTTTTTGCGCGTCCAGCTCATTTCAGAAACATGGACCAAGCCTTCAATACCTTCTTCCAGCTCAACAAAAGCACCGTAATCTGTGATGTTTGTTACAACACCTTTTTTAACGTCGCCAACCTGATATTTGCTGGCAACAGCTTCCCACGGATCGCTCTCAAGCTGTTTCATACCCAAGCTGATGCGTTGTGTGTCTTCGTTAAACTTAATCACCTGAACTTTAATGTTTTGACCAACCGTCAACATCTCGGCCGGATGATTGATACGTTTCCACGAAATATCGGTAACGTGAAGCAAGCCGTCAACACCGCCCAAATCAACAAACGCGCCGTAATCGGTGATGTTTTTAACAATACCGTCCAAAACAGCGCCCTCTTTAATGGCGTCAATCAGCTCGGCTCTGGCTTCCGCCCGTGTTTCTTCCAAAACAACACGACGTGAAACAACAATGTTGCCGCGCTCTCTGTCCATCTTCAAAATTTGGAAAGGTTGCGAAACACCCATCAAAGGTGAAATGTCTCTGATGGGGCGAATGTCAATCTGCGAACCCGGTAAAAAGGCAATTGCCCCCTGTAAATCAACCGTAAACCCACCTTTAACGCGTCCGAAGATAATGCCGTTGACACGCTCGCCGGCATTCATCGATTTTTCAAGCTCAACCCAAGCTTCTTCGCGGCGGGCTTTTTCACGAGACAGAACGATGTTGCCGTCTTTGTCTTCATATCTGTCGACCATAACTTCAATCTGGTCGCCAACCTTAAGTTCGGGATTTTGACCAAACTCACGGAGCGGAATGCGGCCTTCTGATTTTAAGCCGACATCAACCATCACAAAATCATCGGTAACGCGGATAATTGTGCCCTTCACAACAGAGCCGACAATACCCTTATCGCCAAATTGCTCGTTCAAGAGTTCTTCAAAATTTTCTGTTGTTTCGGGAATTTTAAATTCTGTATTTGTCATGAATATAATATATTTCAAAAAAATGCCAGACCTTATAAAAAGCGGACTTGCGCGAAGTTTAAAATGCTTTTCAAAGCGCGCCCTTTTTTAAAAGCAACTTTCTTATACACGAAAATTTCAAATTTTCAAGCTTTTTTTATTCAAAAACGGCCTGCATCATTTTTTCTAAAATGCGGCCTTCGGATTTGCCGTTATAAACAACCCTGCCGTCTTTTAAGATGTATGCAAAATCCGTTAGGGGCAAAAGCGTTTTGAGGTTATGTTCCACAACCACAAAAGCCGTTCCTGTTTTTTCTTTCATTTCTTTGATTTTGAAAAATGTATCGTTAATCAGCTTTGGCGACAAACCGATTGAGGGCTCGTCTAACAAAACCATTTTCGGCTTATTGATAAAAATGCGCGCTAAAGCTACCATTTGTTGCTGCCCACCGGATAAATTGCCGGCCGGCAGTTTCAAAAACGGCTTTAATTCTTCAAAATAGCTTAAAACTCGCTCAAAGGCTGTTTCAAAATCTGTGCGAGATTTCCAAAAATGTGTGGCAAGCTCAATATTTTCTTGAACTGTCATATTTTGAAAAACACGCCTTCCTTGCGGACCCATGAAAACACCCTTTTTCACAAACATTTGCGGCGTTGCTTTAATGGGCAAGTCTTCAAACAAAATTTCGCCTTTATAAGGTTTTAACAGACCGAAAGCCGCCTTTAAGAGCGTAGATTTTCCGGCGCCGTTCGGGCCCATCACAACCGTGATGGCGCTGCTTTTAAATTCTGCCGAAACATTGCTTAAAACCTGCTTTTTTCCATATCCGGCATCTATGTTTTTTAAGTTAAGCATGAGTCTTACACTCCTAAATATGCCTCTTTAACAAGTTTGTCTTTCAAAACATCTTTCGGGGCGCCCGAGGCAAGAAGCGTGCCGTGATCTAAAACAATTACATAGTCCGAAAGCTTTTCAATCATGCCCATATTGTGCTCAATCAAAATCACCGTTTTGGCTTGAAGGCGCAAAATTTCAATGATGGATAAAACCTCATCCACCATTTTCGGCGACAAGCCCGTAAACGGCTCGTCAAAAATGTAGATATCAGCATCTTGCATCAGCGCGCGCCCGATTTCCAAAAGTTTGCGCAAACCATAAGAGAGCTCTTCGGCTTTTTTGAAGCGATGCTCTTTTAAGCCCGTTTTAATCAACACACCCTCAAGTTTTTTGCGATATGCTTTTGTGCTTAATTCAAACAGGCTTTTTTCAATTTTGTTTTGCGCAACGCCCAAAAGCAGATTATCTTCAACGCTTAATTGTTCAACAAGTCTGGCATCTTGAAAAGTGCGCGCCATCTTAAATTTGCGCAGCTTATAGGGTTTGATATAAGAAAAAGCATGCCCCGAAATGACAATTGAGCCGGCATCGGGCTTGAGCAAACCGGTTAACAGGTTGATGAGCGTTGATTTGCCCGAACCGTTCGGACCGATAAGACCCGTGACCAACCCCAAAGGAAAAGAAATGCTCAAATCATTGACGGCTTTAATGCCTTGAAAAGCTTTACTCAAATGAAGCGTTGAAACAGCATCCAATCCCTCTTGAAAAACGTCCATACGTTCTTTTGAAAGACCGCTGTCAATAGATTTGAAATCTTTTAAATTGAACGTCATTTTTTTATACCCTAAATTTTCCAAACAAACCTTGCGGACGAAAAGCCATCATCAACACAAGAAGCGCACCGTATATGAGCTGTTGAAGTTGCGCCGCCGTTTCATACGGAAGCCCCAAAAAGCGCAAAGCTTCGGGAAGTGTGAGCAAAAGCGCCGCGCCAACAACGCTGCCAAAGGCCGAAGAAAGCCCGCCGACGGTTATCATCGTAAAAAAGAAAATGCCTTCTGCCAGCTGAAACGATGTCGGGTCAATAAAAGCAATATAGCTTGCAAAAAAGCTGCCCGCAACGCCCGCCATTATGGCAGACAGCGTAAAGATGAGACTCTTATATTTTGTTGTTTTATAGCCCAAAGACACTGTTAAGACTTCATCTTCACGCAAACTTTTTAAGGCTCTGCCGAATGAAGATTTATCTATCAGCACGAAAAGCGCATAAAAAAGCACCACAAATAAAAACGCAAGCGCCAAAAACGAAGCGGAAGAATAAAAATGAAAACCTGCAATGGCGGGTTTTCCTATGCCGTATATGCCAAGCGGACCTTTTGTTAACGATTTGAAATTAAGCAAAACCGAAAACACAATCACCGATAAACCTGCCGATACAATGGCATAATAATCGCCCTTAAATTTTGAAAGGATTTTGCCGACAATAAAAGCTGTTATGCCGTTTAAGAGCATTCCGACACACATTGCGCCCCAAAAATTAAAACCCTGCGCCGTCATTAAAATGGCCACGGCATAAGCGCCGATGCCGTAAAATGCGGCGTGTGCAAGCGACACAAGCCCCGAGAGCCCCACCACCATATTAAGCGACAAAGCGAGCATGGCATAAATACAAAACAAAATCCCGATGTTGATGAAATATTCCATCTTTTTTATTCCTTTAAAGGTATAGGCTTACCATTAATATACGTGCGCCATTCAGCCTCGTTTGCAATAAAACCATTGGGAAACAACTTGCACTCACCCGATAAACATTTACGTGTGGCGTGTTCTTTAATATAAGCCGTTATCTCATCAATATTTTTAATATCCTCGGCGTTTTCAAACGCATCAACAGCAAGGCTGACTAAATCGTAAGCGGAAGCGGCCATATAAACATTGTCAATATGATATTCGTTCATCAAACGGTCAATAAATTCAGGCGTTCCCGAATTGCCACCCACATGGTTGATATTTTCAAACAGACTGATATCTGCTCCCGTGTCAATACCCGAACCGAAAATATGTTGCGGCAAAATGTTTTGCTCATAGAGTTGACGAACAACAATATCTGTTTGCGGTGGGAAAAACTGCAAATAAAAATATTCATACCCTTCTTTGACATATTTTTGAATGGGCAATCTGAAATCTCTGTCGGAGGGATTGAAGCACTCAACCTGAACATCCATACCTTTTTTTGCTAAAAGCTTTGTTAAATGCTCTGTGCCAGCGCAGGCAACACCGACGTGTGCAGCAAGAAGTGCCAATTTTTTAACACCGCGTTTTTTAAGCGCATTTATCAAAATCCGCTGATAGCTTTGAAGTGTTGGCCCCTGCCAAAAGGTTGTTTGTCCCATCGGCTCGGCGTTTTCATCTTCCAAAGTTGCAACAAGGTTTAAGAGCCCTGCGTTTTGGGCAATCGGCGCAATCACCCGACCACTGCCTGTTGTGAAAGTCAAAAGCACATTAACCTTATCTGAAGCAATAAGTTTATTGGCGGCTGTTGCGGATTTAGCGGGTTGCTGTTGATTGTCTTCAAAAATCGCCTCATAATGATACTTTAAGTTTTTCTTTTCTTTATCTTCTATGGCCGCCAATGTTCCGGCTTTAAGCGATGCACCGAGTACGGCACCGCCACCCGTTAAGGGTAAAATTGCCCCGATTTTAACGACGGGTTTTTCTTGCGTCTCTTCCTTTTTGTTATCACAAGCCGCAAGCGCTAAAACACAACCTAAAATCAATATCAGCTTTTTCATTTTTTACTCCTCTATAACCACAGGTTCTGCATTGATAATTTTTTTCAACACAGGCTGTCCGTTTAAGACGCCATCGGGTTCTGTCGTAATTTTGCCCACAGCCGTCAGCATTTGGTTGCTTTGACTTTCAATAAAACTGATGACTTTTTCTTTATCTTTTGTTTTTGCTCCCTCATAACCAAACGTTATGACCTGCATAACAAAATCCATATATTCGGCATAATCTGTTGTATCTGAACCTGTTTTTATTTGATATTTTTTAACATATTCGTCTGTCGGCGGCGCGGCATCAACATACCACATACCTTCCGATAATGTCTTATTGCGCAGATATGTAAACGTTTCAACACCTGTTACAGGAATCGTAAGGCCGCCATCTTTATATTGTTTCATAAAAACATCTATCGTCGGTGCAAATAAAAAGGCCAAAATATAATCCGGCTGATTTTCTTTTATTTTATGGAGCATCAGCCGAAAATCTTTTTCATCAGGGTTAACATGGTATACTTGCCCGATTTTCAGCCCTTTTTCTTGTTCTGCTTTTTTCTTAAAAAAGTCAAACATGGTTTGCGAACCTGTGGCATTCATCACGACAACATCAATATGTTTAGCACCGTGTTTGATTAATTGTTCATACAAAAAATCTGCCTCGCCGGCCGGATTGGAAGAGCAAATAACATTGTATTTTCCTTGAGCAACAGCAGGATCTGTTGCAATAGCAACGTGCATCACCTTATTTTGTTCGGCCATTGGTGAAACAACCGCCCCAAAATTAGACATTACCGTCACGAGAACATCAGCTTTATCTATATTTATCAATTTTTGCGCCAATGTGGCTTGTTTTGCGAGCTTGTTTTGATTGTCTTCAAAAATGACCTGATAATCAAATTTATGCAGCTTTTTGTTGAACTCTTCAAAAAAGATGTTCACGGCATTTTTGGCGGCCTCTCCCAAAAATGAAGCATCTCCACTCATCGGGTATATGACCCCGATTTTAACAACAGGCTTTGCGCTTGCTTTAGGTGCTTTTTCATCTTTACAAGCACCGAGGGCTAACACACAACTTAAAATTAAAATCAGCTTTTTCATTTTTTACTCCAATATTTCTACAATCGGCAAATATCTTACCGAATGATTTTCCAATGTTAACTTACCAAAAATGCTTTTATTTTCATTTACTGCTTTTTCAAAATCATCATTCGGGTAACGCAAAACATCAAGCATCAGCGATAATTGCGCATAAGCTGCAGCAGACATTTGTTCTAACCCCTTGCCATATTTTTGGCGAAAAGCCTTTTTGAAAACTTCATCTTTACTTCCAATATTTAAAGCAAATCGCCCCTTATATAATTCGGGATTGGAAGATATAAAAAAGGCATATGATGTCGTTATTTTTGCATCAGGAACAATTTCAAGTAGTTGTCTCGTTAAAATATCAATTTCCGGTGGGAAGGTTTGAATGAAAAAAATATCAGGTGCCGTTTGAGCAGCCATACGCAACAACAAGCGATAATCATTACTTGCTCTGGGCGTAAATTTCTCATTAAAAGTGAGCCTCATACCATATTCGCCGACTAGTTGACTTATATTTTCTTCAACCAAGTTGGCATACATTTCGTTGGCCGATATCATGGCAATGCTGTCATATCCGTGTTCATTCATATATCCTAACAACACGGTGGCCTCATCTTTCATTTTGGGTGCCATGGTATAATTATAATCTTTTTGAGTGAAACGAATATCGCTTGAAATACCTAAATGAATAATTTTAGCTTGCTTTACGGCATCTGCAACCACACTTGCCGTTTGTGATGTTCCGGTCAGCAAGGCATTAACTTTATCAATTTCAATCAACTTTTTAACGCCCGCAACAGCTTTTGACGCTGATTGTTGGTCATCAAAATAAATTAATTCGTAGCTTATATCAGGGTGTTGATATTCTTGCACAAACTCATATCCTTGACGCATTTGTTCACCCATAAATGCATTTGAGCCTGTTAAGGGAAGTATTACCCCGATTTTAACGACGGGTTTTTCTTGCGTCTCTTCCTTTTTGTTATCACAGGCCGTAAGCGCTAAAACCATGCACAGACTTAAAATTAATTTTTTCATTTTATTTCCTTTCAATTCGTTGAACCTGAAACAAGTTCAGGATGACATTTAGTTCATAACTATTTTTCTTTTTTAACAAAAATGCCTTGTGGGCGAAACATTAAAAATAAGATAAAAATAATAAACGCCACTAGGTCGCGCCATTCAGAAGCCCAAAGCATAACGCCGATGTTTTCGGCCGCTGCCAAAAAGAACGCGCCCAAAAACGGACCGAGCATTGAACCCGAACCGCCGATAATGGCGGCAATAATGCCCTTAAAAAGCAAATTAAACCCCATTGTCGGCTCAAGCCCAGTGTCAAAGCCCGTTAAAACACCCGACAGCCCCAAAATTAAGCCCGACAAAGCAGAAACAATTAAAATGATTTTGTTATTATTCAAACCGATGATGTCGGCAAGCTTGGCGTTTGCATTAACGGCACGCACCGTTTTCCCGAAAAAGGTGTGATAAAGCAAAAAATTAACAAGCCCGAAAACGGCAAAATCTGCAACAATCGTGATGAACTGAACTTTCGGCATAGAAAAAATGCCAAGATTTATATTTTGCCCCAATGTTCCGCCCAAAATTTGGTATTGCGGACCGAAACAAAGATGAATTAAAGCCTCAAAAATTGTATAAATCCCCAGTGATGCAACCAAAAGCACCATCGGTGATGCCCCCTTGCTTTGAAGCGGCGTGTATATAAATTTTTCTAAAAGAACCGCCATAACGGCACAAAACAAAACAGCCGTCGGGATGGCCGCAATCGGCGAAAGCGAACATATATTCGTTAGGCCATAAACACCATAGGCGCCAAACGCAATAATTGAGCCAAGCGTCATATTAAAAAACGGCGAAACCGAGCTCATCAGCGCAAAACCCATCGCCACCAGCCCATAGCCCGCGCCGACAATTAAAATATTTATGAGTAAAACCAGCAGCATTTTTAAAAATCGCACCCACTCTAAAACTGAACGCAATTATATTTCAAAAGTGCTTCTTTGTAAAGCAAAATTGTAAGTTTTTATTTTCTCTTAACGCTTCCGGCAGGGGTAAGATTGCCCTCAATCGGACGCAGAAGACTCTTTTGTGCGGCCGGTTTTGAGCTCTTCTCATTTTCAGAAGCTGTTGCTTTCTTTGACACCGTCCCGCCGGAAGAAACTTTTGTGGCATAATCGTCTGTGTTTTCAACAAGAAGCGGCTTTTTCTCTTCAACACCTGTTTGCGGTGCTTGTTCTTGAGGCTGTGGCTCAATTTCAAGCGTTTGTGCTTGTTGTGTAGTTATAACATCTTCCGCAAGAGGTGCGGGCACATCATCTTCGCCAAACAAATCTTCCTCTTGTTGTGTTTTAGGCGAAGGCGAACGCGTTTTGCGCTGTCCCGTTTGTTCAAAATACACCAAATCTTGAATGTATAAGAAGAGTTCTTCCAAAGTTTTATCGAGTTTTTCAAACTCTTCTTTTGCTTCTTCAAGGGTTTTTTCCATATCCTGATAATGCTTGTTGACAACGGCAATTCCGCTCTCTTTTTCAAGTTCGTTTCTTGTTTTGTGCGAAAAGATATACAAATCGGCAATTTTTGAAATAGAGCTTTCAATGTTTGCTTGCTTGGTTTTGACAATGTCAAGCTGATCCAAAACCACAAGCGAGCCAAGTTGGGACAAGCGCTTCGCATATGATATTAAGGCATTTTGATAGTTTTCCGACTTTTCCAAAGAATCTTCATGAATCTCGGAAATGCTTTGAAATGAGCGGCTTGCGTGCAGCTTCATATCAAGCAGATAATTCTCGTCCAAACGTGCAATCAAAGCCTCAATACTCGGCTCTAAAATATTGATTTGAACGCTAATCTTGTCAATGTCTTTCTGGTTAAAATCCGTTTCGCTTATTTGTGCCATTTCTTTTAGGGTTTTGAGCATATCATCGCTTTGAAAACCGACACTGTCATAAACCGTGTTTGCTATGGTTTCGTTGTTAAAAGACTTATACCTTTTCAAGCGTGGCTTGATTTCGGTGTTTATCAGATTGATTTGTTTGTAAACGCGGTCTTGGACAACATCCATACGCTCGTTTAAGGCTTGAATTCTGGCATTTTTTTCTTCGGCCGCTCTTCTTTCAAGCTCGGCAAAGCGGACATCATATCGGTTTTTAAGCTCGGAAACATCAATTGTTAAATCGGGGTTTTCAAGCGATCCTTTTAGGCCAAAGAAAATGGGCAAAACGTTATCTTTGAGATATTCAAAGGTCATATCAAATTCCGTATCCGTTTGCCATGATAAAAGCGAACCGCTGCCTTGAAAGTCAACGGAATATGCGTTTGAACGCATAAAAGCATCCGAGATTTTGTATTGCCCGTTGTCAATGTCCATTTGCGCCCCGACAGATGAAAACGCCGTTTCACCGTGAATCAGATTTTGCCTGACGATATTTTCCAGATTTTCGGAACGTTCTCTGATTGCCAAATCATTTTCAATTGCGGGCAAATCAATTCCCTTAACTTTAACGTCTGACAAGTCAAATAAAAGTTTAGCCTCAAGGGTTTTCATAAAGTCAGATTGCGAAAGGGCATTTGCCTGATATTGTGCCTCCAAAGACATATTGGGCGAATCAAAAGCATAAACACTGCCGCCGATGTTGCCGGTCGGACAATTTTTAAGGCTTAAAACGCCGCTTGTTTTGGCGCTTTCGTTTGTGTTGAGCGTAAGCTCGGCAGCAATATTGCACGAATCTTTTTTCGCCGTCAGATTTTTAAGAAAAACAACCCCGTCCTGAACATCAAGTTCAAACTCAGCATCATTGATATAAGCACTTTTATAGCTCAATGTTTTGGCTTTAAAGTTGCCCTGAAGATTAAAATCTTGAAAAACATCATAATCAATTTTAGCATTGTCCCAAACGGGCTGACTTAAAAAAGCAGTTTTTGTTTTGGGCAAAACCGCAGTTTTTTGCGGGGCGTAGATAAAGCGGTCAAACTCAAAAACATTAACGTTGGCATTTGCCTTAAGAAGAGGTTTTTGCCCTGTCTTCACATATGAAAAATCGCCGGAAAATTTGTTTGAGCCGATAAACATATCTGCATTTTTTGCCTCCCAGTTGCCAAATGTGCCTTCAACATCTGCCTTAAAGCTGAGCAAGCTGGCAGAAAGGTTTTGCGGCTTGTAAGGCAAATCAATTTTGCCTGCAAATTCCGCAAAATCTGGCGTCTTAATTTCCAAATTGCCGCGATAGTGGGTTTGCGCATCTTTGACATAAACGCGCCCCGCATAGCCCAAATTGGTTTTTTCCAGTTTTGCGAAAGTTTTCACGTTGGCATTATCAAAGGTTCCGGAGGCAACGCCTTTAAGCTCAAAATTTCTGGTTTGCGAAAACAGCGGCCAAGCGGGCAAAGAAAGACCGAATTTGTCTTTTAAGGCTTGAAAATCGCTTGTCTTCACAACATATCTTAAATTTTCAAACGAGGGATTTGCCATCAAATTTGAAACAATGCCTTGCAAAGAAAAAGAGGTTGAGGCCAGCTTTTTGATGTCAAGCTTTTCAACATTGACAACGCCGTCTCTTGCATCAAAAGCCAACGCGGCATTTTCAAAAGCAAGTTTGTTGTATATGCCCAAACCGACAAACAATTCTGCCCGCACATCAAGATTGTTTAAAAACTTGAAGCCGCTTAAAACAAGTTTGCTCTTGTCGGCCAAAGAAAGTTTTTGTTGCGCACTGTCCGGCTGGGGCAGATAGTTGTCAAAATTGATGTTTTCACTTTCAAGCGATAAAAACAAAGTGTTTCTGCGATCGCGCTTAAAACCCAAGGCCCCCGTTAAAGAACTTTTATCAAGCTGAAAAGAAAAAGGCATCAGCTTAATTTGGTTGAGATTTCCAGACAAGTCAAAAGCTGTGCGTGCGTTGCGGTAAGTTGCCTGCGCATAAATTTTGGGTTTAAGGCCAAGCCAAGTGAGCAGTTTTGCAAAATCTTGGCTGACTGCCTGCGTTTTCAAATCATACGACAATGTTTTTTCATTTTCAAAAACAGTGCCCGAAACCGATAAATCCGTGTCGCCGGGAAGCAAACCGGACAGGTCGTTGATTTTGAGCACATCGTCAATAAAATCAGCGCTTAATTTGAAGTTGCGAATGGGCTCATCATTGCAATAGGCGCGCATAGCGGTTAAATCTGCGATAAAGTTTCGTTTGAATGGAAATGAAAAAGGTGTGCCAGCCGTGTCATATTTTTTGAGATATTCTTTTAAGATGAGATTGAAAGGTGTCAGGTCAATATCGGTCATTTCAAAAGAAACTTCCACTTTTTTCACATCTCCGGTTATTGATTTTAGCGGAATTAAAACCTTTCCGGCGCCGGCTGTCAGGTCGCCGTATTTAACAATAACACTTGAAAGGTCTATTTGCTGCGGGTTAATCAAAAGCTCAATTGATGAAGCCAGCGGATAGTTATATTTTTCCGGCAACAACTCGCGGCCCGAAATGGTGTTTAAAAAAGTGGAGGGTTTTTGAGATTCGATTGTAAAGTTTCCCTGAATTTCGCTGTTGTTCGATAAAATAGAGCCGTCAAAGCGCGCATAGCTTTCCGAGCTCGGGTGTGTCAAAACAAGATTGAGCGACGTTGAAAAGCTTTCAAGCATTGTGCCGATATTTAAGGCAAATCCCGCGGGAGTGTTGTCTTTTACAAAATTGCCGTCAATGCGAAACGGACCGACCAAACTCTGTCCCGTGATGTCGGCGTTGAGCTTGACAAACGTTAAATCGGTGTCAAGTGTTTTGTTGACTATCCGAAGTGTTGCGTTTTGAAGCGCAATCGAATCAAAGGCAATATCAACGCCTGAAATATTAAGATCTTGATTCTCTGCGCTTTCCGAGTGCCAATTTGTTTTGCCGTTGTTTAAAAATTCCACCACAATTTCAGCGTCATACAGGTTCATTTTGTTGATAACCAAACTTTTCTTAATTAGCGGCCACAGGCTCAAATGCGTAACCATTTCTTTGATTTGCGCCAAAGGTTGTTCTTTTTTGATGTCATCAGCGTTGTAAATTTTGATGTCTTTAGCGCTCAAATAAGGAGAGGGCAATATTTTCAAATCTATTTTTCCGCGGATAACGATTTTTTTGCCCGTAATGTCTTCAATTTGTGCCGCGATTTTATTTTTGTGCAAGTTCCAATCAATTGTCGAGACATAGTAAGACAGCCCGCCAAAAGCCAAGATAATCAGAACCGACAAGGCGATGAATATTTTTTTAAACACGGATTTTTTTCTCCTTTGAATGAAACGCAATAAAATATTTACCATTGATGAGGATAATGTATATTATCTTTATAATCAATTAATTTTTTAAAGAAGGTTTTAAGAAAAATGGTTTTCATCACGGAGCTTTTCGAAATAGCGCTTAAGGCAAGGAATATGGCGTATGCGCCTTATTCAAACTTTAAGGTCGGGGCAGCGCTTTTGACAACGGATAATCAAATATATGTCGGTGCAAATGTCGAAAACGTTTCTTTTCCGTGCGGAACTTGCGCTGAACAAAGCGCCATTGCCGCTATGATTTCGGGCGGCGGAAAAACCATTAAGGAGATTGTCATTGTTGCAGAAAGCAAAACTTTAATTGCGCCTTGCGGGGCTTGCCTGCAGCGAATTTCGGAATTTTCCGATGACAAAACCGTCGTTCATCTTGCAAATTTAGACGGTGTGCAAAAATCATATCCTCTGGGTGCGCTTTTTCCGGTTGCTTTCAAACAGGGAGTTCTCAAAAAAGATGATTGAAACATACGTTGAAAATTTAAAAAAAGCCTTCGGTGATTTTCAGCCCGAAATTTTGATTATTCTCGGTTCGGGTTTGGGCTCGATTGCACAAAAAGTTGAAAATAAAATCATTGTGCCATACAATCAAATCGGTTTTCCGAAAATCAATATTGTCGGCCATCGCGCGGAACTGATTGCGGGAACTTTGGGCAAAAAAAAGGTGCTTTGTATGAGCGGGCGCTACCATCTTTATGAAGGACATCCGGCAACGTTTGTGAAAGATATGATGTCGGCTTACCAAAAATACGGCATTAAGGAAGTGATTGCAACCAATGCGGCCGGTTCCCTCAGAAAAGATATGGCCGCGGGTGCAATTATGATGATTACCGATCACATCAATTTTTCGGGGCAAAATCCGTTGATCGGTGTCAACAACGACAAAGAGGGCCCGAGATTTCCCGATATGAGTCAGGCTTATGATAAAGCTCTGCAACAAAAAATGCGCCAAACGGCCAAAGAAAATAACATCATGCTTTTTGAGGGAACATATTTTTTTGTGGTGGGGCCGAATTTTGAAACAAAGGCGGAAATAAAAGCCTTTAGAACACTCGGTGCCGACGCGGTGGGTATGTCAACCGTTCCCGAGGTTATATCCGCCGTTTATTTCGGCTTAAAAGTTGTTGCGCTTTCGGTGATTACAAATCAAAGCGCCGACATTCAAAAAACAGGGCTTTCCCATGAAGAAACATTGTTTGAAGCCAAGCAAGGCGCTGTCGATTTGCAGGGCCTTATCTTAAAATATTTGGAGAAATAATATGATTCCTCAAGAAATTATTCGCCGCAAAAGAAACAAACAGATTTTGAGTAAAGAAGAAATAGATTCTTTTGTTGAGGGCATAACTTCGGAAGACATTTCGGACGCACAAATTGCGGCGATGACAATGGCAATGTTCTTAAACGGTTTAAGCGGCAAGGAAACGGTTGATTTAACGCTTTCAATGCGTGATAGCGGCGATGTTTTGAAGTGGAATTTTGATGCCCCCGTTGTTGATAAGCATTCAACCGGTGGTGTCGGCGATAAAGTCAGTCTTGTTTTAGGGCCGATTTTGGCCGCATGCGGCTTGTATGTGCCGATGATTTCGGGGCGCGGTTTGGGGCATACGGGCGGAACACTTGATAAACTTGATTCTGTTGAAGGCTATCAAACGACGCCTTCAAACGAATTGTTTAAAAAAACTGTTCAGGAAGCCGGTTGTGCCATCATCGGGCAGACACAGCATCTTGCACCTGCCGATAAACGAATTTATGCCGTTCGCGACGTGTGCGCAACGGTTGAGTCAATTCCGCTCATTACCGCCTCGATTTTATCAAAAAAATTGGCTGCCGGGCTTGATTGTCTGGTTATGGATGTTAAATGCGGCAACGGCGCATTTATGGAAAACGAAGCGGACGCTGCGAATTTGGCTGACTCAATCGTGCGCATTGCAAACACCATCGGCACAAAAACAAGCGCTCTTTTAACGGATATGAATTCCGTTTTGGGCAAAACCGTCGGCAATGCCTTGGAAGTTTTTGAAGCCGTGGAATATCTTAAAGGTCAAGATATCGACAGTCGTTTTGACGAGGTTACGAAAGCGCTTTGCGTCGAAGCGTTGCTTTGTTCAAAAGTTGCCGCCAATTCCAAAGAAGCTTTAAGCAAAGTTGAAAAAGTCTTGAAATCAGGCGCGGCATTGGAAAGATTTTCAAAAATGGTGGCGCTTTTGGGCGGTCCGGCAGATTTTGTTGAACATCCGAAAAATTATATGTCGTCTTCGCCGGTCAAACAACCCGTTTTTGCAAATAAAGAAGGGTATGTGTCTGCGATGAACACACGCGATATAGGACTTTTGCTTGTTGAACTTAAAGGCTCAAGAACTCACCCGCTGCACACAATTGACCATGCCACGGGTTTTTCTTGTTTTTGCCAGCTTGGTGATAAGGTTGACACCAAAACGCCGATTGTTTATGTCCACGCTCAAAACAGCGAGCAGGCGGCCTTTGTGGCAAGAAAGCTTCAAGAGCAAATCATCATCGGTGAAAGACCAGCTGTCGGCAGTGCCGTGTTGCGGCGGTTTTAAAAAAATTTGATAAGATGATTGTTTTTTTACGTTCTTGTTATCAATTTATCAATAAAATTGTGCTAAAAGCAAAAAAAACGAAACAACAAAATGAGGAAAATATGGTTAAGATTGCTGTTGTCGGTGCAAGTTCAAATTTAGGCCGTGAGATTTTGTCTTTTTTAAGCGAGGGCGGTTTTGAGGCCTCAGAGATTATTGCGCTTGAGCCAAAATCGCCGATGGGAACAATGGTTTCGTATGGCGAAGACGACGAGCTTGATGTGTTAAATTTAGATGAGTTTGATTTTTCAAAAGCCGACGTTTCTTTGTTTGCATGCACGCTTGAAATGGCAAAAAAATACTTGATGAAAGCGCACCGCACCAAAACGAAAATTGTTGATTGCTCGGGTGCAACAGATTGTGAAACGGATGTGCCGATGATTGTTGCCGGACTAAATGACAGCCTCCTTGAAAACAAACAAACAAACATTGCGGCCATACCAAACCCGATTGTAACCCAACTTTTGAAACCGCTTGCAAAAGTCAGCGAAAAATACGGCATTGAAAGAATTGTTTTAAGTGCATATCTTTCCGCATCGTTTCACAGCCGCGAAGCGATGGACGAGCTTTTTGCACAAACACGGAAAATTTATATGAACACGCCGTTTTCGGATAATGAAGAAATTTTCAAAAAGCAAATTGCGTTTAACGTTTTGCCTCAAGTCGGTGAATTTATCGGCGAAGAAACATCGACCGAATGGCAGATTAATGCCGAGGTTAAAAAAGTTTTGGGCTCAAATGTCAAAGTGCACGCCAATCTTGCCTATGTTCCGGTTTTTATCGGCGCGGGTTTGTTTGTGAATGTTGAAACATCAAAAGATGTTGATGTTAATGATGTGCGCACGGCCATCGGCCAAACAGAGGGCGTTGTTGTTTTTGACAAACCTCTTGACGGCGGATATGTCAGTTTAAATGATGTTCAGTCAGAAACAGACATATACGTCAGCCGCCTGCGGCAAGATGTTTCAACGCAAAACGGTTTCAGCTTTTGGTGTGTGGCCGACAATTTGCGTGCGTCAAGCGCCAAAAATGCGTATGATGTGATGAAATTAATGCTTAAATAAAGGAGTTTGTTATGCCCCGTGTTCTTAAAATCGTCTTATTTTTGTTTTTGTGCTTAACTGCTCCGCTTGAGGCTGCCGATCTGTCCCGAAAAGTTGAGTTTAAGAAAATATCCGAACACCTTACCGTCATCGAGCAAAACCTTAAGGCCGACACACTTTCGCTTGAACAAATCGATCAACATACGGCCGAGCTTTATAATTTGTCAAACGAGCTATATGAAACAAAACGTTTTAACGAGCGCGAGGCAAAGGTTGTTCAAAAACAGCTTGATGCAATGGGCGATTTGGTTGATGGCGAAAAAGAGCTTAAAGAACTTTCAAACAAACGCAGAGAGCTTAAAGATGAGCTGGCCCTTTTGAAAAGCCGAATTGCCGAAACAGATATTTTGCAGGTCAAAATCGAAGATTTGAATTTGCTCACCTTAAATTATAAAAGCCAAAAAGTTCTGGGAAATTTGGTTGACAAGCAGGCTGTTTTGTTTTTACCTCAAACTTTTTTTGACAGCTTCAAACTTTTGGGTTCGTTTTTGTGGGACATCGCAAAATCACCCGTTCATTGGTATCAACGCTTGGACGAAAGTTCAAAAGCTTACGTCTTAACATATTTTATACCGATTGTGTTTATCTTAATCGCCGCTTTGTGGATTGGTCTGTTTTTAAGAAGACTCATCTTAAAACATTGGGGATATCAAACATCGGTTGAAACGCCCAACATTGTTCAAAAATTGAGAGCATCGCTTGCAAACGGTGTTGCATACGGATTGGTGCCCGCGCTGATTGTCAGCGGATTTTTGGGTTGGTTTATCGGTTCAAAAATATTTACGGTCGGTCTTTTCGGGCTTGTGTGTCGTGAAACTTTAATTTGGGTTTTGTATTTAATTGTGGTGCGTGCAATTGTTCTGGCGCTTCTTGCTCCTCATTACGAAAAGTGGCGTCCGATTAACGTTTCAAACAACAAGGCGGTTAAACTCGTCAGAGCCGTCTTTTTGAGTATGATTTTGATTGCGGTTCCGAGCGTTTTGGAAAAAATTGCAATACACGCCATATATGACCCGCTTCTTATCAATTTGTTGGTTTGTTTTTGCTCAATGGCCAAAGCCATCTCGATTATGTTAATCACGGCCACCATGCTTTCATCTGAAAATGAAACCGATGAAAAACGCGCCATTGCTTTTCGAATCAACATTTTAACGGCCATTATTGCGCTTGGAACATTCGGTGTTGCGCTTTTCGGATATCCAAATATGTCGGCATACATCTTAAATCGTTATATTTTCAGTGCGTTTTTGTTCGGGCTGTTTTTGGTTGTGCGGCGTTTTTTGTGCGAGCTTATCCGGCGCATTTTTCTTGTCGGCCTTTGGGGCAGAAGCTTTCGAGCACGTCGCTCGCTTGTCATCAGAATCAATTTTGTTTTAAGCTTTTTCATCAGCCCGATTTTGGCACTGCTGTTTGTCTTTGTTTTGCTTAATCTTTGGGGCTTTTCGAGCGACTTCTTGAAACATATCGCCAAAAAGATTCTTTTCGGGTTTGATGTTGGGGGAATCCGAATTTCGCTCGTGGCCATCATCTTTGGCGTATTAACATTTATGGTTTGCTCATCGCTTGTCAAAATCTTTCGGCGCCATTTAATGCAAAACGCTTTCACGCATTTGGAAATTGATGAGGGCATCAGACATTCGCTCGATTCGTTTATAAACTTTATCGGTATGGTCCTTGCCGTGTTGCTTGCAATTATGGTTATGGGCGGCAATTTAACAAACCTAACGGTCATCGCCGGTGCATTGTCTGTTGGAATCGGTTTTGGTTTGCAAAATGTGATTAACAACTTTGTTTCAGGCATCATCATCTTGTTTGAGCGCCCCTTTAAGGTTGGCGATTGGGTAAACATTGCCGGTGAAGAAGGCAAAATCAAGCAAATCAACATTCGTTCAACCGAGCTTGAAACGTTCAAAAAAACAAGCGTGATTGTGCCGAATGCAACGCTTCTTTCTTCGTCGGTCATTAACATGACACACGACAACAACTGGACGAGGGTTAATGTTTCGGTTGGTGTTGCCTACGGTTCGGATGTTGAAAAAGTGCGTGATATTTTAATTGAGTGCGCCCTGAAAAATCCGAAAGTTTTGAAAAGACCGGCACCCTATGTTGTTTTCCAAAATTTCGGTGCAAGTTCGCTTGATTTTGACCTGCGCTGCTATTCCGACAACATCTGGGAAGGGTGGAGCATTCCGAGCGAGCTTCGTTTTGCAATCAACAAGCGTTTTAATGAAGAAGGCATTGAAATTCCGTTCCAGCAAATTGTCATTCATCAGGCAGACAAAACAGAGTAATAAAACACATTTTGCACGTTTGTTTGAAAATTTTTTAAAATAATGCTTGCATTAAAAAAATTTTCAGTTATTTTAAGGGGCAATGCCGGTTTAGCTCAGCTGGTAGAGCAACGCATTCGTAATGCGTGGGTCGGGCGTTCGAATCTCCTAACCGGCACCAGTTTCCAACCCTAGAGAAATCTAGGGTTTTTACATATCCAAAGCAAATAATAAAAGTGTTGAATTTGTGCAAATTGTGCAAAAAAATGGGGGTATTTTCCTATAAAGTTGCACAATTTTTGCACAAAACTTTCACGCCGCATCTTGCGATTCGCTCATTCTCTCAACAGCCTTTTTTTCATCAAAGCAAAGCCGTTCATAATATTCGCTCTTTTTACCTCTGTTGAACTCTGAAATAGGTCTATGATAGCCCATACACCGTGTCCAAATTTCACAGGGTTGTCTTTCTGAATCCGCTAACTCAATCTTGTTCATCTTCTACCTCTACCTCTTCGTAATTATCCATCACATCACCGTCTTTAAGCCAAACGGAAGTGCCGACATTTTCTCCGTCTGAAATGCGCACCAGCTCAAAGCCTTCTTCGGCGTTTAAGATGTCCATCGTCTCTAAAATGGTCGCACCTTTGGGCACATTACCGCCAACATAGATGATGCCGTTATATTCGTATTTGTAACATTGTGTAATAAACATATTTTTTTACTCCTTATGAAGTTGCCGGCAAATCAAAGGCAAGAACGACATATCCGCTCGCTCCGCCAAAGTTTGGATAACCGCTTAAACCGGATATGGTCGATTGCAGATTGCTCGGAAAGTGTAGCGTATGGGTTTTTGTTCCATACGTTGAATTCATCATTTGTACAAATTGGTTTGTCTTAGAACCAAAGCTTGATGTTGTTAAAGCATTAAAATATACGTCTGTTAAATTCTTGTTTCCATAAAAAGCTGATTGTAGCCCATAACTGTCAATTGCTGTTAATGTTGGAAAAGACACATTTGTTAATGCAGGATTATAAACCCCAGTATAAAAAACACTACTAAGTCCATATGAACCAACGGTTGTTAATGCTGTAAAAGAAACGCTCGTGAAACCACAATATGAAAAAGCATAGTAAAGACCATGGTTTCCAACGGTTGTTAATGCTGATAAATCTACTGTAGTTAACTTTTGACAGTTATAAAAAGCATATTGTAATCCATATTCTTCGACAGTTGTTAATTTTGATAAATTCAAATTTCCTATTAATTCTGAACACCCTCTTAAAGTTTGAGAAAGTCCGTAAGCTCCAACGGTTGTTAATTTTGATAGGTTTATACTTGTTAGCCCCGTGCACTCATAAAAAGCGTATTCGAGACCTCTCACACCAACAGTTGTTAAAGATGGAAAAGATAAATTTCCTATCAATTCAGAATGGCTGTAAAAAGCATACCAAAGTGACCAGTTACCGACACTTGTTATATCGCTAAACTCGTTTCCTGTTAAAGCACCACTCCTACGACTTGCAACACCACTTGTTACTTGATAAGAAGGAAATTCAGAATATCCACTGCCACTCGGTATTGTTGCAATATCCGTTGCAAGTTGGCTTGAGCCGCCGCCACTTGTTACCGTTCCGCCTTTGTTTGTAATGGCTGTTCTTGCGTTTTGTATGTCGGTATTTAACGCCGTTAATGCGCTTGCTATTGTCATGATACGCCTCTTATTGTGTTGATTGCGCTTTCCACATCGCCGAGCAAATCATAAACACACTTCGCACTCGGATATTGCGCATCGGTGCTTGCGCTTGAAAGCGATGTTACAAGGTTTGAGGTTTGCTTTGTGTCCGCGTATGCCTTAACCGCCGCTTGGGAAGAAACAACGCTGTTTGAAGCGCTGTTTCCGCCAAGTGTCGTGTCGGTATCAAGATTTAAGAATGTGCTTGCCATTTTGCACCTCTTAACCGATAATCACAGCCTTATATGTTCCGGCCGAGATGTTGCACGCGCTGTTCATTTTAATTGTTACCGAGCCGCTGCCGAGTGTTTGCTCCGCAAAAACCATATTGCCCGATGAAACCTCATAAATCTGCACAATCGCATTTGTCGGCGTTGAAGAGATTGTCCACGTGCAAACGCCGCCTGTAGCCGTGAGCGCCGGATTGGTCGCTGTTGTTACGTGCGCCGCACTTGTTGTGTATGTCGCAAGTTTTTTCGGCGTGATGAACTTTGTGTCGTTTGTGCCGGCCGTTACTTCGGCATCGGTTGCAATGGCCGCAATACCGGCTGTGCTTTCGGTTGCTTGTGCGGGTGAGGCTGAAATTTCAACATACGTTGAGCCGCTCCAGCGATAGGTTTTGTTTAAGTATTCACCCGTTGATAACACAACATAAATCTTGCCTGTTTCAGGCGTTAAAGCCGAACCGCCGTCTGTGGCAGAAAGCCAGCCCGCTGACAGAGCCGTTGCACCACTGACAATATAGCTGTCCACAACATCGTCAACAAAACTCGGAAGTTGTGCAGACGGCACTTTACCCGAAGAATCAAGCGTAGCGACACCGCTGTTTGCCCCCAAAAGGGAAGTTGCAACATAGGTTGCGCTGATGTCCGGAATGTCAGAGGCCGACAAATCTGCACCCGATGTGACCAAACCTTTTGCGTCATAGGTGATTTTTGTTTTTGTTCCGCCCGTGATGGCTGCGTTTGCCGTTACTTTTGTTGCAAGCTGTTTGGGGTTGACGGCAAGCGTTTCGCTTGTGCCGGTTGTTGCTTCCGTGTCGGTTGCAATTTCAATCACACCGGCGGCCGATGATGAGGCCGTTCCGACACTCACCGTTCCGCCCGTTTCGGACAAAGGCGTTGAAAATGTGTATGTCGTGCCCTGCGCCAAAGCATTAACCCAAGCCGAGCCGTTGTAAACATACATCAGGTTGTCCGCTGTATTAAAATATGTTTGACCTGCAATCGGATTAGAAGGCGCAACCGAGAGGTTTTGCACCACCGCGTTTTGCAGTTCGTTTTTGTTTAAGTTGAGATCTGTTAAAAAATTGTTTTGTGCCATTGTTTTTGTTCCTTTCAGTTCAAACCATTGTTTTTTTTGTTAATTCAAATAAGCCTTTCCTCTTGTTGCGGCGTTAAATGTTGCCACGCAAGTGTTTGTGTCGATATATTGCACGGCAGGCCAAATCACATTGTCCGCCGTGTCCACCACCGTAACCGATGGTTTTTTGTTCAAGTTGTGCTCAATTGTCCAGCTGATGCTCGCAACACCCTGTTCGAAGATAAATGTTTTATCGCTGATAAATTTTGCATCCGCTTGTTGCTTTGTATAAACCTCTTCGGCAAGCCGTGAAAGAGGTATCTTGCTCGTATCTGTCATATTGTTTCCTCCGGATATGGATAACGATTTTTAATGTCTGCAACTTTTTCTTCACGCTCGGCGATAAGTTTTTCAATTTCTTCTTCGGGCAAAGGTGCTACATCGCGCAAACGTTGAATGTGTGCAGTAATTGGGTCAACCTCTATTTGATAGGCGGCCGCTCTCTTTTGGCATTGTTCTTCTTTAGTTGGAATGTGTGGTTCAGGCGGATAACCTATTCGAAAATAACGATTCGGTAAATTCCGCCTGTCAACAAGTTCATCAAACGAAACATTATGAGTTTTGCACCATCTTCGAGCTTCTTCAAAGTTCAAATCTCTTGTTCCATCAACATATTTGATAATTTCCCCGTAATTCATTGTATTTTCCTTTAAGTTAAATCACCTTGTGGGTATCTGTAATAAGTGAGAAAATAATAATTATCTGTGGTCGCAACGAACCCGTCTTGTTTTAGCTCTGTAATAGTATTTAAAGATACATTTACAAGCTCTGAAGCGTTTGTAGCTAATCCAGCACTACCTTTGCCATACAACGTGTGTTGACCTGTTGTATCTATAATATACCTTGAGTAACTATAAAAATTAGTTCCTGAACCGCCACTATACAGTTGGTAACAATAATACAACGGCCCGCTGCTAAACACCTTTTCGCCGTTAAAGTATGCTTCTTCTATTTTCTTTCCGTTGAAATGTAGTTCTTTGTCTTTTTTTCCGTTAAAATATGCGCTCATCTAATCCTCCGGAATCACATACAAAACACCATTTACAGGATTAACTGGAGCCACAGAAACTTCTTGAATCTTATTGCCCAACGCCGTTGATAAGGCGTTTAAATCTGTTGCCACTTCGTCAATGTCAACTTCAATCTGTGTCTTAACAGATGTTGCGACAACGATATAGTAGAGAGCTTTAATTGTTTGCGGTTGAACTGTTGTTGAGTTTCCATATACAGAGTTTGAGCGTGAAGCGTCTAAATTAACCATATACGACACTGTTGATTGACCACTTCCTAATTTATTGGCTGATTTTGTTTCTGTTCCAACATATAAAGAGTCTGTTCCGCCATTTAAAACAGAACCACCACCATATGTAGAGGCAGAAATACCAATACTTCCAACAATGTTCGGTGCTCCGGCCTCAACCAAATCGCCTAAAGCCGTAACGTCTGTGGTTCCTTCAATAATTCCGGTTATCTTCGGAAGCCTGATTGTATTGTTCACACTGTCATAAACAAATTTGCCACACACACCATAAGTCGTCACAGCCGTTTGCCAGTTTTCCTCTGTTTCAAATAAGTCAGGATAACCACTAACCAATCCTGCCATATAGTCAACAAAATCGCTGTAAATACCCCCACCTTGAATTAAAGCACCGTCAAGCAAGTGAAGACCCGCATCAGAAACCGGAACAGCGGAAACAACGATTTCTCCGATGTTTCGTGAAGAACCGCCTTCTTCAAAATCAATCGTGGCATTTGCGCTTTGATTTAGGCTAAAAGAGCCTTTTGTCGCTCCGCCTTGTGTTAATGTAATGGTGGCGTTATTAACCGTTGGAATCGTCGGTGTGTCTGAAAGCAAGCTATAACTCAATTTGTTTGAACTTGTGATTTTTGGCTGCGCATAGTCATAAACTGCCTTTGTGGATGCAATTGTTGCGCTGTTGCCTGTTCCGACAGAATCTGAAATCGCTTTGATTGTCTGGCCGTTTGCGCCAAACTTAACACCGTCTGTTGCGTCAAACACAACACTTTCTGTGAAAGTTTTAACACCTGAAATTGTTTCGTTTCCGGTTGTATGAACAAGGCCGTCATCACTTGCCACCAAAATTTTGACATTCCACCTGTCGCCTTCGCTTAATGGATTAAGCAGCTTAATTTCCCCATTTGAAACATAATATGTGCTCGGTAAGATAACAGTATTTTCAACATCAAGCAGCAATATTTGCTCTGAAGATGTTAAAGAAAAGCCGCTTGGCAAATTAAGAGTGATTGTGCTTTGCCCCGAAGTTGCCGTTCCGCTGAAACTCAACGGAAAAGCGCCACGAAAATTCTCATTGATGAAATTTTCAATATCTTCTTTTGTCTCGTTTGCGCTTTGAGCTGAAGATGCCGATTGAAAAGCCCAGTATTTTGAAGAATAATCAGTTCCATCAACCAAACCGTCTGTTTTTGTTGCCCAATCACGAGCAAGCGTAATAACTTCATCAGCACGCCTATTAAAATCTTCAATTCCTTCGGCAACCGCCTCCTCAATCTCTGCTTTTCCAGAGTTGATGTATGTAATTGCCCTTTGGCAATCCATTTTGGCCGCATCACCGATAACAACGTCGATTTTTCTTTTTTCTTCAATATTTGTAACAATAGGCGCTTGGGATTTAACCTCGACATTGATTTGTGCGCAATCTTCGCATGTTTTCATATCAAACCCCTTATCTTGTGACTTGTTCAGTTACCCTAAAAACACCGATTTGATTAACGTTTGCCGGAAAGATTGTGTTCACCGATCCGTCTGCAAGCGTTACCTGAATATCTGTGTTATAGTCACCAACAGGTATGCCTGTTTGAACCGGTGTCAGTAAAATTGCCATTTTGCCGTCTTTTGCATCAACCGGTGTTCCCGAAATTGAAAACATCAAGTTGTCGCTGTTGTCTCTAACCTGCATCAACATCATTGCACCGGTTAAATCAACCGGCTTGCACTTGTCTTTTAAGTCAAAGTTGATTGCAAAGCTGTCGCCTTGCCTCACTGTAATTAAATTGTTTTGAACCGTTCCTGTCATCTAAATTAAACTCCAACCAATTATTAAACCTGAAAACCACTCTGACCAATTTGTCGGTGCTTTACAAAACCTTGTCTTTGGAAGTTCAACCCAAAACATCGCATTATAAACAAAAGGTATTGCAAAGGCCGCATTATAGAACTTCCACCCCACAAATAAGGCAACCGGCAAAGCATAAACCGTGTAACGTATCATCATACCTACAAAGCAATATTGTCTTGAACGTTCCTCAAAGCCGAGCCACTTATTTATAGGCTTGACAATCCAGTTCATTGCTGTCTTTCTGCCTTTAGCAAGCTGTTCGTCAATATATTCGTCATCTTCCGTGCCGCACATAAAGTAATACCAATGCCCTTTGCACCAGAAGATATACACCAAAACGCCGATGATTAAAGCTTTCCACCAAACAAAGCCCTTAAAAAGTTCCCATAAAAACACGGATAAAACGCAAATAATCATCTGAACGCCACGTTTTTCAAGGAAGTCAAACTTGCTGTCATAACCACCGAAAAACCTGCGGAAAAATGCCATAATAAAACCAATCATCTTTTGCACAACTCCAATTCTTGTTTTAACTTGTTGATTCTGCCGAGCCACTCAAATGTTGCCGGAAATTCGGCGCTGTTTAAGCGTTGCAATTCTTGCCCGACTTTTTGTCCGCCGATTGGGTAGGTTGGGCAATTGTCATAATTTATCTTGCAGGAACAAGCCGATAAGCTCACTATCAGTTGCATTAGGCCTAGCCCATATATCAGCTTTTTGTTTGTCCACATATTTAATCACCTCAACCTCTTTGATTATTTCCTCGCCTTTTTGCTTGATGATTTTGACTTCTGCGTGGCTTCTGCCTAAAAGGTAAAACCCCGCACACAAGCCAACAACCACAAGAACAAGGAAAATTGTTTTTTGCACACCCATCACTTCACCCAAACCCCCGTTTCAATCAGCGTTGCAATGCGTTTGGCACGTTTGCCTACATCTTTGGCATATTTTGAAAGCAAACATTCTTTGGCCGCGCCTCTAAAATCGCCGATAAACATTGCGTTGAGCATCCGCTTAAAGCCCAAAAGCTTTTTAATACCCATATTAAAACACATATCAAGCAGCGCATACTGGCGTTCATCTGAAAGCTGATAAAACCAAGAGATGTTTTGCGAAAGCTCTTTTTCGCACCGTTTCACATCGTTTTTTAATAAATAAAGCGCCTTATCAAGCGTGATGCCGTCTGATATGTCGCCCACAACTTCCTTTTCTTTGGCCGTTAAGGGGTTTGTTTCCAAATTTCGCCCGATTCCGATTGTTTTATAACCGGCAGGGCAAATATAGATGTGGTCAACCGCACCCTCGTGAAGAAGAAGTCTTTGAAAAATCTCGTCATAACTTATCATTTTGTTTTTCTTTCAATCAAATCGGTTAGTTTGTGGACAATAAATTCGTTTGCCCAATCATAAAGCGGGCGCGAACACAAAATGATGATGCCGCAAAAACCGCTTCTGGTTGCACCGTCTAAAACCCAAAATCCGAGTAAAAGGTAAAATGAATAGCCCATCACAAAGCCCAAAACCGCATCAATAAAAACCTGCGTTAAGCCCTTAAAACGAATGATAGCGGAAGCAATCGCCGCCGCTATCAAAAATAAAACAACTTTTATGTCATCAATCATTTTTTTCTTCCACCTTTCCTACAAGCCATTTTAATCACCCCCTTAAAGTGCTTTAATAAACCAGTTTACTGCCATATTAACCGGCGTAACGTGCTCGGATGCGCCATAAATTGCGTTTGATTTTGACGCATCAAATCCGGCTCGTGTTTTTGAACTTCCGCTATCTGTGCAGTTTGGCGAAATTTCACCGTTTTTATAAAACGCTCCCGTGTAATGGCTGGCTCTGTCGTCGCAAACATCTATCGTTCCCTCAATGTTCGGTAAACCTTCCGCTTGAGCTGTGTAAATATCAGCCTCCGAGTCACCACCCAAGCCACGCAAGAACTTTCCTCTGTAATCGGGCACATTAAAAGTTGTCTGCCCGTCACCCTCGCCGAAGTTCTCGCCGATTAACGTAAATAAATCAGCGTATGTCGTGCGGCTCACCGCTTGACCGTTACACAAAAGCCATTTGCCGTGATTTGCCGTCTGAAGCGACGCTTTAATATCACCAATGAAGTTTGTGTCAGCCAAATCGGTTTCAATCGCCGTTATAGACGCTTGAAGCGTTGTTTGAGCCGCTGTCAGTTGTCCTTTATTAATGGCATCATTTGTGCTCACGCCATCGCCTAAACCGGTGATTTTGTAGTTACCCATCTTGAAGTTACCGGTTGCGGTTGCCCTGCCGTCACGGCAAAAGCACTCGTTAAAACCGGCTGCAAAGTTATCATCTTCTTCATCGTGCCGGTCGCAGACAATCTCGATGTTGTTTTCATAATCGTTAGTCCAGTTCATAACGCGGGTAAAGTTCCCGCTTGAATCAAAAGGCATATCTTTTACTCCTTATTGTTTAACAAATCTATCATTAATTGGCGTTCTTTTTTCTTGAAATCATTTATATCATTAACGCTTGCACCCGTTAAACCAAGATTCAATAAAGGATTTATATTAACAGGAGCTTTTACAACGCCATTTGCAATATCTCGACCAGCATTTCTTCTCGCATACCTCATCAAAGCCTTTCCACCAAGACCTGCAGCAGTTGCCGCCAAAGATGCCGGATTAAAATAACCACCAATCGCACCAGCCGCAGCAAGCGGACTTGAAATACCGCTCCAAAACGGTGAAACAGTAGCACCACCGACAGAACTCAATCCCTTTTTAAGCTTACTTTCAAAAATTTCTTGAGTTGTTGTTGCATCAGCAAATCGTTGGTTAACATCTCTAAATCCCTTAAATTCATTATCCATTAATGTTTTAAGGTCTTTCTCGGCGATATCTGCTGCTTCTTGAGCAACTGTCTTTTCGCTTTGGTTTCCTTTCATTTTACGGAGCATCTGTTTAAGTGAATCAAATTCTCTCAAACTTCCGTGCTTAACACCACTAAATTTTTGAGGAGCAATCTCTCTTGCGTTATTTACTAAATCCTTAGCAATTGGGTTTTTATCATAAAATTCATTTACTTTAGATGTCGATATTTGCTGTTTACCGTTTTTGTTCATGAATTTATAATAACTTTCTTCTGCGCTTTTAAGCTCAGGTGTCTTAATCAAATCTTCAAAGTCAGGATCAAACATGCCGCTGTTTCTACGCTCAAGTTTATCAGCAACAACTTTTGCTCTGTCTGCCAAGTCTTCAGCGCCGCTCATAACAGCATTTCTCATTGTTCGGCGGCTTTTTTCATTTGCCAACCCCTCAATGAATGATTTTGTATCAATTTGCTTGACATCTGTTGAATTTTGTGTTATATTATTATCAACAGAAGGGGTTTGTAGGTCAGAGAGACGCTTCCTGCCGACAGAATCCTGTAACGACGCTGGCTGGCGCCCAGCCGAACCCCTTCTTGGTTTTTGATAAACCGTTTTTGCAACTGTTTCCCCCGTTCTATCGTTTCTTGAAACAAAACCTATAAAATCGTTTGTATGCCCATCCCTTTCTTTTAAAATTCTTTGACTGTGAGAAAGTTTTGTTGGTGATACATTTACATCTGAAGAATGAAAAACTTCATCAGCAATTTGCGCCACCCTTTCGGGAGTATAGTTTTCATTCAACCTATTTCCACCCCATTTTTCAACGACACCTCTTGGGATCATCATTTTTGCATCAATAGGTTGTTCACCATTTACAATTCTTATACTGTTCACCTGATTTTTCACATTTTCAGGTAAAGATCCAAACGGAATATCTGCATATTCACCGCTTGCCAAGCTATCCGTTAAAGCCTGACGCGCTTTATTATTAACATACGTATTCCATTTTTGAGATACTTTATTTAAAATTGGATTTACAGCCCACGCAACCGGTTTTAATCCGTAATGGAAGGCAAAAGGCATTGTTGCACCAAGCGCGGAACCAGCTGAAACATTTAGAGGTAAATCTTCCAATTTATCGCTTGATGTAGCACCATATCCAGCGCCTTCAATTGCACCGCCAGCAGATAAAGCTTTCAAACCTTCAAGACCTGCTTTTTTAACACCTTTAGCAATTAAACCTCCTGCGCCGATAATATTACCTCCGACCTCTGCGCCAAATCCTCCGATTTTTGCAGCGGTACCCAAGCCTTCAGCTTCACGGTTTTTAATATAATCTTCGCCAACGCCCATCTTACGAAGAGCCCATTCAGAACCTCCCAGAGTTGCACCGGATAAACCGCGCCTTGCACCATAGACTATATCTTCAATATCATGTTTCAAAGAAGATAAAGCTCTTTGTCCATTTGTTAAACTTTCCTCTTGTGATTGTTGCTCTGTTTGAGGTGCTTGACGGCGTTTATATTCAGCCCAAGCTTCTTGTTTTTCTTGAGGGAGTTGAGAAAGTAAACCCCTTCTTTCGATTTCCTCGTATCTTGCGATTTTTTCTGAATAATCCATATTATAGACCTTTCAATAAATCCTCGTTTGAAACAGCGCTCCAATTTTTCTTTGTTGTTTGAGACGTTTTATTTCCATAGGTTTCAGCTAAATCTCTTTGTAGGTTTCCGCTCAAATAATCTTGCTCAAAATTTTTAAGAACCTGAGCTTGTTGTGCTATTGGCATTTTAGGATCAATCATATATCTGTATGCCTCTGCCTCAGCTGCGCTGTTCAACTCTGTTGAACCAACACCCATTTGTTTCAATAGTCCACGCATGGTCGTATTAATTTGAGCTTGTGCATTTTTAACATTTGCCCTGTTAATACCGCCCTGCTCTGTTGTCCAACCAAGACCGCCAAACTGTCCCAAACCAGTTCCATCAATAAAGCTTTCTCTTGCCCTCGCAAGTGCGTTTTCAACTTTAGGCTGTAGCGTCTGCATCTGTTTTTTAGAAATAGCTTCATCAGCTAGATTTTCGCCAATTTTTTTATCATATTCTTCTTGACCTTTTTTGCCGAGCATACCGACATTCAAGTTCGGATTTTGACCGCCATAATACAAAGCAGCCGCTTCTTCAGGTGAATATCCCAAACTTTTAAGATATTCGATGTTTTGCATACCTGTTGTTTGGTTGCCTTTAAGCTCTGCCGCTAACTTTGCCAAACTGACAGCGTTTTGATTTTTAACACCCTCAAGCGCCAAAGCGTTTTCAAACTGTTTGCCCAAAATGTCCATTTTGTATTGCTGGTCACGCTCGGCGTTTGCTCTATCCTCAAGCATTTTGGCATAAGCAACAGGGTCGGCGTTAATCTTTGCCGCATCTTCAGGGTGCTCGTTTGTCAACTGGTCAATATAAGCTTGGCGTGTCTTTGCGTCTTTCCACCCCTTAAATGTTGTCGTTAAATCTTGCGCCCAGTTTGAAGTATCACCGCCGACAACGTTTGCCTTTTGAACGGCACCCAAACCGATATTTGATAAACTTTGTGCAATATTTCCAATCATATCTTATCCCCTATATCCTTGAATACCGCCCAGCAATGCTGCCCCTCCGGCAACCCAAGGATTACCCGTTGAAGCGCCAGCAGACAAACCGCCCAAAGCTCCCGAAATTGCGCCACCCAATCCGCCACCTTTGGCTTGAGCTTTAGCAAGTGCGTTTTGATAATCAACAGCGCTTTTTGCCGTTCCAACCGCATATTTGTTTTGCTCGTTCTCATAACCCGAAGCAGAACCCGTTAAAGCACTCAAAAGCTGATTAATATATGATTGTTGTGCCATATTTCCGAAGCTTCCGGCGTTAATTTCGTCGCCTAAAGACTGGGTAAACGCATTTTGACCTCCCAAAACTGCACTATAAGCTGCTTGTTGTAAAGCATCGTTTTGTTTTTCGTTTAAGTCGCCCATTGCTCGCTCATAAGCCTCACTTCCGACAGGTAAACCTTGATTTTGCAAAAGTGTTGCATAGTCAGACCTTTGGCGCTCAAATTGCGGGTTTAACTTATCTACCATCGAGTTAAAATAAGCATCTTCAGCCCGTTTGCGCGCCCAATCAGAACCATCAACACCAAATGTGTAATTTCCCATATTTGAAAGATTGTCGTTGCTTGATGTGCTTGCCCAATCTGTCAAGTTGCCAAGCGTTGTATCAACATTTGATGTATCGTAATTTTTAAGATAGTTCAGATAATTTGTATAAGCCGTCGTATCTTGTGTAACCGCTTTTTTCTTTTTACTCATTTTTTTTTAACTCCATTTGCACTCTTGTTTTAACATTCCCATAACATAACAATTTTCGCCGTTATCTCGATATTTTCGAAGCAATCCTTCTTTAACAAAACCAAGTCTTAAACACATATCAAGGCTCTTTTTATTGCTCTCTGAAACAAACACAGAGCATCTTTGAGCGCCTATTAAACCAAACACAACACCAAAAACATATTTAAGCACATGACGCTTTGCCCAATTTGGCGTTGTTGTGTATATTGTCAGCCAACAATCCCTTTGCGGTCTGATGTCGTTTATTAACACGCCGCCGATTAACGCGTCGCTTTTATAAATGCCAATCGCTAAACTTGGCATATATTCTTCAACGCTATCGCCTAAACCGTCAGCCACAAACTTTAAGACCGTGCCGGTTGAATCTGCCCTACACAATACCTGTTCCTTGCTCATATCTGATGCCAGTTTCATACCAACCAACCAACAATCCCCTCGTCTTTGTCTTAAACACAACACTTGCTTTCACACCTGCGGCCGAGTGCATAATCCACCCCGAATTGATGTCGTTTGCTTTGTCAGCGCTCCAATAAACACCCTTCAAATCCCAGCTTGCAGCCCACTGTCTTGTGTTCCATTTTGTGCCGTTTGAATATCCGACAGATGTAAAAAACTTCTCTTTTCTCTCTCGATAATCCATATTCACATAAACCAAAAGGCTATAAGGCGCAGATGATGCCGTGCGCGGATTAAGCAGCGAAATCTTTTTAAGTGCCGAGCTCGAAAAATCGTTATATGCCTGCTCAACAACGCCTTCAATTTCAATTCCGTTGTCCGAATATCCGTTGTCAAACTGAAAAACGCCGTCATCACCGCCAAAATAGATATTGCCATCAAACAAACACCAACAAAAGGCGCGAATACCCGTAAATCGACACCAAGCTCCTGTTGCAACATTGATAACGTGTTGCTCAAACTGCTCACCTACCGGCACATTGAAAATGCCATAGCCTTTTTTGTTGTAAATAACCGGTTGCCAACCTTGCCGCCAACTGTTTGTTGAAGTTCTGTTAATCACCAATCCTCTGATGTTGTCCGAAAATGCCACAATTGAATCACCGGCATTTGAAGCGGCAAGCGCCTTTGACATCGGAAAATATCCGTCTTGGCAAATGATAACAATATCGCCCTGATATTTCATTGTGCACCGATAACCAATCGGCTTTGAAATCTTGTAGCTTCCTTTAAGCGTCCAGTTTGAAGCATCGTTCGGATTAGAGCCTGAATATACGAACACTTCACCTTCAGATGTGATGAATCCTGTGTAGTCATCAATTCCGGTTCCGCCATCAATCGTCCAGTTGACAACAGCCATAAGCTCGCCGCCCCATTTAGAAACCTGCGCCAAGTCAAAAGCGTTTAGCGTTCCTGAAATTGAGCCGGCAGTTGCCGCATACCACGCTTTTAATGTTCCTTTTTCCACGAACCACAGAAACTCTTTTGAAACCGAGCCTGAAACAATCTTTGTGTCTGTCAGGCCTGTTGCTGAAAAACCCCACGCGCCGATATGCGCATCACCGTTTCCGTCAATGTAATATGCTTGAGGCTGCTCAACACCATTCATAAAATAAAGGTAGTTTTTATATTGCACGGTCTGGCAATAGTCTTCCGTCAACGTCACACCCAAATCTTCCGGCTCGCTCGGTTTGGTCGAAACATCCCAAATCTTTCCGTTATAAACAGCAAACATAGCATTGTGCGAAGGATAATGATAGGCCGCCAAAGTCTTAACAATCTTTCCTTGAGTGCCAAGTGTTGAATAAACCGTATAACCGGAGCGCAACTCAACCTTTGAATCGAGGGGAATATAGTTGTCCATTTCAATAGCAAAAAGAGGCTGCATAGCTGAAACCGGATCTTTTTTATTCAACCCCATAATGGGTGCCGGAAGCGTAACCTCTCTTGACTTAACAACACGATTTACCGCTAACATTGACATCAACAATCACTCCATCACCATCGTCAAACAAACCGACAACACTGTTCAACTTAATGTCGCCGGCTGCTTTTGTGCAAGCATAGCTCTTTTCCAGTTCTCTTTGATATTCGTTATACTCTTCTGCATAATCCAAACCCGAACGCTTGTTAAAACGCCAAATAATTCCAAGCTTGACAAGATATTCATCAAACACCGGAATGTCTGAATCAGATGTAATTCGAGGCTTTGGCTCGCCTGATTTTGCGTCATAGCAAACGGCGTTTGACTTGTAAGTAAAATGAAACTTAATATTTCCGACATCTTTTAAGAACTTAATTTTGTTCCCCTGAATCTTGAATAATATGTCAATTTCAGGCGTGTGAAACTGTTTTAACCTTGCCCATTTTTCCTCTGATATAGCGCCAATAACAAAACGCATGTTGTCTTTCATATACAGCGTTTCGCCGACAAGCGAATAAAAGTCAGGCACGATGTTGTCAATTAGATATTCTTTTTGCCCCTCATATGTCACAAACGAAGCGTCACGCGTGATTTGTTGCCACTCGGCGTGTCTCATTAAGCTTGATAAGGTCGATTTAACAACAGAGGCAAACAACTGGTCGTTTTGCACGCTTGAGTTAATCAGCGTTGTCGGTCTTTGAACCGCGCAAATATCAGCAGCATCTTGTGCAATGGTTAAAATATTCGTCATTTCTGTAAAGCCTTCAATTCATCTTCAAGTTTTGCAATTTTCTCTTTTAGTCTTGCGTTTTCTTCTTCATATTTTTTAATAACGGCGTTATCTTTTGACATCTCTAAAAACTTCACGGCACATTTTTTCTCGTCCGTTAAGTTAAGTGCCTTTGCCTGATCGTCTGTGATGTTTGCCAAATCTTCAACCGTGCAAATGCCGCGCAGGTTGCAAGCCTCGATTTGCGGTGCCGATAAAAAGGCAAACTGATTAAGCGGCGTGCCGGTTTTCATCTTTTCTTTTTTAGCCTGATAAAAAGCATATTCTTGAGCAAAACGCCTTAAATCGTTGTCATCAGCCGCACGGTCTGTTATATCCGCACAACCCCTCATTCTTATCTCAATATAAAGTCTTTCTTTATACTCGGGCAATCCGCTTTCCAGCATTACGCCTGTCTTAACGAATTTCGGATAAAATCTTGCAAAAACGCCTTCATCTTTGCCACGTCTTTGAATCATATTGTTAAAAATTGCAAAATCAAAATCTTCCATTTCTTAAGTCTCCTTTTTTAGTAAAAGGGGCGAGTTTCCCCGCCCCAGATTATGTTAGCTTGCGCTTGTCGGTGTAACGTAGTCAACAAGAACACCCTGTAATTCAGCGTTGTTCATTGTAAGGTTACCAGCCCAACCAATGATGGCGAAAACAGCATCTTGGTTAATGGCAACACGGTTTCTGTCACCAATCAATCTGAAGTCACGGTCTTTGTGCGGACGCAATTTCAAATATTTTGTGTTCAAGAAATACATGTGGCCTTCAGGGCAATATCCACCCATACCGCCGTCATAAATCACATCAGAGCCTTTGAATTTAAGGTTTTGGAAGCCTGCATCAGCAAGTTCAGAGTTCACAAAACGTTGTTGAGCAACGAGTGAACCTTCATACAAAGAATAAAGCGTATCGTCAGCGACAATCAAGTCCGGACGATCTGTTCCGCGTGAACATTTCAAATAAAGTGTGTTCATCGCGCCGTAGATTGTAGCGGTTGTGAGTTTATCAGCGGCGGTTGCTTTAACGTCTGCTTGGTTGCGCCAAAATTCGTTTCCTGATGTTGCGCGGTTAATACCACCAACCGTTCCGGTTGTCGGGTCATCAGCCACCAAAGCCTTTAAGCCGGTAAGCTGTTTACCGCTTGAGCCTGTGCCGTCTGAATAGATGCCTGCGCTCATTTGGTTGCGGAGTGTCGTTTCAGCGTTGCTGATTTTGGCTTCAAACAAGTCAATCACGCGTTCTTCACCGCTGTTTTGCAACA
This sequence comes from Alphaproteobacteria bacterium, assembly GCA_017445475.1. Classification (GTDB taxonomy): domain Bacteria; phylum Pseudomonadota; class Alphaproteobacteria; order RF32; family CAG-239; genus UBA1254. The sequence goes on from JAFSUB010000024.1 coordinate 39,287, forward strand.
ATTCTTCACCTGAAATGCCAACCGGAGCGGCAAGGAGTTTCCAAGCATACTCGGCAGCCGAGAAAACTTCGGGGTTGGTGAAAGAAATTGTGTCATATCCTGAATACCAAGTGTAATCAGATTCGCCGTAAGCCAATTCTTCAACGATTTTAGAACCGCCGGAAACTGTTTTACGGTTGCCTCTTTTATCCAAACGGTATAAAAGGGCGTTGTTTTTAGAAACGTTATCAGCCAAAGTCTTTGTTCTTGATTCAAGAGTTATGGCTAACACGTTGCTGAAATTAGCATTTACTGTCATATTAAATTACTCCATGAATTTTTTATAGTTACGTTCCAATTCTTCACGTAAAGTAAGTTCACGGGGTGCCGGTTCAGATTTTGACGAAGGGTCAAAAGCAGCCTTTTTAGACTTTTCCGCAACCGTTGCTTTTTCTTGAACGGTAGCACCGGCTTTTTCGGCAATAATCTTATCTCTAACGCTTTCAACACGCCAAACGGCTTGATTGTAAGCATCCTCTAAATTATTTGCCAATCCGGCTTTTAACAAGGCAATCATTTCGGGGCGCACTTCTTCTAAATAAGTGTGCTTTAATGCGCCTTTATCGTCTTTGGCGTTTACGAACTCGTTATATTCTTGAGCCGTCTTTGCCTGACGTTCAGAGTCTAAATACTTTTGCTGTTCGCTAATCATCTGTGACAACGCCGTCACTTGCTTTTGTAAAGCGTTATCTTGTGAGCTGTCATCAATGCCGAAGTTTTGTTTTAATAAGTTAATCGTTGCCGCAGGATCTTTGTGCAGGGCATCTGAAATCATCACAAGGTCATTTAAATAAGCTTGTGCGTTTTCATACCCCTCGCCTGTTAAGGCATCCTTGCGATCTGTGTATAACTTATCAACCCAAGAGTATTGATTTCTAGCTCTTGAAAGACCTTGTTCAAACTGCTTTTCACGGTCAGCCAAATATTTTTGGTTTTCGTGAGGAAGCGTTGCAAACCAGTCTTTCGCTTCTTTGGTGTAGCTATTCGGTGCGTTAATAACTTCAACAGGCTCAGCTGTCGCCGTTTCGTTAGTTTCACTTGTTGCCACATCTTGAGGCTCTGTGCTTTGAGATTGTATCTCTGAAGACATTGCCTGCTCGATTTGTTGTCTCAAATCAGTCATTTGTCCATATTTCCTTTTTTAAGTTGTAAATGAAGTCAGAGCGGAGTTTTTCCCTCTGCGCTTTTTTATCAAAACAGCGTTTGTTTTTGAAAAACGAATCGCTGTAATCACTTGCCAAAGCAGAACCACTTTCGGAAATATACCGTTCAACATCTTGAACGCTTTCCGCCATTGTTCCGTCAGGCAATTGAAACTCTCTAAACATCTTCTTTTTCCCATTTTGAAGGTTGCGGGAATAACTCTTTTAATTCTTTTAGCGCATCATCTTGAAGCCAGCTTCTTGATGACCAACACTTTGTCGTGCCGCCTTTGAACTCATCGCCTTTGTTGTCGTTGACCTTTCGTGCGCCTTTGACATATAAGTTTCCGTATAAACACCGCGCCGAAACAGGCGTTTTATAAAACTTCTCTAATTCTAGGTATTTTTTTCCCTCAATTCTAATCGGGCAATGAACGCCAAAGTGCTTTGTCGGCTTTCCTATGCTCTCTAAAACCTTTCGCGTATTTGCCACAACCGAACCGTATTTTTGCGTGCTGTCTTGAGGTATTTCGCCCCTGTGGTAAAACGGATAAGTTTTAGCATCAAACTCATCCGTCATAAAAAAGTCATCGTTCATCAGCAAGAACTCGTCAGAGATTCCGGCTTTAATGGCGGTTTTTGTCTTTTCAAAGGCGTTTTTCCACCACTCGAACTTATCCTCAACCCAAATATACTCGACATTTTTAATAAATTCCGGCTTGTTGCCCACTAAAAAAACACGGTCAATATTTTTACCGTGTTTCTCTAGTGATCTTAAACTCAAACGAAGCTCAATGTTTTGCCTCATCGATCCAGCACCGATGTAATATAAAACATCCATTAAAACGCCCCTACAAATCCGGTTGTGATGTTCTCATTCGTCTGCCCCTGCCGAGCAAGTTCTTCTTTTTTCAAAGCAAACTGCATCTCGGCTTCTTTGTTTGCCATCATAACCTTGTTGTCCTCAATCTGCTTTTTGAGTTGAACTTCCTGCTCTTTAATGGCATTTGCCTCTTGCTTGACTTGAAACTCATTTGCGTTCTTAACTTGGTCGGCCTGCGCTCTCATCATATCGGCTTGAGCTCTAACCATATCCGGATTTTCTTCCACATCGCTTGGCTGTGCAAGCTCGGCCTCAATTCTTTGGAATGTTTCATCAATCGCTGCCGTAAATTGTCTTGTGTTCGGTAAAGTCACCACAACGCTTTCAATCATTTGTTTATACAAACCGAGCAACGCCGGTTGTGCAGAAATAACCTGAAAAGCCGAAGTTACCATTTCGTGAATGGTCTTAACCGCACTTAATGTCTGTTCGGCTTCTTCACTTTGAACAAATGAAGTGTCCGTTTCAATTCCTAAAACAAGGTTCCTTAATTTGTCCTGTTTTAAGAGTGCCACTGCCGCCTTTAAAACTTCCGGTGCGGTGTCGGGAGCAGCATATTGTGCCAACAAATCAGGCGTGAACATCTCACAAATAATTTCAGCCTTAATTTTTAAGATGTTTGTTAAAAATCTCTGAAAATCGTTTTGCCTGTCCTGATTGCGAAGTGTGCCGAAGTTCGTCTTTTTCGTAACAGCCGTTGCCGTCTCGTTCGGGTCAGAATTGCCGCGCATAATGTCAGAAACGCCGGTTATTTCATAAATGGCGCTAATAAGCTGTGCCCTGCGTTCTGCTAAAGCCTGCAACGCTTCGATATACTGCCCAATCGGCATAAAACCGACAAAGCCGTCAATACCGCCCTTTTCGCGTATCTTTTGAAAGTCCGAAACCTGAATTAAGGTCACATCCTTTGAAAGCAGGTTTGCAAGTTCGGGGAAACTTCCGTCATAAGCACCTGAAACCTTTAGGGCTTGCATCGTGAGCTTCATTCTCGCATTAACGCCGTCAAGCTCATCTAGCTGGCACTTAATCTCGGAATAATCCGGAACCGGAATCAACCCCTTATTTGCCAATGTCGCAAAAACAGGCTTTGCAAACGGGTAAAATCCGTCGATCTTCAAAACATCTTCATCAACCCTTAAAAACTCGTCTTTGACTTCGGGTGAAATATATAAAATGCGCCCGTCTTTCTTATCCCATACGCGCCAAACAACCGCTTCGTCCTCAAGTTCTTTTTCATCGCCTTTGGATAGGATTCTGTCGGCAAATTCTTCGCCAAACTGGTCGATAACCTCGCGCTTTGTCATCTTGATTTCTTGACCAACCCAAGCGCAATCTTCCCATACGTCAACGTTTTGCGTATCAAAAATAAGCTTTTCAGGGTTTATGTAAGTCGTTTCAACCTTTGCGCTGTCTAAAACATCGGCCTCAACGATAATGGTGTTGCCCATTTCATCAACGCTCACCGTTTCCACCGTCTTAAAGGTCGGCACATACTTTTCATAAGTCAACCCCAAACCTGAAAGCAAATAGTCATTTCGTGCATATTTAATTACGCCGTCAAAGTCTTGGCTTTCCAAATTCGCACAAAGTGCTTTCTCTAAAATATGGCAAGCAGCATCTTCAACGGGGTTTGCAACCTTTGACTTTCTTTCAACATACGGAACGGGTGCCTTAAAATAAATAAAAGGCTTTAATGTCTCAATAGAAGACCAAAATATGTTTTGCTTGTTAGACTTCTTCTCATTAAGGTAATAATCCCGAATATCTTTAATAAGATCGTGGTATTTTTGCCACTCTTTCTCTGATTTCGAAATCTTATTTAGCCACTTTGAAACTTCACTCATCTTCAATTTTTCCTAAAAGGTAACTCTCTCTGACGGCAACCAAACCGTCAAGCGCAGGTAAATCCGCCCAGTCATAAAAAATCACATGGTCGCCAACCGATACGGCTTTCACATCTTCGCCAACCGATTGAACGATACCGCTTTTTGTTCTTTCGGTGCTTTCAATAATAATTGCACCGGCTTTTTTCTCGTCAGGTTTAATAAAAACCCTGTCCATAATCGCTTTCATTACCAACTTGTCTCCATGGTTGTTTTGAATAAACTCTCGATTGTATTGTTTTCAATGCCGACCATCTTTGTTTTGCCGTCATCATAAACCGGCTCGGCAAATGTCAGCACAAACGCATCTGCCTTGTCAGGCGACCGACCGATTCGCTCTTTAACTTTGTCTTTGCTCTCAAGCTGCAACCTGCCTTTGTTGTCATACGCCTTTGAAACGCTGCAAAGGTCATCTAACAATTCGTCATTATCGACCAGCTGAACAGGCGCATCCGATTTAAGCCACTCATTTGCAAGCGCCCACATTTCCGCACGCTTGTTAAAATACCTATCGTCGTTGATGGCCCTGCCGCCGAAGTTCACGCCACGAACGCACTTAAAACCTCTGTCTTTTAAGATGTCATAAACACCGGCTCCGTTGTTTCCCAAATCTAAAAACACTCGTGCCGGTTTAAGCTCTTGAATAACATTTGTTATCTTGTTTGCGACCTCAACCGTGCTTAATTTTTCAAGTTCTTCTATTTTGAAGCACCAACGCCCGCGCCGATAACATAAAACCGTCTTGTCATCACCAAAGCGGGCAATATCAACACCAACAATTAAAGGTGATGTCGTATGCCCTATTTTATATTCTTGCGCTTTCCTAACATCCTTTGCGTTAATTAACTTGTTTGAGCCTTGAGCCACCGGCGCACCAAGCCAAATATGATCATAATCTTCCGGTGATGTCTCTTTGCACTTCTCTGCAAGATATTTCATCTCTTCAGGACAGTGCGGATTGTCATAATAGTTAACCTTGCAAACAAACGTTCTTTCGTCAGGATTTGCCGCAACAGCCTTCCAAATCGGATCGTTTTCTTCTTCACGGTTCATCGAAACCCATATCTCGCTGTTCGGCTTTCTGATTGTCGGGTTTAAGATGTCCCAGCTTGCTTTTCTAATAGATTGTCCTTCTTCTATCCAAACAACATCGACACCTTCTAAAGACTTAATCTTTTGCGCATCTTGATCGCGCAATCCCTTAAAGATAAACGTTGAGCCGGTGACAATGTTTTCAATTCGGTCATCAAAAAACTTAAAGTCATCAAAGCCATAAAAACTTGCCCTGTCTTTTAAGAGCTGATAAACAGAATCTTTGATTGATTCCTGTATTTCACGCACGCAGGCAATTCTGCAGGTTGACATCCTTGCTTTTATAAGCAAACTATCCGCAAAGGCGTAACTCTTACCACCGGCACGACCGCCCCAATAGACCTTATATCTGAAATGTTCAGTTAGCAGAGGTTTGAACTTTGTCGGTATCGTAACCTTCACTCGTTCCATCGTTGAACTCCACAAATGCAGATTTAATGTTTAAGGTGTTGTCAACTTCGCTCTTGTCTTTCCAACCGAAGTTTTTAAGTGCGAAAATGTCGCCGCCGTTGCCGCGCTTAACAAGTCTTTTCTCATAAGCGTGCTGAACTCGAAGCTTTGCTTTTTTAATCGTGTCAGAATAGGCATCTTTTTCTTCATAGTCGCAAAGTGTTTCGCGTGTTGTGTCCAAAGCAAGTGCCAACCCTGTAATTGTAATCGGCTCGCTTTCTTCGTCGCAGCTGTAAAAATAATCATCAATCTTTTTTTGAAGTTCTTCAACCGTTTTAAACTTTAACGGCTTACAAAATTTATTATTACTCATCACATACTTTCCTTTCGGTGAAGATGTTGTTTCTTAAAAATCTTTTTCCAACGTTCTGCTGGTATATCCGAGAAACCGATGCTCTTTCTGTCGGATGTCGTCAGGTCTTTTTGTTCAAATCCCTCATCAATAGGCTCGTAATCATCCGGCACAATCTTGAACGTTGTCTTATTTCCATGTTTTATCTCAATCGTTTTCATGGATTGTTAAAACCCCTCTTTTTTGCAAATCGAGCATAATCTCTTTTTCTTTGGCGTAGTCGTGCTTTGTTTGATAACCGGCCGGATTGTAAAATGTCGGTGTCTTTTCAAAATCAAATCCGTAAAGGTCAATTTTTGAAGCACCGGCAGTCATACACAAATCAACAGCTAAAAATCCGCTCGAAGGCTGCGATTCTAAAACAACCCTAAAAACCCTGCGCCTGCCGTCACAAATCGTCAGTTCGCCCGTCTTTGTCTTTTTAGAGCGGTTAACATAAAACTTTGCCTTATAACTTGCTTTTTCATCTAAACTTAATTCGCAAGCAAGAAGCACAATATCTGTTTTTGAGCCTTGTCTTTCGGTTTGAGTGATAAAGCCTCTGTTAAACCGTATCACAACATCGTGTCCGTCAATCTCGGCTCCAAATTTGTGGTCGAACAAGCTCTTGGCGTTTCCGACAATAGCAACAGACTTTCCTTTGATGAATTCTTTGACAGGCTTTATTTCATCGTATAGCATATTCATTTCATCTTTCAGGTGGCGGGGTTTTGCCTTTAACTTCAAGAAAGGAGACTCGAAATATTTCATGAAAAAACTTTTTTACCCCGCCATAAAAAAAAGCCTCCGGAGTAGGAGGCTAACGCTATGAAAGGCAAAACACTTTTTTCAAAGTGAAATTATCCATTCTGACGAAATCGTAACACAGTTTTGCAAAACTTGTCAAGAAAAAAATTTCAATATATTGTATTTTTTTTATTTATTCTCGCAACATATTGATTTTAGCCATTTTTCAAAGTCATTTTTTGCTTTTTCGCTAATCATTGAAACAATTTTGTGCGGATCTTGTGTTTTAGGTTCCCCCCAATAGTGGTAAAACAAAACATCTAAACTTTTGCAAATTTCCTCTTTCAAAACCTCAATACTGTGCCGATAATTTTTGTTTTTAGCAAGATAAACCGGCTTGTCTAAACAGACGATTTGCCACAAAACAAAGCTTTGCTCTGGATTCAAGCTTAAAACCGCTTTATTGAACCTTTCCCTTGCATCCAAAACAAAATCCGGTGTGTCTTTGTTGTTTCCCCCATCAACTCTCGGTTTTTCAAGGTTTGGTATTCTCAAATCAACAATTCCGGCCTTGTAGAAGTCGGCATAAAAACGGTTTCCTGCGTTTAATCGGTCTTGAGCAGAAATCTGACGATTGCCAAACTTTAACCAACCTTTTTGAAAGTATTTTTGCAAAAGTGTTGCCATATTTACACCCCGAACCTTGCTTTAACCCGCTCTTCGTTTTGCCTTATTGTCGCCTCCATGATGGCTTGTATTCGTCTTGATTCTTCTTCCTGCTCTGGTGTCCTTACGATGATGTCATCTGCAATCTTTGTTGTTACAACCTGACGGCTATCATCCATTCTTTCCCAGTTCCGCACTGCTGCCCTCCAATCTTTCATCGGGTTTTTCCCAACTTTCCAACCCTTACACTCGTAAAAATCAAAAAACTTTTCGGCATCAACGCCATTGTTTCTTTCCAAGCAATAGGATTTGACTTCATCAACAGATGGCTTCTTAAAATTTTCAACCCCCTTATTTTTTTCTTTTTTATATATTTTTTTCTTTTTTATTATCATTTACATTTACATTTTCATTAGGGGTTGTTTTGGGGTTGTTTTTAACAGCGTTTTTATTTCCTATCGGCGCACCGCCAAAAGCCCCATATTTAGCGCCTTTCGAGCCGTTTATATATCTCGTAAAATTGGCAATAATTTGTGGTTTTATGAGCAAAAATTGCGCAAAAGCGTTCCGATTTTGAACCAAACTTGTTTCAATTTCGGAACAAACTTGTTCCAATTCCGTCACGTTTTCGGCACAACATAAACCCAACTTTACAACCGCATCATAAAGTTTTAATCGTGCCTTATCACCAAGCATAGATGCCGCCTGTGCAAAGCTTGAATAAAAAACAAAACTCTCTCTCATTTTCTAAACCTCCGCATAATTCGCCAAAACATAAAGTCGTCATACTTTCGGCAAATCCAAAGCCAAAGCTTATAAACCGTTCTCATTGCGTAATGCCTCCGTTGTGAATCGTCTTAATTCCTTTGTGGCATTCATCCTCTCTTTTAAGTCGCCAAATGCCGCCTTTTTCAAAAGCTCGTATTCCCTTGCGTAAATCGTAACCGTCTTTAATTGCCTAACCCTTCTGATTAAGCCTTTAATCCGTTTTAACATTGTCATTTTTAGCCTCCATAGCGTTATTGTTAAAATCAACAAAGCAATCTTCCAAGCTTCGCCATACTTTGTATTCAAAACCGTGCTTTTCGCACCAGTTCTCAAAATACTTCTGCTCTTTTGATTGCACCCCTTTTTTGCCTGCCTTCATCTCAACAAGAATCGTTCTTCCTTCAGGCGTTAAAACAATCATGTCCGGTTGGCCTTTTGTATATCCCATCTGTTTGTGAGCATTAACAAACGCAAACCGGCTTGGATGATTGATCGGCAGATATACAAGACCTGCCATCACATCAGCATCAACAACCTGACAACCTCTCATTCTCAAGTATCTGCAAACATGCGCCTGTATCGTATGCTCTTGTTTCATGCCACACCCCTTTGCAAAATCTTTTCAAGCCTTAAAAAAAAGCTTTCTTTATCGTCTGTTGTGAAATTTTCGCAAGTGTTTAGGTTGTGGATATTAAACATTTTCTCAATACCTTTTGTTTGGTTTAAGATGTTGATTTTAATACCCTTAAAAACGTAGTCGTCTTGGCTTGATGGATATGCTGAAACCATATTCATTAAACCAGAACGAATAATCCTCGCTTTATATGCTTTTGAAGAAAGCATCGTTTGGCATTTTTTACAAACAAACTGCAAACCGTCTTTAGCTGACCTGTTTTTCCAAAACTCCGTTTCCGGAAATTCCTTCTTGCAGCACGAGCACCGTTTCATGATTTATACTCCGACCAAATGATTTTTGTTTCTTTCTTATTTTCTGTTTTGTCCCAAACAAACCAAGCAAACTCCATTACGGGATTTCCTGTGCCGACAAAATCAACTTTGTTCGGGATAACAACAATAAATCTCGGTGGGTATTTTTTATAAAGCTCAACGCGTTTTTTACCAGTCAGATAACGAATAGGCAATAAAAGAGCCAACTTCCTATCTGCTAACCTTAAACCCTGTTCAATAAACTCATAAGCCAAATTAAAAGGGGGATTTGTTACAATATTCGGCATCTTTGTATTTTCAAGCAAAAAATCAACGCCGGATGTTCCGTCATTATAACACCTGTCAACAAGGTCTGTTGAAACAACATGATGCCCGTATTGTTTAATAACTTCCGACATCCTACCGTCACCGCAAGCGCATTCCCAAATCGTTCCGGCAAAACATACTCTATCCATTAAAGCACGCGTGATATATTCAGGTGTCGGGTAAAAGTCATCCTTTTGCCTCATGCCTTCAACTTCACGGCCGACAAGTTTTTGTTGTTCGCTCATCTTATTTGCTCCTCTCAAACGCGCTCCATTTCTTGCCGTGCAAGTCATAAAACACGCTTTTTTTATCCGTGCGCTTCAATACAAGATATTCGTTTGTATCATACGCAAAAAAACATCTGTTTGTTTTTCGCATATACCATGAAATAAGTTTGTTAATGAACTCTGTCATAGCTTTACTCCCTTGAAAAATATGTTGATAAAAAAGGTGCCGAAGTCCGCCCCGTGTTTTTTTGTATGAAAGGACGTGACATTAACTGGGTGCTGGGACAAACTTCGGCATAAATCATCATTCCGCCCTTTCATAAAAATCGTTCGCCGTAACCTCGCCACCGCTCCAGTCATAAATCTTTTGCATACGGTCAGGGCGAGGAATAACCAATCCGGCGCAATAACGCCGCAAATCTTCATAGTTAAAACCAAGCTCTTTTGAAGCTTGAATAAGTGTTTTCTCTTGTTTTTCTATAAATTTCGTAAGTTGCATTTTTGCCTCCACATTTTGGATGTTACACATATTATGAGTAAAAGTCAACACATATTTTATGTTTTACAAACAACATTTTTTGTGTTATAATTCGCAAATTAAAAGAGGCTGTGAAATGAATTTGATTAAACAAAAAAGGGAAGAAAAAAAACTTTCTCAAAGTGAGCTTGGCAGATTGCTTGGATTATCTCAACAACACGTTCAGCGTTTTGAGAATGGTTACCCTGTTCCGATAAAACACGCTCCAAAACTTGCCGAAATACTCGATATTGACATCAAAGAGCTTTTACCTAATGCGTTAAAGGATTATGCGCCGACAGAAAAAGAAGTTGTTAAAATAGACATTTTAAATGTGAGAGCTTGTTGTGGCAATGGTTTTGAAAACATAACCGAAAACGTCATCGGTCAGCACATGATGACATTGCCGGCACTTCGCGAATTAACAACCTCATTGCCGGAAAATATCAAAATCATCAAAGCCATCGGCGAATCGATGATCCCAACCATATACCCCAATGATGTTGTTTGGATAGATATTTCGGTTAAAACACCAACGTCAGACGGTTTATATGTTCTTTGTGTCGGCACAGATTTAATGATCAAGCGTATTCAGATAAATCCGTTTGACAGTTCTGCCACGGTCAAATCAGATAACCCGCAATATACGCCGTTTACAAGGCCACACTTTCAAGATGTCAACGTCATCGGCCGCGTAATATACCACATGAAAAGGATGAGCTGATATGAAAAAACTTATATTTGTTTTTTGCTTTTTGTTTTCATTTAACACAATGGCAACTGAAATATATAATTGTGAAACTTTATCGGGATATTCGACGCCATTAAAGAAAAACGAAAAGGAAATAACAAAAACAGAAACAGTATCAGATTTTAAAATTGTTGTTGACGGTAAAAATTCATATATTTTAACTTCGGACAATCAAAAAACACATTTGTTGTTATTTAATGAAACCGACGAAAAGGCAGAACTTCTTGAAATAGGAGTGGTTGCGTCTTCAATTTATTCAATAGATAAAAAAACAAAGAAAATATTACAGGCAAAAAACGGAATTATACCTGAAGATTTTTCAGAACTTTTAGATATTGAAATTCCTTATCAAATTATAATGAGTGGGGTTTGCAAATGAAAAAACTTTTAATAATTTTAGCGGTCTTAATTTTAGCGCTTCCGGCATCTGCGCGCTATCAAAAAGGATATTATAAACCAAGTTCAGGAAAATATGTCGCCGGACACTTCAAAACAACACCGGATAGCTATAGGTTTAACAACTATTCAACAAAAGGAAACATCAATCCATATACCGGTTCAAAAGGTTATCAATCACCATACAAAACCTATACGCCAAAATCTTATAAGTAGGAAAAGATAATGAAAAACGATAATAATTATTCTTTTGTCGCTTATATAGATGAATCCGGTTGCGATGGTTTTGATAAAAAACACAATGGTAGCCATACATCAAAATGGTTCGTTTTGTCAGCACTTGTTGTTAGAAAGTCATTAGATGTTGAGCTTCCACGTCGTCGTGATAAAATTTTACAATCTATATCTCAGCAACGTAAAATTATCCATATGCGCAAAATAAATAATCATGAACATAAATTATATATTGCTAAAGAAACATCAAACATACCGGCAAGATATATAAATATTTTATCAAATAAATATTCTGTTCTTAATTCTGAAAGAAAAGATTTGTTTGATAAAAAAAATACATATTACAATTACATGGCAAGATATTTGATTGAACGCATTTCTTGGTGTTGCAATTATCTACGCCCAAAAGTTCCTGAAGGAAATGGAAAAGTAAAAATATTCTTTTCAATGCGTGGTGGAATGTCCTATACTGACTTTCAGACCTATTTGAAAAAACTAAAAGATGAAAATAAAGATTCTCGAATAAATTGGAATGTTATTGATATAGACTTAATTGAGGCGCAGCCTCATTCAAAACGTGCAGGCTTACAACTTGTTGATGTTATAGCTTATTCATTTTTTAAAGCAGTAGAACAAAACGAATTAAATATGGTTGATACAAGTTATGCTCAAAAACTCACAAAACCGCTTTTTAAGCATAAAGGTAAGATTGTTGGCTATGGATTAAAATTTGTTCCGAAACTTGAAAACTTACCCGAAGAAGAGAAGCCAAAAGAACTTTTAGATATTTTAAACTAATAAAACGGGTCCCCAGAGAGCCGACCACCCTTTCGGGCTGTAAAGCTAAAAAAGCTAAAATTCTTTAATCTGGCGCATACCCGTTTATATATTCAATATAACCCATATTTAAAAACTTGTCAACACCTTTTGTGTATAATTTTTCGTAAAACTTTTTGCGCAGACTAAACCGTTGATTTTTCGTGTTTTTTGAAAAATATTCACATTTTTTCTTAAAATACACATTTTTTGTGTTGACATTTACTCAAAAAGAGTGTAGATTTTACTCATAACGTGAGCGGGTAGCCTTCCGCCAAAAACAAAAGGTGTCAGTAAGTCCACTGTAAAGGGCAAACAAAGGCGACGTCCTCAACCGTCATCCTAAAACAACAAACGCTATGGAGGCAAATATGACAGATTATAGCAAATACACAGATGAACAGCTAAAACAGGCAAAGAACGCCATTCAAGAACAGATTTGGTGCAACGAGTGCGGAAACGATTGTTATTACTCATCTTCGCAATACAAATCCGACCGTGCGGCTCTTCGAGAGGTTGAGCGCGAAATCGAATTTCGTGAGGACAAGCGCACAAACGGCCAAATCTTCGACGAGATTATGGGCAGCTATATGAAAGCGGGGGCATAATGTCGGTTTTCGGTTTAATCGGTTCGATTTGCGTTTTGCTTTTAAGCCTGCGGCTTTTGTTTGCAACAGAGTTCGGAAAGATGAGCTTGGAATATGTCGAAACCGTCAAAAAGGCAACTTGTTGGTCGCCGGAGGTTCATGTTATCCATCGGCTAAAAACGACACTGCTCGAGCAAATCGCAATCGTTTCGCTCGTTCCGGTTTGTGCCGCCACCGTTGCTTTTTATGTGCTTTTAATATCAATTTTTTAGGGGAAATACAATGTGTGAAACAAATGAAATCATTTCGGTTAATCCGGTCAATTCTCAAGTAGATTTAATTGATGATATTTTCGCGGCTGCAAATCGGCGTATTCAGCAGCTCGAACAAATCGTCGTGATGTCAATTAAAAGAACAAATCACAATGATTGGGTGGATCAGGGAGGCAAACCGTATTTAACATGCTCTGGTGCCGAAAAAATCGCAAGGCTCTTTGGCGTATGCTGGAAAAACGTCAAAAACGAAAAAGTCATCTCAACAGATGAGCTCGGCCAGTTTTACTTTTATGAGTGCACAGGTGAGTTTACTTTGGGTTCTGACGTCATAACGGCCATTGGAACTTGCAGCCAAAAAGACCAGTTCTTTGCAAAAACCAAAGAGGGAATGAAGCCGGCAAGCGAGATTGATGAAACAAACATCAGAAAAGCTGCTTATTCAAATATGGTCGTTAACGGCGTCACGCGTATTTTGGGAATCCGCAACTTAACATGGGACCAAGTTAAAGCAGGTGGTGTGGATACTTCTCAAATTTCAAAAGTAACGTATGCCAAAGGTGGCAACGGTGGCGGCAGAATTTCCGAAGCTCAAGCAAAACACTTCTTTGCCATTTGCAAGCAATCAGGAAAGACTGATGAACAAATCAAAGAATATCTTTCATCAACATATAAAATTGACAGCTCAAAAGAAATTAAAACTTCAGATTATGAAGCCATTTGTAAATGGGCTGAAGGGAATGAATAATGCCTTATGCTTTCGCAACATATCAAGACGCATCTGATTTAGCCGACTTCATCGCTCAAAAACGCCATGATGTCCTAAACGCAAAAATCAATCGATACCCAAAGCGTGCTTTCACCTGCTCTGACATCCACGAATGCGACCGCTATATGATACACTCTATTTTAGATTGGGATAAGCGAGAGCTTCACGATGCCGGTTTGCAGGCAATCTTTGATGCCGGAAACAAAGAAGAAGAAAACGTCAAGAACAGAATCGGTTATGAACTGGGGCTTGAGTTTATTGAAACACAATCACCGTTTGAAATTAAAAACCGTGCGGGCGAGGTTATTGCTTCCGGAAAGATTGACGGCAAAATTTTGTGGAACGGAAAAGCGGTTCCGGTCGAAATAAAGTCTATGAACGAAAATTCGTTTAATCAGATAAACTCATTAGAAGACTTCAAGAAAAAACCGCTTTATCGCAAATATCTGCGTCAGATGCAACTTTATCTTTACGGCAACAATCAAGAGGCAGGCCTGTTCATTATCTCAAACTTTCGCACGGAAAAGCTAATTTTGGTCACATTAGATTATGGCGAGTGTGAATCCATCATCTCAAGGCTTGAGCGCTTATGGGAAATGAAAAAAGCCGGCACATATCCAACAGCAGAATATAAACCGGAACTTTGCGACCGTTGCCCGTTTTCTTCAATTTGTTTGGCTGATGTCATCAATCATCCGGCAGACTTTATTAACAATGAAGAACTCGAAGAACACCTTATGCGCCGTGATGAGCTTGAACCTTTGGTTAAGGAATACAAAGACCTTGACGAAGAAATCAAAGCAACATTCAAACAAATACCGCACGCATTTGTCGGAACATCTTTTGAAATTATCGGAAAAGAGCAATCTCGAAAATCCGTTGATGCAAAGGCAATGCCGGAAGATTTGAGAAAACAATACGAGCGCGAAACAACATTTTGGATCACAAAAATTAAAAGGATTTAACATGATAAAAATTACAAAAGAAAAATACCCGTTTACCGTCATTATTGAAGATAAAATCTCTCAAAGCGGCAAACCCTATCAATCAATCGCTGTCAAATATGTTCAAAAAGCGAAAGACTACACTGAAGACAACAAAAAATATGACAAGACTTTCTTTAATTTCTTTGATGAAGGCGATTTGCTCACATTGTCCAGCTTGTGCGAGGCAGCTTATCAACACTTGGCTGTCGCCCGCCAAATAGAGCGTGAAGAGCAATATCAAGCGAGGCAACAATGACAGAATTTGACATCATATTTGAGCTTGAATGGGAAAAATACAGTATTTTTAAGAAAGGGAAAAAAGATGCAAGATAGATGGGAAAATGTAACAAAAGACGAGTGCGTATTATGCGTCTTGCGTGATAAAGAAACAAAAAAAGCTATAAGAGGCGAATGGTTTATAGGCACAAAAGAACAAGCACAAAATCGTATTGATGAAGTTAATTCTGATACAAGAACAGATTACTATGAAATATCGGAAGATGAAGATTTAAGAAGACTATGCCCTCTTCCACTTTCTCAAAGGCAATATGACCTAAATGATATTTTTAGAGAGCTTAAAGACTTAAATGATGCTTTACAAGAAGGTGAATGGGATATTAGTCATACACGAAGCACAATCGATGAAATGAATGATAAACTTGATGAATATATCGAAAAATACGCAAGAGAGGATGAATAATGATGAACGATAGATTTAAGTTTAGAACGGGGTTTACCATTAGTTTTTACGATATTGCCGGCAATGATGTAGAGCGTCAAATTATACTGGATAGCTGTTTTTCAATTGATAACGGCGGTGAGGGAATATGCGTCAACGAAAAAATTATTCAGGAAGCGCTTGATATATATGTCGCAAAAGATGAGCATAAATCCGCTTGGGATTTTATTAACGCAAATTATGCCGAAACAGACGGTTATTATTTTATTGATAGTGTTGACTTCTTGGATCAATGCACCGGCTTAAAGGATAAAAACGGCAAGTTGATTTATGAGGGCGATATTATACTTGTTGAAAATAATAAATGTTCTGTTGAATGGGAATCTGAAAACGCAAGATATAATGTAATTGGGTATGGTGAAATAGCATATCTTAATTATAACGATATTGAAGTCGTCGGTAATATTCACGAAAACGCAGATTTAATAAAGGTAGGTGGAAAATGAGTTGGATTATAAAAAAGCCATCAAAAGACGAATTGATTGAAGGTGCTGAAGAAAACATAAAATATCTTGAAAAAGAGTTATCCAATGCAAAAGGCTATTGGTATAAATTACAAATGAAAATAGCACTTAAAAAAGAAAAAGAATGGTTAAAGGAGTTAAAACAAGATGAATGATAACAATAAAATACAAGCTAATTCTGTTGATGACAATAAAATACAAGCTAACTTGACAGAATTGTGGCAAAAAGGCGAACTGCCTGCTGAATGGTATTATGTTAAATTTGATAATACGGATAACATCTATATTACATTTTATGCAAAAAGCGAGCGTCATTTTAATTATTGTGGCATACATATACCAGAAGACGAAATAACCGAAGTCCTAGCACCAGTGCCGAGTTATGAGGAATACCAAAAGCTTCTATCCGACCAACTGGCTAAAATCGAGGGCGAAGAAATCAATGCAGAGCTTGAAGCGGAAAACGCAAAGCTCAAAGAACTGCTGAATACAATAAAAAAACAATGCGAACTACGTATCCCAAAAAATGGATTAAGTCCTGTTGGGGACAGAGCAGTGTTATGTAAAGTATTTTTAGATTTAATTGATGAGGTAATAAAATGATGGACATTGAAGAAAAATATGACTTAATGAAACGAGATTTAGATAAAGCCGTTAAGGAAACCGATAATCTTAATGAAATATGTTGTAGGCTTGAGCGTGAAAACGCAGAGTTTCATTTTGAAAACACCAAGCTCAAAGAACAAATGGCGATTGCAATAGAGGCTCTCAAGTGCTATGAGCAGGAAAACTGGACATACGCAGATGAATATAATTACTTTAGGCTTGACGAATACACAGGCGGTTGGTGTCACGCAGAAAAGGCTCTCGAACAGATTAAGGAGTTAGAAAAATGATTGATTTAGAAAAAATGGCAAAAGAACACGAAAAGCTGTTTGAACGGGCGGATTTGAAAAGCCAGCTTGAAAAACTAAAAGAAGAAAAAGGCGAGGCTCAAGAAGCATACAAGCAATATTGCAAAGAACTTGCTGATGTTTTGATAGTTTGTGCAGGAATTTACAGATTCGACCAAAAGAAAGCAATTGAAGAAAAGAACGCTGTATATAATATCTGCGTGTTTATGGATATTGATTGGGAAGACCTCGAGAAAGAGGTAAACCGCAAGTGGCAAGTCAACCTCAGGCGTAAATGGGTTTGGAATGGCAAAACTTATCACCACGAGGGGAAAGACGGAAATGAATGAAAAACAAATCAATGGCCTTTTGTTTGCACTTCAACAGCTGCAAAAAGCAATGACAATGAACAATCACAAGATTTTCGGCTATATCGCCGAAGCGATTGAGTGCATAAATTCGGTATTAAAAAATAACTCTTGACAGCCGAGGTTTTAAAATGGAAAATGCGACATACAAAAAGACATTAACAAAGAAGGAAGCATATCAATATTTAGATATTGGTAGAGAGCAGTTCAATTCTGAAATAAAGAAAGGAAACATAGCGTATTTAACCTGCGGAAAGCGGATTAAATTCACTATTGAAGCGTTAGAGCAATGGCGAAGCAACACGACCAACCATACAGATTATATAAGCGAGGCAAATACTACCACGCATACATCTCGTTCGTTGCTGAAGACGGAGCAAGATTCCAATTTAGAGAAACTACGGGAAAAGTGGAACGCCCTCAAGCTGAAGAGTATTGCATCAAACGGATATACGAAATCAATCAAAAAGCACATCGAAAGCAAACAGGTGAGTTACCAACAATAACTGTCGAAAACGCTTTTTTAAGATACCACAATGAAAGAGCGATTCATCACTCAAAACCTGAACAAATATTCAAAAGATTGTTCAATATTGCGGCAGATTTAAAAGTAAAATACCTTCACGAAATAGACAAGCAAGTTCTAAATGATTATGTTCTTTTACGCCGCCAAACCGTTAAAAATGGAACAATCAACAGAGAACTTTCCATTATATCAGCGGTTAAAAATCTTGCAGATGATGTATGGGAAGTTCAAACAAACCGCGCAAATCCTCTTAAATTCAAATTGCCCGAATCTGCTGAAAACATCAAATACCTAAAAGATTGGTCTGTGGCTCAAAAAATCATTGATAATGCCGCACCACACTTAAAGCCGATTATATATACAGCCCTTTATACAGGTATGCGACTTGGAAACATTCTAAACCTAAAATGGGAAAACATTGATTTTTCATCAAACACAATCAACATCAAGGTTAAAGACCGCACAAAAGACGGCGGAAAAAATCTTTCCATACCAATGATTGCGCAATTGTCTGATATATTAAACAACCAACCTAGAATCAATGAGTATGTCTTTAATTATAATGGGAAAAAAATAGGCGATATAAAACACGCTTGGCATAAAGCGCTTGAGCGTGCAAAACTCCCTTATGTAAATTTTCACACTCTGCGCCATACGGCGGCAACGTGGATATTGAAAAAGACAAATAACCTGCGTATAACACAACAGATTTTAGGACATTCAGACATCAAAACAACGGCAAAATATGCCCACGTCATTGACAGTGAAAAACGCCGTGCTTTGGAAGATGTTTTTTCCTAAACTTGCACAATTCTTGCACAAAATACATTGTGAAAAAATAAAAACAAAGCAAAATCAACTACTTAACAAACACAAAACACTGCATTCGTAATGCGTTTGTCAAGTGTTCGAGTCACTTAATCGGCACCAGATTTTTCAAGGGTTTTGAGAGATTGGACAATTTAGGATTATAATTTTATCCCAGACCTGTCCCAGAATTTTTCAAAACCCTCTATTTTTTTATCTCCAATCAAAATCTGTTTTTATATATATATGTTTCAATGTTCTTCTGCTGAACTTTAATTCATCAGCATGATTTATCATACTGAAAATCGTCATCAAAGTCAAGATGTGCTTCATATTTCAGCATAAAACGCATATTTATATTATTCTTACTCAGTTATTCCCAAAAACGCTTTACGCATAAGCAATTTTATAGTTTTTCGAATCGAGTAGATAAAAATTTTTAGTTTTTTTCAATTTATTTCAAAACACCCCAAAAAACAGAGTTCTACACCTATGAAAAACGATCATAGGGAAGGAAATTATGTTGATGGTGGAAAATTCACAAAAAGTTAAGGGCAAAAAGACAGGAAAAAGACGTTACAAAACCTTTATTTATAATGTTTCTTGGTGGTGGAGAGGTATAAATTTTGAGTTTGATAATAGTTATATATATAAAAGAGTTGAAACTGTTAGGTACAAAAATGGTCATACAGTACAAAAAATCACTCTTCCTGAATTACCTCGATGGAAAGATGTCACTCGTGTTCAAGAAGTAGCATATTTTGCAAAGTTTTTAGCTGAAACCAAAGAATTTTCAAACTTAAAGCCATTTACTATTGATTTTACATATACAAGGCATAAGAAGTACAAGAACAAACCTCTTGCTGAAACAAAAGATGCTTATACGAAGAAAGTGTATAATAGTTTACGTTATTATGGAGAAAATGATGTTGAAATGGTTTATATGACAGAAGGAAAGAACAAAAGGCTCAATCTTCACGGTTACATTGATAAATCACGTATTGAAAACCAACAACACATATTGAAACAATCAGCAAGCACATATAGAAACGAATATAAAGAGATTAATTACAGAAATATGTTACAGATTAAAGATAACTATGATGAAATTGAAGGTGGAAGTTATGGTTGGTTGGGATATATGAATAAAGGGAAACGCTCTGAAAATGGTTTATATCTGTCTAGTGCTTTAAGAAATAGGATACAAAATGATTATCAAGAACTTTATGGTCAGGTCAGAACAATAATCAATCAACTAAAAGCAGAAGGTATCAAAATCACATATAAGAAAGATGATGAAGAATAAAGTGATGATAATGTTTAATTAAAATCTACCCATTCACCATTCTAATGAGCTTTTTATAATGATCCAGAGCAACATCAAACGAAATACGACTGTCCGTGCGATAAATCATCTTGGATACAAACATTTCATACTCTTTTTTGTAATCCTTGTCCGTTTCAAGTTTTTCAATGGTTTTATCACAAAATTCAGCAAGGGTTAAGTGTCGTGTTTTATCTCCACGAGTGCAATCTTGTTTATATATCTCCTTGACCAAATCTATAAATTGTTGACTGGCATCTAAAGCGGTGTATAAAGCGCTTAAATCATAGAGGTGACGCATTAAAGCTGGATCATTGGTCATATGGTTATAAGGTTGTGTGCGATCTTTTATATCTACCCTCCACAATAAAGCATTAAACTTGTTTGCGGCTGTTTCAATAGGAGAAATACAATCTATATCAGCAACAACAGCATCTTTAACATATTCTCCAATAAAAGATTTAATTTGTTTACGTTCAGTTGGCAGGTAAATGTCCTTAAAGCTTAACTCAATCTTCAAATTGTTTCTTAATGAGGAATCTGGCCTAAAGGTTTTTGGATATTCAACATAGAAGTTCGTAAACCTATTTTCATCTCGTGAGAATATACTCTCATTTTCAACTTTCAAATCTTCTATATCATCAATTGCTTTAATCAGTTTATCCCTAAAGTTACCACGTTCTTTTCTGGAGGCACTCGCTAAACCAACAACATCAAAATCTATATCTTCAGAAAATCTTTTGGTGTATTGATAAGCTTTTGATAAACTCGTACCGCCAGCAAATACGACTTTGACTGTATCTGTATTAAGCTTTGTTATAGCATCAAGCACTTTGACCAGATACCAATCTTTTTCAATATAAGAAGTCGCAATGCCTGTATTAAGAGAAACATCGCTAATCAATTCTTCAGAGAGTTTCATATTCTATCCTCGCTTGCCTAAAAGAAATGTTACGAGATACACGCTTATTAACACCAATAATAAACTCATTCGGCACTTGTTCAGTTAAGCGTTCGTTATAGTTCTTTTCTTCATTTATGGGCATAACTTTCACACCAAGTTTCTTCAATGCAGTTACCGCTATTGCCCTTAAATTATCCTTTGGTATATAATCACCTGTTATAAATGACTTTTTGGCTTTTGTATATACACCTTTACCTACTCGGATAATCTCATTTTCTTTCATCAACGCACGTAAAGCTCTCAAAACCTGATCCCTGTCCGATAAATCCATAAAGTCCCTTACCAAAAAAGTATTTTCCTTACTTTTTCGGATACGGTATTTTATCTTATCTTTCAATGTTATCAGTTTTACCATAATCTTCACTTTACAAAAACACGACATTTATCTATTGCTTAATATACACTCAAATATCGTAAATGTAAAGTGTTTTTTAATTATTTTTTTTATTTTGTGAGATTGTTTTTTTGCTTGTAATGGGTTAAATAATCAGCTGTTGACGAGAAAATACAAGCACAAGTAAATCAATTCTTTTATTCGGATTAGCATATATTCTTCCACGCCAAAAACAAATTTGAGTGGCGTGACTAATACTCCACTGGAAGCAATGACAAGAATGACTTAAAGAAACAAGAACAACAGATTCTCGCCCATATTTGATATATTCATTATAAATCTGTTCAATCGTTTCTGATTTAGCTTTTTTAGGTGTTTCCAGTAAATTGACAACACGAGGAAGAGAAGTACCTGATACTTGATATGGTGTAGTTTTACGAAAGGAATTTGTGATATATTCAGTTACTTCTCTTATGTTCATTGCTTTACTTTTAAAAAACATTTCCTCGTATCATCATGTACATAGAACTGCATTTTTATAGGATTGTACTGCTATTAAAACTTTGGCACCAACCATCGAACACTTTCCCTGCAAATGGTAACATAAACACCCTCATAGGAGTCGATTTTTGGACTGCTGGGATGGGGTTTTGTTTTTTAACCATAAACTGGCCATGAAAGAAAAAGCAACGACTCCAGAGTCCTTAAAAACCCAAAACAACAAGATGATGGGTAACAACTCAAACGTATAACAAAAAATGCCCCAACAATGAAGCTGAGGCATTATGTATGTGACTATAAAATTGCTATTCTCCACGTGATTTTTTGATTCTTCTAGCGGCAATTTTGACATCTAGATCATTTAATGCTTTTGAGCCGAATACCTTTTCTGCAACTCGTTTAATTTTAGGTTTTCCCTCAAGTTTTGCCAATTTTTCCTCTTTACGTTTGGCAACATATTCTCTGGCAAGATAAGTAACTGTATCTTCTACGCCGTCTGTAAAATGTTTGGCGGAAGCAACGCAATTTTGCTTATCAAATTTATATTCCCAGCCATCTTGTATCGCATCACCCGTTTCATTTATTTTGTAAGATATTTCAGATTCTCGTATTTCTCCATCTTCTGAAAATTTCTCAACTTTATAAGTTTTAGCACTATATGTTTCTTGCTTTCTTAGCGTACCATCTGCATGTCTTTCTTTATACGTTCCTTTATACCGTTCACCGCTTAAACCATCTTCCCACAAATCGTAATCAACGGTCTTTCCATCAGGTAAATAACCTATTCTTCTACTAATAATGAGCGCGCCCGCCCAGAATACTTCCAATTCTTTTGTTTTATCTGGACGATATAAGATTACAGCCATATCGCCTTGTTCACACTTCTCTCTTGGTTCAAACATGACTAAGTGCATATACCCGTCACCATGACGAGTGATGTAAAACCCCTTTCCATCTTCATCAACATATCGATTCAGCGTCTCTCCGCTGGATACATACATTTTCTCATATTTTTCAAGCGTTTCATGCAAACATTTCAAAGCTTCGCCATCAAGAGTTTTTTCAAGTTCTTCAATTGTATTTTCAGCCATTTATACCACCAAATACCTAACTTGTCAAAACAAACAGCTATCTATCTGCCACCATCATCACGGCCATTCGGTCTTGTTGGTGTGGATGAAGTTGAATCACGTGCTGTCGTTTCAAAGGGTGATGAAACTTTTTCCCCTTTTCTTTCCGCCAAATACTCTTGACGTTCTTGAAGGTGCCCTCTTTGTGATTCAATTTGTTGTTGTTTTTTAAATTCTTCCATAAGTAATCTTCTATCTTTTTCTGACATATATTTATTCTTAGATAAATCTTCGGGATAGGCACCTGCATTTAATAAGAGTCTTGCTTGCTTTTCGTTTTTAGCGAACATCAATGCAGTATAACCACGTTCATTTATTGCATGAACTTCTCTGCCGAGATTAACATCTGCACCTGCTTCAATTAATAGTCTTGTTTGTTCTGCTGTTTCAGCCAGCATCAATGGTGTAACAAAATATTCAGCGTAAGGGTATCTTGAATCTGGATGTAATCCTATTTCTTTTTCTGCATTAGGATTGGCACCTGCTAATAATGCTTTTTTTGTTTCTTCTGCCGTATGTGCATTAAGCAACATTTTATCAGCTTTAGTGGGTTTGTATGTCCTTCTAATTGTGAGGATACAGGTTTGTGGATGAACATGCCCATTATATTCCCATGTAGTAACATCTTCCTTCTTTATATATAACTTTTGGGAACCAGTAATATGTTTTTCACTCATCGTCATGTTTCCTTTCTTAAAAAAACTATCTGCCACCATCGTCACGCCCATTGGGTTTTGATGGTGCGGGTGAATTTGAATCATGGGTTGTTGCTTCGGCAGATGATGACACTTTTTCACCTTTCCTTTCCGCCAAATACTCTTGACGTTCTTGAAGATGCCCTTTTTGTAGCATTAACTCTATTTGTGCATGATGCCACTCTTTAGCTACCTCCAAAGGTGACTTTCTATACCTATTTTTGTTACTTAAATCAGCACCGTTTTTAATTAAAAAATCAACTACTTCTGGGTATGGCTCTACCCTATCAATAGAAGCTATGATGGCTGTCCGCCCTTCCACGTCTTGTGCATTAATATCGGCACCCATTTCTTTTAATTTTTTTACAAGAGATAAATGACCGTTTTTAGCGGCATGTATCAAAGCCACAGAAGCTTCTTTCTGATTAATATTTACCCCATGTTCTGTCAAGGAATCAACAAATTTTTCATTTCCTGCTTGACAAGCTCTATCTAGAACAGTATTCCCCCAACGATCCATCAGTGAAATATTTGCGGAATGTTTTAAAAGTAAATCATCTAAAGGGGTGTTATTCATTTCAGCATACATTAAAGGGGTTAAACCATGGTCGTCTTGTGCATTAATATTTGCTCCATTAGATAACAATATCAGAGCTATCTTAGAACATCTTTTTTCATTAGAATATTTGATATTACACAGACAAACATCATGGAGTTTTGTTCGTCCTTCAAAACCGCGGGCATTTACATTTGCTCCCATTTCCAAAGCTTTTATTGTATCTTCTGCTGTGCTTGCTTTTAATAACATTTTATCTGCTTCACTTAATACCATCGCTTAAAAATCCTTTTCAAAAACGAATCTTTATTTAAGAGAAGTGTAACATAAACCAACTATTAAATCAACTTCTTTTTTCTCATTTTTTGACTTTTTTTGGCAAAAATTTTTGTAGACCCTGATAAATATAGCTAAACTATCCAAAAACCAGAAACGCATTCAGACGCTCATCAAAAAAGGTGTGTCCAAATCCCAAATCGCCAAAATCTTCGGTGCCCTATGTGCCACTTTGCGAAGATACATGCTCAGATTACAAACACAATGACTATTATTTTACTGGTGACATTAAAACCTATTTTTATATCATAAAAAAATCCAAAAAAAATTTTATTTTACAAAATTTTTTGAGTTCTAAAATATATGCATATCACAAAACAGGTGTGCATAAATCAATAATAATTCGAAATAAAAGGAACCCAAAAAAATGAAAAAAAGTAAAATTGATGAAATGCGCGAATTTCTCACAGAAACACTTCCACCGATTATTGCCAGATCAGAAGTCGAAAAATTAACGGGAGGACTTGTTAAACGTTCAACATTATCGTCATATGACAGCAAAGGACAAGGTGTATCAAATCCTATTAAATTTGCTTCGGTTGATGGTGTTCGTGGCAAAGTAGCTTACAGACGGGATGATTTAGTCAATTGGATTATAGATCGTATGCTTGTTGATGATACGCCACCGCAACCAGCAATCGCTTAAAACAAAAAAAGTCCAGAAATATCAAAACTTCTGGACTTAATTATATCAACCTATTTAAGCTGCCATGTTATTTGTATTAACATTATCACCCAAATTTTTACTCATAACACTAATTGAAATATCAGCATCACTCATTTTATTCAATACAATTGCGGCACTCGATAAATTCTCTGGAGCCAAATGAGCATAACGTTCTGTCATTCGAATGCTTTTGTGTCCCATTAATCTTTGTACGATATATAAAGTCACACCTTCTTGGACTAACCAACTAGCGTATGTATGGCGAAGTGTATGGAAAACAACACGGTTTTTATCGTCTTTAATACCATTATTCAATCCAAGATAATCGACTGCTCTTGCAAACGAATCTGATACCTCTTCAATTTTAGTACCTTTTGTTGATTTAAATACATATTCACCATTTTGTAATGATTTTGCATTCAAAATACGACATACTTCATCCGTCATATTGGCAAAACGGTCTGAACCATTTTTGGGATCACGAATTGTGATTTGTTTGGTTGCCATATTGACATCTTCACCAACTATATTAAAGATTTCACCAGCACGAAGACCCATATGAAGTGAAAAGACTGAGATTTCATACAACTGTTCACTACGTCTCCTTACTTCACCTAAAAGTTTTTTGGCTTCAAGTGGTGTCAAAAAGCGTACTCTATTATTGTTCAATGCTAATAATTTGAAATCGTCATATGGATTCATTCCATCAAATACGCCAGCTTTTTTTGCACAATTAAAAATATAAGAAATAGTCACTATTGTTTTGTTTATAGTTGCATTGGCTAACCCATTTTTCTGCATAATCACCTTTACCTTTTGTAAATCACCAGATATAACGTCTTTTAGAGGTTTTTTGCCAAATAATTTATCATAGTATGTGTCGAAGTCGTGATTTTCCTGATTTTTTTTCTTTTCTTCCTTTTCATAAAGATAATTGTCTGTGTAACCTCCCAAAAACCATTCTCGAAAAGTCATAGATTCATTTCTTTTCTTTGTTTCTAATGCACGTTTTTCTCTTAACGATGTGGGGTCACCATTGGCAAGTTTGATATTGGCTTTAATTTCGCAAAGAATTTCCACCGCTTTAAGTTCAGTCATACCTTCTGATGCCCAACCTAAACCTTCTTCGACTCCTTTACCGTCTTTTTGATATCTGATGGTAAAATACTTATCTTTCGAAACGCCGTTTTTTCTTGTTTCATGTTCTCTATAAAAAACTCCTGCGTGTTTTTTTGTTCTAATGCGTTTTGGCATTGTTTTAATTCCTTTTTATTGTATGGAACAATTTTATCCCAGACCTGTCCCAGATTTTTTGTTAAAACTGATTAACGTAAATCATCACAAATGCTCTTTTAAGGGATAATAACAAATTGAGATGTCTACATTATTTAGAACATCTTTCAACACACAAAATCACAAATTTTTTTAAAAAATCTTCGCATTCGTAATGCGTGGGTCGGGCGTTCGAATCTCCTAACCGGCACCAGTTTCAAAAAAAGCACCATAAAAGGTGCTTTTTTTGATATTTTTGCTTTTTTTTATCTGCAGCGGGTTTCTTCACGTGTCGTTTGGGCAGTAAATGTCAGCGTTTGGGCAGAATCGGCATCAAGCAAGATGCGCCACTGATATTCATTTACGTTTTTCTTTGAAACCTCACCCTTTATGTTTTCGTTTAAAATTTGCGTTCTTGCCGATAAAGGCTGTTTGAAAACAACCATCGTTTCTTTGTCGCCGCCGTTTGTCAACACAACCTGAACGTCATAAGCGCGCACAATTTTAAGACGCGGGCATTTGCCGTTTGCATCATTGATAACCTCTTCGGAAATTTTGCGCACGTTTGACACTTTTCCGTTTAGGAACACATCAAACATTTTGCCCAGTTCAAGCTCGATTTCTTCGCCTTTTGCTGTTTCGGAAATGCTGTTTTCGCCGATAAATTGCATATTGCCTTGCAAATCGTTTTCATAAAAGCGAAAAACGCCTTGCGGCAACGGTATGCCTAAATTTGAGGCTTCGTCGTTTATTAAAAGATAATAAACCGCAGGATGAACTTTTTCAAAATTTGCGGCATATTCGCCGTCAAAATAAAGCGGCGAGCGCACACGCCCTTCTTTTTGATATTTCACATCGCTTTTCTCGATTAAGCTGATTTGCTTGGTTTGATTGTTGTTAATGGTTGTTCGATTAGGAAGTGTATAAAGCTGATAAGCGTTAAAACTTTCGGGAGCAACCGACATAGCGCCGTCAGCCTCCATCTCGTCTGCAACGGCAAAATTGGCCGCCTTAACAAGCATACCCCGCGTGGCTCTTTGATAGCCGGACACTTCATTGACTTCGCCGGCAATCAGTTGCACCTTTGCGTTTTCATAACTCACGCCCGAATTGTTGTTAATGCTCACCCAGCCCGCCAAATCAAGTGTAGTTTCATCAATAATGCTTGCAACATAGTTTGTTTTCCACGAAATGCCGTTTGTCAAATATGCAAGTGTCAATTCTTTAAAGGCACGTTCACGGCTGGAAATTTTGGCGGCAAGGGTTGGTTTTTGCATCAGCGATTCGGGCATTTTTTCAAAAACCAAGCGTCCGTCAAAATTTGTTTCAATCCCATAGGAAAATTCCAAAATCGGCTCGCCGTTTTGATAGCTGATAAGCTTTGCTTCGTCTAAAACCTGTTTGCCCGTTGCCGGATTGATTCGAAGCGTTTTAACCATTTGTCCGACAGATTTTTCGGCGATGTTATAAGGTGTTAAAAGCGCATAATCATAGTTTTGTTCCAAAACATGTATTTCATCACCCAAAATAATCACGCTTTCGGGCTTAATGCTTGAGGCAACACCCTCGAAGGCAACATCATTTAAGCCTTCTTTCAAGCTTGCTTGACGCAAGTCTTTCACAAGCGCAAGATTGTTGTTGTATATGCTGATTTCAATGTTTTTAGAAGCCGGTTTTTCAATGTTTTCTTGCGCCATAAGCGGCATTGAAAACAGAAAAAAAGAAAACGCTACGGCAAATTTGAAACTCATTTTTTTTGCTCCTTTTAAAAAAATCAGGTTGTTTTTGTGTTTAAAATAACAACTCCTCACCGATTGGCAAGTGTTTTTATTTTTTGCGGTGCTCAAATTTTGGTTTTTTAATAGTCGTTAATCATCTGTTTTGTGATGGCGTCATAAGCTTTAAGCTCGGTCAACACGCGTTCCATATCGGCAAGCGCGATTGTGTTTGGTCCGTCAGATAAGGCTTTGTCCGGATTATCATGTGTTTCCAAAAACACGCCGGCAACGCCGACTGCAACGGCAGCTCTTGCCAAAACAGGTGCAAATTCACGTTGGCCGCCTGTTGAAGCACCTTTGCCGCCCGGTTGCTGAACCGAATGTGTCGCGTCCATAATAACGGGGCAACCCGTGTCTCTTGCCATTTGAGGGAACCCACGCATATCCACCACCAAAGTGTTGTAACCAAAACTTGTGCCGCGTTCGGTGAGCAAAACATTATCATTTCCAGAGTCAACGGATTTTTGCACCAAATTTTTCACATCCCACGGTGCCAAAAACTGGCCTTTTTTGATGTTGACGGCCTTGCCGGTTTTGGCCGCTGCCACAACCAAATCGGTCTGACGACATAAAAACGCCGGAATTTGAAGCATATCAACGTGCTTTGCAACCTCGTCGCATTGCCAAACTTCGTGCACATCGGTAACAATCGGCAAATCGGGATAAAGCTTTTTGATTTCATCAAAAGTTTCCATACCTTTTTCAAGCCCGACGCCGCGTGCGCCATTGATGGATGTGCGGTTTGCTTTGTCAAAAGAGGCCTTGAACACATAAGGCATATCAAGCTTTCGTGTCATCTCGCGCATGGCACCTGCAATCATAATTGCATGCGCCTTGCTTTCAATCTGGCACGGCCCGCAAATGAGCGCCAAAGGCAACTTGTTGCCAAACGATACATTACCTACTTTAACAATTTTTTGTTGCATAAGACACCTCCCAAATGATTGCAAACCGCACTTAATCTAGCGCACTTTGCCACAAATGGCAACTGCTTTATACGCGCTTGTTCACAGATATAAAAAAACATTGCGTTACGATTTTTTTCTTGACGCGTGATTTTTTTTAAGTTATATGGATATCGCTTTTCATTGACGGATATTATTATGAGGTATATGTGAAGAATGGAAAGGTGGCAGAGCGGTTTAATGCAGCGGTCTTGAAAACCGTCGAGGGCGCGAGTCCTCCGGGAGTTCGAATCTCCCCCTTTCCGCCAACAAAAAAACGCCGGCTGAATGCCGGTGTTTTTTTGTTGATGGGGGGAAGGTTCGAACGCACGGAGAAGGGAGTTCGACCACAAGCGAAAGGCGAGCGGGAGCGCGCCGGTCGGCCGGCAGCCGATGAGCGCAGAAGCGGCGCAGATTTTTATAAAAAAATCAAGCCCATCTCCCTTATTGAAGCCAACAAAAAAACGCCGGCTGAATGCCGGTGTTTTTTTGTTGATGGGGTTCTCACCCCGCAAAATTGAAGCAACAAAAAAACCATGCCTTAAGCACGGTTTTTTTATTGGCGTATCCGGCGGGGTTCGATGGCTCAAGTTTGTAAGCGCTTTTTTGCCGCGCTGTCGCTTGAAAAAATCGCAAACAAACTCACGCCTGCCATCAAGAATCTGTCCACAGGACAGATTCTTGAAAGGCAGCCTCACGGTTCTCACCCCGCAAAATTGAAGCAATAAAAAAACCATGCCTTAAGCACGGTTTTTTTATTGGCGTATCCGGCGGGGTTCGAACCCGCAACCTTTGGCGTCGGAGGCCAACACTCTATCCAGTTGAGCTACGGATACATCTTCGTTTTTAGCTCTTTTATACCAAATTTAGCACTTTGACCAGCCTTTTTTTAACATTTTTGATAATTTTGCTTGACACTTTATGAAAATATCTGTATTTAATGGCAACAATGTTTGATTTTATTTGAAATAAAGGATAAAAAAATGGCTAAAAAATGTGATTTAACGGGCACCGGCGTTCAAAGCGGCAACAATGTCAGCCACGCAAACAACCGCACACGTCGTCGCTTTATGCCCAATCTTCACGTCGTTTCGCTCATCAGCGAATCGCTAGGAAAGGTTTTTAAGCTCAAAATTTGCTCAAAAACGTTGCGTTCAATTGAACACAACGGGGGTTTGGATTCATACTTGGAAAAAACAGCTTCCAAAAATTTAACAACTGAAGCCAAATCAATTAAAAAAGCATTGGCAAAGAAAAAAGCTTCAAAATAAGTAATGTTTTAATAAAAAAAACGCCTGCAAAATGAAAAATTGCAGGCATTTTTTTGGATTAAAAAGATTTTATTTTTCAAATTTTTTGCCAATCAAAATCACGCCGTCTTTAACGTCTATAATTTTGACCTTGTCGCCTTCTTTTAAGGGTTCATCAACATCAACGAGCCAAAACGAATCGCCCACTTTAGCTTTTGCTCTGCCATCTGCAACATCTTCCGACAAATTGTAAACCTTGCCGATGTGCGCGCCTGCCATATCATTCAAATATTTATATTTTTCAGGCACGGCTGTTTTTTTCAAAACTTTGGCATAAGCATACCACCCGATGCCGGCAAAAACGGCTGAAATCAGCGAAAAACAGACAAGCGTTTCAATGGCCGTTAAGTGCACAATGCTCACCAAAATGCCCATGGCAAATGAGGAAAAACCAAACCAAATCAAATACGTTCCCGGCACAAACATCTCGGCCAGAACAAACAACAGTCCGATGGCAAACCAGCCCAAATATCCCATTTCGGTAATCATTATTAAATATCCTTTCCTATTTTGTCGGTGGTGTTTTGTCTTTAATCACTTCTTTTGCAATTTCGGCGATTCCCGCAAGCGAGCCGGCAACATTTGTTGCGTCTGTCGGGAGCATCAAAAGTTTTTGGTTCGGCGAAGTGATAATGCCCTGCAAGGCTTCAATATATTTTTGGCCTAAAAAGTAATTCAGCGATTGGGCGTTTCCTTGATTGATGGCTTCCGACAAGGCTTTTGTTGCAAAGGCTTCGGCGTTTGCTAGGCGTTCTCTTGCTTCTGCCTCGCGGAACGCCGCCTCTTTTTTTGCCTCCGCATCTAAAATGATGGATTGCTTTTCGGCTTCGGCTGCCAAAATGACAGATTGCTTTTCACCCTCGGCTTTCAAAATTTCCGATTGTCTGATTCCTTCGGCTTCCAAAACGGATGCACGCTTGTCGCGCTCGGCTTTCATTTGGCGCGCCATTGAATCAATCAAATCTTTGGGCGGTGTGATGTCTTTAATTTCGACACGCGTAACCTTAACGCCCCATGGAACGGTTGCCTCGTCAACAACCGATAAAAGCTTGTGGTTAATGGCATCGCGCTGCGACAACAGTTCGTCGATTTCCATACCGCCCAAAACCGTTCTGATGTTGGTCATGATCAAGTTTAAAATCGCGTGATTCAAGTCTTTGACCTGATAAGCGGCATTTGCGGCGTTTTGAATTTGAAAAAACAGAACGCCGTCAACACGCACCATGGCGTTGTCTTTGGTGATGACATCTTGAGATGGAACATCTAAAACCTGCTCCATACGATTGATTTTGGCGCCAATTCGCTCAATAATCGGCAAAACAAGGTGAAAACCGGGTTTTAAGGTTCTGGTAAAACGGCCGAAACTTTCAACCGTATATTCATAGCCCTGCCGAACAATAATCACAGAGCTCATCAAAACAAACAAAATAACAAAAATGAGTATAATCGCAAAAGGCATATCTTTTCTCCTTTAAAAACAAAGACTGAATATATGGTGGGCCGTAAATTAAAAAATTGCAAGTTTAAATCAAATTTAATACAACACTTTATCGCCGACTTGAATGGCGTGTTTTTTAACTTCGCCGGCGTTCAATTCAAGAACGGCGCTGACATATTCGCGTGTGGGTGAAATAATCTTAAGGCTCAAGGGTTCGGTGTTTTGCACAATGGCGACAATGGTTTTGTTTTTTCCGATAAAAAGCATATCAAGAGAGATGTATGTGTTCTTCATCCACATCGCAACGGGTTGCAGGTGTTGATTGTCAAACAAAAAAAGCATTCCCTGATTTGAGGGAAGGTGATTTCGAAACATTAAGCCTTTTTGCAGTTTTTTTAAGGTGTCGGCCACTTCCACATTGTAGACAACATCTTTGCTTTGCGTTTGAACGACAATTTGTTTCAAGTCCTTAAAACAACCGCTTAAAGCAAACACAATCAAACAAATTTTTAAAAACGTTTTCATCTTGTTTCTCTTGGCTTATTAAATGGCAGATTTTGATAAAAAAGTAAAGTAAAAAATCGCTTTTTTCGTTGAGTTTAAGCTTTAAGTGTGCAAAAATACGCTTGTTTAAAATAAATAAGGAAAACTTGTTGACACGTGATTGTGAAAATACTTTATCACTTCTCGAAAAGAAGTGGATATATCAAGAGGCAGACGAAAATCTGACCGAGCTTTTGATTCAGCGTTTTGATTTGCCTTATGCCGCGGCGCGTATTCTTGCACTGCGTGGGGTGAGTGTCGAAAGCGCCCCTTGTTTTCTTGATCCGAAACTTCAAACCTTAATGCCCGATCCGTCGTGTTTGAACGATATGGACAAGGCGGCAAACTTTTTTGCGGACATCATTGAGCGCAAAGAAAGCGTGGGCATCATCGGCGATTATGATGTCGATGGGGCAACCTCATCTGCCGTTTTGCGCCGCTTTTTCGAGTTTTTCGGACTTAAGGTTTTGGTGCATATTCCCGATCGTGATGAAGGCTACGGGCCGAGTTTTAAGGCCTTTGATGAGTTTGAATCCGAAGGCATTAAAAGCGTTGTAACAACCGATTGCGGCACAACAGCGTTTGATGTTTTAGACTTTGCGGCGCAAAAAGGTTTTAATATTGTTGTGCTGGATCATCACGAGGCCGAAACAAAACTGCCCAAGGTTTTGGCGGTGGTTAACCCAAAAAGGCTTGATGAACAAAACGACTATCCGTATCTCAAATATTTGGCGGCGGTCGGTGTTGTCTTTTTAACACTTGTTGCCATAAGCCGCGAGCTGAATAAAAGAGGCTTTTATGACAATCATGAAAAGCCTGATTTAATGGCATATCTTGATTTGGTGGCGCTCGGGACGGTGTGTGATGTCGTGCCGCTTTTAGGCTTAAACAGGGCGTATGTCAGGCAAGGTTTGAAGGTTGTTTCAAACAGGCAAAATTTAGGGCTCACAACGCTGATTGACAATTCCGGCATCAAGCAAAGGCCGAGTGTTTATCATTTGGGTTATGTTTTAGGTCCGCGAATCAATGCGGGCGGCAGAGTGGGTGATTCTTCAATTGCAAGCAGGCTTCTTTGCACGTCAAGCCCTCACGAGGCGCTTGATTTGAGCTTGAAGCTCAACAACTTTAATGCCGAGCGTAAAGACATTGAAGCACACGTTCTAAAAGAAGCAATCGAGCAGCTTGAAGGTGCACCGCAAGAATATCCGATGGCCTTTGTTTCGGGCACAACGTGGCATCAGGGTGTCATCGGCATTGTGGCCGGCAAATTAAAAGAGCGTTATCACGTGCCCTCGTTTGTCATGTCTGTTGAAAAAGATGGTGTGAAAGGTTCGGCAAGGTCTGTGAGCGGGCTTGATTTGGGTGCGCTGATTCTGTCGGCCAAAGAGCAAGGGCTTTTAACAAGCGGCGGCGGACACACAATGGCGGCCGGTTTTTCGCTTGATGAAAGCAAAATTGACGATTTTAAGCATTTTGTGGGCAGCTACATCACAAAGCGCCTTTCGCAAGATGATTTGGTTGCAAAATTTTATGTTGACTGTGTTTTAAGCTTAAGCGGTGCAAATATGGATTTGGCCGAAAAGCTTGCGCTTCTTGAACCATACGGCGCCGGCAATCCCGAACCCGAAATTGTTATTGAAAACGTGAAAATTTCAAAACCCTTGATTGTGGGCGAGGGGCATATTAAGTGCTTTTTAACGAGCGGATACGGTGAAAGCCTTAAAGCAATCTGCTTTAAGTGTGCCGACAACGAACTGGGGCAGGCTTTGCTTTCAAAAAATGACGAACGGTTTGATGTTTTAGGCTCTCTTCGCATCGATTCGTTTCTAAACAGTAAAACATTACAATTTGTTATTGATGATATGAAAAGGATACAAAAATGAAAAAAAAGATTAAAGAAAAACAGCAAAAACCCTCTATACTTTCCAGATTTTTCGGCAAGTTAAAAACATATTTGTTTACGGGCATTTTGGTTACGGCGCCTGTGGGCATAACGTTTTATATTGCCTATAAGCTGATTATATACATCGACAAGTGGTCAAACGCCATTGTGCCTCCGAAGTTTCGCCTAAACGAATATCTGCCTTTTGAAATGCCGGGGCTCGGCGTTGTGGTGATTGTGTGTGCGCTTGTTTGTGTGGGTATGTTCACGACGGGATATGTTGGGCGCTTTTTTGTGAAGATTGGTGAAAAGATTGTTTCAAAAATGCCCTTTATTTCAAGTGTTTACACACTCTTAAAACAAGTGTTCGAAACGTTTTTTTCGGGCAAAAAACAATCGTTTAATCAGGTTGTGCTTTTGGAATATCCCCGAAAAGGTGTTTGGGTCTTGGGTTTTGTGAGTGCGAAAACAGGTGGCGAAATCGGCAAAAAGATTAAAGGTGATATCTTAAATGTGTTTGTGCCGACAACGCCAAACCCCACGTCCGGTTTTCTGATTTTTGTTGAGCAAAAAGACGTTATTAAGCTTGATATGTCGGTGGAGGACGGCTTAAAGCTTGTCATTTCGTGCGGTATTGTTGCCCCGAGCGAAGAAATGTTGCCGGAAGCAAAAAAAAGAGGCAGGAAAAAAACACAAAAAAAAGCAAATATTTCGGTTATACACACGCCAAAATAAAATTTGACGGCCTTTTTATTTTGTAAAAAAGCTTTTGTTATCAATAAGATACAAGGTTTTGAAAAGAAGTTTTCGCGCAACAAGGAAAAAACGAAAAATAATGCTTGACTTTGAATAAAAATTAGCATATTCTCATAATCAGAGAGTTACATTTCAACTCTAAATGAAGGGAATTATGCCATGTTTAAAAATTCCTCATTTACGTATCAACGGTCTGCAAAGCTTTAAGCGGCGCAGACCTTGAGATACGTTCTAAGGTGGGGGGTGTTTGCAAGCATCAAAAGGCTTTAGACCGTGGCGACCTTATGTTGAGCGGTTTTTTTGAAAGTTCTTAACAGGTTTTGTTCCCGAAATTTTGAGAAATGGAAACTCAAAGCTATTAGACGCTTTGAAAAACCAGTAAAAATGTCAAGTCCTTTCAGTTCAAAGCGTTTAAAGAGGCACCCTTGAAAAAGGGTGCCTTGCTTATATAACACAACTCACCGACTGAACCGCCAGTGGATTGAAAATTGCAAAAACGCCTCAACAATAAAGTTGAGGCGAAATTGATTTGATAAAAAGAGCAGTTATCTGCCGCCATCATCACGGCCATTCGGCTTTGTTGGTGTGGGTGAATTTGAATCACGTGTTGTTGCTTCAAGTGGTGATGAAACTTTTTCCCCTTTTCTTTCCGCAAGATATTCTTGCCGTTCTTGAAGGTGTCCTTTTTGTAATTCAATTTGTTGTTCTTTTTTGAATTTTTCCACAATTTCAATTTTTTGCTTAAATGAAATATTATTGTTTTCTTGAAAACCCTCTATATCTGCTCCTGCTTTCAACAAAAGCAATGCTTGAGCTTCATCTTTTGCTTCTGATAGTGCTGTAATATGATGTTTAGAACCATGAGTATATTCATCGAAGCCCATATTAACATCAGCACCTGCATCAAGTAAGAGTTTTGTTTCTTCGGCTGTTTTTGCCATAATCAGAGGAAGGCCATCATGGCATTTAATATCTGCACCGGCTTCAATAAGTAATCTTTTTTGTTCAATACCACGTGCAAATATCAGTGCCGAATTGCCCATTTCATCTATAGCATTAACATCAGCACCAGCTTCAAGTAAAAGTTTTGTCTGCTCTGAAGTGTAAGCACACATCAATACTGTTCTTCCTCTGTATCCTCTGGCATTAATATCAGCACCAGCTTCAAGCAAAAGTTTTGTCTGTTCTGCAGTTTTAGCATATGCTAGTGCCGTGCCACAGATACCATCATTAATATTAACATCAGCACCAGCCTTAATAAGTAATTTTAAAATTTCAGTTTCTTTATCCCGATAGATAATGGCCTGATGGAGAGCCGTTCGTGATGTATTATCTTGAGCATTAACATCAGCGCCAGCTTCTATGAGCAATTTTACAAGCTCATATTCTCCACCATTACGAATAGCACACATTAAAGGGGTTTCTTGGCTAGCTTTTCTAATAAAACCACCACTTAATAAATTATCATACCTATCTCTGGTATTGATATTCGCCCCTTTTGCCAGTGCTTTTTTAGCTTCTTCAGTGGTTTTTGCCATAAGCAACATATCATCTACCAAGCTTCCGCTCATCGTACTACTATATTCCATCGTTCAAAATCCTTTCTGAAAAAAAGTTATTGTACTATTTTGTCCAAGTGTATCATAAATGGTGGTTTATGGACACCTTGAAAAAATTGATTCAGTCAAACATCCTCAAATGCTTGGAATACCTTGATGCTGTAAGGTTAGAACAGCATTGAAAAATTTTTAAAAAAATCAAAAAAAGTGGTTGATTTAAACCACCCTTTAAATGGGACAGGTAAATTAATGAAAAACATCGTCATTTCAAATAAATACATAATGTCATGCCTCGCTTTGCCTTATGGCAAATGCGTCAAGGCATCTACAAATTATTATAAAGAATCGGAAGACCCCTTGACGTTTTTGCAAAACAAAAACGAGGGGTGACAAGAACAAATACGGACTTAAAAAAAATGATTATCGCATACATCAGAAAAAGCACATCAAGCCAAGCATTTTCACACATGGAATATGAAATTAAACAATATGCCTCACAAAACAACATCACAATTGATAAGTGGATAGAAGAATCAATATCATCACGCAAACCTTTACACAAACGGGAGTTGGGAACATTGTTAAATGAACTATCTGAGGGAGATATTTTAATCACAACCGAAATATCAAGATTGGGGCGTTCAATTTTAGAGGTCATGAGCATTTTACAAACCTGCCTTAATAAAAATTGTCAGGTCATCACAATCAAAGAACATTATCACTTGGGAAATGATATTCAAAGCAAAGTGTTGGCATTTGCTTTCGGATTATCGGCAGAGATTGAACGCAATTTAATTTCTCAGCGAACCAAAGCAGCATTAACATCAAAGAAAGCTGAAGGTGTCAAACTCGGTCGCCCGCTCAATGCTAAAAGCAGACAACTCAAACTTTCTAAAAACATTAAGCGTATTCAAAACCTTTTGGATAAAGGATTATCCAAAGCAGCCATAGCAAAAATCATGAGCGTTAAACGCCAAACCTTGGCCCGATTTATCAAAAGGATTGGGATTGAGGACGTATAGTTAAACATCAAAAAAACTGCCTGATTGCGGCGGTGGTGCTGCTTTTGGCTGTGCCGGTTTAAAATATGGTGCTTAAAAAACGTTTTTCAGCCAAAACCGTTGTGCTTTCGCCGTGCCCGGGGTAAAGAACGGTGTTTTCGGGCAATGTTAAAATTTTTTGCGTGATGCTTTTTATCAAAAGGGCGTTGTTGCCGCCCGAGCCTTGAAGGTCTGTGCGCCCAACGCCGTTTTTAAAAATTGTGTCGCCCGTGAAAGCAATGTTGTTTTGCTCATCATAAAAAACAACCGAATCAAGCGTGTGGCCCGGAGTTGAAATTACTTTTAAGGAAACGGTGTCGGCGTTGGTTAAAGCAATCTCATCGCCATCATCAAAAAATCGCATATTTTTTAACACCTCAAAATCCGTGAAATGAGCTTGAAGGCGGCTGTCTGAAAGGTATTGCTGCGAAGCGGTTGAGCCGAAAAAGGGGATATGAAGTTTTTCATAAAGGCTTAAAACAGAACCGATGTGGTCAAGATGCGAATGGGTTATGAGCATTTTTTCAATCTGCCAGCCGTTTTGCAAAATTAGGTTTATCAGGACATCGGCGTCGGCGCACGGATCAATGATAAAACCATGTTTTGTTTCTTCATCAACATAAAAATAGGTGTTAGCGCCGAAAATGTCTGTTGATTCGATTTTTTGAACAATCATAGTCTCATTCTCCGAGTTTTTGTTATAAATCACATTTATGGCGGCAATTTTTGTTTTCAAGCTGAATGTTGCAGTGTGCAATGTGAAACTTATCGTTCAGCATTTTGCTGACATCTTCGACAATATTTAAATTTGTGCCTTGAATGTGGCACTCAAGCGCCACATCATGCTCATTGACACACCAAAGATGAATGTGATGAACATCATCAACACCTTCAATGTTTTCAATGGCCTGTGCAATTTCATCAAAATCGAGATTTTCCGGTGCGGCGTTCATCAACACATTGACAATCGGCTTAAAAGAAACAAAGGCCTGAAAAACCATATATCCGGCAATGAGAAGCGCAATCATTCCGTCAACAAAATAAACATCAAACAAAACAACGCAAAAACCCGAAACAATCACGCCGATTGAACCGAAGGCATCCGCAAGATTGTGCAGAAAAACCATCTTCATATTGGCGCTTGTGTGTGCGTGATGATGTGAAATTTTGGCCGTGAACGCGTCAACACACAAAGCCAGAACCGAAACAAAAATAATCAGCCACCCTTCAATCGGATTCGGATAGATAAGCCGCTCAATGCCTTCAATGGCAAGATAAACGCCTGCGGCAAAAAGCAAAATAAGGTTTGCAAAGCCGCCGACAAGCTCTGCACGCTTAAAACCGTATGTGTATTTGTTTGTTGCCTTTTTTCGCCCGATTTTGAAAGCAATCACGGCAATTAAAATCGAAAAAGCGTCAGAGGTGTTGTGTAGCGCATCGCCGATTAAAGCAACACTTCCGGCAATAATACCGCCCGCAAATTCAACAACGGAAAGAAGCATATTGACAAGAAACGATAAAAACAGATATTTCACCGACTTTTCATCAACATCATCATGGTGATGATGCGGGCAGGCCGTAGCGTGTTTATGCGTCATAAGAAAACTCCTTTCTTTGAATTTGCGCCTTTAAGAGCTGAAAGTCAAGCCTTTTGTTTGAAACCTAAAAAAGGTTTGATTGTTTGGTTTTTAAAAAGTAAAATGAAACCTTAAGAGGAGGTTTTTTTATGTCGTATTGCAACTGGGACCACACATCACCAAAAAACATCAAATATCACGATGAAGAATGGG
Source organism: Alphaproteobacteria bacterium (assembly GCA_017445475.1). Lineage (GTDB taxonomy): Bacteria > Pseudomonadota > Alphaproteobacteria > RF32 > CAG-239 > UBA1254. The sequence goes on from JAFSUB010000024.1 coordinate 78,713, forward strand.
GTGTTCCGCTTCACGATGATCAAAAGCAATTTGAATTTTTAAGTCTTGAGGTTATGCAATGCGGCCTCAACTGGAATATGATGATTAACAAGCGTGAAATTTTCCGCGCGTGTTTTGACGGGTTTGATTTTGATAAAATTGCCTTATATGACAAAGCAGAAGTGGCGCGCATTATGCAGACAAAGGGTATGATTAAAAGCCTCCGCAAAATCGAGGCCATCATCAACAACGCCAGATGTTTTCAAAAAATAAGAAAGGAATTTGGAAGCTTTGATGCGTATCTGTGGGCATATTCTAGCAACAAAACCATTTTATACGATAAGCACGAAAAGGGTTTTATTCCAAGCTCCAACGGCTTGTCGGCAAATGTGAGCAAAAATCTGAAAAATCGCGGTTTTAAGTTTTTGGGGCCGACAACAATCTATTCTCACCTTCAGGCGTGCGGCATCATCAACGATCATGATAAAAATTGTCCGCGTTACCACCATATCAACACGCATTATCCGACAATTCGAAAATGTGCGGATTTTGAAAAAGACGTTCGTTTTTACGGCAAGTCTTGAGGTGAAGCCATATCGCAACGGCTTAAAATGTCGTCAAGCCTTTTTTCTTTAATTCCGTAGGGATCTTGATGGATAATAATTTGCGCGTTTTGAAATTTTTTCAAAATCTTTGTTTCAACTTTTTGCGTTAAACGATGTGCCTCAATAAGCGAAAGGTTCGGTTCCATCTCAAGATGAAGTTCAAAAAGATAAACCGCACCCAAATCACGGCTTCTGAAATCGTGAAAACCTCTAACGCCCTTGGTTTTTTGAACAATACGCGCAACCTCTTTTTTAATATTTTCAGGCAATTCCCTGTCCATTAAAGCAGAAACGGATTTTGCCCCAATTCGGCAGGCATAAACCAAAAGATAAACCGCAATGGCAAAAGCTGTTAATGTGTCTATCAGCGGCAAGCGAAAATATGAAACAGCAAATAAGGAGAATATCACCGAAAGGTTTGTGGCAATGTCGGCAATATAGTGTGCGCTGTCGGCTTCAATGGCGGGCGATTTTGTGTTTTTTGCAACATATTTTTGAAATAAAACCACGCAAACGGTCAAGCTTAAGCTTATACACATCACAACAATACCAAGCAGTGTGTGTTCAACGGTTGCCCCGTGAAGCAATCTGTGAGCGGCACTGAAAAGCACAAACAAGCCAGAGCCTGCAATAAAGGCCGACTGAATGAGCGCGCTGATTGATTCGGCCTTAAAATAGCCGTAGCGGTGGGTGCAGCTTGGCGGTTTAAGCGAAAATTTGACGGCAAAAAAAGAAACAACCGTTGCAAACACATCAGACAAGCTGTCCATAAATGAAGATAAAATTGCAAGCGATCCGCTGAAGAGCGCGGCAATCATCTTAATAAGCGTTAAAAACGAGGCCAAAGAAAGGCTCAAAGAAACAGCAAGTTTTTTATATCGGTCGCTTTTGCTCGAAGACCAATTTGTTGACATTTTCAATTTTCTCCCAATCATCAGAGCTTATCTCAAAATATTTTCCTTTTGCGAAATTTTCAAAAAGCAAAATATGCTTGTTTTGTGAAAAGTTTTCAAAGGCATATTGCACAAAATATTTATTTTGCGCTTGATAAAATGACAGCGTTGCTTTCAAATCATTTTCCGCATCAATTTGAAAAGATGCAATTTTTTTGGCATTTTTCAAGATCTCAAGAGGCTGACTTAATGAAATGTTCAAAAAATACTTCATGTAAAGCGCCAAAATATCCGGATTTTCGAGCGCGTTTAACGCACGTATGCGGCCGAAGCGCAAATCCCATAAACGGCTGTATGTCCACGCGTGCCAATCAAGCGACAAATCAACCAGATTAATATCGGCAAGCCACACTTGAAACTTGTCTTCAAACTTGATGTATGCGCCCGATGTGCCCCTGCCGAGTTCAAGGTTATAATCACCGATTTCAACAGATTCCAACACATCATCATTTTGCCCCAAAAGCTCAACAAGTGTGCTTGAAGATTGCGGTGCTTCAATCGGCAACAAACCAAACCTGCCCAAATTTTCGGCCTTGTCCGATTTTTTTTCATAAAACACTGCTTCCATCAACGCGCTCAAAAAGCTGCGGATACGTTCTTGATAAACAGCCCAATCAGGCCTTTGCTCCAAAACCCACAATCCGTCTTTAAGCACAAAAGTCAGCTCACCGTCGTGCTTTCGAAGTCTGATTTTTTTAATGTCGTTGATTTTTTCAGAAAGCGCGGGGAAAACCGGTTTGTCTTCATATTTTTGAATGTCCGAACGACTTTGAAGATAAACGGACAACACACCGGCCAATAGCAACACAAGCGCAAAAATAAGCAGTTTATAAAAAGCACGGTCAAAATATATTTTCGGGCGTGATTGTTTAGAATGGCGCTTTTTTAAAAGCAAAATTATAAGCGCAATAAAGCTCAAAAGCAAGGGCAGGGCAAAGATATTGAAAAATTTAACCAAAAGGGCAATGCGTTCAACATCTGCCGTTGTTTTTTCTCTTATTGTGTTTAAGTTTTGCTTTAAGGCACTCAACTCGTTTCTGATGTTAAAAATCAGTTTAAGCTCATCGGCGCTGAAAGTTTCGCGTTCTTCAAACGAACGTTTTGCAAAAATTTCCTGTAATTTTTGTTTGCTTTCATCAATTGCCCTAAAAATTTCCTCTTCCTTGATTTTATAGGCAAAAATGCCACGTTTTCGCAGCGTTTCGACGTTTTTGAAAGCCCTGTTTTTTGCGCTTTTGGCGCGAAGCTGAATCAGCGCATTATCGCCAAGCAAAAAGTCAAAAGCGTTTAAGATAAAATCGGCGTTGTTAAAAAGCGGCACAACATATTTTTGAGAGAAAACATTTTGAGTTGTTGCCCAAAAGCTGTCATAAATAAAATCGGTGTCGCCGACAACAATCAGCTCAAAAGGTTTGGATTGGTTTGTGCTTCGAATATAAGCTGCCATAACTTTAAGGTTGTCATCTCTTGTGTAAAAGCTCAAAATCTGACGCGGATTTAGGCCGTCATAAACAACCTTTGCCGGCATTAAGGCGGAATCGGCGCTTGCCTGAATGAGCGGCATAAAAGAAATTTCGGCATTTTGCCTTGGCAAAAGAACGCCGGCCGAGCTCATTAAAATACTTTTTAAGTTTTTTGTGATTGGGTGATACGGATTAAGACTTCCGTCCTGCAATTTAAATTGAATAATGTCTTGGGTATATGCCGGATTGTTTTTGGCGTTGCTTGTGGCGTCAACCGTGATGGAATTTTCCAAATCGGCCACAACATATTGATGATAAAAAGAAAATCCGAAAAATTCGTCAAGACCGTTCAAATTTGAGCCTTCAAGAGGAAAATTTGAGGCGCTGTAAAGCCTTGTTGCTTCGGCGGAAACGTCAAGCAAAATCAAAAGTTTTCCGCCCTTTTGTGCATATTGCTTAATAGATTCGGTCATCTCAAGGCTTAAATTTTTGGGATGAATAAGCCACAGCAAATCCGGTTTGTCGTTCAAATCATCAGGGTTTTGAATAAAGCGAACGTTGTAAAGCTGCTCTATTTTTTCCAAAATCTGATAGGGTTGTCCAATCATATTTTCGGACAAAGTTTCACCACCGACGGGAAGGCTTGAGATGATGCCGATGGTTTTTTTATGCCGTCCCAAAGAATAAATGAGCGTTGTTAAGTCTTGTTCCAAAAACTGAATGCGCTCAGTCGACAGGTAGGCAATAGCTGCCTTTCGGTCGAGTGCGTCAACTATCGACAAACCGAATAAAGCGTTTTGGTTGGCATCAATCAAGGCAATGGGCTGCAGGCCGTCGGCAATGGCACGATCTTCAAGATTGTCAAGATTTTTGGGATGATAAATGCGATAATTAAGCTTGCCGTTTGAAGCGTCTTTATAAGTTTGTAAGAGCATACGAACTCTGTCAAACAAAATTCTGAAATTCGGGTTTCTTTTTTCCAAAATGTTTGAAAAATAAAGTTTAATTGTAATCGGCTGTTCAAGCGTTTGTAAAACATCAATCGTGTTTTGATTTAAGCTGAAAAGTTTTTCCTCGCTTACATCAAGCCGGCTTTGGCGTGCAAAGTTGTTTGCAAGCAAATTAAAGCCCATAAAAGCCACAACAAGCAAAGCCCAAGAAGCAAGGCAGTAAACTTTGCTTGTTGATTTAAGCCAAAACGCAACGCCCGAGGTTTTGAAGCTGACAATCAGTGCGGTTGTAAAGTTAAACAGCAGAATAATTGAGGCAAAAAACAACACATCGCGCCATTCAATCAGGCCCAAAATGATGGCATTAAAATGGGTTAAAAAACTGAAAGAGGCAATGGCATCAACCATATAATCGGGTAAAAACAGTCTGAAAAACGCGAGCACAAACTCAAGCCCGCAGAAGAAAAACACAAGGTTTGCCCCAACTGCCAAAACAAGCGCAATCACTTGATTTTTGCTCAAAGCCGACATTGTTTGCGAAACGGCAAGCATTGCAGCTGCAAGCAAAAAGCTTGCAAAATATGACAAAGCAATCACGCCGTTGTCGGGTTCGCCCAAAACATTAACCGTCATTACAAACGGAAAGGTTAAGATAAGGGCAATCAAACAAAACATCAACGCGGCAATAAACTTGCCCCACACAAGCGTTTGAAGCGAAACGGGCATTGTCATAATCTGAACAACGGTTTTGCTTTTAAACTCTTCAGCCCAAAGACGCATGGAAATGCCCGTTAAAAACAAAAGATAAAGCCACGGCTGATATATAAACATATAAAAAAGCGTTGCCTGTCCGCGCTCAAAAAAATGTCCGAAATAAAATGTCGCAACGGCGTTCAAAACCAAAAAACTGACCAAATAAACATACGCCAGCGGCGAGATAAAATAACGCAACAGTTCGTTTTTTACAACAATCCAGAGTTTTCGCATCGGTTTTTCCTTTTTTTAATTCGTTGTCAGTTTTTTAAAGGCCAAGTCCAAAGATTTTGTTTTTGTTTGCTTTAAAATTTCGCCCAAAGTGCCGTTTGCCATCATCTTTCCCTTATTGATAATCACAACTCTTGAACAAACGCTTTCAGCCTCATCAAGCAGGTGGGTTGAAATGACAATGGCTTTGTTTTTGCCCATTTGTTTGATGAGTGCGCGCATATTTTCTTTTTGATTGGGATCTAAACCATCGGTCGGTTCGTCAAGAAGCAAAATGTCCGGATTGGATAAAATGCTTTGCGCAAAGCCAACGCGGCGCAGATAGCCTTTTGAAAGCGTTTCGATTTTTTGACTTAAAACATCTTCAACATCGGCAAGAGCAATGGCGTTTTGCATGTCTTGCTTTGATGCCCCTCTCAAATCAGCCATATATTTTAAGAACATTTGAACGCTCATATCCTGATATATCGGCGATCCCTCGGGCAAAAAACCGATTTGAGCTTTTGCTTTCAAGCCAAACAAAGAGATATCATCACCTTTAATAAAAATTTTGCCGCTTGTGGGGCTTAAAAAACCGGCAATCATATTCATCAAAGTCGATTTTCCGGCGCCGTTCGGCCCCAAAAGGGCAATAATTTCGCCTTTTTCAGCCTCAAAATTAAAGTTTTGAACAGCATCAATCGTTTGATAAACTTTGTTGAGCGCACGTGTTTTAATAAACGGCTCGGTCATTTTAAATCTCCTTTGAATATAATTTTCCGCCTGAAAGCGGCGCCGCAACGCCGGTTGTTGACGGAAACGTAATGGGCAAAGCATAAAAAGTTCTTGCAGCCAAAAAGGCAAAAGCCTCACCGTCATCAGGCAAAAATCGGGGCGGTATATCTTCGTTTTTGATGTTTTCGTTTTTCAGTTTTTGCCTAATGGCGCGAACAAGCGTCGGGTTTTGGGCGCCACCGCCGCAAATAACGGTTGATGCCGGTTTTTCGGGCAAAAGGGTTTTAACGGAAAGGTCAACGGCCTCAGCAATAAATTCAACAATGGTGGCGGCACCGTCTTTGACAGATAAGCCTTTAAAGTGTTCTTCTTTATTTTTAAATGCATCTTGAGCAAGGGCTTTAGGCGGTTTTTTTTCGAAAAAATCACAGCGTATTAAATTGGCGACAATCTTAAAATCGGGGGTTCCGAGTGCGGCAGCTTTTCCGTTATAATCCATATCTACGCTGGCGTGTTTTTGCATAAAGCGATCAAGAAGAGCGTTGCCGGGTGCGGCATCAAAAGCGCATATTTGTCCGAGCGTGCCGATAAAGGTTAAAGTGGTTACACTGCCGATATCAATAAACAAAGTCGGTTTGATAAGCTTTAATGCGAGCGCTTGATAATATGTTGCCGTTAGTGGCGCGCCTTGTCCGCCGTGTAAAATATCGCTGTTGTGAAAATGCGTGGCAGTGGGTAGGGCAAAATGTTCAAAAATTTGCCGGCCTCTGCCAAGCTGATAGGTATATTTTTGCGCGGCGTCAAGCGCAATGGTGGGGCCTTCTATGCCGAGCAAATCAATTTTAACAGGCGTTTGATTTTTGATTTCTTCTATAATATCAATCAAAAAGGCGGTTAGGTTGTCATCTGCGGCATCAATTAAAGTTTTCTCATTTAGCAAAGCTGCGTTTTTGCCCATCACCGAAACAATTTGAACGCGCAAATCGTCGGGTAAAACAAACCTTTTTTTTAAATAAGTTTGATATATATCAACACCATCGGTTGAAACAAGCGCGCATTTCACACTTTTGAGCGCGCCGGAACACATCAGGGCCAAAACATTTAAAGCTTTTATCATTTAACCGCCGATACAAAACGTTGTCTTAAATTGCAATTTTCATAAGAATAGGCCGATATGCGTTAAAATTTCGTTATAAAATGCGCGCCGGAGGGTAAAAACAAAAAAATATACAAAAAAATGTTTTTTTGTGCTTGTTTTTTAAAAAAATTTATGCTACATTGATAATGCAAAACTATAGATTTATAAATTATTGGATTGTGGAGAGAGATTTTTTTCATAATCTGTTTTAAGTTGAATTTATTAACATTAAAAAATATTTTATATGAAAAAAATGAGTATCTTCACCGCTTTAGTGGTGATTTTTATGGGTAGTGCCCTGCATGCCCAGAACAACAAGCCGTTCGAGCTCAAAATTGACGAAAACGGCAAGGCATCTATGGAAAAAGAGTTGGAGAAAAAACTGGCGGATATCCGTCGATGTGAAATCGTCCAGCTTGAAACCGGACAGCTTCGAGAGGTCGAGGTTGACGGTGCATTCTTGGGTTTCCAAGGCGGTGCCTCGATGGCATTTGCCGACATGAAGCCCCTGCCGGAAGGAACGACCTTTGGCAGCCTGCTTTCGCCGAGCTTCGGCATCGCGGGCGGTTTGGAGGGAATGTCTCTCTGGAAGGCACGAAACCGCTACAACGGCGAATTGCATGCTGTGCGTATTTGGTCTATCGAAGGCCAGATTACGGCAAGCATCCGCCAGTACGAACCTCAGTCGGCGACACCGGAGGGAAAATATTGGTCCTATTCGGCAATGGTCTATCCTAAGATTGCCGTCGCTGAGAGCCGTTGGGTGAGCCATCGGCTCAACATCGTCGGGGCCGTGGGCTACTTGTATGCCCGCGACAATTCGGAGATTGTCGAGGTGGAAACGCCCACAACCATCGACACCTATTATGCCTATTACACGGGTAGTGGTGTCGTCTGGGGCGGCGGGTTAGAGTACAGCTACCGCTTTCCGATGGCGACCAGCAGAATCGGCCTTAAGGTTACGGCGGAGAACATCCCCGTCGTTCACCTAAACGAGACCGAAAGAGTCTGGACGCTCAAAGCCAGCGTCTTCTGGACGTTTGGCATTGCAAGGCTCCGCCACTAGGCAGAAAAATTGAGAGCAGTTCCCTTAAAAAGGAGCTGCTCTTTTTTTGCTGAAGTTTGAACCTTTTATTGCTGCAAGCTTGCCTGCGGGGCCAGCATAAGCTCGTCCACCTCAACAACCGTTGCGTTGCCCTCTTGGTCTATTTCGCCGATGATTGTAACCGTATCGGTGGGCGAAACATTTTGCCCGTTCCAAACATCCGAATCGATTTCAACCATCACTTCACCCGTGCCATCGCTGAAAACATAAGTTTCTTCGCCCACTTTTTTGGCGATGTTGCCTTGAAGCATCACAACCGTTTCGTCGGGCATCATCAGCACAGCCTGAACGCTTGATGCACTCGTTGGGGCAGAATTTTGCGAATATGTACCGCCGCTCATATTATGCTTTGTGCCGTCATGTTTGGCCATTGCCGCGCCGCCCAAGCACAAAGCCAAAGCAAGTGTTAAGCCGTAAAATATTTTGTTCATTGAATTTCTCCTTGAATATTAAATTAAATTGCCAAGAGGGATATAATCGTTTTGCTTTTGATTTTAAATAAAACTTGTGTTCGATGTTTAATTTTGACTTTTCAAAGATTATCTTGGGTGCGAAATATACTTATTTGAAGGAGAAAAAAAATATGGTCGACATCAATATTCAAACAAAAAAAACACCTTGCTGTGCAGGGGTGTGGCACCTCATTGCCGGTGTTTTAATGCTTTTTTTGGGTGGTTACGTATGGCTTAATCCCGAAATCAGCCTGATTGGTTTGTCGCTTTATTTGGGCGGTGCGCTGATTGTGGTTGGCTCAGGCTACATCATAACCTCAATTGAAGAAGACCTCGGCTGGTTCACCTTTGCCGGTGTTTTAGATATTATCATCGGCATCATCTTGGTTGCCAACATCGGCGTAACGGCGCTTACCTTACCGATTATTTTCGGCATTTGGTGCCTTGCCGTCGGTGCTGCACAGCTTGTGAGCGCATATAAGCTCGGCAAGGCAGACCTGCCGTGGGGCTTTAGCTTGGCGCTCGGCATTTTGGGGATTGTTTTCGGTTTTTTGATTTTGGAAAATCCTCTTATCGGCACAATTGCAATCAGCACACTCATGGGCTTATACATCGTCTCCTACGGGCTTTTTGAAATCGGCGAATATTTTTATTTGAAAAACCAAAACTAAAATTTTAAGCACAAAAAAACGCCACCGACTTTAGGTTGATGGCGTTTTTTGTAGTGTGAAAACCACCAGCTAGGCTGGTGGTTCAGTAGAGCTTATAGCGAGGGGTGGAAAAAATAAATTCCCTATGATAGGATGAAGTGTCTGGCAGACGCAACAAGAAACATAAGGAATTTAATCATGAAAAA
>JAFSUB010000025.1 GCA_017445475.1 Alphaproteobacteria bacterium
GTGTGTGTGTAGAAAATAAGGCTTTCCGGACGTTCTGCCGGTTGCAACTTTCAAAAATGTCAAGCCTCGATTTTGCATCTTTTTTCCTTTACATTTTGACTTTAACAAATAAAAGTTGTTTTGTCAAGATGTTTTTTGCATTTTTTTAGATTCTAAACGTCATGCCTGTTTTTTGCCGACAGGCAAAAAATTCAAGGCATCTTCGAATTAAGAAAAATTTACTTTGTCAATGTTTCAGACCTTTAGACAGGTCTATTTAAACGCTATCAATTAATTCCACCCTCTGATATTTGCTTATAAGATGGATTTTATTCATAAAATAACATAAATTGTTGTGATGAACGGCAACAAAAAACTTGCTTATGGGCGTCATATTTTGTAATCTTCTTTCATATCAAACAGGATAAGAAAATGATTGCAAAATTAAAAGGCATTGTTGACAGCATTTACGAAGATTGCTTAATTTTAGATGTCGGAGGTGTCGGATATTTGGTTGCCGCATCAAGCAAAACGCTCTCAAAACTTGCTAAAAATCAACCCGCCACTCTTTTAATTGAAACGGTTGTCAGGGAAGATGCCATTTCGCTTTTCGGCTTTTCCGACGCCATGGAGAAAGAATGGTTCAATACCCTCACCAAAATTCAAGGCGTCGGCGCACGGGTTGCTTTGAGCATCTTATCGGTGTTGTCGCCCGCCTTGCTTGCGCAGGCTGTTTCGGCACAAGATAAAGCCTCGTTTTCTTTAGCCGCCGGCGTTGGGCCGAAACTTGCCGCCCGTCTTGTTACCGAACTTAAAGGCAAAATTGTAACGCCGCCGATGGGGGACATCAACTTGGAGGATTTACGCTCTGAATCGTTTTCAATAACCGAAGCCGAACCTCAAAAGGCCGAATCTGCCGCTCTTGAAGACATTATTTCTGCACTTGTTCATTTAGGTTACCAACGTTTGGAAGCTTATCACGCAGCCTCAAAAGTTTGCGCCGAAAACAAAGATAAGCCCACCGCCGAGCTCATTCGTTTGGCCTTAAAAGAATTTGCAAAGAAGGATTTGTAAAATGGTTCAAAACAAACGCATTGTCAGTCCCGAGGCTTTGCCCGAAGATGGGCAAAAAGATTTTGAAACCCCCGTCAACATCCGCCCCGAAAGTTTGGCAGATTTTGTCGGGCAAGAAAATGTGTGTCAAAACCTGAAAGTTTTCATTGAAGCGGCAAAAGCGCGGCATGAAGCGTTAGACCACGTTTTGCTTTTCGGTCCTCCGGGGCTCGGCAAAACAACGCTTGCCTCAATCATTGCCAAAGAGCTTAACGTCGGTTTCAAGGCAACCTCCGCCCCCATGATTACCAAGTCGGGCGATTTGGCCGCGATTTTAACCAATCTAGAACCCAATGACGTTTTGTTTATTGACGAGATTCACCGCTTAAACCCCGCAATTGAGGAAGTTTTATATTCCGCGATGGAAGATTTTCAGCTTGATTTAATCATCGGCGAAGGTCCGTCGGCACGCTCGGTTAAAATTGATCTGCAGCCGTTCACCCTTGTCGGCGCAACCACGCGTTCAGGCTTGCTTTCAACACCGCTTCGCGAGCGTTTCGGCATTCCTTTGAGGCTTGATTTTTACACACATGATGAGTTAAAACAAATTGTGTTAAGGGGCGCGAAACTGCTTCAAATGCCCATTTGCGACACAGGTGCTTTTGAAATTGCCAAACGTTCACGCGGCACGCCTCGCGTTGCAGGCAGACTTCTTCGCCGCGTGCGTGATTTCGGATCTGTTGAGGGCGGCGCCAAAATTGACAGCACGCTTGCGGATATGGCCTTAAAAAGGCTTGACGTTGACAACTACGGGCTTGATATGTTTGACAGGCGCTATTTAAATTGCATTGCGCAAAATTACGGCGGCGGACCGGTCGGTGTTGACACCATCGCCGCAGCTCTTTCCGAAGAGCGCGACACAATTGAGGAAGTTGTCGAGCCGTTTTTATTAAAGCTCGGGTTTATTGCGCGCACACCGCGCGGGCGCATTATTTCCGAAAGCGGTTGCCGCTATCTTGGCATCAACAAACCAAAACTAAAGCGCGATGACAACCAGTTTGACTTTTTGAAAAATCTTGAAAGCGATAACAATGACTAAAATTTTCAGCATTCCGGTCAGAGTTTACTATGAAGACACCGACGCCGAAGGCATTGTATATTATGCCAACTACCTAAACTTTGCGGCACGTGCACGGTCTGAATTTTTGCGCAACAAAAACCTCAAAGTTGAAAACCTTAAAGACGGCGAACGTTGCGGTTTTGTGGTGCGCCATGTGTCGATTGACTACAAAAAATCGGCTTTTGTTGATGATTTGCTTGAGGTAACCTGTGAAATCAAAGAGCTCAAAAATTCGTCGGTTGTGATGACTCAAAACATTTTAAAAGACGGCGAAATTTTGGCCTCTCTTGACATCACGCTTGTTTACATCAATCTTGGCCGCCACCGCCCGACCAGAATTTCCGATGAAATGCGCCAGGTTTTCGTTTAATAAAGCGCTGCAATTTCCGGATCGTTAAAATACTTATCGATGGCTGCTGCCGCAGAAGCAGCAAGCTTTTTGCGATAACTTGATTGTTTTAAAAGCTGTTCTTCCTGCCTGTTTGACAGATAGCCCATTTCCAAGAGTGCCGACGGAATATCCGGTGCTTTCAAAACGGCAAACCCCGCAAAACGATGCGTATCATCAACAAGTTTCACCGATTTTCTCATTTCCGAAACCATATATCCCGCAAATTTGGAAGATTTATTACGGCAATCGGTTTGCGACAGCGAAATTAAAATATCGTTGATTTCTTTTGAATTTTCCGAAAAATCAACCCCGCCGATAATATCCACTTTGTTTTCACGTTCTGCCAACGCGGCGGCTTCTTTGTCGGAAGCCGTTTCGGAAAGCGTATAAACCGACAATCCTTTGGCATTTCGGTTTTTGGCGCTGTCGGCATGAATTGATAAAAACAAATCCGCCTTATATTTTTGCGCAATACGAACCCTTTGGCGCAGCGGAATAAAAATATCGGTCGAACGCGTCAAATAAACCTTATACCCTTTCTTTTCAAGCAAACCCTTAAGCTCTTTTGCCGCCGCAAGCGTCACATTTTTTTCATACGTTTTGCTGTGTGCGCCGATTGCACCCGGATCTTTACCGCCGTGTCCGGGGTCTAAAACAACAATTTTTTGCTTTGTTTTGGGCTTGGCCGATTTTTCCGCTGACGCAAACCAACTCTTTGAGGCAGGCGCTGATGCCGCCTTAACACCTGCGCCTTTTTTTGCACTTGAAAATGCATATTTCGTGCCGACTTTCGATTCGAAATCCCGCTCGGAAGCAAGCGCCAAATCAACAACCAAACGCCATTTTGTGTTTTGCTGCGGCGCAAGTGTGAAAACCTGCTTAATCAGCACCGGCTTTTTTAAATCAAACACAACCCGCTTATCCGAACCGGTAATTTTGCCGATTCTTGTAGAAGAAACAATGTTGTTTTGACTTGTTTGCAGCGCTTTTTTGATGTCCGCGCCATACGCATCAACAACCAATCTTTTAGGTGTTGAAAGCAAAAAAACGTCATAATCGAATTTTTGATCTGCATCAAAAACTATGCGCACACCCGAAACCTGCTGACCGATACGCATATTTTCAATCGTTGCCGCATTTGCCGATGAAAACAAAACAAAAATCGAAAGCATTGTCCAAAACAACACTTTTGATTTGAAACGCATAATGTCAAAAAACTTTTTCATTTGCCTTCAGTTTAAAATCGATTTGTTACCAATCTGTTAAAAAAATATTTGAACAAGAACAAATTTTGTTGTTGTAATTCGAAAACAAAACAGATATTGTAAAGAGGTCGGCTTTCCCGCGCACGGAAGAGAAGAACATAAGATGCGCTTGCCGGCAAAAAGATGCAGAGTTTTGTTTTTTTAAACCCCGTAAAGAACAAACAATAAAGAATGTCGGGTTTTAAAGATTGAAAGAAAAGGGCGAATTTCGCGCCTGGGTTGTTTGTTGAAAACCTTTTAATCGGGCGATTTATCCTTGATTTAAAAAATTCGTGCATCTTGGTGTGTGAACAACAGATGTTATAAGGAAACGTTTATGGTTAAAAGAATGTTAATTGACGACACGCAACCCGAAGAAACGCGCGTTGTCATTGTCGACGGAAACAAAGTCGAAGATGTCGAATTTGAATCAAGCTCAAGAAAACAACTCAAAGGCAACATATATACGGCGCGCGTTATTCGCGTTGAACCTTCGCTTCAGGCTGCCTTTATTGATTACGGCGGAAATCGCCACGGTTTTTTAGCGTTCAGCGAAATTCACCCCGACTACTACAACTTAAGCGCACAAAAGATGGAAGAAATCGAACACGAAGTTGACACCATCATTGAAAAAAAAAAACAATATATCTTGCAGCGCGAAGCCGAACGTGCACGTATCAGAGCCGAAAAAAAGGCAAAATATGAAGCAAGAAAGGCAGAAGAAGAGCGCTTAAAAGAATATGCGATGGCGGGTTTGCCCGAGCAAACTCAAAATTCTTCAAATGAGGCCGAGCCAACTTTAAGCGAAGCTGACGCACCTCAAGAGGAAGTTAAAGAAAGTTTGCCTCAAACAGAAGATGAAAAAAAGCCCGTTAAAAGCAAACGCCCTTATCGTCGCCGCGCCAAAAAAAGCGCAAATGCCGATGAACAAAACAACTCATCGGAAGAGGGCAACACCGAGCCGCTTAAAGTTTTGTCGGCACGCGCCAAAAGCAATGATGATGTCATAGAAGATGAGGCCCAACCGAAATCTTTTGATGATGCTGAAATTGACGAAGCCGACGACGATATTGATTTTGAATTTTCGCCCGACACAACCGAAGCCGAATTTGAGCGCACCTTCGAAATTCAGCGAAAGCTTGTTCGGGCACGCAAGCTATACCACAGCGCCACCATTCAAGATGTCATCAAAGAGGGGCAAATTCTTCTGGTGCAGGTTGTCAAAGAAGAACGCGGCAACAAAGGTGCCTCCTTTACAACATATCTTTCGCTTGCGGGTCGATACGGCGTTTTAATGCCAAACCGCATCAAAAGCGGCGGCGTTTCACGCAAAATCACCGACGCGGCCGATAGAAAGCGCTTAAAAGACATCATCAAAGAACTGCCTCTTTCAATGGATATGTCGCTGATTATCCGCACGGCCGGTGAAGACAAAACGCGTGAAGAAATATTAAAAGACTACAACTATCTGATCCGCACGTGGAATTTAATCCGCCAAGGCGCCTTAAAAAACAAAGCACCGTGTTTAATTTATGAAGAGGGTGATTTAATCAAGCGTGCCCTTCGTGATATGTGCACAAACGACATTGCCGAAATCATTGTTGACGGTGATGATGCCTTTAATGCGGCGCGCAATTTCATCAAAATCTTATCGCCGCAAAACCTGCGCAAGCTTAAATGCCGCAAAAAGAACGAACCTCCCGTTTTTCAGCGTTATCAAATCGAATCGCAGCTTGACAAACTTCACAGCCCGAATGTTCAGCTTGAATCCGGCGGTTATTTGGTAATTAACCCCACTGAAGCGCTGGTGGCCATTGATGTCAACTCCGGCCGCGCCACAAAAGAGATGGACATTGAGGAAACAGCTCTTAAAACAAACTTGGAAGCCGCCGATGAAATTGCACGGCAGCTCAAAATGCGTGATTTGGCCGGTTTAATTGTTGTTGACTTCATTGATATGGACGATCCGAAAAACAATGCGGCTGTTGAAAAGCGCATGAAAGACGCATTAAAAAATGACCGCTCTCGTGTTCAAATTGCAAAAATGAGCTGTTTCGGCCTTTTGGAAATTTCGCGTCAACGTATGCATTCGTCCTTTGTTGAAAGCAATTATGAACCCTGCCCGTTTTGTCATGGTCAGGGCGTTATGCGCACAAAAGAATCCGGCGCGGCGCTCATTTTGCGCGCCATTGAAGAAGAAGGCATTAAAAACAGATTTTCTGCTCTCACGATATGGCTTCCGAGCGACACGGCGGCATATCTTCTCAACCAAAAGCGCCAAATTTTAACAGAGCTTGAAAAGCGCTATAATATGTCTGTGATGATATGCGCCGACAGCAATGTCAAGAATGTATCCGATTTCAGAATCGAGCGCCAGCGCAACACAAAAACGTTTGAGCAGACGCCCGAAACCGTTCCGGCAACGGCTTATGCCGAGCTTTTTGACGAGCAGAGCGATGAAAATGAGCCGATTGAAACATCAGAACAAACCGCCGACGAACAGTCAGACAGACGTTACAAACGTCCGTTCAATCGCCGTCGCGGCCGTTTTGACAGACGCTCAAAAGCCTATCAAAACAAAAGAGAATCAGCCGCTTCATTTGGCGCTGAACAGCAGGATAAGCAAAAATCCGATTTAACAACCGATGAATCCAAAGGCAAAAGGGCATGGTGGCGAAGGTTAATCGGCTAAAAGCGAGATGTGCTTTCATAATCGGCGTGTTTTTTGCACTTTTAAGCTTTTGTGCAAACGCGCAGATGCCCGACATCTTAATGGACGATGAAACCGAAACATTTGTTTGCAACATTGTCCGGCCGATTTTCAAAGTTGCGGGAATTTCTTATGATAAAAACAAAATTCACCTGCTCTCCGATTCGTCGCTTAACGCGTTTGTCAGCGACGGAAACCATCTGTTTGTGCACACCGGCACATTGATGGCGGCCAAAAATCCCAATGAAATTTCGGGCATTTTGGCACACGAAACGGGCCATATTGCCGGCGGACACATTCTGCGTCAAAAGCTCAAAATTCAAAATCTGCAAACGCTGGCTGCCGTTTCTTTGATTGCCGCCGGTGCATTCGGAGCCGCCTCCGGCAGAGGCGATGCGGCCTTGGCCGTTGCGCTCGGTTCGCAAGGCTCTATCTTGAACTCGCTTATTGCATATCAGCTTCAGGAAGAACGAAGCGCCGACGAAAGCGCAGTTAAATATTTAAAGGCACTCGGACAATCGCCCATAGGCTTAAAAAACTTTATGAAGACCATTCAAAAAACAAACCGCTTGAGCGGATATGAAGAAGTGGATTATTTCAGAACACACCCCATGTCGGCCGAACGACTTTCCTTTTTTGAAAACAGCATCAAAAAAAACGGCGGAAGCACCAAATCGGCGTATGATGAAGACTTTTTGTTTATTCAGGCAAAGCTTACGGCATTTTTGTTGCCCGTTGACAGGGTTTTGAAAAAATATCCCGCCACCGACAAAAGCGCACCGGCAAAATATGCCCATAGCATTGTCAAATTCAGGCAAAAAAAGTTTAATGAGGCTGTTTTGCTTGTTGACGAACTTATTGCGCAATTTCCTAAAAATCCTTATTTTTTGCAGCTCAAAGGTCAATTTTTGTTTGAAAGCGGCAAAATTGAACCGGCCCTTGAAGCTTATCAAAAAGCTCTTACCCTTAAACCCGATTCGGCCGAAACAACCATTTTATATGCCACAGCCGCATTCGAATCAAAAAACAAAGCGCATCTTTTGCAAGATGTCATCAACAGGCTTGTTAAACTTCAAAACGAACACGAACGTGCCGCCGTTTGGCAACTTTTGTCGCGCGCTTATTTTGAAAAAGGACAGCTTGCCGAAAGTTTTGACGCGCTTGCAAGGTATAATTTTGCCATCGGCAACATAGAACTTGCGCAAAAACAAATCAAAAAAGCCCTTGAATCAAACCCGAGTGCAAGCCTCAAATTAAGGCTCGGCGATCTAGAGCGTCAAATCAAACTCGAAAAAGAACAAAACTAAACAAATCTTCTGGGCTTTTTTTAAACATTTTTCTTGTCAAAGGTTTTGATATTGCGTATGTTTGAGATATTAACAAAAACATCGATAAAGGATAAAAGTTATGACAGCACCTCTAATGCCCAAAGCAACTGCCGTTTGGCTTGTTGACAACACGACGCTCACATTTCGCCAAATTGCAAGGTTTTGCGAATTGCACGAGCTTGAAATTCAAGCCATTGCCGACGGCGATGTTGCTTCAAACATCATCGGCTTAAGTCCGGTTGCAAACGGCCAGCTTTCAAAAGAAGAAATCAAACGCTGCGAAGAAGATCCGTCGGCAGATTTGGTTGCCAACGTTTTAGAAAAGAACGTTAAAGAAATTAACGCACGCAACAAAAAAGTTTTGACACCGTCGCAAAGAATTGACAAGCCCTCTGCCATTTTGTGGCTCATCCACAATTGCCCCGAGCTGACCAATCCGCAAATCAGAAAGCTTATCGGCACGACAAACCCGACGATTGACGCCATCAGAAACGGAACACGTGAAGATATGGCGATGCTTCGCGCAAAAAATCCGGTGGCTATCGGATTGTGTTCGGAAACAGCGCTTGATGAAGCAATTTCGGCGGCCAAATTAAAACTTGAAAAAGACGCAAAGAAAAAAGCGCCGAAGAAAAAGGCGGCCAAAAAAACACCGAAGAAAAAAACAGCTGCCAAGAAGACGGCTAAAAAAGCAACGGCTAAAAAAACCGTCGCGGCCAAGAAGAAGACGGCCGTAAAAAAGACGGCGACCAAGAAGACAGCCGCCAAAAAACCGGCCGCTAAAAAAGCTACGGCCAAAAAGGCTGTCAAAAAGACAACCGCGGCTACAAAAACCGCCGCAGCCAAGAAAAAAACAGCTGTGAAAAAAACCGCCGCAAAAAAGACTGTGGTGAAAAAAGCTGCTTCTAAAAAAGTTGCACCAAAGAAAGCAACGCTCAAAAAAGCGGCTCCGAAAAAGAAAACCTCAAAAAAATAACATAAAAAAAGAGCCTTTGACATTTTGTTAAAGGCTCTTTAAACAGTAAGAAATGGCAAACGAAAAAAGCAACATTAAAAAAAACTATTCACCCCAAAGCCGGTTCAAAAACATAAGCGTTGAGCCAAACTTTTGGAAAACCAAAAAATTGGAAGAAATGAACCAAACCGAGTGGGAGCTTTTATGCGACGGTTGCGGCAAATGCTGCTTAAACAAGCTTGAGTGCAAGGGTAAAATATATTTTACAAATGTGCATTGCCGTTTTCTAAACCCAAAAAATTGCCTGTGCCGAATATATCAAAACCGCTTTGAAGCCGTCAAAGATTGCCGCAACATCGATCTTAAGGCCATACGCGAAAGCCCGAGATGGTTGCCTAAAACCTGCGCATACTGGCTTTTAGACAACGGCTATGACCTGCCTTCATGGCACCCTTTGATAACGGGCAAAGCATCAAGTGTTTTTGAGGCGGGCGTAACATTAAAAAACAGACCGATTGTCAGCGAATCCGAGGTTGAAGATTATGAAGATTACATTGTTAACTGGCAAGACCTTTGATTTGCAAAATGCGTTTGACTTTCCGCTAACGGTTAAATCTTCTCTAAAAATCAAACGTTTAAATTTGAGGATTGACCACAAAACGCGCTCTGCTGTTCTTTCAATGCCAAAGTGGTGCAACAAAAAGACAGCATTTGACTTTGTCAGTGCACATTTAAGTTGGATTGAAGAAAAACTTGCAAGCCTTCCCGCGCTTAAAAATTTTGAAGACGGCCAAAAACTTTGCCTGTTCGGCAAACCGCTCACCATTTGCCACCGACCAGATTTCGGCGCGCCACAGCGCGTTGGCGACACACTCTTTGTCGGCGGGCAAAAGGCTTTTTTGCATCGGCGCATCAAAGACTACATCAAGCGCGAAGCTAAAAAAGAGTTTTTAAGCCGTTCACAACTTTTGGCTCAAAAACTCGGTTGCACCTTAAAAGGGGTAAGCATTAAAGACACAAAATCGCGCTGGGGCAGTTGTTCAAGCCGGCAACACATCAATTACAGTTGGCGAATTGCCTTGGCCCCAACAGAAACCATCGACTATCTGATGGCGCACGAAACCGCCCACTTAAAAAACCCCAATCACTCAAAAGTCTTTTGGGAAACGGTTCAATCTCTTTGCACCGATTTTACAAAAGGCAAAACATGGCTTGAAACAAACGCAAATCAGCTTTACGAATATCGATAATTTTTCTGACTTATTTTTTCATCATCTGCGCGGCTTTTTGTTTGAGTTCGTCAAAACTCATGTTAAAATCCGAATCAAGCCAAGCGCCCTTCAATTTTGCAAGAATTTCTTTAATGGGCAACCCTTCATTCATACCCATTTCAATTAAGTCTTTGCCATTAAGCGGAAAAACGGGAATTTCAAATTCGTCGATTTGCTCAAACAAAGCCTTAACATCAAACGTTGTTTCATTTTGAAGAGCAAGTGCAAACAAAATCTTATCTTTCGCAAATTCCTTACCGTGCAAAAAAACAACCTTTCTCACATAGGGCATATTATGAAACTGCAGCGCGTCGAACGAAAATTTTGCAAAAGCAATCAAACGTGCTTTTTGCACCTTGGTTAAATGCAGCCGAATCGCCAAATTTTCAGCCAAAGCTGCATCCGGCAAAAACAAAATAAAAAGCCTTCGCAATGCGTCAGAGGGCAGATTATTCACATACACAAGCTGATCAAGTCTTTGCAAATTTTGTGTATTCATCTGTGAGGGCAGCAGAAAATCCAAAATATCATTTTCTTTCATAATCTGCAAAACCTTCGGCGCATTTTGCGTAACAAGAATTTTAAAAAATTCATCTCTTATCAGCTCAACGGCGACATTTTTGAGCAAATCTTTGTTTTCCACCGAAGCTTTAAGCGCTTTCAAATCCGGTTCTGTTTTTGAAAAAATGGAATAAAACCTGAAAAAACGCAAAATTCGAATGGGATATTCCTTAATTTTTTCATCAGCTTTGCCGACAAACCGCACAACGCCTTTTTCCAAATCGTCAATACCGTTGTAATAATCAAAAACGTTGCCTTCCTCATCGGCATAAACCGCATTGATGGTCAAATCGCGGCTTGCGGCGTCCGCGTTCCAATCGTCCGTAAAAGCAAAATCGGAAACCGATTCTTTAACGGGTTTATGAAGTGATGAAACTTCCAAAACGTTGTTGTTGATAATCACGCCGGTTTTCGCAAATTTAAGCCCGATGGAAACGGTTTTCAAACCCTTTTCCAAGCAAGCTTCAACAAGCTCATCGGGTGTCAAATCCGTTGCCAAATCAATTTCAAAGCCCTCAATACCGGCAAGCGCATCTCTGACAGCCCCGCCGACAAATCTTAACGCGCCGCCATATTCGTGCACCGCCTCAAAAAGCTTTAAAATGGCTTTGTCTTTGATGATACGGTGTATGTTTAAATATTCCGGTCTAATCATTTTTGAGCTTTAAAAAAAACAAAATCTTTGCTTTCTTTTAACAGTTTCTCATTATAATTCAACCCATATTTTGTTTTGTTTGAATAAAAAAGGTGTTGTAAAATGAAAAAAATCTTGTTTTTGGCGGTGCTATTGTTTTCCGGCGCTGCGTTTTCGATGGAAGCGCCGAAACTAATCGGCGATTACGGCGACTGGTCGGCATACACGTTCAAAGAAGGCGGCGCAAATGTGTGTTACATTGCCTCCACCCCGAAAAAAGACGAGGGTGCATATAAAAAACGCGGCGATATATACGCTGTTGTTACTCACCGCCCGAAAGACAACAGTTTTGATGTCGTAAATTTTGTTGCCGGCTACACGTTCAAATCAAACGCAAAATTCACGGTGAAAATCGGCAGAGAAACATTCACAAGCTTTTTTGTTGAAGATGACAAGGCGTGGACTTTAACCGATGAAGCCGACAAAGCACTTGTTAAAGCAATGGTCAGAGGCGAGCATATGATTGTCGAAGGCACATCAAGCCGCGGCACAAAAACCAAAGACACCTATTCCTTAAAGGGCTTTGCAAGAGCCTATAAAGCCATCAACGCTAAATGCGGAAAAAAATAAATGACCGGCAAAGTTCAAATCATCGGCCTTGATAAAAGCGAACTTGAAGATGCCCTAAAAGATATGGGTGAAAAGCCTTTCAGAGCCAAACAAATCTGGCAATGGCTATATTTTAGGGGCGTTCAAAGCTTTGATGAAATGACAAACCTTTCAAAACCGTTGCGCATAAAACTCGATGAGCGTTTCGTTTTAGAGCGTCCGAAAATTATCGAAAGCCAAATTTCAAAAGACAAAACACACAAGTGGCTTTTAGAATTTGCCGACGGCGCACGTGTCGAAACGGTTTATATCCCCGAAGCCGACAGAGGTGCCGTATGCATTTCAACACAAGTCGGGTGCGCAATGGGTTGCAAATTTTGCTTAACCGGCACACAAAAACTCACACGCAATTTAAGCGCCGGCGAAATCGTAAGCCAGTTTATGATAGCCCGCGACGCATACGGCGAATGGCCGAGCCCCACAGAAACGACACGCTATCTTTCAAACATCGTCGTCATGGGCATGGGCGAGCCTTTGCAAAACAAAGAAAACGTCATCAAGGCATTAAACATCTTGTCCGATGGCGACGGCATCGCCATCTCACGGCGGCGGATAACCATGTCAACCTGCGGCATTGTGCCCGAAATCAACGACGTGATGGAAAAAACGGGCGTCAGGCTTGCCGTTTCGCTTCACGCGCCAAACAATGAAATCCGCGCAAAGCTGATGCCGATCAACAAGGTATATCCGATAGAAGACATCTTAAAAGCCTGCGCTACATACCAAAAAAAAGACGGCAGCCGTTACATAACTTTCGAATATCTGATGATAGACGGCGTTAATGATTCGCCGCAAAACGCACAAGAGCTTGTCAATCTTTTGAAAAAATACAAAATCAGGGCCACTTTCAACTTAATTGCCTTTAACGCATGGCAAGGTTCCGATTTTCGGCCAAGCTCGCCGGAAAAAATTCAAACTTTTGCAACCGTTTTGCAAAAAGCCGGCTTTGCCTGCCCGTTAAGGACGGCGCGCGGACAAGACATTTCGGCGGCTTGCGGACAGCTTAAATCCGAAAAAATGTCTTGAAAAAATCTCTCTTTTGATTACATTTCCTCTTATAAGTGTATTTTTTTATTTGCTCTTTTACATAAAATCCTTATTGTAAACTTGATAAACACATCTTCGTTTTAGACACTGTAAAAAGGACACCTTTGAAACATATTGTTCGCTTTTTTTGTTTGCTTTTTTTGCTCGGTCTTGCTTTTTTAAAAACGGCCGCTACGCAGCCTTTGTCTTTTGAAAACGACAAACTGAAACTAACCGTAAACGTCAAAACCGATGCGGAAAATATGCTGATTTTACCTGTTTTTGAAATGAAAAACGATTGGCATATTTCTTGGAAAAACCCCGGAGATGCGGGCGTTGCCCCAAAGTTTTATCTTGCAAACCGGCAAATTTTTTCCTTAGGTCAAAGCACACCCGAGCGTTTTTTATATGAAGATTTAATTGTTCAATATGCTTATCTGGATAAAGCCTATTTTCTTTTTGAAACAAAAAAACAGAACAAACCCGTAAACTTCAAGGTTTTCTGGACAGCCTGCCGCGAAGATTGCGTGCCCGAACAGGCTTCGTTTGAACTTTTGCCGAAAACCACGCTTTCCTTTGAAAAAAAATATGCGCGCGCCCTTAAAACTTTTCCTCAAAAAGCAAAGCTTCCGATTGAAACAAAAATCAGCGGCAATGATTTAATTTTGAAAATTCGCGAGCCTTTTGAACTGCCGGTTTATTTTGCCGCTTCCGAAGAAGGACTTTTTGCAGCCGACAGTCCGCAAAATGCCGAATATAAGGACGGTGCGCTGGTTTTAACAATCAAAACCGACGGCCTTTCAAAAGCGCCTTCAAGCGGTGTTCTTTTCTCAAACAATAAAGCCTATGACGTTTTGACGAGCACCGGCGAAAAATCGGTTTTAGGACTGTTGCTTCTTGCGTTTTTGGGCGGAATAATCCTCAACTTAATGCCATGTGTTTTTCCCGTATTAAGCCTTAAAGCCATTGCCATGGTGCAATCGACATATCAAAAAAGAGGGCACATTAAACGCGCCTTTGCATATCTTTTCGGTGTTCTTGCCTGCTTTTTTGTCATTGCAAGCGCTCTTTTTGCCTTAAAATCTGCGGGCAAAGCGGTCGGCTGGGGTTTTCAGCTTCAATCACCCCTGTTTGTTTTGGTGATGATTGTTCTTTTTGTGTTCATTTTGCTTTATCTTTTCGACATTTTCAAAATCAAAACGCCTTTTGTCGGCAAACTTTACAAAGTATCGCTTCTTAATTCGTTTTTAACGGGCTTTTTTGCCGTTTTAATTGCAAGCCCCTGCACCGGTCCGTTTATGGGTGCCGCGCTCGGTTATGCCCTTTTGGAAGAAAGCTTTGTTTATTTTCCGGTTTTTTTAAGCTTGGGTTTGGGATATGCACTGCCATTCACGCTTTTGGAAATATTCCCGAAAACCTTTAAAAAACTTTTGCCTGCCCCCGGACATTGGATGGTAAAGCTTAAATACATTCTTTCAATTCCGATTTTCTTAACCGTGCTTTGGCTCTGCTGGGTTTTGTTTCATCAAATTCAAAACCCGTTTCAAACGGATGCGTTTGAACCATACAGTTTCAAAAAAGTTGAAAAAGCGCTTGAAAAAGGCGAACCTGTGTTCATCGATTTCACGGCCAAGTGGTGCTTAACCTGTCTTTTTAACGAGCGCACGGTTTTATATTCCGACGCGTTTTTAGACAAGGCAAAACAGAAAGGTGTTCGGCTTTTTAAGGCCGATTGGACGCGTTACGACGCGCAAATCTTAAAAAACCTGAAAACATACGGCAGAAGCAGTGTGCCGCTTTATGTTTTTTATCAAAAAAGCAGCGATGAACACATCGTCTTGCCCCAAATTTTAACCTTAGATGCAACGCTGTCAGTTTTGGACGGCCAAAACCAAAACAATGATTGAGCACACCATTGCAAAAATCGTCTTTTTGCTCGGCAACATATAGATTTTTTTGTTTGTGTAGCGTGCATAAAGGTTATTTGCAAGCAAAACCCACACGGGATACGCATAAATAATGGCCATCACATAAGCCGGATTTGTACCCAAAAACAAACTGTAATTTTTCAAGAAATACATTGAAATGATAATGCAGATAATCGGCAAACCCGCATAGCGAATGTTTTTAAAACTGACAACTTCTCTAAAACTGTTGCCGCCTTTCATAAATGCCACCAAATTAATCAACCCCGCCACAAACGACGTGATGAGCGAATAATAAAAAATTGCACCGAGCAAATTGTCTTTGCCAATAGTCATCAAAATTTTGCACAAAATATCAATCACCGTAACCGACAGCATTGCAGGCAACAAATAAAGCAGCGCATACCGGCTGAATTTGTTTTTCTTCAAATTTAAAACCGAGAAAACCACACCTAAAATTGCAAGCGTAATCACCAAAAAGCGCACAGGCTCACCCAAAAGCTCAGAGAAAAGATTGGGGTGAATAATAAACCACATCACATAGCCGAAAAAAACGCTGATAGGCTGAATAACGCTTGTTGTTTCCGCGCCGAAACGATTGGCGGCATTAAAAAGCCGATTGTCCAAATAGGCAATCAAGAACCCTTGAAAAAACGAAATAAAATAAAAAACCGCACTGCCTACGGGGGGAATAAAAAAACAAAAAGGAAGCAAAACGAGCGTCGTCCCGACGCCGCGATAAACCATAATGTGCGAACCTTTAAGCTTAAAAATCTGGTTTGCAAAAATATACATCGCAAACACAATGCTTGCAAAAACAGATGTAAGCCACCATAAATGATACATTCTATCCCCCTGTTTTGTGGTAAAACACAGCCTTAAAACTAAAGCAAAAAAATAAAAATTTCATTAAAAAAAGCTCATTCGTCTTTCAAGTGCTTTTGCCCGTGAAGCGTTAAAGCTTCTTCTTTGCTCAAGCCATATCGGGTGCTTGCCAAATTGAAATATGCCTGATATTCCGCCAAGCCTTCAATACCAAGCAAATCTGCCAATAAGTTGTCCAGCAAATCATTTGTAAAAACGGCATTGGAATTTTTTTTCAAAGCTTCAAAAACTTGCGGCCGGCTTGCCTTAAAGGCATTTGAAACCTTCACAAACAAAGGAACACGCGCCATTTTATACGTAAATCTCGAGCTTTCATGACCCAAACTGTTGTCCGGATCTTCGCCGTGATCCGACAAATAGACCAGCGCCATAAACTTTGGATTTTTCACGGCAACCTCATCAATTTTTTGCAAAACATAATCGGTATAAAAAACACTGTTGTCATACGTATCCACACGCTTTGAGGGGCCATTTACAAAGCGCTCGAAAACTTTGGGATATCTGTCGCGATAAGCCCCGTGACACCCCATCAAATGCAAAACCACGAAAGCCTTATTTGAAAGCTCTAAATTTTGAAGTGTATCCGCCAGTTTTTCGTCATAATAAGCCGTTGAAAGTTTGTCCCCCACGCTGTTGTTGAGCCAAATCTGCTTATCGGCCGCCCCGGCCATAATCGCCACGGGATTTTTAAAAACACTTTCTTTGGGCTGATTTGAAATCCAATATGTTTCAAACCCCGCCGCCCGCGCAACTTCAATAATCGAATACGCACTTGCAAAATCAACATCGTGATATTGATCCATCGTGCTTAAAGCAAAGCTCAAAACAGGCACCGTGTGCGTATGGTTTGAATAAGCGTTTGAAAAAAACACCACATCTTGCGAATTTTTCACACTCTCAAGCCATGGCGTCGTTTGCCTTTCATAACCGTATGCACTCATATGATCGCGCGTTTCAGACTCGCCGATAACCAAAATGTAAACACCATCATAATGAGCAGACACACCCTCCTTTAAGAGTGCCTTAACCCGTTTGAGACGCACATCTTTGCTTTCTTCATATTTTTCAAAATTCTGCAGGGTTTCAAAAGTGTTGGCCGCAACGTTAAAAACAAAATGAACATTTGTCTTGGGCAAAATTTTGAAACCGGCCCATAAAAGCGCAATCGTAGTTGCCGCAAGCAACATTTTTTTGAAACCATCGCGCGGCCTGATTTTGCAAAAAAACCAACCCATATAAAGAATACAACTCAAAATAACAAGGCTCAAAAAGCCCCAAAGCCAAAGATTTTGGTCAACCAAATACGCCAAAACCTCCTCTTTGTTTGTTTGAAAAAGTGTAAGCAAAATTTCTGCCGAGAACACGGCATGATTAACCAAAAAATAACCGATCATCACAAACGCCGGAAAAACGCCGACACATGCCAAAAACAAAACAAAAAACGCCTTAAAACGCCCAAAAACTTTGAAACCGCTCAAAGCATATTGCAGCAAAAGCAAAAAACAGCCGATAAAACTTGCAAAACAGAGTGTGTGCACAATTTCACGCTCTGATAAAATCATACCGTCAAAACGCTTTACAAAGGCGCTCAAAAAATACAACAGCGCGATGGTCCAAAAAAACAAAAAAGACTTTTTGTTAAAATCAAAAAGTGCCTGAACCAAAGCAAAAACAAGCCCAAAAAAAGCAACATAACCCCAATCTTCGCGCAAAGCGATTTGCTCGGTTGTTAAAAACCTCAAACCAAAAACCGTAAGCACGTATTGTGCAAAACAGACAACACTTGCCACCATTTGCCGACGGGAAAAACCTAAAAACATTTACCTTCTCTTTTTTTTAAACCTCATTTCTTATATAAAACCCGCCATTAAAAGTAAAGGTAAATATTTATTTTTTGAAAATCTCCGTCAAGAAAACTTCTAATCTTTCAATTCAACGGGCAAATAAACCGTAAATGTTGTCCCCTCATACAGGCTTGACGACACAGTCAGATTGCCCCTGTGTCGCATAATAATCTGTTTAGCAATTGAAAGCCCCAAACCGGTTCCTTTAATGTTTAAATTTTTATGCTCCTGCATACGGTAAAAGCGCTCGGTCAAACGCGTCAACTCTTCCGTGCTGATTTTCGGCCCTTTGTTATTAACCGAAATTGCAACCGCCGCCCCTTTTGCCACATGAAAGGCCTTCGAGGGTATAATCTCTTCTGTTTTTTTAAGCCTGATGACAACATCACCGTTACTCAACCCATATTTAATGGCATTGTCCGTTAAATTCTGCAAAAGCTGCCTGATTTGCCCCTCATCTGCCGTAATTTTTGGCAGCTTATCCTGCTTTTCAACCACAATATGCATACCGCGTTCAGAGGCCTTGTGCTCAAATGCACCAGCCACATCATCAACAATTTTTGCAACATTGATTTTACCTTTCGGCTTCTCGTCCTGCGACATTTCAATTTTTGAAAGCGAGAGCAAATTTTCAATCAGCGATGACATAAACGAAGCTTGTTCGGCCATAATTTTCAAAAACTGTTCTCTTGCGTCCTTGTCGTCTTTTGCACTTGTCTGCAACGTTTCAATAAAGCCTGAAATCACGGAAAGCGGCGTTCGAAGCTCGTGGCTTGCGTTTGCCACAAAATCGGCTTGCATTTTTTCAACGGTTAAGGCTTTTGAAAGGTCATAAAGCGAAATAACGGCAACGGCTCTGCCTTTTGAAAACCATGGAAGCTGTTTAATGTGCGCATAAATTTTTCTGTTTAATGGTTCTTTTGCAAACAAAAACAAATCTTCCGACTCGCTTTCTTTTTTCAAAATTTTTGAAACAGCGCGAATAAAATTGTTTGAATCAAACACATTTTCAATGTTTTTATCTGTTACATTTTCGCCAAGCATCTTGCGTGCCGACAGGTTTGCCCCCAAAATATTGCCCGAGCGATCAATCATCAAAATCGGATCGGGCAGCGTGTCCAAAACAGCCGCATCCGACATAACCTGTGCCTGCAGTTCGTCCGTTTTTGCAACCCAAAAGCTGTGCATTGAATTAACCGCCTCGGCAATATCATGCGCTTCATCCTCGCTCAAATCAACATCATCAAGTGTTTTTCCCTCGGCAAGCGTGTTGATATATCGCCTCAAGTGTTCCAAATCAATGGTAATCGGCGACAAAAAAATCATATTAAAAACAACGATAACGGCATATGACAACACGGCCGACATCGGCGAAAGCATTGATAGAAAAACTAAAAGCACAAAAACAATGGCCGACGGCAGCGAAAGCATCAACACACGCGCCGAAAAACTTGAGTTTTGCTTGCCTCTCAAATCGCCGATTTTCTTTAAAAGCATCACATTCTCCGTTTGTTAAAGCAAAAAAAGGTGGACTTTGAATAAAAACAGGTTAAAATGCAATAGGTTTAAATTCACTTAAGAAAAGCTAGAACGAAATAAAAAATGGCCAAACAACAATCTGACGCAACACCTTCCGTAAAACAATATCTCGACATAAAAAAGGAATATGAACAATACCTTCTTTTTTATCGTATGGGCGATTTTTACGAGCTTTTTTTTGAAGACGCCTTTGCTGCTTCAAAGGCTTTAGATTTGGTTCTCACAAAGCGCGGCACATATATGGGCAAAGACATTCCGATGTGCGGTGTGCCGTTTCATGCTTATGAAAACTATCTGGCGCGCCTCATACACCAAGGCTTCAAAGTTGCCATTTGCGAACAGATGGAAACCCCCGATGAGGCCAAAAAACGCGGCAAATCCTTGGTTTCAAGAGAGGTTGTGCGCATTGTAACTGCCGGAACTTTAACCGAAGACAATATGCTAAACCCTCGCGAAAACAACTATCTTTTAAGCATTTTCAAAAAAGAAAATATGCTCGGCTTTGCGTGGATAGACATCTCGACAGGTCAATTTTGCACAAAATCGGTCAACTCCGATTTTTATTCGTTTGCCGCCGATATTTATAACGTGCTTTCAAAAATTGAGCCGAGCGAAATTATTGTTTCTGACGAGTTGCTCACGCTTTCCGAAATTTTTCGTGTTTTAAACATTTATCAAGACAGGCGAACCGTTTTGCCCAAAGAGCGTTTCAACACGCAAAACGCCGCTTTGCTGATTAAAAAAGTTTTCGGTATTGACAGTTTAGATTCGTTCGGTGCGTTTGAAGATGTTGAAATTTCAGCTGCCGGCATTGTTTTGGAATACATCGAAAACACCCAAAAGGGGCAAATGCCGCGCATCAATCCTCCCGTGCGTCAAAACAGCAACAACAGCCTTGAAATAGACGTTGCAACGCGCAAAAATTTAGAGCTTTTGGTCGGTGCGGACGGCAGCAAAAAAAATTCGCTTCTCGGCACAATCGATGAAACCATCACATCTTCCGGCGCAAGGCTTTTCAAACAGCGCCTGATATATCCGTCGATTGATGAAAAAGAAATCAACAGCCGCTTAAATTGTGTTGAATTTTTTATCTCGTGTGATGATTTGGGGGCAGATTTTCGCGCGCTCTTAAAAGATGTCAGCGATATGCAACGCATCATAACGCGCTTATCTGCTTCAAGAGGCGGCCCGAAAGATATGCTGGCCCTTAAAATTTCTTTGTCGTGCGTGCCGAAAATCAAAAATATGATATACAATGCCGCCGCTTCAAATTCTTTAATCACCGGCCTTGTGCAAGACGTTAAAAACATTTTAGATAAAATGGCTGATTTTTCCGCATTGGTTGACAATTTGGAAAATGCCATCATCGACAATCCGCTCACCTTGCCTTCAAATCCGAAAGACGGCGGTTTCGTCAAATATGGTTACAGCGCCGTGCTTGATTCATATCGCGACATCGGCCAAAACCACGCGCAAACCATCAAACAAATGGAAGCGCAATACACCAAAGAGCTCAACATTTCAAGCCTTAAAATTAAATACAACAACATGATAGGCTATTACATCGAAGTTCCGAACAAGTTTGTTGACACGGTTGTTCAAAACAACAAATTCATACATCGGCAAACGGTTTTAAACGCGATGCGTTTCACAACCGTTGAACTTTCCGAACTTGAGCAACAAATCAATGTTTCGCAAAACAAAATTTTAGAAACCGAACTTCAAATATATCAAGACTTAACACGCCAGATTTTAAGTGCGGCAACCGAAATTTCTCAAACAGCGATGTGCATCGGTGAGCTTGACATTGCCGCCGCCGGCGCCCACATCGCGCTTTCAAAAAATTACACACGCCCGATTGTCGATTCATCTCTTGAATTCGAAATCAAAGAAGGACGCCACCCTGTTGTGGAAGCGGCACTCAAAAAGAATAACGAGGCTTCTTTTGTCAGCAATGATTGCCTGCTCAACGTCAAGACAAACCGACTTTGGCTCTTAACCGGTCCGAACATGGCCGGAAAATCGACCTTTTTGCGCCAAAACGCCATCATCGCCATCATGGCGCAGATGGGTTTTTATGTGCCGGCCGCAGCGGCGCGCATCGGCATCATCGACAAGCTTTTTTCGCGCGTCGGCGCCTCCGACGATTTGTCGCAAGGACGCTCAACGTTTATGGTTGAAATGGTCGAAACCGCCGCTATTTTAAACCAATCCACACCAAAATCGTTTGTCATTTTAGATGAAATCGGACGCGGCACGGCAACCTACGACGGCTTGTCGATTGCATGGTCTGTGGTTGAATATTTGCACGAGGTCAACAAATGCCGCGCACTTTTTGCAACCCACTATCACGAGCTCACGGTTTTAAGCCAAAAACTCAAAGCGCTCACGTTGCACGCCATGAAAATTAAAGAATATCAGGGCAGTGTCGTGTTTATGCACGAAGTGGTGGACGGCACGGCAGATCGCTCATACGGCATACACGTTGCCGAACTTGCCGGCCTGCCGAAAGTTGTCATCAAACGTGCCGAACAGGTTTTAAAAACGCTCGAAAAAAATCCGAACAGTCAAAAAATAACGTCTATTGAAAATGATTTACCGCTTTTTGCAAATCTGCAACAAAGCCTTAACAAGCAGGAAGACGAACCGCTCATTAAAGCCTTAAAAGACCTCAATCCCGACAACCTCACCCCGCGTGAAGCTTTAGACAAGCTCTACGAGCTTAAACTTTTGTCCAAGGGTTATAAAGATTGATCCCTCACATCGCCTTTTTCACCGATGTTCGGATATGTTTTTTTGTTCTTCTTGATAATAACGATTGACAATATCTCTGTCATAAGCCTGTATGCGTCCGGAAGGAAGCATTAACATCCTGTCTATTTTAAAATCGCTTAAAAAATCCAAATCATGAGACACCATCAAAATTGTGCCTTTATAATCTTTTAAGGCATCGGCCAATATTTTTTTTGTAACTAAGTCTAAATGGTTTGTCGGTTCATCAAGCAACATCAGATTAGGCTTTTTGACACATAACTTTAAAAGAGCAAGACGCCTTCTTTCTCCGGGTGATAATGTTTTAACTTCCTGAAAGACCTTGTCTCCCGAAAAATTAAACCGCCCCAAAATGCTTCGAATTTGTTTTTCGGTATATTGCGGATTAGCAACTTCATCGATAACACGGTTAAAATCTGAGATGTTTTCCTGCTCTTGCGCATAATAGCCGATAATTGCTTTATTCCAAATATTTATACTGCCTCTTTGAGGCGTGAGTATACCGTTAATAAGTTTTAAAAGCGTGGTTTTTCCGGCACCGTTTTTACCCACAATAATAAATCTCTCATTCGGATAAACAGAAAAATCTATATTTTTTAAAACAGCATGGTTCCCATACGAAAAAAACAAACCGGAAACATTCAACGGAGATTTTTCCGTCTGAATTTGAACGTCAAATGAAATTTTTGCTTTTTTAGATTTTTGAGGCACGACAACCATATCGGCTTTCATTTTTTCCAGCATTTTTTCACGACTTTGCGCCTGTTTTTTCCTTTTGCCCGAAGAACCTTCCGCTTTTTGAATAAAAGCTTCTGCTTTTTCAATTTTTTTCATCTGATTTCGAAATGTTTTTAATAAATATTCATCTCTCAGCGCGATAATATCCAAAAATTCCTCATACGTATTTGAAAACAGTTCTGCCGTTTTATCTTGATCGTTAATCAATAAAATTTTATTTGCCGTTTTCCGTAAATATTCTTCATCGTGTGAAACGGAAATGACAGCACCTTTATAGCTGTTAATATATCCCATAATCCAATCTTTGGTTGCCCTATCAAGGTGATTTGTCGGCTCATCAAGCAAAAGCACATCTGGATTAGCGTATAATAATTGCGCAAAAGCAACGCGTGATTTTTGACCTCCGGATAATTCTTTTAATTGAGAATCCAATACTTCGTCAAGACCACAACCTTGCGCCAATTTGCTAATATCCGCCTCAATGGTATATCCGCCCTGTTGCTCAAAAAGACTTTGAAACTCCTCTATCTTGGCATATAAAACTTCCTTTTCTTTATCCGATATATTCGGTTGAGATAACATTTCATAAGCTTGGGTTGTTTTATTTTCAATATCTTTAAGATGGCGGCCTCTTGCAATAAATTCAAAGACGGTATCTTCCGAAAATTGCATATCTATTTCCTGCTTCAACCAGCCTGTGTTTTTAAAACCGCCGACCAGCTCTATACTTCCTTCATAGTCAGTTTCACCAAGGATAGCCTTCAGAAGGGTGGTCTTTCCGGCGCCGTTGTTCCCGATAATTGCCAAATGATCCTTTTCTCCCACGGAAAAAGAGACGTCCTTAAAAATTAAATCAGCGCCATAATATTTAGTTAAATCTGTTACAATTAACATCGCTTTTTTCCTCTAGATAATTTCTGGGATTAAAATATTTCTTCATAATGTTTTTCAGCCACTTGCAGTAATGCAAATCAATGGTTTCGAATTTTTGATGTCTGAACCAAGCGCTCGCGACACATCCGGCACCACAAAACGCGATGTATTTGCATTTTAAACATTTTTCATGATTAAATCTGCTGTAATTTTTCCAATACCGGATATTGTTTAATCGACTCAACCCTGTCGATACGCTCCCTATCACAGCCCTGTCACAATCCGAAATGGCTTGACACGCCAATATTTTTCCGTCAGGAAACACCGTCATTTTTCGTGAAATTCCGCAAGATTGTTTGACAATGCTGAAATTTTTAATTGTCTTGAAAAGAGCGTCTATCGCATCATCTGAAGCACCCAGCGCGGATGTTTTATGATTACATTCAATCATTTGTTTTGCGGCATCTTTCGGATAATTGCTGATTGGTTGTTTGCCTAAGTCAATCAACAAATTCATGCCATAGTGCTTTAGTTTATATTTTTTGCACAGTTGGGAAATTAGCTTGGGTAATTGCGGCAAATTATCATTCGTAACGGTGATAAGAGGCAAAACGTCTATATCGTTTTTAATCAGATTGTTTAATCCCTTTATTGTTTTTGCATAACTTCCTTGCCCTGTAGCAAAAACACGGTTTTTATCGTGAATATTTTTGTTGCCGTCAATAGAAAGCTGCACCTGCACATGATTCTCTTTTGCCCAGTTTATAACAGCCTGATTAATCAAAACGCCGTTTGTATTGATAACTAATTGCGTTTTGGGCGATAGTTTATTTTCCGATTTTAGTTTCTGAATATAATCTGTCGTTTTTTGAATGCAATCAAAATTAATTAAAGGTTCTCCCCCGTAAAAAGTTATCTGAGAAAACCAATCTTGCGATTGTTCATTTTTATTCTGTTTTTCCACAAAGAGATCCAAGGCTTTTTGGGCGGTATCAAAAGACATTTTTGTATGTTGTAAGTGTTGGGTATTTTGGTAAAAACAATATTTACAAGCCAAATTACAACGATTTGTCATAATTAAAAATAAGTTGTTAAAGCCATCATCGGATATTTCATTTTTTGTTTTTAACAACAGTTGATTATCTTGTGCTTCGGTTGTCATAAAATGCGATTTAATTAACTCGAGCATTTCAGGATTGTTTGTTTTTTCTATGGCCGGATTTTCTTTCAGTTGCCGATATAAATCATCGGACACCTTTACTGATTTTCCCAGTAAAGAATGCCAAAGAAAATTATTTTTCAACAAAAACACAAATCTTGATTTGTGCAACATAACAGACTCACAGAAGAATGTCTGGCACAAAATGTGCCAGACACATTAATTTAACCCTTTCTGCAGTTATATCTGATACTACTCTTAGAAATAGCTGCTATTCTTTTTTTAAATAACTTTTTCATACAATAACCCTTTCCACATTTAAATTTAAAACAACTTGGCATAACCAAGTATCCTACTCACCCTGAGCAGAATCTCTTAAAGCATACTCCGGAAATTTCCCCAACTCGTAAACTTTCTGACAAAACGGATCCGGAGCATATATATCGCCGTAAGCCGCCATCGCATGAACGCGGCAACCGCCACGGCAAATCTTTTTAGCAAGACATTTGGCACAGACACCTTTTAATTTGTTACAATTATAATTTTTGAAGAATTTAGCTTGTTCACTGTTACACCATATATCTTTAAGCGACTGATTCTTTAGATTTCCGAAGGTAAAAATTTCGTTTCCGGAACGATTATGGCAAAGGCTGACAAGACCGTCATAACTAATTCCAAGGCTGTTTTTTCCCCAAGGGCACAGCATAAAATTTTCAATATCAAAAGGAACCAAAGCAACATTAACGCTAACAGAAATATCCTTATCTTTATGCTTTCTCATAAAATCATACATAAAATTTTGCAATACGTCATCAATGTCGGCATAAGGAACTTCCAGCTTGATACAATTACAACTATCTTTTGTTTCCTGCTCCAAAATCGAGGGTAACAATCTAAATCCGACACCCAATTCCTCAACAAAATATCTCGCCATCGCCGGAATCTGATCTTTGTTAAATTGCTGCATAACCGTATTCACTCTGACTCTGAGGTCAGATTTAATCAAAGCTTTAAGCGCCAACATGGTTTTATCAAAAGTTCCTTTGCCTCTGATTTTTTCATGGGTTTCTTTGTTTATTCCATCAACACTGAAAGCAACTCTGAGTTTTGAACCATATTGTTTCAGTTTTTCTATGTCTTTTTGTGTCAGCAAAACACCGTTTGTTTCAATGTTGATTTTATATCCCAAATCAAAGGCGCCGTCTAGTAGCTCGAAACAATCTTTACGAACAAATATTTCCCCACCCGTAATGTTCACAGAAGTAGCACCCAACTCTCTGGCCTCTTCTAGGGCCTTTATAAAACAAGAAACCGGCAATTCATCTTTCTGGGTATTATTGCTAAAACCATAACCGCAATGAATGCAATTTAAATTACACCTACTGCAAAAAAATATGGAAACAAAGTCCAATCTATCTTTTAATGGAATCATCGTCCGCCTTCTTTCTTGCTTAAGTGTATTTTAAAAAATACAAATGTCAAGCACTTTTGTTTTTCAATATTGTTTCGACATCTCCGGTTTTTGCAAATTTGCAACAAAGCCTCAACAAGCAGGAAGACGAACCGCTCATTAAAGCCTTAAAAGACCTCAATCCCGACAATCTGACCCCGCGTGAAGCTCTGGACAAGCTATACGAGCTTAAAGTTCTGGCCAAAGGCTATAAAAACTAATATCCGTATACATTAAGACAACGTCTGCGATATAAAATATAATTTTTGGAGGTTATGTCGTAATACGTAACTTTTGTCACGCCGCCGACAGTTGCCGCTTCGGGAATAGACAGATTTCCGAACGGGCCAAAAATCCCTAAAATATACAAAGCGCATTGCGTGCCCGATTTATTACCCATTTCAATCGGGTTTTTGGCTTTTGTTCTCATCGGTGGAATAGAGCTTGTCGCGCACGAAGAAAGAACAAAAACAAGCAAACAAACGGAAAAACATTTTTTCACGAAAAAATCTCCATTTTTTTCAATCACATACAAGCCGCATATTATGTTATGAAATGGTCGGGACAAGAGGACTTGAACCTCCGACATCTTGCTCCCAAAGCAAGCGCTCTACCAGGCTGAGCTATGTCCCGACATCATAACCTCTTTTCTTATATACAATTGCCTTAAAAAAGCAAGTTTTTTTTCACATAAAAATTATTAAAGCTGATAAGGCGGCTTATCCAGTCCTTTCGGTGAATACGTAAACACCTCGCACCCGTCTTTGGTAACACCGAGCGAATGCTCAAACTGTGCAGATAAGCTCTTGTCGCGCGTAACGGCCGTCCACCCGTTTGAAAGTATCAGTCCGTCTTTTTTTCCGATATTAATCATCGGCTCAATGGTAAAAAACATCCCTTCTTCCACCACAGGGCCTGTTCCCTTAACCCCACAGTGCATCACATTCGGCTCATCGTGAAAAACCCTGCCAAGCCCGTGTCCGCAAAACATATCCACAACCGAATATCCGTAACGGTGCGCATATTCTTCAATCACGGAACCGATATCCCCGAAATGCGCACCGGGTTTAACAACATCAATTGCGCGCATCAAACATTCATACGTAACCTCGCACAATCGTTTTGCTTTAATTTTCGGCTCACCGACATAATACATGCGGCTTGTATCGCCGTGAAATCCGTCAACAATCACCGTAACGTCAATATTTGCAATATCCCCGTTTTCAAGCTTGTGCGAAGCGTCCGGAATGCCGTGGCAAATCACATGGTTTGTTGAAATGCAAACCGTTTTCGGATAGCCGTGATAGCCCAAACACGCCGGAATCGCATTATGGTCAACAATAAAATCGTGGCAAAGCCTGTCAAGTTCTTCGGTTGAAACACCGACATCAACAAAGCCCGTAATATAGTCCAAACATTCGGCCGCCAATTTGCCTGCCTTGCGCATCGGCTCAAAATCCGCCTTTTCATATATCTTGATTTCGTTTCTTTTTGGCATTTAAAACTCCTTTGAATTGTTTGCTGTTTTAGCACCATCAACAGAAAATGTCAAATCATTAAAAGCGCTTTTAAGCGCGCCTTAAATATGAGGCATAGATTTTCTTGCGTCCGAGTTTATCAAAATAAACCACACACTTATCGTCGTCTTCAACACTCATCAACGTTCCATAGCCGAAACTTGCATGATAAACCCTCATACCTTTATAGTTTTGTTTTTGCCGCGCACCATAGGTTTCATCAGGTTCATAATAAACGTTTTGACACGAATGGCTTATATGTTTTTCAAAATTTGCTTTAGGCTTTTGATAGGTCGCATACGCCATATTTGAAATTTGCAAACAGTCGCTCGGAATCTCATTTAAAAAGCGCGAGGGTTGGTTGTTTTGCCATTGTCCGAAAACTTTGCGCGAATATGCGCTTAAAATATAAAGCTTCTGCTTGGCGCGCGTAATGGCAACATATGCAAGCCTTCTCTCTTCTTCCAAAGCCGCGCTTCCACCTTCGTTCAACGCGCGCTCATGCGGAAACAGTCCTTCTTCCCAGCCGGCCAGAAAAACCGTTTCAAACTCCAAACCCTTTGCCGAGTGAAGCGTCATAAGCATAACCTTGTTTGTGCGCACGGCATCGTCCGCTTCCATCACCAAACTCACATGCTCTAAAAAGGCTTCAAGCGAAGGATAATTTTCCTCATCACTCATCACATTAATAAGTTCTTGCAAGTTTTCGATTCTTCCCTCAGCCTCAATAGAGCCGTCATTTTTAAGCATTTCAAAATAGCCCGATTCTTCTAAAATCCGCTCGGCCAAAACATCAAGCTTAACTTCCTTTGAAGCCTTTTGCCAGCTTTCAAACTTTGCAACAAGCGCGCCAACTGCCGACAACAACTGTCCGGAAATAAGCTGATTTTTCACCATCTCCTTTAAGGCTTCCAAAAGACTTAAATGGTTTTCATAGGCATAATCTCTGAATTTTTGAACACTTTTATCGCCGATTTTACGTGCCGGCTTGTTGATAATGCGCTCTAAAGCCAAATCATCATTTGGTTGTGCAACAACACGAAAATATGCAAGGGCGTCCCTAATTTCAAGCCGTTCATAAAACTTCGGCCCGCCGACAACCTGATAAGAAA
This sequence comes from Alphaproteobacteria bacterium, assembly GCA_017445475.1. Lineage (GTDB taxonomy): Bacteria > Pseudomonadota > Alphaproteobacteria > RF32 > CAG-239 > UBA1254. The sequence goes on from JAFSUB010000025.1 coordinate 28,756, forward strand.
TCGCCTCTTTGATAAATCGTTCTTCAAATTCGCGCATTTGCGCGGCCGTGCGCACCAAAACCGCCATATCGGCATAATGCTGTTCCGTGCGATGCAAATTTTCAATTTCTCGCGCAACATAAGCCGCTTCCTCCTGACCGCTGTATACGCTGACAACCCTAATTTTTTCGTTTTCACGCCCGCCTGCCGGCGAGTTTTGCGCAACCTTTAACGTTTTGCCGAGGCGTCCTTCGTTGTGTGCAATTAAATTTGAAGCAGCGCGCAGAATATTTCCCGTTGAGCGATAATTTTGCTCAAGGCGAATCACTTGCGCGTCCGAAAAATCTTTTTCAAAACGCAAGATATTTTCAATTTCTGCACCCCGCCACGAATATATTGATTGGTCATCATCACCCACACAACACAAATTCCGGTTTTTTTGCGCAAGCAGCCTTAAAAACAAATATTGCGTAACGTTTGTATCTTGATACTCATCAACCATAATATATTTGAATTGTTCTTGATAATGCGCCAAAACATCTTCGTTTTTCATCAAAATTTCGAGGGTTAAAAGCAAAATATCACCGAAATCAACGGCGTTCAACTCTTTTAAGCGCGCCTGATATTGCCGATAAACGCCAATCAAAACATTGTCTTTAAATTCTTGCGTTATTTTATCGGGAGTTATGTTTTTATCTTTAAGACGCGATATTTTTTCAACCAACCCCTGCGGCGGATACTTTTTTTCATCAACACCTTCCGCCTGCAAAATTTGCCTGATTAACCGCCTTTGGTCGTCCTCGTCCAAAATCGTAAAATTCGCTTTTAAGCCGGCAAGCTCGGCGTGTTTTCGCAAAATTTTAACACACATACTGTGAAATGTCCCAAGCCAAACCGCACTTGCCACCCCCCCAATCATTTCTTCGACACGCGCTTTCATCTCTTTGGCGGCGCGATTCGTAAATGTAACAACCAAACAATTCCACGGATTTGCTTTGCCCTGCGACAAAATGTAGGCAAGCCTTGTGGTTAAAACGCGGGTTTTGCCCGTTCCTGCGCCCGACAAAACAAGCAGCGGCCCTTCGGTTGCCTCAACCGCTTGGCGCTGCTCAACATTCAATGTGTCCAAAAAATCAAAGCGCGGCTTTAAGGCGCTCGTATTGTCATACATGTTTGAAACGCTTGTTTCCTCTAAATCAAATATGTTGCTCATTAATAGAATACTTCTTGTATTTTTTTTGCGTTTGACCTATATAATAAAACAGAAAATAAAAAAAAGTTTTTAAAATTTGCGTTGTTAACAAGGGAAAAACAAAATGGCTGATTTAAGAGAAAAAGTGCTTGCTTTAAAACAACATCTTGAAAGCGTCATTGTGGGGCAAGACGATTTAATCAAAAAAATGCTCATCACACTTCTTGCCGGCGGACATGCGCTTTTGGAAGGCGCACCCGGACTTGCCAAAACAAAAGCGATTAAAACGCTTGCCTCAAGCATTAAAGCAACGTTTAATCGCATTCAGTTCACACCTGATTTGCTTCCCTCCGACATCACCGGAAGCGACATATATCTTGCCTCGACAGGTGCTTTTGAGTTTCGCAAAGGCCCTGTTTTTGCCAATTTGGTTTTAGCCGACGAAATCAACCGCGCACCGGCAAAAGTTCAATCCGCGCTTTTAGAGGCTATGGGCGAAAGACAGGTCAGTGTCGGCGGAAAAATTTACCCGTTGCCTGATTTATTTATGGTGATGGCAACCCAAAACCCGATTGAACACGAGGGCACATATCATCTGCCCGAAGCACAGCTTGACAGGTTTTTGATGCACATCAAAATCGACCAGCCCGACAGATTCACCGAAAAGAAAATCTTAAAATTGGTGCGTCGTGAAGATTTAGCGTCTATCAAAAACAAAAGCGGCATGGCCGAACATGAAACAAACCTTGAAAAAATAACGGTTGAAAATGTTTTGGCCGCATCAATGGAAGCTTTGCAGCTTTACACATCAGAGGAAATGGAAGATTATATCGTCGCGCTGATTATGGCAACAAGACAACCTCAAAAATATGATGAGAGTCTTCAAAACGCCGTTATGTTCGGAGCAAGTCCGCGCGCCACAATCGCGCTTGACAAGTGCGCCAAAATCAACGCGTGGCTTGAGGGCCGAGAATACGTTACGCCTGAAGATGTGCACGCCGTCATTTTTGATGTCATGCGCCACCGAATCGTTTTAAGTTTTGAGGCGATGGCCGAAGGTTTAACACCCGATGATGTCATCACAAAGCTCTTAAAAGTTGTGCCCCTGCCTTAAAAAGGTTGAAAAAAAATTGGTGTTAGAAAACGTAAAAAATTTTTTAAGCTTAAAAAAAAGCGACCTTTCAAACGAGGCTTTGACGCCGAGTTTTAAAACCCTGCTTGAAATGAAGCGCGAGGTTTTAAGGCTTAAAGACTTTTCTTTTAAAAACACAACTTTGCTTTCCGGCGATGCAAAATCATCATTTAAGGGCAGAGGAATCGAGTTTGAAGAAATCCGAACCTATCAGTTCGGTGATGATTTGCGCGACATTGATTGGCGCGTTACTGCCCGCAAAAACACACCGTTTACAAAGCTGTATATCGAAGAGAAAGACCGAAAAGTATATATTTTTCTCGACCTTTCGGATAAGATGTATTTCGGAACAAACAAAGAATTAAAGTCTGTTACGGCTGCAAAAATCGCGGCACTTTTGGGTTTTTATGCCCTGTCATATAAAGACCGCATCGGCTTTGCAATTTACACAGGCACGCAAACATACATTTTCGAGCCGCGTCGCCAATCGGCCTACTTTTTATCGATTTTAAAAAAAATCGAACAAATCTGCAAACAAAACTTATTTCAAAGCCCGAAACCTTCTCAATCTTTAACGCAAGCCTTGCGGCTTTTTGAAAAAAAAGTCGGCTCAAATGCGGTGCTTTTCATCATCGGCAGTTTTGACGCAAACGATGAACAACTTAACCGCGAACTCAAAACGCTGATGGCCTTGCGTGAAGTTTATCTTGTTGATGTTTTTGACCGTTTAGAAGCCGTTTGTCCGCCCAAAGGCGAATACACGGCCGAATATAACGGCCTTCACACAATGATTAAAAATTTTTCCGAAACGTTTGAAAAAGATTACGCCGCTTATTTTGCCGCCAAACGCAAAAAACTGCGCAATTTGTGCTTAAAGCACAATGCCCGTTATCGTCCCGTTCAAACCGACCTGCCCCTTGCCAAACAAATCCAACCCGTATAACACTCTCTTTCCATTATCCCCCTTTTCACCCCTTATTTGACGTCATCCTAGGCCTTGTGCCTAGGATCCCCCCTTTCCTGTCATCCCTTGCACTGTGCGGTGCGTCCTCTTTTTATTGTCATCCCTTGCGCTGTGCGGCGCATCAGCGCATCAAGGGATCTCATCTTCAGCGCCGCGACTGTGTCGCACAAGCGCTGCTTCTTTATTATCATAATCCGAAGATGCCTGACCTCGCGATTTCCAATCGCTCAGGGCATGACGTGTGGTGCGGATGCCTTGAATTTTTTGAGCGCGCTCAAAAAATAGGCATAACATTAAGTATTTATTTGAAATAACGATGTTTTTTAGCTGTTAGACTGGTCAATTTAAACCACCGTTTAAATTGACCACTTTTTTTAAAAAAATTAAAAATTTTTTTCTTTGAAATTTCAATAACTTAAAATTTTCACTTTTCTTTTCAAGGGTGGTCAATTTAAACGGTGGTTTATGTTACACTTAGACAAAATACTGGAATAACTTTTTAGAAAGGACAAGACAATGAAAAATTCAAACTCACTGAAAGAACGAATTAAACAATCAAAAATCCATGCGAAGGTCAAGGAGTTTATTTTAACAACAGCAACTTTAATGGCGGTTTGCACCGGTGTTCAAGCTCAGACAAAGGAAAAGGAACAAAAAGACGACAGAGAAGGCTTTAAAACAGAAGTTAATGTCGGTTTTTCCAACATTTCAGCACTTGAAGTTCAAAAAAATAAGGCTGTTTTTTATAATGATTTGATGCCAACTCTGAATGCTGGTATCGAAAAAGACGGATTTTATGGTAACATAACGGCAGCAGAATTGCTTGTTATGAACAATGGTGAGTGGTCTGCCATGAATAACAAGTGTCTTTTAGAAATCGGCAAACATTTTGGAAATGATACGAAATTGTTTTTGAAAGCCGGTCGTGAACCAACCGAAGTCGGATCTGTCTTTTTCAATGGTGTTGAAAATATGAAATATGACACCAATGCAAAATCAATTCCGTTTTTTGGAAACTTAAATGAACGTGTTGTTTTAGGCGTTCAAAAAAATGGCACAATGATTGAACTTGGTATGGTAGGCTCTTATGGAAATGGTATATTTATTATACCAAATCCAAAGCAGGCTGATTTTTGGGCAAAAGTTACTCAATCTTTCAAAAACAACGGATGGACTGTTACTTTAACCGCAGCAACCGAACTTGGTCATACAAATAAGGTCTTAGGAAGCGTTACGGCAACTAATGGGCAAATCGGCATTACCGGCGGCGGTAATTATGATTTTAATGACAAAGGCTTTAACGCTTTTATCCGTGGAGCCTACACCTCTATAAATACAGGTTTAACTTATGTCGCGCAAGGCTTAAAGAAAGGTGAAACATATTCTGCTCAGCTGGGTGTTGGTAAAAATGGCGTTCAGGGTTTCGTTGCGGTTGAAAATATTACGCCATCGCAAAATAAAGCGCCTGAATTTACTTCAACACCAACGGTTAACTTCGGCGTATCATACAGCTTCGGCGGTTCAAGAAAACTTTAGCCTCCAAACAAGCTCGTCCCGAGAATCAAAAAAAAATGCGGCCATAAAAGCCCGCTATCCCGCCCGTTTATCACCGCTCTTGCAATAGCTTTTGACGGGACAGTTCACACAATCGGGCCTAAGAGCTTTGCACGTGTAGCGCCCGAAAAGAACAAACCAGTGATTGGCTTTTTTAACATATTTTTCAGGCAAAACTTTCATCAAATCGGTTTCAACTTCCAAAGGCGTTTTGCCTTCAGACAAACCCAGACGATGAGATATGCGAAAAACGTGCGTATCAACGGCCAAAGTCGGCTCGTCAAACCACACATTCAAAACAACGTTTGCCGTTTTTCTGCCCACACCGGCCAAACTTTCCAAATCTTCGCGATTTTGCGGAACTTGCCCGCCGTATTTTTGAACAAGCTCCTCCGAAAGCTTAATAATGTTTTTGGCTTTGTTATTATACAACCCGATGGTCTTGATGTGGCTTTTTAAGCCTTCCAGCCCCAATTCCAACATTTTTTGAGGCGTGTCGGCAATTTCAAAAAGAGCTTTTGTTGCCTTGTTCACCCCCTTATCCGTGCTTTGTGCCGAAAGCACAACCGCCACAAGCAATGTATAAGCATTTTTATAATCAAGCTCGCATTTCGGATTTTCATTAAGCTTTTCAAAAACGCGCATCATTTCCAAAATTTCAGATTGTTTTCTCACGCCTTAACACCTCCGGCACCTGCGGCTTTGGGCGCATTTTCATCAAGCGGCCAGCGCGGTCTTGGCTTAAAATCCAAAGTTGAAACATAACCTTTTTGAAATCTTTCCAAACCTGCCCACGCAATCATCACACCGTTGTCGGTGCAAAAACGAACAGGCGGCGCGGCAAAAAGCAAATTTTCCTTTTTGGCGACATTTTCGAGTTTTCGGCGCAAATACGAATTTGCGGCAACCCCGCCCGAAACAACGATATGCTTGCCTTGAGGATATTTTGACTTAAAAATTTTAACGGCTTTTTGAAGTTTTTTAATCAGGCAATCCGTCAAAGCCTTTTGAAAAGAGGCCGCAATATCGCAAACATCTTGCTGCGGTATTTGAACATGTGAAATATCGCCGTTTTTTGCATAATTTTCAACGATTCGCCGCACGGCCGTTTTAAGCCCCGAAAACGAAAGGTTGCAATCGCCCGAAAAAATCAAAGGACGCGGCAAATCAAAGCGGTTTTCATCGCCGCTTAAAGCTGCCTTTTCAATAAGCGGTCCGCCGGGATACCCCAACCCCAGCATTTTTGAAACCTTGTCAAAAGCTTCGCCGGCCGCATCATCAATTGTTGTGCCGAGTCTTTCATATTGGCCCACATCTTTAACAATCAAAATCTGACAATGCCCGCCCGAAACAAGAAGCAACAAATAAGGATAATCCACATCGTTGGTTAATCTCGCACAAAGCGCATGACCTTCCAAATGGTTTACGGCAATAAAAGGCTTATTCAAAGCAAGCGCAATCGCTTTTGCCGCCATCACACCCACAACAACCCCGCCGATTAAACCAGGGCCGGAAGCTGCAGCAACGGCATCAATTTCATCAAGTTTCACACCGGCCTGAAGGCACGCAGCATCAACAATGGCGTCAATATGCTCAAGATGCGATCTTGCCGCAATTTCAGGCACAACGCCACCAAACGCAATGTGTTCTTTTTGCGACAAAAGGGCTTGTCCCAAAATTTTTCGCTCATCGCTGACAAGCGCGGCAGCCGTTTCATCACAGCTGCTTTCAATCCCGAGTATAATCATCTTTGCATAATCCAACTATTTTATTGCCATTTTTTTATAATTATATAAACTAGAAAAATGAACTTGCCAAGAATTATCATCAAAAAAGGAAAAAAGAAAATGACAGACCAGACCGACAAGAAAAAATCAAACCTCAAATACGCCTTTATTGTTGTGCTCATAGCCGTTCTGGCCGGTGCCGGTTTTTGGCTTTATCAAAACGCTTCAATATTTAATACCGAAAATGATGCGCAACAAAATTTAGTAAAGCTTGAGGGCAAACTCAAAACCCTTGAACAACGCATATCCGTTCTTGAAAAGCAAACGCCCGTTTTATCACGCGAAGATGTTGCGGTTCTCTCCGAAAAAATTGATGATATGCAAAAAATCAATGTCGAAATTTTAAATTCAAAAGCAAGCATCGCCTCAATGATGGGTGTGGTTGAAAGACTTGACGCTTTGGAGGGCAACGTCAAAAAACTCGGCACCTTAAGCTCTCACGGCGCGCTTGTTTTGGTTGCGGCAACGCTTGTTGACGAGGCCGCAAAAAACGGCAAACCTTTCGTTTACGAAGCTTCCGTTTTGCAAAATTTAAGCCAAAATTTGCCAATGGAAAAAAGCGCATATATCATTGCCTCATACGCCCCGACAGGCATTGCCACACAAAAAGCTTTAATTCAAAATTTTGAGGCAATTTTTAAGGCAAGGCAAAAAAGCATCAACTCAAAAAAAGAAAATGAAAATGCCAAAACCACCGAGCCCGCAAGTTGGAAAGAAAAAATAATAAGCAAGCTTGCAAAGCTCGTTCAATTTAAAAAAATTGAAGAAAAAACGCAACCTCAAAATGCGCAAAACACCGTTTTGGCGCTTGTTCAAAAAGCAGATTTCGATTTAGCGATTTTGAAAATGGAAACCGATTCGTTTTTTCAAACCGAGGCATTTGAAATTTGGAAAGAAGAGGTGCGCGCCAAAAAAATTTTTAACGCGGAAATTTCAAAAATCAAAGCCTTAACACTCGGCCAGATGAAAGCCGAGCAAATAAAAAAGGCAAACAGTGAGTAAAAAAATGAAAAAGAACGTCAGCTTTGTTTTGTTTTCTTTGATATGCGTTTTTTGCCTTTGGGCTTTAGATAAAAACGCAATGGTGCAGGTGCACTTTTGGCGTGCATCGTTTGGTTTGCCGGCGTTTGTTTTGCTTGCCGCTTTTTTTGTTTTTTCAATTTTGCTTCTTTTATGTGTTGACCTTGTTTTCTGGCATATCAAAAAGCAACACCGTGTCTGTTTTCGAAAAAATTTTGAAGAAGGAAGGCCACAAAACATTAAAAGAGGCGATGCGGAAGAAGCAATGTTTGCCCTTATCAAAACAATGACGTCAACAACCGAAGGCGACTTAAAAAATGCCCGAAAAAACTTGGCCCATCTTCAAACAAAAATCGGCAATCACGTCATTATTGATTTGCTCGAACTCAAAATCCTCAAAGGCGAAAAAAATTTTTCAAAACTTGAAAAATTGTCGCAAAAGCTTTTAAAAAGCGAAGATTCGGCACTTGTCGGCCTCAAGGCTTTAACCGAAAGTTTTGCAAACCAAAACGATTTTTCCAAAGCGCTTTCTTCGGCAAACAGGGCCTTTAAGGTTCGCCAAGACCTTTATTGGGTTATAAAATATGCCTTTGAGTTGCGGGCAAAATCTAAAGATTGGCAAGGCGCGTTAGAGGTTTTGCACGCCGGCTTAAAGAAAAAACTGCTTTCAAAAGAGCAATATACCGAATTTAAGAGCGTTTGCCTTTATGAGCTTGCTTTAACCGAAAAAAGAAAAGGCGAAAATTTGCTTTTTGCCAAACATTTAACCGAAGCGCACAATCTTTCGCCCGATTTTGTGCCTGCCGCGCTTGATTTGTCCGAATATTGCGCTCAAACCGACCAAAAAAGAAGAGCCGCAAAAATTTTAAAAGAAATTTGGCGCATCAATCCAACGTTTTCCGTCGCCGAAAGTTATTTAAAGCTTTTTGACGAAGACACACCGCTTATGCGAGTTCAAAGAATGGAAAATTTTGCCCTTTATCAGGCCAAAAATCAGGCACTCAACAACTTCATCTTGGCAGATTTAGACATGAAGGCAAAGCTCTGGGACAAAGCAAAAGCCGAATTTGAGTTGTTTTTAATTCAAAATCCCGCAACAAAAAAAATCGCAAGGCTCATTGCAAAATATGAAAGATGTGTCAACCACAACCTTAAGGCCGCACAAAACTGGGAAAAGCGCGAAAAAGACTGTGTTGATGATTGTCTGTGGGTATGCACTTCATGCGGCCAAAGCTCCCCTTCATGGAAGCCTTTTTGCAACAAATGCACAGAGTTTAACCCCTTCAAGTGGCATCTTTACCACCACAAAAAATAGCTTAAAACAACGGAAAAAAGAAGATGGATACAACGGTTTTAAAAAAAATATGGAAAGAAAAATATCAAATCGCCGCGCCCCAATTTGAAAAAATTTCAAACGTGCAAGCGGTTGCAACGGGTTTCAACGCCAACATAGACGCCATTTGTCAGATGTCGGGCGAATCTCTTTCAAAGCTTATCGCCGCCGAAAATTTGAGCTTAAATGAGCTTGAAAACATTGATCATACGGCCATTTTAACACTCAAAGATTTCATCAAAGGCATTTTCAAAGCTTTTCGGCTTGGAATCGCCGAAGAATGGATTTGCGAAGACGAAAAGGTTTATGAGCTTTTAAAATCAAACATTGAATGCAGCCATCTTCAAATCGGCGGACAGGGCGGCATTATGGCAAACGCGCTTTCAACCGTCGGCGTTCAAAAAGTTTTCGTTCACACAAATTCGCTTCCGAAACTTCAAGCCGATCAATTTGTAAAATGCAATAATTTGATTTCGTTTGATGAAAAAGGCAAAGCCAAACCGGCTTATAAAATCAACCGAAAAAATGACTTGCCGCTCATACATTTTATCATTGAGTTCAAACGCGGTGATATGGTCATCGTTGAGGGTAAAAAATTTCGTTGTCCGCGCGCCAATCGGTTTATTGCAACCTATGATCCTTTGAACTTAAATCTTGTATTAGACGAATCTTTTATGAAAAATATGCTTCAAACCAAGCTTGATTTTGTTTTTTTATCGGGTTTTCACGCTTTGCTTTCCAAAAAAGGCGGCGTCAAGCTCATCAAAACGATTGCAAAAAAAATTAAATCTTGGAAAAAAGAAAATCCCGAAACCGTTTTTCATCTTGAGATTGCCTCCACACAAGATGTTTCAATTCGCCGTGCAATTGCCGAAGAGCTTGTTCCTTTGGCAGATTCCATCGGCATCAACGAAAGAGAAACCATTGATTTGCTCCATGTTTTAGATTTTCCGGCGCTTGCGAAACGTTGTGATGAAAACACAACGGCCGAAAATTTGCTCAAAGCGCTTGCAAAAATCAAAGAAAAGACCGGCGTCAAACGCATTCAGCTTCACATTTTTGGCCTTTATATGACACTTCAAGATAAAAATTTTCCCATCACGGCGAAACAAAATTTGGCCGGAATGTTAACTGCTGCGGTTGTCGGTGCTTCAAAAGCCAAAACGGGAAGTTTGGAAAAACACGATGTGCTTGAAATCAAACCCGACGTTTCCGATGTCGGTTTGATAGAGCTTGAAAGTTTGGCCATTTTGCTTGATCAACCCAATTTAATCACCGAAGGCATCGGTCGCTACATTTCGTGGGATTTAATTGCTGTCCCGACAATTTTAATTGAAAACCCGATTTCTCTTGTCGGCATGGGCGACACAATTTCCAGTGTTTCGCTTGTCGCCGCGCGTTCATAAACTTATTTTTTAAAACGCAACAAAGCCTTATGCAGGTCGGTGATGTTGTCAAGAACAATTGCGCCGACTTGTCTGAAAGCCTGCTTCTTGTCTTCAACCGTAACTTTACCATGCGTCAAAATGTCGCTTGCATACCCGATATCATCTTCCAAATTTTCCAAACCTGTAATATAAACAATCAATGGTTTTTTAATTTTCAAATTCTGATAGCAGAACGCCGCCTCTTCCTCATATGTTCCACCTAAAGCGCCGATTAGAACAACAATATCCGTATCTTCATCCTTTTCAAAAAGCGCAAGCATTTTCTCAAACGAAGCGCCGGCAATCATATCGTCGCCCAAACCGACAACGGTAGATTGGCCTAAACCTGCCAGATTTGTTTCAAGAATAGCCTCATAGGTCAGTGTTGATGAGCGCGAAACAATACCCACACGCCCTTTTTTTAACATGTTTTGATCAAAAATACCCAGATAAGCCTCATCGCATGAAGCAATCCCCGGTGTATTCGGACCAAGAAAAACAGCACCGGCGGCTTTCACCTTTTGCTGAATTTCCATCACATCAAGAATCGGCACCCCGTATGCAATCGAAACAATCAGCTTAATACCGGCATCAATTGCCTCAAAAACAGCTTCTTTAACATTCGGTGCCGGCACAAAAAGCAAACTTGCATTCGCGCCTGTTGCCTCAACCGCAGCCTTAACACTCTCATAAAGCGCAACACCCAAATGGCTTGATTCGGTTGTGTTTTTTGTAACACCGGCAACAACATTGGTCGGTGTCGATAAGATGTGGCGCAAATGAAAAGAGGCTTGTCTGCCGGTAATACCCTGAATCACAACGCGTGTGTTTTGATTGGCTAAAATAGACATTTTAGGCGTCCTCCTTCATTTTTTGAATCAATTTTTCAACCGATTGTGAAAGCAAATCCGCCATCAAAAGCCCAAGTCCACTCTGCTCAATAATTTTTATGGCGGCTTGTTTGTTTGTGCCTTCAAAACGCACCGCAACCGGAATATTCAAGCCGATTTCCGAGATGGCCGAAACAATACCGTCCGCCACCAAATCACACCGTAAAAAACCACCCAAAATATCAATCAAAATGCCTTCAATTTTCGGATTTGTCATCATCAGCTTAATGCTCTGAGCAATTTTATCTTCATCAGTCCCGCCGCGAATGTTTAAATAACACGCCGGCGCACAGCCCAAATGCGTCAAATAATCATAAAGGCAAAGCGCCAAACCTTCACCGTTGACAATCAGCCCGATGTTGCCGTTTTTGAAGTTTTTATACTTAAAACCATATTGTGCTGCCTTCAATGTTGTTTCCGATGTTTCATAATCGTCCATCAAATTCAAAATATCTTTGTGGCGGTATAACGCATTGTCATCAAAAGATATTTTCGCATCAAGCGCCTTAAGACAATCATTTTCATCAATCCCGACAGGGTTAATTTCAAGCATTGTTGCGTCCAAATCAACAAAGGCCTTATACAAATTTTGAATAAAGTTTTTAAGCGCCTGAAAATACAACGCATCAAGCCTTAAAAACTTTAAGACATTCAAAACGTCCTGCCTTTTGATTCTTTGGTGCAAATTAAGGTTAACCCGCAAAATCGACTGTGGTTTTTTTTGCGCAAGCTCCACAATATTGTCCGTCGCATTGGCAACAAGCAGCGTCATGCAAGAGCCGATTCTGTTCACAATCAGGCTCAAATAGAATGTTTTTTTTGTTTTGATATGCTCTTCAACATAAATTTTACTGACAAGTTTGCCTTTTTTATCCGTTTGCGACGTGATAAGCGTCGAACCAATCATCTTATCGGCCGTTTGTCCGACAGCCTCAAGGCTTGACACAACTTCAACACCCGAAACTTTTTTTGCTTTTTGTTCTGCAAAATGCCCTTTGGCGCGCGCACCCGCCTGAATTTGAGCTTTGAGCACCCACGGACCGTTTTCGCTCACAACAGCTGCCGCTTTCCGCGCTTCATTTTTTGTATAAGCGATGCGGCCTTGCGGGACACTGATTTTAAATTTTTTTAAGAGTTTTTTGGCCTGATATTCGTGAATGTTCATCTTTTTTTACTTTTTCATACTGTCCGCATAAAAACGAATTTTTTCAACCATGGACATCATACCGTTTCGCCTGCTCGGACTTAAATGTTCTTGTAGTCCGAGTTTAGCAAAAATTTTTTCAACTTCAATGTTTTTTATTTGTTGTGGTGTTTTTCCCGAATATATACTCATCAAAATAAAGATAATCCCTTTAACCATAATAGCATCGCTGTCAGCCTTAAAAAAGAGTTTACCGTTTTCAAAAGAAGCAATAAGCCAAACCTCCGACTGGCAACCCGCAACCTTAAAACAATCTTTTTTATATTCTGCTTTAAGCGCCGGTAAGTTTTCGCCCAAATCAATCAAATATTGATATTTGTCTTCCCACGTTTCCAAAAACGAAAAATTATCAATCAGTGTTTGCAAATCTTCCATTGATTATATTCCTCAAAACAAATCGAGTATGGCCTTAGCCTCATCAGTTAAACGTTCAATGCTCCAAAGCGGTTCAAAAACGAGCCTCACTTCAACAACCCCAGCGCCCTCAATGCTTGCAACCGCCTTTGCAACTTCTGCCGGCAAAACGCCCGCAACCGGACACGTCGGCGCCGTTAAGGTCATATCAATTGCCACATCACCGTTTGCTTGCTGATTGATGTTATAAATCAGCCCCATATCATAAACATTGATAGGAATTTCCGGATCCGAAACGCCGCGAATTGCCTCAATAATTTCTTCTTTGCTCGCTTTTTTCGCGCCTTCTGCCAAAGGCTCTCCGAAACTTGTTTGATAACCGTCAAGCTTTTCATCAACACTCATTGCCGCAAGCAAAGCCGCCTCATTTTCATCTATTTCTTCACTCATTTTTTTGCCTTTTTTTGCTTTTATATATCAACAATTTAAGATGTCAATCAAAAGAAACGTCGCACTTTTTCCAAAGCCTGAAAAAAAGCATCGATGTCTTCAGCCAAGCTGTAAAGCCCAATGGAGGCACGGGCAAGCGAAGCATACCCCAAACGGTTCACAAACGGTTCGGCACAGTGATGCCCAACTCTGATTGACACACCCTCGTGCGCCAACACAAAAGCAAGATCTTGCGGATGAACACCGTTCAATTCAAAAGCAAAAATGCCGCCTTGGTTGCCGCTTTGCGACAAAAGCTTAAACCCTTTTGTGTGTTTTGCATGTGCTGAAAAATAATCCACCAAATTTTGCTCGTGTTGTTCAATGTTTTCAAAACCGAGCTTTAAGACATATTCCACGGCGCTTGCCAAACCGGCCGCTTCAACAAAAGCGGGGGTTCCTGCCTCAAATCGCGCAGGAGGCTCGGCAAACGTCGTTTTTTGATATGTAACGCGATCAACCATATCACCACCCGTCTGATAGGGGGGCATATCTTTCAAAATTTCCGTTTTACCGTATAAAACACCAATGCCCGTCGGCCCGTATAATTTGTGTCCGGAAAAAGCCAAAAAGTCGCAGTCAAGAGATTGAACATCAATTTGTTTGTGAGCGGCAAGCTGGCACGCATCAATCAAAACGACCGCTCCTTTTTTGTGCGCGGCAGATATAATCTCTTTGATGGGGTAAATCGTGCCCAAAACATTTGACATACCCGTCATAGAAACCAGTTTAACACGACTGCTTAAACACTTTTCAAATTCTTCAGGCACAAAATCGCCATTATCCTTAAGCTTAAAAATTTTCAGCACCGCGCCCGTTTTTTCGGCTGCTATTTGCCACGGAATAAGGTTTGCGTGATGTTCGGCTTCAGAAATAAGAATCTCATCGCCGGTTTTCAAATTTTTCTGTCCCCAAGAGCTTGCCACCAAATTAATCGATTCGGTTGCATTGCGCGTAAACACAATTTCGCGAACATCTTTTGCCCCGACAAAGTTTTGCAAAACTCGACGCGCATTTTCAAATTCCGAAGTAGCGCTTTGGGATAAAGCATAATCTCCCCTGTGAACATTGGCATAAGCTTTTTTGTAAATCTCGCACATCTTATCAATCACGCACTGCGGCTTTTGCGCAGACGCTGCCGTATCAAGATACGTGTTTTTTTTGCCGTTTATCTTCTCCGAAAAAATCGGAAAATCTTTTCGTATGTTGCTCACATCATACATCTTGCTCCTCTCCTTATGAGGGCTAATTTAGCAAATTTGATTCAAAATTCAAGCTAAAACAGTGGGCAATATTTTTTTATTCAAACGTCAACACAACAGTGTTTTTATTTTGGCAGAATTTAAGTGCGCTCGGCTCCGAAACGGGCAACGTAAATTCCCCGCCATAAGAAAACTCGCGCTCACTCTGTGCTGTTAAAAGGCGAATCGAAACGAGCCCGAGCGAAACATCAAAAGGCTCCGAAATAAGCCCTGCACATTTTTTTTGATTGATACCCGTATAAGAAACCGAAAAAAACGTGCCGGCGGGTGCGACGGTCGTCCCTTTTTCATCAGCGCCGATCACAATTTCGTTTTTCAAACGGCTGTAAATTTTTCCTTTCCGAACCATTTGCGCCGGTATCAAATCTTTCTCAAGCGCAACGCTTGTATTAAGACCACGATAATCAACGCTTTTTTGGTAGTGCTTACGAATATTTTGCGCAATAAGACGCAACTCCTCTAAAGCACTCTCGTCTTTTTTTGAGGCGGCAGAAAAAATCAAGGCCGAGCAAACAACAATCCCAAACACAACCGCCAAAACAACCCACAACGTCATTTTTGAAGGCAACAGCTTTTCTTTTAACAAACATCTTGCCATTTCTAGCCTCCCATGGCAGAGGTAATTTGGTCTTGCATATCAAACACACCGAACACCGACCAAGCAATAATGGCTGCCACACACAAAATGGCGACGGCGTTCAAAACTTCGGCTTTTTGCTCAATCATATAAACCGACTCCTCAAGCCAATTGTTCGCCAAACTTTCAAGCGCCTCTTCAAAATTATCCAATTCCGCATAAATCTTCAAATCGGCAATAATTTCTTTATCCGGAAATTCAAAACCCGTTTTGTTAAGCGATTGTCCCAAGTTTTCACCGTTTTTAATAAACTTCAACGTATGGTCGATACGCTCTTTTAAGTAGGGGCTTGCATCTTTTTTTAATGATTGCAGTGCAACCGAAACGGGGAGTCCTCCCTTAATAAGTGCGGATAAAGCCAACAGCCACGTGATACCCACAAAAATTTTATAAAGCGACCACGGCGGAATCCTGTCAAAATAAACCCGCACGCGTCCGGTCCAAAAACTGATGGTAGCATATATCAAAAGGGCAACGCACGGAAAAATGGAAAACGCGAGAACCCAGTTTTTCTGAATCCACTCCGAAAGGTCAACAAGCGTTTTTGCCGTTCCAACCCAATTAATTCCCGGAACGGCGTCAACCATCGGCGGAATCATATAAACACCGATTGCCCAAATAATCACAACGGACATCATAAACAAAAACGACGGATACGAAATGGCGCTCACAATCGGCCTAATCATCTTCGTTGAACCTTCCGCCACTTTAATCAGATTCAACAGCGCGCTTTCAAGGTTTGAAACATCACCAACCGACAACATCAACCGCTCGCGATCCGGCGCCCAACCTTTCAAAGCGTCCGAAAAAGGCACACCGTTTTGAAGCGCCCTTCCCCAGCTTGCAAGCGCAATGGCCATCGGTTCGCCCGGATTTTTTCCGCCGTTTGTAATACCATCATGAAGCATATCAAGCGAATCCATCAAAGAAAATCTGTTTCGAAGCAGTGAGGCCAGTTTGCGATATATCTTTAAACGGCCGGCGTTTGAAAAATTACACACCATTCTGGCATAATAAACCTCAATGGAACTTAAAGAACGCATTGCTTTTTTGAAACGATTATTGTTTTTTACCTCTGGCATTTGATTTCATCCTAATATATCGGTCGTTGATCCAGCAAACCGCACCAACGCTCCAGTTCATCTAAGTCAATATAACCCTTAAGCATACGTTCAATTGCCGCATCTCTTAAAGTCCGACCATCAAGCTCGCTGATCCAATAATCAATCGCGCGCTTTGTATCGCCGTTAATCATCAATTGCAAAAACATCGCATCAGGCAAAATAATCTCCGGAACGCTCATACGCCCGCTAAAGCCCTTATGCCCGCAACGTTTACAACCCTCGCCCCTAATATATGTGTTTTCAACACCATATTCACCCAAAGCCATTTGCAGACGCTCAAACGAAAGGTCTTGCTGGCGTTCTTTAACCGATTTTCGGCAATACGGGCACAACCTTCTGAACAAACGTTGAGAAATAAGCCCTTTCATCAATTCCGGATCACCCAATAAATAAGGCTGCATACCCATATCGCGCAAACGCGTAATAATGGCCGGTGCCGAGTTGGCGTGAAGCGTTGTCCAAACGCCGTGTCCGGAAAGCGCACCCTTAAATGTCAACTCCGCCGCCGAGAGCGAACGAATCTCACCGACCATCAAAACATCTGGGTCTGAACGAAGTGCCGCGTTTAAGGCTTTTGTAAACTCAATTTCCTTGCTTTCTTCATCGTTTGCGTTTGTAACGGGCATTTGCCGTGCACCCGGAATAGGATACTCCGGCGGATCTTCCACGGTAATGAGGTTCAACTCAAAATTCTTTTCCTGCAACAGCTTAATCATATTTCTCTGCAAGGTTGTCGATTTTCCGGAACCCGTCGGACCGGCAATAATGTTCAGCCCAACCGGCGTTGCACGTAAGCGATAAAACAACTTTTCTTCTCGTTCGCCAAAACCGAGCGCTCTCAAATCAGAGCTACCGTTCGGATTGTCATCGGCATACAAAAGACGCATAACCAAATATTGCGAACCGAACGCAATTGGGTTAAACTGCAAACGAATGGCCAAAACGTTGTGCGGAAGCATCAGTTTTCCGTTTGAACCGCGAAGCGGCGTTTCGCCAAGTTTTTGCGCGCCCTGAAATTCGTTTTGTGCATAGTTTGAATCGGAAATATCAGATGAAGCAAAAACCGCACGGACAAACGACTCGCCCCACTCCCTGTTATATTCCATCTGCCGCACCATCATACCGTTGATACGGAACATCACAATCGTTGAATCGGCAACCACAACGTGCACATCAGAAACTTTTTGCATAGCGGCGCGCGAAACAATGTTGATGAAATCAATCTGAATTTGCATCAAATCGCGGTCTTCATCGCTGACTTTTGCAAAGCCGGAACCACGCTCGGCATAAGCATATATGGCATTTATTTCGTTCTGACTGACATATTGAGGCGGATTGATTTTAATTTTGCGGCGCTTAATGGTTTTTTCAAAGTTGTAAACCAAGCCATCAAACCGGTGATCTTGCGAAACAAAATATGTCCCGTCCGAAAACAGGGCCAAAAGTCGTCTTGTTTCGTCCGTGATGGAAAGTTCGGAGCCGTGCGCGGTTATAAGCTTGTTATCGCCCGAAAACAAGCGTTCCAGAATGTTAACGTCCTGCTTCTGATCCAAAGAGCTTTCGGCCAGATAAGAATTGCTTTGTTCCTTAACGTCTGTGTCCCCCTTGTTTTCAACCATTTCCTCTTCACATAACCTTTCAAGTTATTTAACAAACATCGAGTTGCTCAGCGACGGCATCTGCTGGTCGCCGACAAGATTAGCCCTCGGTTTAACAGCCGTTGTCTCGTTTCTGCCGCTTCTTCTTCTTGAAGCGGTCGCAGCATTATCTGCTTCAGGTTCCGTGCCTAATTTATCAGGCTCTGCCGCCAAAGCAGCCGTTGCCGTATATAAGAAATCTTTCAAACCGTTGCGGTCAAACTGAACATAGTTTTGTTGAATGTCCTCAATCGTATGTCCCGTTTGCAAAACGGTGCCTTTTTTGGCAATAAACGAATCACCTTGTTTGTTAATCAGCCTAACAAGCAAATTGTCCCCTTTGCCGATAATTTCCATAATGGCATATTCTCGCGCAATGCTAACCGGCTTAATCAAATTGTCAGAAGCCGACTCCAAACCTTCAGGACCACCGGCAAACGGATTGCCCTGTCCCAAACGAAGCGCTGCTGCGTCTGCTTCAATTCGATTTTTAAGCTGCTCGTTTTGAATCATCATATTTTCAACAATACGATCGTGATTGCTTTTGGCCATTTCGGCATTATGGAAAAGCTTTTCCGACTCAAGCGAAATATTTTCCAAATCGGCCGCATAGGCTTTTCTGATGGTGCGATTTGTTGTCTTAAGACCTTCAATCTCTTCATAAAGCTTGGCATTTTCGTTTATCCATGCCTGCTTCTGTTCAAGCATTTGGTTCATATAAGCCGTCAACGCCTTGCGCTGTTTTAATTTTTCCAGCTCAATTTCCTTTTGTTTCAAAGCAACCTGCTCTCTGATAACTTTTGCCTCCTGCTCTTTGCGCCATTCTTCCTGCTCGCGCAATCTGGCTTCTTCAGCCAAACGCTTTTCCAAAGCTGCTTTTTCACGCACGGCCTTTGCCGCTTCAATCTCGTTGCGGATTTTCTCGCGCTTTAACTGCAATGTAAGCAACGTTGTCTGCTTTTCAATATCCGACATCTGTGTGAACAGATCATTGTTTGATTGAACCAACACGGCATCGCCAAACTTCAACTCCGGACTGATGTTTGCCACAGGATTATTTTCAATTTCCGGCACAACGTCCTGTGTGCCTTCTTCTTTTTTGTCCTGATTTCCGAAAAGCTCTGCAGAAAGCGGTTGAACCGCATCAAGCTTAGCATCTTCTGCCGGCAACGCGGCTTCACCCGTTTGCTCAAAGTTTTCCATAAAAGCCTCTACATTTTCGGCCGACGGTGCACTGACTGTTTCAAAATCAAGCCCCACATCTAAAGAGTTTTCCATAGATGTTTTCATTTCCTCATCAATTTGCCCGGCCGTATTGGGCACATCTTGCACGTTTTCTTTTGCCTTTTGCGCGGCCTCATCAATGTTCTCCACTAAACTCTTTTGCGGAACAATGACACCTGTGTTTTCAAGGGGAATAACATCTTGTTCTTCGTTCAAACCGACAACAGCTTCCGCCTCCAAGGCGTCCGTCGGCAGAGAAATATCAACTTCATCTTCTAAAACAAGCTCTTGAGCCTTTGCTTGCGGAACACTCGCGCAAATCAAAGAAACCAAAGCGCTTGTGAGAATAGTTTTGTGTAAAAGTTTATAATACATAGATTGCTCCTTCGTAATGCCAGCTGTTGCTGTGTGCGTCATATTTTATAACATTAAGTGTAAGTCCTGAAAATTTGGTTAATATATCAAACCACTCTTTCGGATCGTGTTTTGATGAAAACGAAAATTTAACGGATCTGTAAATGTTTTTCTGCGGCGATGTCCACGTCTGCGTGCTCAAAGAAACGTGCATTTGCAAACCTTGGAAAAGGTCGTTTAACGTGTTCACGATTTCCACCGCATTTTTTGTCGGCGGAGAGTTAAATGTCCTAACCTTTTCAATGGGCACCGAAACCACAATTTCTCTACCGTTTGCCGAAATGGACTTGTTTGAAAACGTAACGCCCGATTCGTTTAAGGCCTTATCTATCCAAGAAAGTCTTCCGATTTGCATATGCCAAGACGTAACCAAACCTTCCGATGTGCACGTTATACCGCCGATACGCCATCCCGGCGTAGGTATGGAAACAACATCTTGAACCGCTTTGAAACAATAGCTCAAAACCTGAACCGGATCCTCGGTCGACTCCCAAGGCTTCGGCTCGGGCGGCGGCGGTGCCGGTTGAATTTTTTTAATTGTTTTCGGCGGCACAACCGGTTTAATGGGTTCTTGCATGAAAAACAGCGAAAACATCGTATATAAAAACCAAACCAAAACAAGCGCCGCGGCAGCTACAACCGCAAAAAGTTTCGGTCCGCGCAAGGCGTGAATCTTTTTAAGCGTTTGTCTGGGTGCACCGTCTAAAAGTGTTTCAACCGGAATTTCCTTTGCGTCTTCAATCTGCCATTCATCGGGAGCAATTTTATATCCCCAATCCGGAACGGCAAGCATAGACGTAAACTGTTCTTTGGCTTCCTGTTCGCTGTAAAAAAGCATATCGCCGTCAGATAAGATAACATCATTTCTAACGCAAACATACCACCAACCCTGATCAACCTTAAAAACAGCCAAAAACGAAGAAGTGTCGGAAAGCGCCCCAATCACACCGATGGCTGCGGCCGGCATACCTTTCTGATAGCCTTGCTCGGAAATACACATACCAAATTGCGGCGACCTGCCTTTTTTAAGGCAGAACAAATCGGCGCCTTCCAAAACATTTTCAGCCGCTTCAATAATTTCGGTATACGGATCGTCGCTGTTGCGCAAGGGTTGCCAAAACAGAGAAGTCGCATACGTTGTGCCGTTGACTTTGAAATTTGTTCCCAAAATCTTTTCCGACTCGTCCCCGTAGGGCGAAGTGTTTGTGTTTTCAAAATTAGCGTCTTCTAGCACTTCTTTATTCCTTTGCTGACTATTTCATTCTTGATTCCGGAACCAAAGGTGAATCCAAAACAACAGGCGTTAACATAATCACCAAAATGCTTCGATTTTGATTTGCCGAAACAGTCCCGCCCAACAACGAATTTTCTGCCGAGCCCACACCGGCTTTCTGGGTAAAACTTTCAACACGTTCATAACCGGTCAAAATAAGCGTTTCTCCCGTTTTCATGGCCACTTCCTGCGTAAATCCGCGCGTCTCGATAATCGGGTTTTGAATAAACTCACCGCCACTCGGATTGCTTGTTAAGCTCACCTTTTGAAGCTCAATCAAATCGGAAAGCGTTAAGTTGAACATCAGCAGTAAGCGACCGTGCTCTAAAATACGCGGCAAAATATCAAGCGTGAAACCCGTTTCAATTTCTTTGGTTTCGGTTGACAGATCATAATAGTTGCCGTCGCTTCCGGAGTTTGTTTTTGTAATTTCCGAAATATAGTTTTGCGTTTTCACAACCTGAAGCGGTGCCGGCTTATTGTTAAGCGTCGTAACCGTTCCGCTTGTAACCAAGCTTGCTTTGCCGATTTCCGACAGGGCCTGAATTGCGCTATCAATACTCCAAGAACCTGCCAAAACAGTCATGTGTAAATTGTTGAACAAACCATCTTGTCCGCCTGCGCCTGCAATATCAACACCTTTGATATGGTCGTTATTACCGCCCAAAAATACAGCGTTCAAATCCAAACCGTATTTATCCGAATCTGTAACACTAACCTGCAAAACCTTAACGCTGATGGCCACCTGACGCGACAAGCGCACGTTTTGCTCATGAACAAACTTTGCAACTTTTCTAATGTCATTAGGCGTTCCGGTTAAAGTGATGATACCGCTTGATTGATCAGTTGTCATCTGTGCGCCCTGCGAAATCATCGACTTAATAGAGTTTTCAATCGTTGACCATAAATCAATATTTGCCGAATTTGAAAGCGAAACAGAAGATGAACCCGTGCCACTGCTTTGCGAAGAACCGCCGATTGAAACGGACAAACTCGGTTTTGTCGGCAATGTATAAAGCGTAAACGACTTTGTAATGTATTTATAGAAATAAATCTGTTTCTTGTCATACTTCCACCAAATGCCGAAACGGTTGCAAACTTCGTCAAGCAAACCGCTCAAAGGCCCTTTGTAAGACACAAGCATTTTGCTTGAATCGGTCCATTGTGCACCAATATCTTTCAGGTTCGGCTTGTTGCTATCGGCCTGTTGCTGAACAGCACCGTCAAGCTCTTGCTCATAACGCACCGAAATTGAGGTTATCTTATGAATCATCGACCCGATTTCATACAACGTAATCGGCCTGTTGCTGATAAGCGTAATTCCGTCAGGCGTTTCAAGATATGAAGGAATGGGATCACCCTCATATTCAACCTCGCTGGAATCGCCAAGCCAAATATCATCATTAACCCGCACCACATCTGTGTTTGCCAAATCCGTCGGACGTTGTGCTTCGTGTTTTAAGGCGGCCGTATTCTCAATCTCGCGGTCAAGTGTGGCGTCCATATCGGTTGTAAGCGAGCAGGCAACCAAAGCCGCTGTTGCAACCAGAGCCAGTGTCAGGCTTAATTTTTTAGTTATACGCATTTTCATCCTCCATTGTTTCAACGACTAACACGCGATTTCCTTTATAAAATGTGGCGACAGGCGCCGGTCTTGCTCTTGCAAAAGCTCTGATTAAAGCCGAGCTCACATCGGCAAAGCGTCCTCTGAACATAGCGCCCGCACTCAAAACATAATTTCTGTTTGTGTTCCAAACCAAACGCCAGCCTGATTGTTCGCTCCACTCAGTCAAAAGAGCTTTAAGATTTTGCCCTTCCTCGGCATACCAGTCTTGAACAGGGTCTTCAACAGAAGTTTTTTCAGTTTCAGTTTCGGTTTCCGCTTCCACAACTTCCGCAACCACAATTTCGTCTGTTTGCTCTAAAGCAACATTTTCTTCCAAAGGCTGCTCGGCAGCTTTTTGCTCACTTTCTTCAACATATTGCTCGTAGGTGATAACCTCATTGTCAATTGAGGGCGGAACGGCCGCAGACAAATTGTTGCCGGCACCCGACTGCGAAACACGCTGATCTCGGGGCGAAAGTTCGCCGTATTGCCTAAAATCGGCACGTGTTTGCGTATAGTTCACAAACGGATCTTTCTGGCAATCGACACAAAGCTGTTGCGGCTTTTCTTCGGTAGCTCCCTCAGGTTTTGCCGTTTGGTGTAAAGCACAGGCCGATAAGGCCAAAAGCGCCGTTATACAAGCAAGGGTGGTTTTTTTATCGTTCATCTTAAAATCCTTTAAAATTTTGACCATTTTGTTTTTCCAATCATACAAACTCTGTTTTAAATAATCAAGTGATTTGGCTGACTTATTATCACGAATGCAAATAATTTAGCGTCAAATCAACCTCATTTTAATGCTGCGTCCTTCTCTTTGTTGTTAAAACGAATATTCCTAATAATAAATGAATTCGGCTCGCGAGACGTGAAAATCGTATTGATTTTGCGATAATCGACACCGCGCGCACTGAATATACTCGCAAGAAGATTAAGCCTTTTTTGCTGTAAAGCATACGAGCTTGTGCCGTCAATTCGAACCTCAATGTAAACATCATCATTGTCCCGAGCATTATCGGCAAACGCATATATCCATCTTAATGTTTGTCCCGATATCTCGGCACGGTTCGGCGCAAATGAAAGCCGAAGCTCTGCCGGCATAATCGGCATCGTCTGAACAGTCGAATAGTCCTCATCGCCGCCCAAAGCCGAAAAGATTTTATCTTTGAAAGATTTTTGACCGGTTTTCTTTGCTTGAGAGACTTTAGCCTTGTCCTTCTTGTCTTTGCCTTCATCATCTGTTTCTTGTTTGTTTTTGTCTTTTGAAAACCAAGAGCGAATGCTTTTAAACAAACCCGTATTTTCATCATCGTTTTCCAATCGAGACGAGGCTTTCTTTTTCTTTTCAACAAGCGCCTTTTCTTTCGGCGACGACGTCAAATCGGGCGTTAAATCCGCATCGTTTGCAATATCTTCCGGAATTGGAATCAAGATGTTTTGTATCATCTGATAAGCCAAATTTTTTTCATCGTCTTTCTTTTTAAGCAAGGGCTCCGAAAACGCCTGCTCAATGTTTTTTTCGTCGTCTGTTTGCGGCAAAACGGAAACCACGTTTTGTTCATCTTTAGCCGCATATTCTTCAACAACGGCCTGATTTTTGGCATGTTTGTTGCCTTTTGCAACCACCCACGGACTATCGGTTGAAACATCGGCTGCTGTTTGTGCAAAATCCTGCGTCGCCTCGGCCGCATTCGAAACAACCCACGCACTTTCATCAACTTCCGAAACATCGTTTTGCGCGGATATGTCAAACATATCGGCCAATTCGCTTTTTTTCACATCGGCATCGGCAATCGTTTTGTCCGGTGCCAAAATGTCCGGTTCTTCCATCGCGGCCACCAAAACATTCGGCTCGAGCATCGCAATATTCGAAGCTGACGCATTTTGAGAAACTTCAATATTCTGATACAAAACCTCTCCGCTTTCTGTTAAGGGAATTTCATCGTCAGATGAAAGCAACGCAACATCAACATTTTCCGCCTCAATCGAACTCTCGGCTGTTTCAAGCGGCGCATAAACCACACCGCTTGCAAGATGCTCCGGAATATCAATCGGCGTGGCTGCCGTGTCTTCCGCATCAAGCTCAACTTCCGTTGCTAAGGCAAAATCAACATTAAGAGAACTTTCTTTTTCTTTTGCTTCAAGCCTGTTTTGATTTTCTGTAACACTCGGCTCAACCTCCATGGGCGCCGGCTCCGATGCCACCAAATCACCGAGAGCGGAAACATCAATTGTCTCACTGCCCGCAAGCTTGCCTGAAAGTTGACTTTCTAAATCAACCACCGGTTCAGCAAAAAGAGAAATATTTTTAGTCTTGTTTTTTTGGTTTGATGAAGATTCCGGCTCAGCTGCGGGCGCGCGCAAAACCGCTTTTTGAACAAGTCCCACCGCCAAAATTGAAAAAATAAAACTGCAAACAAAATTTCTGATGTTATTTTTTTGCATCGTTTTTGTTGTTACTCCAGAATCTCAAAAGTCCGCCAAACAGGCATTTATAAAGCCTTTTTGCGGTGCTTTTACGGGTTTACCTTTTCTAAATCTAGCATAGAGTGTGTTAAAATTTGTTTAATAAGCCCCTTTGCTTATTTATCAAAACAAACAACTTTTCAAATTTTATAATGTCATGCTTTTTTTTGCCTGTCGGCAAAAAAGGGTTACAGTTTTTTTTCTTTACATTTAAAACAAATCTTTGCATAATAAACCTGTAGCCGGTTGGCTATGGTGTTTAGTAGACATCTTCGTAATATCAACTCCACATTGGGGAGTGGGCGATATAAGGCATTGCGCGAATCAGTCCATCTGTGTTACGACAGTTTACTAGCTCCCCGTTTTGAGATTTTTTTCAAAACGGTTTTTTCATTAAAATAAAAACAGGAGTTAAAAAAAATGATAACCAAAGCAGACAGAAAAAAGATTTTCAAAAAACTTTATCAAGACCTTAACGAAAAAATTTGGGCGATACAAAAACAAAGCGGGCTTGCGTCTCAAGAATTTTTCAAAAAACACGGTTTTTCTGAAAAGACATTTCGTAAACGCAAGCGAATACATTTTACAATCGGCATCTTACAGCAAATTGAAGACTTGCTTTTGTGTTATGACCTTTGCCTTAAAATCGAGTTTGTGCCCCTTGACATCATGCAAGAAGAGGCTGAAAAACAACAACCGTCACCCCTCGCTGAGCCGTAGGCAAAAATTTAAACTGTCACCCCTCGCTGAGCCGCAGGCGAATGCGTCAAGGGGCCTTCGAATTAACTTTAACACCCCCATCAAACAAAAAAGCACCTTTTGAGGTGCTTTTTCAAAAATGGAGCAGATAACGGGAATGACCTTCGTTTTTTTTTAAAAAAAACTCGGTCGCACCGGCGCTCATCGGCTAACCGCCGACCGCCATACTTCCGTCTGGCTTTCGCTTGATGTCAAACCCGCCCCTGCGGGTTCGATTCAAATTATTTAACCTCAAATTACAAAAAACGACACCCTCTCAGGTGTCGTTTTGTAATTTGGAGCAGATAACGGGAATCGAACCCGCATTAAAAGCTTGGGAAGCTCTCATTCTACCATTGAATTATATCTGCATCAACGCCCTTTATTGTATCACCTTAAAAAAATAAAATCAAGCTTTTTTTAAACCTCATTTTAACACAATTTTAAGCCGATAGACGTATCCTTGCCGCCATGAAACAAAAATTAAACGAAATTTACCGCACATATTGCAACAAAAAAATGCTTATCTTAACCGTTTTGGGGTTTGCAAGCGGTTTTCCGTTTTTGCTTGTTTTCAACACCTTGAGCCTGTGGCTTAAAGATGTCCACTTCAGCTACACGGCCATCGGCGCGTTTTCGCTTGTCAAAATTCCGTATGCCTTCAAATTTTTATGGTCGCCCATGGTTGACGGCCTCAAAATTCCGTTTCTGTGGCGTTTGGGCAGACGCAAAAGTTTGGGCATCACAACGCAGATTTTTCTGTTTTTTGCCATTTTTCTGATATCTCGATGGAAACCCGAAATGGGCGCGCTTTATTTAATTTTCAGTGCCGTTTTTGTCAGTTTTTGTTCAGCCACACTTGACATTGTTTTAGACGCTTTCCGCGTGGAAATGTTCAGCGACAATCAAAATGCGCAAGCTTCCGGCGCGGCAATTTTTGTTTTAGGCTATCGCTTAGGCCTGTTGTTTTCGGGCGCCGGCGCTTTAGCCCTTGCAAGTTTTATGAGCTGGAACAGTGTATATGTCATTATGTCGCTCGGCACAATTTTTGGCATTTTCACATTGCTTTTTGCCGATGAGCCCGTCAAATTTTCATACCAATCCCACCAAACGCAAAATTTTCAAAAATTTATAAGCGAGCGCATTGTCAAGCCCTTGAAAGATTTTTTACAAAACAGGGAATGGAAACTGATTTTGCTTTTAATTTTCATATATCGCCTGTCAGACGCTTACATCGGTCCGATGGCCTATCCTTTTTACGACGACATGGGTTTTTCCAAGCTCGAAATTGCGTATGTCATCAAAATTTACGGTATGGCCGCAACAATTTTGGGCGGACTATACGGCGGGCTGTTCTTAAAAAAACACGGCCTATACACGGGGCTATATATTTTGGCCTTCGGACAAGGCTTCACAACGGCCGTTTACGCCCTCCAAGCACTTGTCGGGCACAATTTGCCGATGCTGGTACTCACCATTTCGCTTGAAAATTTTGTTTCCGGTATGGCCACTGCCGCTCTTGTTGCTTATATGTCATCGCTGTGCAATGTTTTATACACGGCAACGCAATACGCGCTTCTGTCGTCGCTTTTAAGTTTGGCACGTGATTTTTTTGCGGCCACATCCGGCTTTGTTTTAGAACACACTTCGTGGCCGGTCTTTTTTATCATTGCGGCATTGATGTGCCTGCCTTCTGCATTTTTGGTGCGTTATCTTATGCTAAAAAATAAAGAAAATTTGAAATGATTTGCTTGTCTTTTGAAATAAAATGAGATAAGCTTAAACCATCTGTTTTTGATTGGAGTGCCTTTTTTATGTCGGATGAAAGCAAAAAAACATCAGATCATCTCAACGCTTTGCGCGACAAAGTGCGCTCATCGCGCCAAAACGATTTTGACGTTGACAAACTCTATGAAAACAATTTTTCATGGACAGCCATTTCCGAGCTCACTTCCCGTGGCGATAATCCCGGCAAACAAACGATGCAAAGCCATCAAGCACCCAAACAAAGATCGCACAGCAATCAAAGCCTATATGGCGCAAATCTTTCCGGTGAAAATTTCAAAAACACCGATTTTTCAAATGCCGACCTGCGCGATGTCAATTTTTCCAAAGCCAATCTCGAAGGTGCGGATTTTTCGTCTGCCGATTTGTCGGGTGCCGATTTGTCAGGCGCAAACTTAAATCAGGCGATTTTTTCGGGCGCAAAACTTCACGGCACAAACTTCACCGGCGCCAAAATGCACGGCGTCAAACTTGTCGAAGCCGACATTCAAGACGCCATTTTGCTTGATGTTGACATGGATGAAATCGCCTTGCAGGAATTGCAAGATTTAATTGAATTTTTAGCCGTTTATTATCCGCACAAACTCAATTTACGGCGCATCAACTTAACGCTTCTTGACCTTTCAAAAATTGACTTGAGCCGCGTCAACTTGCGCGGGGTTGATTTCACGGGTTGTAATTTTACGGGGGTGAATATCTATGAGCTTGATTTGAGCGAATGCATCATTTCACAAGCGCAAATAGAGCAGGCCTTGGGGCGTCCGGTAACGCCGAAAGAACTCAAAGAAATTTTGGCGCCGAAAGCGAAAAAGAAAAAATTTAAAGGCATAGACTTAACCCAGTTTTTCTTCTCGGTCGGGCCGGCGGGCGTTTGGGACGCCCGAAAACACCCCGGTGTGAGGATTGAAGACATCATGCGTGCCGGCAAAAAACTGTATGACGCCTTCTTAAAAAGACAAGATTCCGACGAAGAAATCATCGAAAAATTCCAAAACCGCGGCGCCAAAGACGAAATTATGATTCAAAAAGAACGCCATGAGCGCATGCGTCGCTCTTTGGAAGAAAAAAAATACGAGCTCCGAAAAGAGCGTGAAGAGCGCGAATATGAAAAAGAGCTGATTGAAAGCCAGAAAAAAGAATACGAAATGCAAAAAAAACAGCAGCTCAAAGATGCGCAGAAAAAACAACAAAATGTGCTTGAAGGCGGCTATGCCAAAGGCAGAGAAAGCAGGTAAAGACATGGAAGAAACGCTTTTTTCAGCGCAAGTTAAAAGGCCGCTTGCAGACAGACTTCGCCCGAAAACACTCGCAGAGGTTGTCGGTCAAGATGAGCTCACGGGCGATAATGCACCTTTAAGACGAATGTTAGAGACGGGCAAAGTTTCTTCGTTTATTTTGTGGGGCCCTCCAGGGTGTGGTAAAACAACCATCGCACGCTTGATGGCCGAACACACAAATCTTTATTTCGAGCAAATTTCGGCTGTTTTTTCGGGTGTGGCCGATTTGAAGCGTGTTTTTCAATATGCCATCGACAGACGTGCTTCTCAAGGCAAAGGCACACTTTTGTTTGTCGATGAAATTCATCGGTTCAACAAATCGCAGCAAGACGGCTTTTTGCCTTATGTTGAAGACGGCACAATCATTTTAGTCGGCGCCACAACCGAAAACCCCTCTTTTGAACTCAATGCCGCACTTTTATCGCGTTGTCAGGTTTTTGTGCTCAATCGCCTAAATGCCGATGACTTTGAGGTTCTGCTCAAACGTGCCGAAAAAGAAATGGGGCAAAAATTGCCGATTGATGATGAGGCGCGCACTTTTTTGAAACAAATTGCCGACGGCGACGGCAGATATGTTTTGAATTTGGCTGAAAGCATTTTTGCCTATGCTAAAGATGGTGAAATTTTTGATAAAGAAGCGGTGATGAACATTGTGCGTTCGCGCGCACCGGTTTATGACAAGGGCCGCGACGGACATTACAACTTAATCTCCGCCGTTCATAAATCTTTACGCGGTTCTGACGTGGATGCCGCACTTTATTGGGTCGCCAGAATGCTCACTTCGGGCGAAGATCCGCGCTATATTTTGCGCCGTTTGGTGCGTTTTGCGATTGAAGATGTGTCACTTGCCGACCCGAATGCGGTTGTTCAAGCAATCGCATGCGCCGAAACTTATGAGCGGCTCGGTTCTCCCGAAGGCGATTTAGCCGTCATGCAACTGACGGCTTACCTTGCAACAGCGCCTAAGTCTGCCGCCGTGTATAAAGCTATGGATAAAGCTTATGGTTTGGCTCGGCAAACCGGTTCTTTAATGCCGCCGAAACACATCTTAAACGCCCCGACAAAACTGATGAAAAATTTGGGCTATCATGAGGGCTATGTTTATGATCAAGATTTAGACGACGGTTTTTCTGGGCAAAATTATTTTCCGGACGGCATGAAACGCACCAAAATTTACGAACCGGTTGAACGCGGTTTTGAGCGTGAAATCAAAAAACGCATTGAATATTTTGATAATTTAAGAAAACAAAAACAAGGAAAAAAATAAATGTCGGGTGTTTCAATCGTTAAGGTCAAAAAAGATGATGATGGCATCAGGCTTAACCGTTGGTTTTTGAAAGAATATCCCTCTTTAAGCCTTTCGCATCTTCAAAAACTTTTACGCACAAAGCAAATCAAGGTTGACGGCAAGCGCGCCGAAACGTCAACACGTCTTCTTGCCGGCCAAGAAATAAGGCTTCCGCCGCTTGACGCTCAAAAAGCCCCGTTAAAAGACAATTTTGTTTCAAAGGCAGATGAAAAATTGATGCGCTCGCTGGTGGTTTATCAAGACGAAAATGTGATTGTCATCAATAAACCCTCCGGCCTTGCCGTTCAAGGCGGCACAGGTCAGACAAAACACATCGACGGGCTTTTGGACGCCTTAAAATATGAAAAGGACGAACGCCCCAAGCTCACACATCGCATTGACAAAGAAACTTCCGGCTTGCTTGTTTTGGCTCGAAACAGAAAATCCGCACTCACCTTAACAAAAGCCTTCAAAGAACATTTAATCAAAAAAACATATCTGGCGCTTTGCGCGGGCAGACCCAAGAAAGACAACGGCGAAATTAAGGCCAATCTTGAAAAAATCGGTGAAAAAATGGAAATTGTCGAAAGCGGCCAAAAAGCCGTTACAAACTATCAGGTTTTAGACAGCGCCGCCGATAAATTCAGCCTCATTGAAGCCGAGCCTCTAACCGGCAGAACACATCAAATCAGGGCTCATTTGGCCCACATCGGCGCGCCTATTTTGGGTGATACGAAATACGGCCGCAAAGAAGACGTGAAAAAAGCAAACATTTCGCCAAAACTTCATTTGCACGCATGGAAAATTGACTTATCCGCCGCTATGGCAAAAAAACTTGTTGTCAAAGCGCCGATTCCGGATTATTTAAATAACGATATTCATTTTTTGGGTTTGAACTTTAAGGAGAAATAAACAATGGCTAAAGCTTTGAAAATAACTTTCGGTATTCTCTCGTTTTTAATTTTCGCAACCATTATCGGTCTTGTGATTTTTATTCAAAATTTCGATTTGAACACATATAAAGCAAAAATCGAAAAACTCGTTTTCGAGCAAACCGGCAGAACTTTGGCCATCAAGGGCAACGCCGACATCAAACTTTCGCTCATTCCCACCATTGAGCTTTCCGAGCTCAGCCTTTCAAACGCTTCATGGGCAACCGATGAAGATATGCTTCAAATCAAACGGGCGGAGGTGTCGCTCGGCCTTTTACCGCTTTTAAGAAAAGACATTGAAATTGAAGAAATTGTTTTGCTTGAACCGGTTGTCAATCTTGCCGTCAACGCGCAAGGTCAAGGCAATTGGGTTTTTGAAAGCCCTCAAGATGAAACAACCGTTTCAGATAAAAAACAAAATGATGAACAACAAACAGCTCAAGCAGCCGGTGCACCTTTAGCATTTAGCATTGTGGCAAAACAGCTATACATCGAAAACGGTGCCGTGCGTTATGTCGATTTGAAGTCAAAAACAACAACAAAAGTCAACATCAAAAATTTAGATCTTACGGCCCAAGATATGGATTCACAAATAAATCTCAAATATGATGTTTCCTACAACGGCGATGAAATCAAGGGAAATATCACTGCCGATTCGATTAACACTCTTTTGAAAAACGAACCTTATCATATAAACTTAAATGCCAATGCCTTCGGCACAACCTTAAAAGTCGGCGGTATTCTTTCCGATTTGATGGGCGATTTAAGTTTTGATTTAAGCACTTTTGTTTCAAGCCCGCAAGGCAATTTTGACTTGCCTAAAATTGACCTCAAAGCCAAAGCGGCAGGCAATTTGAATCTTATCAATATAGCTCTTGAAAAGCTTGATATGGGCGGAAATGTCATCACCGCCAAAATCAAAGCCGATATATCGGGCAAAAAACCGTTCGTTTCAGCAAACATCTCAAGCAAAGTTTTTGATTTAACACTTTTAAGCACACCAAAAAAGACCGCATCAATAAACCTTATCACCTCCGCACACGCGGCCACTTTTGTGCCTGATGAAAAGCTTGATTTGTCGGTTTTAAACGCCTTAAATGCAAACATCAAATTAAACATCGACCAGCTTATCTTAACTGAAGATATTGACCTGCAAAATCTTCAAACCACCATCGCCCTTCAAAGCGGAATCTTAAACCTCAATCCGCTTTCGGCAGTTGCAGGCGGCGGCGAGATAACGGGCAATTTAAGCCTCAACGCTTCAAACAATGATATGTCCTTAAATCTTAACGGACAAAACATCATTGTGCAAGATTTTATCAAGTCGCTCCAGCCCAAAAAAGACAATTTTTCCATTGTAAGCGGCGGCCAAACAGATCTGCATGTTGCCTTAAAATCGAGCGGTGCAACATATCAAAACATTGTCCAAAATTTAAGCGGTCAGGTTTTGCTTGTTGTCGGCCAGTCGCGGCTTCAGGCGGGCGCACTCAAATATCTGCGCGGCAATTTCATCACGCAACTTTTAAGCACTCTTCAGCTTCAGGCCAAAGATCCGAAGATGTCTATGAAATGCGCGGTTTTAAGAGGCGATTTTGATAATGGCAAAATCACTCTGCCCAAGGGCATTGCGTTTGATTCGAAAAAAATGACCATTGTGGGCGACGGCACAATCAATCTCAAAAACGACAAGCTTGATATTGCCATCAAACCGTTTAACGGCAGCTTAACAGATGTTAATGTTGCCCAAGCTTTGTCCTCGCTTGTTAAAATCGGCGGCACGATTGAAAATCCGGCCATCAAGCTTGACAACGCCTCGGTTGTCAAAAATGTGGTCGGCGTTGCAATGACGGGGCCGGTTTTCATCGGTTCACAACTTCTGCTCGATGCAGATCCCGCACCTTGTTACACAGCGCTCAAAGACACCAAGTTTTCAAACATGTTTGAAGCGCCGAAAGGCGTTAAATCCACCACGCAAAACGTTTATCAAGGCACATCGGATGTGGTTGAAAACGGCGTTGACTTAATCACCGGAACGGCCGGCAACGTTGTTGAGGGCGGAGCAGATTTAATCGGCGGCACGGCAAAAGGTGTTTTCAATTTAATCACCGGTTCTTCCAAAAAGAAAAAGTAATGCGTGAGGTCTACATCAAAATTTCAGGGCGCGTGCAGGGAGTCGGGTTTCGGCGTTGGGCCGAAAAAACGGCAAACCGCAAAGGCTCTTTGTCAGGCTGGGTGCGAAATGCCGAAGACGGCAGCGTCGAAATTTTGATGCGCGGCAAAAAAAACGAAGTTGAAGAAATGATATCAGCCTGTCAAAGGGGGCCTCTTTGGGCGCGCGTTGACAACATCACTTTTTTGCCCGCGGTTACAAATCACTTTTTGCCTCAAATCATCGACGGTGTTTTTAAGCGCATTTAGCTTTTTATTTTTGACAACATCAAATCTAAAGCGTATAATGCCGCCTTGAAAGGTAAAGTATGGTTTGGCGGTTTTTATATAAATACATTAAACAGGCAAAATATTTAACGCTCGGTCTTTTTATACTTTTGGCATTCGAAAGTGTTTTGTCGCGTTATCAAAATTATCTCGTGGCAAATATGATCGGCGCATTAAGCGCGGTTTCAAAAAACGACATTACCAGCGTTTTGTTTCAATATCTTTTGTTGTTTGTGTTTGCACTGTTGTCCGCAAGTGCTTTGCATGGACTGCGCCAATTTTTGGAAGCGCGATTTCTTCCTTTTATATACACGCGCACGGCAAAAGATTTGTTTTCAATGGTTCACAAACACGCCATGCGTTTTTTTGAAGAAGAGATGTCGGGCAACATCTCCGGCAAAGTGTCAAATGTTTTAAGCCAAATTCAAAATATGTATGGCAACATTTTGTTTGGGATGTTTATGCCGCTGATGGCCATTGCCACCAGCCTTTTCTTTATTGCTTTGGAAGATAAAAGGCTGGCGCTGATTTTGGGGTTGCTCAACCTGATTTTTTTGTTTATCACGATTTACTTTCGAAAACAGATTGCTCCGCTTTCGGCCGAACGTTCAAAAATGTATTCCGCAGCAAACGGTGTTTTTGTTGACGGAGTGGCAAACGCCAGTTTGGTTAAGAGCTTTGCCAATTATTTTTACGAAAAACATCTTTATTTCAAGGCTGTTCGAAAAGCGGCGAAGGCCGAAAAAAAAGAGATGATGAAAACCGTTTTTGTTGATTTGATTGCCCAAAGCATTTTTGACATCATGACACTTGCCTCATTTGCGCTTGTTTTTTGGTGGTGGCATCATTTCGGTCTTTCACTTGCGGGCGTTGTGCTGGTAACATCACTCGTGCAAACATTTATCAATGCCATTCGCCATATGGGGTGGATGGCAACTTCCGTTGTTCAGTTATACGGCAACATCAAAGATTGTTTGTCGCTTTTAGAGCTTGACTGCTACGTTCAAGATAAAGAAAACGCAAAAAAGCTTAAAATTAAAACAAATGACGTTGTTTTTGATAAAGTTTGCTTTGCCTACCCGAACGGAAAAAATGTTTTTAAGAATTTTAACCTTCATATTGCGCCGAATAAAAAAATCGGTTTGGTTGGTGTGTCGGGTAGTGGAAAATCAACTTTAATTAAACTTTTGGTTCGTTATTATGATGTTTTAAGCGGAAAAATTTTGGTCGGCGGAAAGGACATTTCAGATGTCAGCCAAGAAAGCCTGCGCGCACAGATTGCAATGATTCCCCAAGAAAGCACGCTTTTTAACAGAACGCTGATGGAAAATATTCGCTACGGCAACCCCAAAGCAACAGACCGTCAAGTGATTGCGGCGGCTAAAAAAGCCCATATTCACGATTTTATTGAAAGTTTGCCGCTAAAATATGAAAGCAAAGTCGGTGAAAGAGGCGTGATGCTGTCGGGCGGAGAGCGTCAGCGTGTGGCAATCGCAAGAGCAATCTTAAAAAATGCGCCGATTCTGATTTTGGACGAAGCAACATCCGCACTTGACAGCCAAAGTGAGCGTTATATTCAACAATCTCTTGCGCAATTAATGGTCGGCAAAACCGTTATTGCCATTGCTCATAGGTTGTCAACACTTCATGAAATGGATGAGATTATTGTTTTTGAAAAAGGTAAAATCGTTGAACGCGGCAGCCACAACAAGCTTTATCAAAAAGACGGAAAATACGCCCAATTTTATAAAATCCAAGCAAATCTCGAACGCTGAAAAACCTTATTTTTCAAGCATAAAAGTTACGGGGCCGTCGTTTAAGAGCGAAACTTTCATCTCGGCGCCGAACACACCGTTTTCAACATCAATGCCAAACGCGCGGACTTGATTTGAAAAATATTCATAAAGCGCATTGGCCTCAGCCGGCAAGGCCGCACCATCAAACCCCGGACGATTGCCGCGTGATGTGTCGCCGCAAAGCGTAAACTGCGAGACAACAAGCATTTTGCCTTTAACATCTGAAAGCGATAGATTCATTTTGCCGTTTTCGTCTTCAAAAATACGCAAATTGCAAATCTTACGTGCCAAAAAATCTGCATTTTCTTGTTTGTCGCCTTTTTCAACGCCCAGAAAAACAAGCAACCCCTGCTCGATTTGCCCGACAATTTTGCCCTCAACTTCAACACTTGCACGGCTCACTCTTTGTAAAAGCGCTTTCATTTTTTTCTCCTTTTTTAATAAAACATATATGCAAAAACAACAGCTGCCGTCAAGCCTGCGAAATCGGCAATCAAAGCACACGGCACGGCCGCTCCCGTTTTGCTGATTTTAACTGCGCCGAAATAAACCGCCAAAACATAAAACGTTGTTTCGGTCGAACCCTGCATCACGGACGAAACAAATCCCTCAAAACTGTCCGCACCATAATTTTGCAACGTTTCAATCATCATCGCGCGCGCCCCGCTTCCCGACAAAGGCTTCATCAGCGCCGTCGGCAACGCAGGCACAAAACCGGTGTCAAAGCAAAAAAAAGCAAAAAGTTTTGCAAACATCTCAACAAACAAATCAAGCGCGCCGGAAGCTCTGAAAACCGCAATCGCACATAGCATTGAAACAAGATAGGGAATAATCTTAACGGCAATTTCAAACCCGTCTTTTGCGCCCGAAATAAAAACCTCATAAACATTAAGCCTTTTAAAAATTCCGGAAACAATAAACAAAACAACAAACGAAAACAAAACAAAATCGGCAATCAGTTTTGTCTGATAAAGCCGCGTATTTGCATCAAGCGCTGAAAAATAAAACGCAACACCGAAAATAAAAAAGGCAAACGCGGCCAAATAAGCCAGAACAACCTTGTTAAAAATATCAAGTTTTTGCACCAACGCAACGCATAAAAAACCGACAAGCGTCGAAACGGACGTTGCAAGCAAAATCGGAATAAAAACACTCGACGGGTTTGCACACCCGAGCATTTGCCGATACATCAAAATATTAATCGGAATAAGCGTAACGGCAGATGCGTTAATCACCATAAACAAAACCTCGGCATTTGAGGCTTTGTCTTTGGTTTTGTTTAAACCCTGAAGCTCGTTCATCGCCTTTAAGCCCATCGGCGTTGCCGCATTATCAAGCCCCAAAATGTTTGCCGCCATATTCATCACAATCGAGCCGAGCGCGGGATGATTTGACGGAACCTCCGGCATAATTTTCTTAAACAAAGGGTTTAAGGCTTTTGCAAGAAGGTTTGTTAAGCCTGCCTCTTCGCCGATTTTCAAAATTCCGAGCCAAAGACAAAGCATTCCGGTCAAACCGATTGAAAGCGTAAAACCGCTTTGCGCCGCATCAAAAAGCGCTTTAATCAAAGCTTCAAAAACATCAGCTTCTCCATGCACAAAAAAAGCCATGCAAGCGCTTAAAAACGCAATCAAAAAAAATCCGCAAAAAATAAAATTCAACATATTTGTCGTCCGTGTTTTTGGTTTGAAAACAAAATAACTTGTAAAACTTAATCTTTTATTATATTTTCTTTTTTAAATTAAATGAAACGATAAAATTTTTATAAAGGAAAATCACATTTTGCAAGAAGACGCATACGCCCCTCTTTTTCAGAATTTTGAAAACTATTGCAAAGCAACAATTTCACCGCTGTTAAAAAACGATGAAAATCTGCGCAAAACATATTTGTCGCGGTTTTGGCTGTTTGTTTTGCTTGCCGCATTTGTCATTCCCGTTTGCATCATCGGCATATATGTTGCCAACCACCTTTTTGAAAAAAACATCAATGAAGGCCTTGTTTTGTTTGTTGCGGCTTTTTTTATTTGTTTGATATACAGTCCTTATAAAGCTTTCAAAAAAAAGGTTAAAAACAATGTCATGCCGCTGTTTGCCCGTTTTTTTGAAGGTTTTTCATATCAACGCGAAAAACCTCTGCCTAAAAAGCACATTTTAAAAAGCAAAATTTTCACATCGCTTCAAAATGTTGCCGCCGAAGATTGTTTTTCCGGAACATATTCGGGTTTTGGCGTGCAAATTTGCGAGCAAAGCCTGCAAGATGTTCAAAGCGGTGCAAAAAAAACACGTCAGACAACTGTTTTTCAAGGCATTATCATTGCCCTTGAGCTCAACAAAAACTTTTCCACCCAAACACTTGTTTTGAAAAGCAGCGGGCTTTTCGGCCGTTTTCAACATTTGGACGGCTTTTCAAAAATCAAACTCGACAACGCCGCTTTTAACAGTGTTTTCAACGTTTACACCTTAAATGAAAATGAGGCGCGCCACATTTTAACACCTCTGTTTTTGGAAGCTCTGCTTGACTTAAAGCAAGCCCTGAAAGGCAAATCGCTTCAGGCTTCTTTTTTTGAAAACAAAGTTTTCATTTTTGTTGAAACAAAGCTTGATATGTTCGAACCTTATCGCTTTTTTTCCTCAAACATCAACATTTCAAAAATCAATGCGGTTTTTGAACAGTTTCTCGCAATTTTCCAAACGATTGATGCCCTTAAAACAAATCGAAAATTAGGTCTTTAAAAAGTTGTCAAATCAAGGTCTGACAACACCGCCTCAAAAGGCTGTTCCTGCGGCGAGGCAATATATGCACCAACTTTGATTTTTTCGTTTAACGTCGGCAGATAAAATTGGCGCAACCGCACATACTTTTGCCCATGGAACGAATAAAAACACACAAAATCATCACCCAAACGCTCAATTTTATAAAAAATTTCTTCCGGCGCTTTTTTCAAAACCGTTCCAGCCCAATCGGAATGCCCCGCAACCGTTAAACATGTGCCGAGCTCGGGTTTGAAGCTGTCTTTTGCCATCACAGAAGCCTTAAACCAGTTGCGCTCATCAGCGCGCACCATCAAACCGCATTGTTTAAACGAATCCGTTTCGCTCATGCGCCATTTAAGGCTAAAAACAAAATTGCCGTCTATGCGCTTGAAAAAAAAGTGCGCATTATCTTTTTTAATTTTGTGGTGCTGACTCTGCCAAAAATCTGTTTTGGGATGCGCCGTAATTTTCATTTCATTGTTTGATAAAACCACATTTTCCGGTTCATTATACCACTCAAAATCAATTAAATTCTCAAGCTTCATGAAAACATCCTGTCAGGTGTGTCGCCCATTTCGCTTAAAACCTGTTCCAAAACCTTGTTTTTGCGTTTGGGCGCTACAATTTTCAAAACAACGATTTCATCGCCCAAATTTGATGCACTCTTAATACCTTTGCCTTTAATGCGCAATTTCTCACCCGATGACGAATAGGGCGGAATGGTTAGCTTAACGGCACCGCTTAAAGTCGGCACCATAACCTTTGCCCCTAAAACGGCTTCTTTCATGCTAATCGGCAACTCCAGCACAATGTTTAAGCCATCAATCTTAAAATACCGGTGCGGCAGAATATGAACGTTCACAAACAAATCGCCGTTTTCACCGCCATCGATGCTTGCCTCCCCCATACCTTTAAGCCTGAAACTCTGCCCTTCAACGGTTCCGGCCGGAATTTTCAAACTGACACGCTTGCCGTTTGCGTTAATCACCTTTGTTGCACCTTTAGCCACATCTAAAAAATCAACATCAATCGTCATCGTTTGATCAAGCCCTTTTGTGCCGCCAAAATGATTTGACCTTGCTTTGGCTTTTGCGCCGGCGCTGCTTTTAAATGCGCTCATAATGTCATCGCCGAAAAATGACGAAAAATCAAATCCGCCGTCTGAAAACGGATTTGACGACGCATTCGAATACGTCCGATAAGTTGCGCCGCCAAAAGGATTTTCTCCTTGCTTAAAACCCGAGGCGCCAAAACCCGCACCAAAACCGGTCGGTTTGCCGTCGGAATCTATTTCACCGTTGTCATATTTTTTTCGTTTTTCCTTATCGCCCAAAATGTCATATGCGCACGAAATTTCCTTAAATTTTTCGGCCGCATTTTTATCGTCTTTGTTCAAATCAGGATGATATTTACGCGCAAGCTTGCGATAAGCGGACTTCACTTCCGCATCGCTTGCCGATTTTGCAACACCCAAAACGTCATATAAATTTTTCATCTTCCAAGCCTAAAAACAAATCCTTCCCGAAACTTTATATAGGGAATTTATTTTTCCATTACAAGTCGGTGTGCTCAAAGCCTGTTTTCCTCGCTTCCAAAGCTAGCACACGATGTTTAAATTAATCTTAACCTTTAAAACGGTTTTTTTAAAGATTTTAAATAAAGTTCTTGCAATATTCAAAAGTTTGTCATAAAGTGTAATAAATTTTGAAACCAGCGGCAAAAGGGGCCAAAAAGATGAAAAAAGTTTTATGGGTATTACTTGACAATCGTATGGGCAGCGTCGGACAGGCTAAAGGCATTGTTC
The DNA here is from genome assembly GCA_017445475.1 of Alphaproteobacteria bacterium. Lineage (GTDB taxonomy): Bacteria > Pseudomonadota > Alphaproteobacteria > RF32 > CAG-239 > UBA1254. Next base: position 68,531 of record JAFSUB010000025.1, read on the forward strand.
AACAGCTTAATTTGAATCATTTTGAAGTGATTGAGAAAAAAATCGAATATAATACTTTTTCCGGTTTGCCTAATTTTGTGCGCGGCACAACGCTTTTGGGCTTGACCGCAGATTCAAAAAAGCAAATTACGCCGCCGTGGCCTGATATGGTCTTATCCATCAGCCGCCGAACGGTTCCCGTTGCGCGCTACATCAAAAAACACAACAAAAAAACGAAACTCATACAAATCATGCACCCCGGCGAAACGGGGCTTGACGAGTTTTCTCTTGTGTTGTTGCCCGATCACGACAAAGACAAACCTTTCAAAAAAACGTTTCGCTATCTTGTCGGCGCGCCTCACCGCGTTACGCCCGAAGTTTTGCGTGAAAACAAAGAAAAATGGGAAGATGTTTTCAAAGATTTGCCCAAACCCTTAACGGCGGTCATTGTCGGCGGTGCCATCAAAGGCCGGCCGTTCACAAAAGAAAACGCCGCCTTGCTCGGTAAAAAAATCCGCGATTTCAAGAAAAAAACCGGCGGCTCAATTTTAATTACAACTTCACGCCGCACGGGAAGCGAGGCTCAAAAGCTGATTATGGATGCCCTCAAAGACATTCCCGCGCACACTTTTTTGTGGGGCGATACAAGCGAAAATCCTTATTTGGGATATTTGGCTGTTGCCGACAACATCATTGTTACCGGCGACTCGGTTTCAATGACATCTGAGGCCTGCGGCACCAGCAAGCCCGTATTTGTGTTTGAAGGCGACGGCTGGCTCACCAAAAAGCATTACCGTTTCATTCACGCGCTTTATGAAAACCGCTATGCCGTTCCGCTTGATTTAAGATATTTGCGCTTCAAACCGAACGGTCCCTTAAACGCTGCGGTTGACGCCGCCCGTGAAATAGAGCGAATCTGAAAGATTTTTTACTTAATCACATATTGCCCGTTTGAAAAGCTCAAATCAATGCCTTGTTGCTTTAGGGTTGAAACAAGCGCATCAAGTGTTCCCGAAAAAGAAATAGAAAAAGAAATTTTGCCGCTATCCATCGCCCCTCTTTCAACAGTTTGAATCTGCTCAATGGTGTTCAACTTTTTTTCAAGCATCAGCCATTCTCTCAAACTTGTCTGATAGAAAATGCCTGAAATTTTGCTTTGATAAGCGCTTTGCTCAATATTTTTGTTTTGCTCATAACGCGCAATATATTCAACCATTTCATCAACTGCTTTTTCAAAAGGCTCGCCTTCTTCATCGCTGACAACAATACGTTCCTGAAAACCGTTATAAGGCCGCATCAAAAGCACAACATTGTTTCTTCCGGCACGAACGGCATGAACCGTAAAAACATCGTCAAAAGAGCCGTTTGCTTTAAGAGCCGCATACGTTTGCTCATCAATATAAACCGCCTTTTTGGGCGTTAAAATCTCTCTGTTTTGAGGCGTATCTTCAATCACTTTCAAACTCAAATTGCCGATTTTCAAGGCCCCTTTTTCCAAAAGAATCTGCCGCCAAACATTGCCGTCTTCAAACAAAACACGCCCCGAATACTGCGTGTCGGCATAGCTTGGCAAAATCAAAACCTCAACATTAGGCGCAACAATTTGACGCATATTGTTTTCAAACATATACTGTTTTAAAAGCGGTCCGTTAATTTTAATGTTTAAATCCGCCATATATTCGTTTGAGGTTGTTTTTTCCGAAACAATATCCGTTTCTTTAATAAAATGAACAAGCTGCGCATCGGTCAACATACCGAGCTTATCCACATTTTCTTTGGTCGTCAAACGTTCGGCAACTTTTATAAAAGCCGTACGATAAGCTTCTTTCATTGCTTCTTCTCTTGCAGCCGACGAATCTTCGGCCTGTTTTTGCACATTCACACCTGCCTCAAAACTCACTTCCGCCTTTGCGCAAAAACAAAATAAAAGCAAACACGCAACCTTGAAGAAAAATTTTTTCATTTTTTCAACCTTCCTAAAAAAACAACCGAGCCCCGCGAACAAGACATTCTTAAAACTTACTTAAACTAAAATCAAACACAACCGAGCAATAAGACGCCTTTTCACAAATCGGCTTGCAAACCTCGTTTGCCGAACTTATTTTAAAATCGAACCCGCCATGGTGATACACGCTGGCCTCACCTTTGTCGGAAACAATCCAAATTCTGCCTTTTTTCCAAAGTTTTTTCGGCACAGACCGCCCCCAATTTCGCGACAAAAATTCAACACAAGATTGATGCGGCGCTTTCAAAAAAGTAACAAACAGCATATACGTGTAGTAATAAACATCATTTTGCCTGCTTACAAAAAATTTAGGATAAATTTCGCCCAAAGGCGTTCTGCACACACCGTAATTTTCCCCGGCAATTTTCGAGTTTTGCACATCACATTCGCTCATCAAGCCTGTTTTAAGCGCATTTTCCGCCATATCTTTTGTGTTGGTTGAATAGCCGCGTGCATCTTGTTTTTCAAACAAAGAAAAATCGCGTATCGCTTGGGCGGTAAGCTCAATCGTTTTGCTTAACTGATACATATGCATTCCCTTTGAAAAACCGAAAAGTCCGCTCAGAGAGATCAGACCGATAATAGAGAGCACCCCGAGCATCTCAACCATAGTCCGACCGTGTTCGTTATTGTTATTTTTCAAAGCTCATTCTCCAACAGATGCGGGCAAAGATTTCGAGCTTTCGTCATAAGGGTGCGCAAACGCACTTTCAAAAACACTCAAGCACATCAAAAACAAAACCCCCGCCATTATGCCAACAAAAACTTTTTTCATTTTCATCTCTGTTACCAACACCACAATACAGTGCTTTTTGTTTTACCACACCCGCACCAAAACTGCAAGCATATTTTTGTGTATAAAGCTTGAAAAAACCGTTTGCTTTTTCAAAGCTTGTCTGTAAGATAAGGCATTATATATGACAATAAAAGGAAATTGAACTATGGTTAATATGTATAAAGGCGCTTTTTTGTCTTTAATGACGGTTTTTTTGTGGGCTGTTTCCAACATTTTTTTGCGTTATTGCCTCATCGAGCACAACTGCAACCAATTTGCCATTGCCTGCTCAAACATTTTGTTCAGCGGACTGGCCTTAATTGCCATCGGCGGCAAAAAAACAAACGTTAAAGAAATCATCACAAACTACCAAACTTGGGTTTTCGGGTTTTTGCAAATTTTCAGAAACCTGTTTATGCTAATGGCCTTTGTTTACATTTCCGCCACGCAGGCCAATTTGCTTGCCAATGTTGAAATTGTGTTCGCCGTGTTGCTTTCTTGGGCATTGTTTAAGCGCAAACCCGGCTCGATAGATTTTGTGGCCATGGTTTTCATCTTTTTGGGCTGCTTCATTTTGATTGCGGATTTGCCGCTTGATATAGCCGTTAAATCGGTGGTTTTTGTGGTTATTTCCGCCCTCTTAAACAACGCACGCACCATTTTTGCCGAAGTTCATCATGACAATAAGGCAACGTTGAGCGTCAAAGAACGCTTGAGTGTTACGGGCTGGATTTTGTTCGTCAGCGCCCTTTCAATGATGATTGTCGCCGCAATCCTCGGTTTTGCCGTGTGTGTTTTACCGCAAACGGTTGTTGATGTTTTGCCGTTTTTAAGAAAAATTCCGGCGCCTGCCGAATACATTGCCCTAAACAACCTACTCAGCGGTTTCATCAACGCTGTGTGCATTTATGCGGCGTCAATGTATTGCTATTTATATGCAGTCAGCTTGTCTAACAGCGAATATTTTATGATGTTCCGCTCAACGCAGGCTCTGTTCACATATTTTGTTGAGGCATTAGCGGGAATGTTTATGTTGTTGCCGCGCCTTTCGTTTTCATCAACCGATTGGTTTGCCGCCATCACAATTATGCTCAGCTCGGCTTGCATGGTTTTAATGCGCACCCGCCGCGGCCAAAAACTGCAATCGGCCTTAAACGAGCTGTTTCATTAAAAGCATTTTTGGTTTATTTTTTAGCGGATATAATTTTGAGCGCTTCTTCAAAGCTCAAATCGGCTTTGCGTTGTTTTTTGGCAATGGCATAGTTTGTTTTGCCGCATTTAAGATAAAGCCCGTAACGGCCGGATGTTAAAATCACGTCTTCGTTGTTTTCGGGGTTTTTACCCAAAACCTTCGCCTCTGCTTTTGCTTTTGTGCTTTGCAAAATTTCTTTAGCGCGTTCTTGCGTCATATTAAAAATCGTATCCGAACCCGTAAGCGATTTTGATTTTGAACCTTGCTTGATGTATGCGCCGAATTTACCGACATTAAGCTCAATACCATCTCCCAAATCTTTAGGCAAACCAATCAGCAGGACAGCATCATCAAGGCTCAAATCTTCCGGCATCACACCTTTTGGAAGCGCCGTGCGTTTGGGCTTTTCGGTTAAAGCCGTTGCTTCTTCTCCCCACTGAACATAATAACCGTAAGGCCCTTTTTTAAGATAAACATTCAGCCCCTTATATTCACCCAAAAGCCTATCTTCCGGCCTTGGCGCAGAAGACACATCGTTTTGTTCTTGTTCTTTGACATCGCCCAAAGGTTTTGTATATTTGCACTCCGGATAATTCGAACACCCTAAAAACGCCCCGAATTTTCCGAGCTTAATGCTCAAACGCCCTTTATGACATTCGGGACACTGTCTCGGGTCTGTGCCGTCATTTGTTTCAGGGAAAAGATGATGAGCCAAAACCTCGTCGATTTTTTCAATCACGTCAGAAAGTTTAAGCGGCGAAACCGAATCCACATTTTTAATAAACTTCGCCCAAAAACCGGCAAGCAATTTTTTCCAATCCATTTTGCCGTTTGACACATCGTCCAAAAATTCTTCCATCTGTGCCGTAAAATCATATTCAACATATTTTTTGAAATAATTTTCCAAAAACACGGTCACAATGCGCCCTCTGTCTTCCGGAATAAAGCGCAGTTTTTCAACTTTCACATATTTGCGCTCCTGCAAAACGGCAATAATCGAAGCATAGGTTGAAGGCCGACCGATTCCGAGTTCTTCAAGCTTTTTAACCAAACTGGCCTCCGTAAAGCGTGCGGGCGGCGTTGTGGTGTGTTGTTCGGGTTTAATTTCCCCTTTTTCAAGGCTCGCACCCTCGTCAACGTTGGGCAAAATACGATTTTCTTCATCATCGCTTAAATCGTCTTTACTTTCCTGATAAAGTTTCAAAAACCCGTCAAACGCAACAACCTGACCGGTTGCGCGCAATAAAATCTGCTTGTCTTTTGAGGCAGAATCGATAGTAACCTTGTCAAAAACAGCCGCCGTCATCTGACAGGCAACCGTTCTTTTCCAAATCAGCTCATAAAGCTTAAAAGCGTCTGCATCCAGCTTTATTTCCATTTTTTTTGGCGTGTTCAAAACATCAGACGGACGAATTGCTTCGTGCGCTTCCTGCGCATTTTTCGATTTTGTTTTATAAATCTTGGCCGACTTTGGCAAATACGCTTCGCCGAAATATTTTTTGATTGCTTCTCTTGCGGCCTTAACAGCTTCATCAGACAAATTAACCGCATCGGTTCGCATATACGTGATATACCCGTCTTCATAAAGCTTTTGGGCAACCTGCATTGTTTTTTTGGCTGAAAAACGAAGCTTGCGCGCGGCTTCCTGCTGCAAGGTCGAGGTTGTAAAAGGCGGTGCGGGATAACGATTTGCTTTTTTGCGTTCAACAAGCGAAACCGCAAAATCTTCTTTTTCAATTTTTGCTTTGGCCGCCATCGCTTTTTGTTCGGTATTGAGGTCAAATTTTTCAAGTTTCTTACCGTCTAAATTCACCAAATGCGCACCGATAACGGCGTTTTCTTTTGTAATCAAATCAACATCAACCGTCCAATATTCTTCCGGCCTAAAATTTTCAATTTCGGTTTCGCGGTCGCAAATCAGCCTTAAGGCCACACTTTGCACGCGTCCTGCCGATTTTGCCCCCGGCAACTTGCGCCACAAAACGGGCGACAACGTAAATCCCACCAGATAATCCAACGCACGCCGCGCCATATAGGCCGAAACAAGATTTTCATCAATCTGCCGCGGATTTTTAATTGCCTCGGTCACAGCTGATTTCGTAATTTCATGAAAAACGACGCGCTCAATTTTTTTGCCACTAATTTTTTTGCGTGCCGTCAATTCCTCTAAAATATGCCACGCAATCGCTTCTCCTTCTCTATCAGGGTCGGAAGCCAAAATAAGCGTGTCCGCGTCTTTTAACGCATTGATAATATCGTTTAATCGTTTCTTGCCCGAATCGCTCAATTCCCACGTCATGGCAAACCCGCTGTCCGGCGCAACCGAGCCGTCTTTCGAGGGCAAATCTCTGATATGTCCGAAGCTTGCCAGAACCTTATAATCCGCCCCAAGATATTTATTAATTGTTTTGGCTTTTGCCGGAGATTCTACCACCACGAGTTTCATCGAATTTGCCTCAATCCTTCTTTTGTTAACCTTAAAAAACTGCCGTTTGTTCGCACCACAAGCCCCATCAACTCAAGCTCTGTAATTTCAGCCATAACGCTTTGCGCGTCTTCTTTTAAAAATCTGATAAGTTCGTCTTGTTCCAAACCCGATTTTCCGATGGCTTGCAAAATTTCGGCCTCGCTTCGAACAACTTTTTTTGTTTGGTGGATAATGCCCTCTTTTTTATTCTTGTCAAGAGGTTTTGTTTCCTCGCTTTGTTTTTGATATGTTTTCAGCGCTTGTATATCGCTTAAATTCAAAATCCCTAAAACATCTTCGGCGCATTCGGTCAGATATGCCCCTTCTTTAATAAGCTTGTTCGCACCGGCGTTTTTCCCTTCAATCGGCGAACCCGGCACGGCAAAAACATCTCTGCCTTGTTCCAAAGCGAGCCGCGCCGTAATCAGCGAACCGGAATTAATAGATGCCTCAACAACAAGCGTTCCAAGCGATAAGGCCGAAACTATGCGGTTTCTTCTCGGAAAGTTTGACGTTTGCGCGCTTGCTTCAAGGCAAAATTCCGAAACAATCAAACCCTGCTCGGCAATTTGATTGTAAAGCTGCTCATTTTCAGCCGGATAACACACATCAACACCCGTTCCCAAAACGGCAATCGTCGGCCCTTTTTGGTCTTTTGCAAAAAGCGCACCTTTGTGTGCTGCCGCATCAATACCGCTTGCAAGTCCCGAAACGACAAGCACATCGCTGTTTGTTAAGTCATAAGCAATACGTGCGGCAATTTTCCGACCGTTAACCGAGGCATTGCGCGCACCGACAATCGCAACATTTGCGGTGTGTTTTAAGAGCGCCGCGTTGCCTTTTAAATATAAAATCGGCGGCGCATCATTCAAACGCTTTAAGTTTTCAGGATAAAGCGCATCTTCAAAAGTGATGATTCGAACATTTTGCTTTTGAGCTTTCGTCAGCTCGGCTTCGGCACATTGAAGCGAAAAAACTTTTTTAGATTTTTCCAAACTCGCAAGTGCCTCTGTCGCACTTCCATATTGCTTAACAAGTTTATAAAACGAAACCGGACCGATTCCCTCGGTGTTCATCAACCTGATAAAATCGATTAAATTTTCCGCTTGCACCTTGTCTTAAACTTTCTTCTTAAAAGAAATTTTGCTTTCCTGCCCTTTTAAAAGCCGCACAATGTTGGCGTGGTGTTTGAAAATAACCAAAACCACCACGATTGTATAAAAGAATGTATAAACAGGCGGCGCGTTCAAATATGAAATAAACGGCACACAAACGGCGGCCGTCAAAGCGGAAAGCGATGAATATCGAAACAAAAACGCCATCACAAGCCAAACGGCAAGAGCAATCCACCCCACCACCGGACAGGTCATCAGCAAAAGCCCGAGCGATGAGGATATGCCTTTTCCACCCTTAAATTTCAGCCAAACAGGAAACATATGCCCCAAAATACCAAACAATCCCGCAATAAGAGAAGCAATCACCTTCACACTTGAACCGTAACCCAAAAAGTAATACTCCGCATCAGACGTAAAGTGATACGCGAGCCATGCGGCAAAACCCGCCTTAAACGCATCAAGCAAAACGGTTAAAAGAGCCAGTGTTTTGCTGCCCGTGCGCAAAACATTAGTTGCGCCGATATTGCCCGAACCGATTTTTCTGATATCACCGTAACCTGCCAAACGCGTCAAAACCAAACCGAACGGAATTGAACCCAAAAAGTAGCCGACAACACTCCAAAAGGCAAAAACAGATAAATCGTTCATTTTTTAAACTCCCTTGTTATTGCAGTGGCGGAATATTGAGCTGTGCAATTGCGCCGGGCTTAATTTTAACATTGGAATAACGCATATTTCCCGTCTCAATCACAAAGCGCTGCCGTCCGGTCAGTTGCGCAGCCAAATCATAAAAGTCGCGCCCGTTAAGCTCCTGACGTTGCGGGTTCATCACATACAAAACACAACCTTGCATTTTTTCCGTAACACCGCAACGCGAACGTCCCTTCGGCACTTCCGGATTCACCACAACACCCTGCAGTCCGTTTTGAACAACTTGCGCACCGGAAAACAAAAATTTTCCGAACAACAGTCCGACACACAAGCAAACAACAGCAACGGCAACCATTTTTTTTGTTTGCGCGCTTTGCCCCTGATAAAATGCACCTTCTTGCGCGTTTTGATAGGCATAATCATCGTCTTCAACATAAGGATAATATTCCTGATTTCGAAAATCCTGCGAAGTTTCTGAATCTGTAGCCTGATCTTTAAAAACATTGCCGACCTGCTCGTCGCTGATTGCAAGCGGTTTATAGTTTTGTTTCGGACGCTTAATCTTTCTTAATCTTCTGTTGCCGATTTGAATTTCATCAGGATTGAGATTATCTGCCATGGTCTTCTCCTATAAATTGTTTTTAATATTTTCGTTTGTTTTAATTGTTTTAATCAGTCGCGGAACCATAAACACAACCGTTTCGCTCTTTGGTTCCTTATCAGAGAAAATCTCGCTCGGCAAACCGAAAATAAGGAAATTTTCACCAAGCTTATTTTTAACCTTAAACTGCGTTACCTGCCCGTTGGTTGTTTCAAGCGTAATGTCCGAAGAAATATAATTTCCGCTTTCAACAGAGGCTTTGGCCAAAATCGAAAGATCATTTGCACCGCATTTAACCACCCCGCATTTACCCACATCAAAGCGCGACAGCCACAAGTTGGGCACAACAAACTTGCCTTCTGAAACCGTTTCAACCGTTGCTTTAGAGCCCAAAAAGCGCTGCAACGTTTCAATATTGATATCATTCGTGGTTGTCAAAACTCTGCCGATAACACCTGTTTGCGCCGTTGTAATCGAGCCGAAATCAAACTCGTCAAGCAAAGCTTTCCATTCCACATCGCAGCCGTCATAAGGCGTAATCTTAAACACACTCACATCATATGCCACCAAAGTCGGATTATCTTCAAAATATTCAATCAGTTGCTCGGTTTTTTCTTTAAGCGCCATATCGGCATTAAATGTAATAGAATAATCCGCCCAGTTTGTTGTCATATCCGTAATACCCGCACCTCGCAACACATCAAGCAGGGCCAAAATAATCGGACGCGTTTTCGGCACATACACAACCTGCTCCTGCCGACGCGATAATGTCATCAGTTTTTGATTTTCATCGTATGTGTAAAAAATGCCTGATGCTTTGGTAATCATATCCACAACATCTTTGAGCTCACCTTTCAAATCTTCTCCCGAAATAGGCGCATACGGCGCGTCTTTTGCCGTAAGGGTGATACCGGCCTCTTTGGTAAGTTGCACAAGCGCCTTTTCAGCCGGCATTGTTTCAAATGTAAAACCCGTAACTTCCAAACGCGGCAGTTCGTCTGTTTTTGAAAGCGGCTGAAGCTTAAAAGCCGTGTTATTAAAGGGCAAACTCAAAATCAGCTGCTGGGTTTGCCAGTTCACATTACAGCGAAGCGGCGTTTCCAAATCAAGCGCATTCGCCCCGTCCGGCGTGCGTATCGCACTTTTGCCGAGTGCGTTTTGATAAACCGCATTGTCTGCCGCACTCTTTTGAACAGACACTTCTTGCGGCTTGGTTTGGCAGGCGGCCGTCAATGCCAAACAAACATAAAACAACACATATATTGATTTCTTAATCATTTTTGTCCTCCGTTTTTGCTTCTATCGCCGGCGTCTCATTTTCTTTTAAGAGCTTGTCCATCAATTCATCAATGTTCATACCCGCACCCACCGTCGGATCAACCGACTTATCAATTTCGCCGAAAGCTTCTTTCATTTTGCTGATTTCATCAGGATCTTGCTTAAGCATTTCCGGCGATGAATTATTGTCAAGCTCCTGCTTATAGAGCGCCAAATTATTTTCCAAAGCTTCAATACCGCCGGCAATTTTCTTTTCCACATAAGGATAAAGCTGCGGTCTTTGCAAAATGTAGTCGCCTGTTTCGCAAATTTCTTCCAAAACATCAAGGATATAGGCAAAAAACGGATATTCTTCCAAAGCGATGTTGCCCATGCGTATGCAACGCGCCGCAATTCTTGAAATCGTTCTGTCGTAATAATCTCTCAAAAGAATATAATTATCTATATACCAAAGGTCTTCTTTGGTAACTTTCTTTGTATTTGCCTGTTGTTCCATAAACTTCTCCTTATCGTCTTCCAAGATAAACGACTATTCTTTGTTTGTAAATGAATTTTTATGTTTGTGTTTTTTTCTTTTTGAGGGTTCTTTTGTTTCTTCTTCCATCACGGGTTCTTGAAGGCTATCATCTTCAGCATCGGTCTCTTCTTCATCTTCGCCCAGTTCAATATACTCCCATTCTTTATCGTTCGGCAAGTCGGCCGTAGGCTCATCTTCGCTCTCTTGCGGCTCTTCTAAATCATCAACATACACCCACTCGTCATCATCTGCATCATTTAAGTCCGAAGGGGCAGCCTGCTCATCTTGGCTTTGATCGTCGTTTTTAAAGGCGGCTTCCGGCTCTTCCACCTCAACATATTCCCACTCATCATCACCTTCAGGTGCCTGACCATCGTCTGACGTGTCTTCCACATATTCCCATTCCCAATCGTCGGAATCGCTCGGTGTTTCATCCGGTTGTGTGTTTGATGGGCTTTCTTCAACCGAAGGTTCGCTTTCTGTTGAAGAAAACACAGCATCATCAAATGTTTCATCAAGCGAAACGGGATTATCCGGAATATCGTCAAGCGAAACCGGCGTGTCGTCAAGAGAAGATACTTCTTGCGCCGGTTTAAGAACATCAGATATGGCAGATTTCTCGCCCGCACTTTTTTTAGAACCGAAAAACATACGCCCTAGGCCGAAAAATTTCGGTGTTGAAGGTTGTTCGTTTGTTTTTACCGGCTGACTTGTTGCCACAGTCTCCGAAGAAACGGAAACATTTTCATCGCTTGCCGAAGTTTCTTGCGTTTTCAAAACAGAGCCGGAATATGCCGGCAACCCGCCGCCTTGCATTAACTGCTGTCTTTCGTATCCCTGCGAGCGAATCAAGTCCATTTGTTCCGACCTTTTTTGCGTTTCAAGCAAAACTTCCTTTAAGGTTGAGGCTATGCTTTCCTGCGATTGCAAAAAAGCAGACATCAACAATTCCATTTCCTGATCGCGCTTTTCTTCGCTTTTTTTCAAAAACTTCAACAAATTGCCCGTCATAGTGTTAATATTTGCATTTTGCACCGTGTTTTCTTTCGGTGCTTTAACGGGGGATTCTTCTTCTTTGCTTTTTTTCTTAACCTGTTCGGATTCAGATGTTTCTGAGGGCGATTGCGCCGCCTTTTCGCTTTCAACTTCAACGGCCGCGATTCCTCTTTCCGATTCCAACTTGGCGATATGCTCAAGCAAAAGCGAACCGCCCGGAATGGTGCTCATCAACATTCTGATGTGTATGGGCATATTGAGCAAAGACTCATCAAATTCTTTTCTTCTTTCCGCATTGAAAATATGAAGTTGATTATAAATATTCAAATAGCGCTGCGCAACGAGAATAGGGTTTCCCTCATCGTTATGCTTTCCCGAAAATTCGGCATTTTTATTCAAATCATCAGCCATTTTCAACTGCCCTTAAACAAAATGAACACCTAAATTTGCCTTTCATCATACTCAAAGAAGTGTAAATTTCAAGTTAATATCAGCAAAGAACACATCATCTTTCTTTTACGCCGACATTTTTTTCACAAAAATAATCTGCAAAATGAGCATCATGCAAAAAAACGCAAACATTGAAAGGTTCAAACCAAATCCGGCGGCAAACATCAAAACCAAATAAAGCCCGATGAAAAGAACGGTATTTAAGCGCATTTTTGCCTTAAAAGGAAGCTCGGTTTTATTCAACGCGCAGGCAAGAGAACAGAAAAAAGCATAAAACACCACTCCGATTAAAAAATAAAAGAACATCACAATCGGCCCCAACACAGCAATTGACGCAACAGTCCAATCAACAGCTTTATATAAAAGCGGCGTATAATCCTGCTTTGGCAGATCCAAATCTTCGCTTAACGCACGCCGGCGAATTTCCTGATTGCTGACTGTGTAAAAATACGATTTTGTTAAATAAAACCCCGCCTCGTGCGCCTCTTCGCCCAAAACCTCTTTTGTCGTATCAATTTCAACAACGAAAGGCTCACCTGAAACCGTATATTTCAAAGATTTTAAGGTATTTTGCGGTTCAACCACCTGCCCGTTTTCAATTTTAACAGGCAGAACATCATCGGCAAAACGCTGTATATACGGCACGGTTTGCGGCAAAACACCGTTCAAACGATACGCTGCCAAAAAAGAAAACAAAAGCGCAAAAACAAAAAGCCACAAGGCGCCGATTCCCCTGCCGCGCAAAACATAATTTGCTATTTTATTCATCTTCAAATCTCCTTTTTTAATTTGCTCAATCAAATATTATAAGCCGCTTGCCAAAAACATCAAGACCACCGCAGCAAACAGACCGGCAAAAACATCATCAAGCATAACACCCCATTCGTTTTTAAATTTCCGATCTGCCCACTCAACCGGACCGAACTTGGCAATATCAAACAAACGAAACAGCCCAAAACCCAAAACATAAAGCAAAAACGCCTGCCATGACAGATTGCCTTCCAAATAAGGCGCAACCAAAATAAAGCTGACAATCTGACCTGCCGTTTCATCAATCACAACTTTTCCGGGATCTTTGTTTTTGCTGCCTTTAATCACCTCTTTCACGGCGAAAACGCCAACAAAAAACGTCGCCAGTGCCACATAAAAAACACCGGAAAAACCAAAGAAATACGCCGCCAAAAAAGCAAGCGGCAGCGAGCAAAGCGAGCCAACCGTCCCCGGCGCTTTTTTTGCAAGTCCCGCATAAAAAAACGTTGCAATTATCAAAGAAATTTTTTGTTTCATCATTTTCGTTCCTTATAAAAAACACACCGAGTTCATTATAAAAGTTCAAAATTAAATTGCAAACAGATTTTTTTGCTTTATAGTATCTCAAAAAGAAAAACTCTTAAGGAAAAAGATGGCACAAGTTGTAACATTCGGCTGCAGAATAAACGCTTTTGAATCGGAGGCAATGAAAGAAAAATTAAGCCGATATCCCGATTTAATTGTGGTCAACACATGCGCGGTAACAAGCGAAGCCGAACGCCAATGCCGTCAGATGATACGAAAGCTCAAAAAACAAAACCCCGCTTCCAAAATCATCATCACGGGCTGTTCGGCACAGCTTCACCCTGATTCCTTTTTAGAAATGAGCGAAGTAGATCTTGTTTTAGGCAATTTAGAAAAGGAAAACATCGAAAAATATGTGCAAAACATCACAAACGACAAGCTTCACATCAGCGACGTGATGAAAGCGCAACATATTGATTCTTATATGATAAAAGGCTTCGTCGGCCGGCAAAAAGCCTTTGTGGCGGTTCAGCAAGGCTGCAACCATCGCTGCACATATTGCATTGTGCCTTATGCACGCGGCAAAAACCGCTCTATGCCCATCAGCAAGGTCCTTGAGCAAGTCAATTTACTCAATGCCGAAGGATACCGAAAAATCTGCCTCACCGGCATTGATTTGTGCTCATATCAATACGGTCTTTCAAACCTTGTCCGTGCGCTTTTAGACTGCGCGCCCGACTTAAAAGAGCTTTCGTTCGGATCGCTTGATCCCGCAGCCGTTGACGATGAGTTTATCAAGCTGATTGAGCAAAACAAAAAAATCGCCCCTCATTTTCATCTTTCAATTCAATCGGGCGACAACTCTGTTTTAAGGCGCATGGGACGCCGCCACACCCGTGAAGACGTCATATCCTTATGCTCTAAAATACGCGCCGCCCGACATGATGCAACTTTCGGAGCCGATTTCATTTGCGGTTTTCCAACCGAAACGGATGAAGCTTTTGAAAACACGTGCCGATTGGTAGATGAGGCCGGCATCAACAAGCTTCACGTTTTTCCATATTCCGAGCGCGAAGGCACACCTGCGGCCAAAATGGAGCAAATTGCGGTCAGCGTTCGCCATGCACGAGCTAAAAAATTACGCGCTATAGGAGAAAAAGCAAATGGTTAACTTTTTTCAAAAATTGGGATTGGGCTTAAAAAAAACCTCCGATAAAATCAGCTCAAACCTTAAAGACATTGTCTTAAAAAGAAAGGTTGACAGTGCGCTTTTAGAAGAGCTTGAAGAGCTTTTAATTTCGGCCGACGTCGGTGTGAAAGCAAGCGCAAAAATCATCAAAGGTTTTTCCGCCGCGCGTTTTGAAAAACAGATAACCGACATTGAAGTCAAACAAGCTTTGGCTTTAGAAATTTCAAAAATGCTCCAACCTTTAGAGGCCGAATTTGAAACCACTTCAAGCAAGCCATTTGTCGTTTTAATGGTCGGTGTAAACGGCTCGGGCAAAACAACCACCATCGGCAAACTTTCCTCAAAACTTCGGCAAAAAGGCAAACAGGTTTCAATTGTTGCGGGCGACACATTCCGCGCCGGCGCAACGCAGCAACTTGAAGTTTGGGCAAGCCGCGCAGACGCAAAACTTTATAAGGGCGCGATAAACAGCGACAGTGCGGGGCTATGCTTTGACGCCCTCAGCGCCGCCGTCAAAGCGGGTGATGATGTTGTCTTCATCGATACGGCCGGAAGACTGCAAAACAAAACCGGTTTGATGGACGAGCTTAAAAAAGTTGTCCGCGTGATAAAAAAGGTCTGTCCCGATGCCCCGCATTTAACGCTTTTAACGATTGATGCAACAACAGGACAGAACGCCGTTTCACAAGTTGAAGTTTTCAAACAAATAACTCAAGTCAACGGCCTTGTCATCACCAAGCTCGACGGTTCCGCCAAGGGCGGAATTTTGGCGGCAATTGCCGAAGAATGCCCCACACCGGTTTATTTTATCGGTGTCGGCGAAAAAATCGAAGATTTAGACGTTTTCAAGGCCGAAGAATATGCGTCAAGCCTTCTTAATCTTTCAAATCAGTAAAGCTGAACTCTTGCCCAAACAAACAAAATATTGCCGTTATTTTTAAGTCCGGACACGTAAGCGGCCTGCAAATCAAAACGCTCATAGCCGACACCAATCATCGGAAGCGGCAGCGGAACAGGAATATAGCTATATTCGTGGCGTTGCGTTACACCGAGTGTAAAACCATATCCTAAGCGCACATCGTTCCAAAATTTATTTTTCAAAAACGCATAACCGAACATTGTTTCGCCATATCCGTTTGAATCTTCAAAATACATGCCATACAAACTGTGCCAATCACCGTCAGAATCAAAACGCGAAAAGCCCAAACCGGCACCCCACGGATTTTCATTATATTTATTGATATGTGCTCTGTCATAAGTTAATCTGTTGTGCCATGCATAAAGCGGAACATATGCATCATACGAGTGCTCATACCACGTTGTCACAACATTGTTTTTAATTGTTCTGCCCCAATTTCCGAACGTGTCAAGAATGCCGGCGTCTGCTTTCAACGGCAAAGCCAAAACAAAAACCGTCAAAACAAGTTTAATCATATTTTTCATATTTCAAATCCTTTTAAAAAAATAAAATCAAACCCCACATAAGCGCCGCATTGATAAAAGCCATCAAAACAATGAGCGAGCCGATGTCTTTGGCTTTTTTTGAAAGCGGATTTTTTTCTTTTGAAATCCGGTCAACAACGGTTTCAATGGCCGTGTTCACGCTTTCCGCAAACAAAACAAACAACATCGAAAAAACGAGCATCGCACGGCTTAAAGCCGTTACATCAACAAAAAAAGCAATCGGAATAAAAACCGCACACACAAATAAATCCTGCCTGAAAGCCGGCTCCGATTTGAGCATGGCAACAAACCCGTCAAACGAAAACTTAAACGCATTTAAAATGCGCTTTATCCCCTGCTTTAAATTTTGTATATATTTTTGAATATCCTTCATCGTGCGTCTTCCAACTACGCCATACATTAGCCGATTGAGCCAAGAAATCAAGCATTTTTTTAAAAAAAACAAAAAGCTCCCGTTAAGGGGAGCTTTTTGCTAAAAAATTTTGCTGACAACATAGTCCGGTATGCCGCTCTCGCAAATCTCGATGAAAGAACGAATACCTTGATTATCAAGGTTAAGCCCTTTTTCGAGCATACGGACTTCTGTCACGCCGCCGTCAATAGTCAGACAGCTCTTCACACCGGCTCTGTTGGCGCCTAAAATGTCGGTGCCGAGCGTGTCGCCGACCATCAGCACCTTGCTTTTAGGCGTATCGCCCAAAACCCAGTCAAAAATGGCCGGATCGGGCTTGCCGTACATGATGACCTTTCCGCCAAAAACCTTGGCTATGGAGCCTTGACGGATGACCCACCGGCCGTCTTCCGAGGCGATTTCGTCCGGATTGGACACCACCATCGGAAGCCCCATTTCGGCAAGCCATGTGAGCTCTTCCATAAAGTCATCCATCGTGGTGCGATCTTCGCCGTTAATCTGCGGAATGCCGCAATAAACGAAGTCCGCATTTTCGGGGCTTTCCACCAATTCATAGGGTGAACCGTTGAAAATGGCGGGAACTTTCTCCGGCTTTTTGAAGTTTGCCGTACCGAATACGACATACTTCTTGCCACAAGGCAGAGTGCCCTTTTGAATGTCGGCATTGGCGTACTGGCCGGAAGTGATAAAGGCGTCATAATGAACACCCTTAAGCAATCCCTTTTTAGCGTAACGCTCTTCAGGATCAGTAAAGGTCGCATTTGACAGAAAGATGACTTTCTTTCCCATCGACCTCAGCTGCTTCAGGACGTCAACAGCTGCCATGTTCAGCCCGTTTGCAAATGTGACAACCCCATAGTTGTCCACCAAGATGTGGTCAAAATCCTTCACCACATCAAAAAATTTTTCATTCATAGTAATTATAATTTAAATGATACAATCCTTAATTTTTCAAACACAGTTTAGACCATAAAACAATTTTGTCAAGCATAATTTTAAAAAAAGCGTTGCCTTTTTATTTTTGCATGCTAAACTTTATTTTTCTAAAACCATTTTTTTTCAAAGGAACTTTTGTTATGATAAAAAACATTTTTTGGGATGTTGACGGCGTTCTGGCAAACTTAAATTATGCTTATTTTAATTTTTTGAAAAACCACCCGAAATACAAACCCATGTATGGCGATATGAAGTGGGAAGATTTGCCAAAAGTTTTGCCGATTGTTCCGAAATACGGCGCGTTAGAACTCAAAACACACCCAACACTTGGCACAGAGCTTGATTATGATTTTTGCCACACCCCCGAGTTTTTCACAAACCGCCCATTATACGACGGCGTTGTTGAAACATTAAAGCGTTTTCATAACAAAGGTTTTAAGCAGTTCACATTATCTGCCACTTTTGATATTGAAACAAAAACAAAGTTTTTGAACAACCTTCTTGCCGAGGTGAAAGACTTTTTAACCATTAAATGCGTGCAACACGGCAAATTTATGCACGACACGGCAAAAGTTGATATGCTCAAATCCTGCTTTGAAGAATACGGCTTAAAGGCTAACGAAACAATTTTGGTTGATGACAGAATTTATAATCAATATGCGGCCATTGACGCCGGCGCCCACCCCGTGCGTTATCGCTGTGAATTTACAACCGATCTGCCTCAAGATTTGAAATGGATACCTGAAGTTCACAGCTTAACCGAGCTTGAAAAATTGATTGACGATGTTAATTCAGGCAAAAAAAGCCTCGGCACCCCTTCAGGAGAAAAAAGATGATAAAAAAATTTTTAAGCCTTTGTGTTTGCCTTTTCGTTTTATGCGGCTTTGAAAGCCTTTCAGGCCAAACAGACCATTTCTTTGTTGAAAATTTAAGTCCCGCCGATTGGGAAATCAAGCAAACGGGCTCAAGCATCAATGCTTATAACAAAGCTTTCGATTTTGAGCTTGTTTTTTATGTTGACAGCATTATCCCCTCATCGCCGCAGTGCGTTTCAAACAAGCGCATCAAAGACATCAAGTTTAACATCGATGTTTATAAAAGAGCACAACAAGGCGACACAGGTTGGGCCAAAATGGTTGAGCGTATGCAAATCCGCTTTGTCGGCATAGGCTACGATGTTCAAAAGAAAATTTACGGTTCAAACTTAACAAAAAACAACGCACCACATGCTTTAGGCGAAGTTGTTCATGTCGGCTCACTGCAGTTTTTGGCGCCATATCCTTGCAAACAAATCAACAATATGACAATGAAGGTGACCGATTTGCGTGTGCGCAACGAAAAAATACCCGCGCTTGAAATGCGCTTTAAGCTCAAGTAAAAACGTCATTCAAACTTTTCGTTTCTTGGCAAAAAAACACCGTTTTCATAGCCTTGAATACGCGTATCGTTTTGCGCATCTTCAATGCGCTTTTCGGCCCAAACACAATATCTTTCGTTTTGCTCAATACCAACATACCTTCGTTTTAATTTCATAGCCGTAACCGATGTTGTGCCCGAACCCGCAAAAGGGTCAAACACAACATCACCCTCATTTGAGCTTGCTAAAATCAGCTTTGCAATCAGCTTTTCGGGCTTTTGGGTGGGGTGCGCCGTGTTTTCTGCCATACTCCAATAAGGCACACAAATATCGTCCCAAAAATTTGACGGACACGTGTTTCGAAACTTGCCTTGAAGCGTTTGCTCCCAATCTTTGGGTGCACCGTTTTTTTTATACGGCGCGATAACCTTTCTTCTTAATTTCACGGCATCTAAATTAAACGTATAGTTTTCCGAAATGGTTGCAAACCAAATATCTTCCATGGCATTTTTCCAGTTTGATTTTGCACCCCTGCCCTTTTCACGCTGCCACGTAATACGGTTTTGAACATGGAAATATTTTTTGAGCACCGCACCGATGACAACGCTGCTCTTCCAATCACAACAAACATAAACCGAGGCATTCGGCTTTAAGAGCGGCAAAATTTTTTCAATCCAGGAAGCGGTGTATTTTTCGTATTCCTCATCACTCACCGCCTTGAATTTTTTGCCCTCATAATCTTTATTCAAATTATATGGCGGATCAACAATCAGCAAATCAACAAAACCCCTTGGCAGCTTCGGCAAAATCTTAAACGCGTCGCCCAAAATCGTCTTGTTTTCAACAGCCAAAAGCGACGAAAGATCGCTTTTCTCCGTCAAGCATTTTTTTAAATATTTTTGACCGGCTTCAACCGACAAATCAAGCGTTTTATTTCTTTGAGATTTTTTTAAAACCATATTTTTCTTTAATCCGATATATTTTCAATTTTATCAAGCGAGCCGTCAGGGGCATAAAAATAACGCCGTTTCACCATCTTGCCTTTTAAAATTTCGGGCAAGAAATCCGCGTCCGCTACGCGCATTTTTTCATAAGGAATATGCTCGGCACTTTGCCAAAACACATCAACCTCATCTTCTTTTTCTTTAATATCGCCCTCAAACTGCGTTGCAAAAAACGCATAAACCTTAATATCCATCAAAGGAAATTCCATATAACCCACAAATTTCGGATTGAAAATACTGATACCTGTTTCTTCTTTTGTTTCGCGCACGGCACAGGCTTTCATATCCGCATCGCATTCTTCTCTTTTCCCGCCCGAAAAATTAACGAACCCCTTGTTGATTCCCCGATGATGTTTAATCATCAAAAACCGATTGTTTTTTTCATCTTTAACAATACAAAGCGAAGCCTCTTTCATGTGTTTTCTCCTTTAATCACCACTATAACAGGCGCTTTTTCATTGTCCAGCTTTGTTTTGATTATTCAACAGGTGTTTGTTGCGTTGTGCTCATCGCAGCTTTTAAGTGAATTTGATGCCTGTTTTTCTTAAAATACACGGTTGATTTTTTTGTTTTGATATGTTTAACCGACATCACATACCCCACGCTCACCACAACCATCGCCCCAACCCACGCAACAGGCGATGCATAAAACAACCCTTCATAACCCATCACTCTTGCAAGAAAAATTGCCGCAATTGAGCGCATAAAAAGCTCGGTTAAACTTGCCACAAGCGGAATAACGGCTTTGCCCATTCCTTGTAAGGTGTTTCGAAAAATAAAAATCATCGCAAGAAAAAAATAAAACATTGTGCTGATAGATAAATACGACTTTCCAACCTGAACAATAAACGCGTTGTCTTCCGCCAAAAAGACAGAAATCATACCGCGCCCCACATAGCGAACACAAAGCGTTGCAAACAAACTGAAAACAAGCGATAAAAAGGCAGAAAAGCGCACCCCTTGCCTAATTCTTTTAATCTTCGCGGCACCCCAGTTTTGAGCCGAAAACGTTGCCATCGTCATACCAAGCGCCAAAAGCGGTTGGGTTGCAAGCTGCTCAATTCGAAGTGCGGCGGTAAAAGCGGCAATCACATCGGCACCAAAACTATTGCACGCACTTTGTATCACCATCATACTGAGCGATAAAACCGAAAACTGAAGCGCCATCGGAAGGGCAATTTTGAGCTGCGCACGCAAAATTTTCCCGTCATATTTAAAATCTGCTTTTTTGACGCGAATAATCGGAAACTTAAACCACACATAAACACCGCACAAAACTAGCGCCACACTTGCCGCCAAAACCGTGCCGAGCGCCGAACCGGCAACCCCCATTTTCAAACAATAAATCAGCAAAAAATTAAACGCGATATTCAAAAGCGTTGAAAAAATCAAAAAATAAAGCGGCGTTTTGCTGTCTCCCAAAGCACGCACAAAACCCGATAAAAGGTTATAAAACACAATCATCACAAGCCCAAATGACAAAATGCTCATAAAAACGTATGCATCATGCATAATTTCTTCAGGCACGTTCATAATTTTCAAAAGAAAGGGCAAAAACAAAACAAGCGTGAACGTCATTAAAAAGCACAAAACAATGCTTGCCATAAGCGCATGCGTAACCGATTTTTTAACACCTGTAACATCTCCCGCCCCGAAACGCTGCGCTGTAACAACCGTCAAACCGCCCGTAAAACCGAAAGAGATAAGCAAAAACACAAAAAAAATCGGTGCGGTCGCCCCAACGGCCGCCAAAGCGTTCACACCAATCAATCGCCCCACAATCAAAATATCCATAATGCTGTAAAGCTGCTGAAACAGATTACCGATTAAAATCGGCAAAGCAAACATCACAATCAGTTTTGAAGGCGAACCTTTTGTTAAATCTTGTATCATCTTTACAAAAAAGCAATATGGTTATCTTTGTTGAAAATTTAACGGCGTGATATCATATTTTTTTTTGCAATGCAACTTTTTTACCTTTTTTTAATCAACAGGTTTTATGAGATATCCTTATGAAAAGGTTAGAATTTGACGTTACTGGTTCGATTGACGCGGTCAAAAAAGAGCACAAGCTTTTTTACCCCGTCATGATGTATATTTTGCTTTCATCTTTCGGCGCAAAGGAAGATTATGTATTTTACCAAACCGACGAAGACCGTTTTTTAAAAACGATGTGGCACCCCGATTTTGAAACGTTTTATAAAAACTATATTTTTGATTGCTATCAAGAACAGCGACAGGAAAACATTCCCGATGACAAACTTTTTGTTGCACTATACCGCGACAAAACCGGCCGCGCCGATTTTCTGCTCTATCCTTTTGAAGAAAAAGACGGCAAAACATATCTGCCGATTGAAGTCAAACGCCCGATTTCAAAAAACTTTGCCGAAAGCTGTCAAAAGGCCTGTTTTCATTTTTTGGTTTAAGATTGCCTGTTTTGAAATTGGCTTAAAATATAAACACGCACCGCGCTTGAAAGGTTGCGTTTTTTTCTTGCGCCGTCAATTTCCGTGATAAGCTCATTGACACTTTTGTTTTGAGCATGCGCAATTTCCTTTAAGGCGGCAACAAACTCTTCTTCCAAACTCAAACTTGTCGTATGACGCTTTGCAATCAAAACCGATATTTTTTTCATTTTTTGTTCCTGAAACTGTCAATAGAAATCACCTCGGCTTTTTTTGAGCTCGAATTTTTCTTTTCAACATCAATATCCTCAAGCCGTAAAGGAGGTTCGCTCGGTTCAAAGCTCAAACCAAACTTGGCATACGGATCGGCAAAATAAATAATTGAAGCAAACGGCACAACAAGCGTATAAGGCACACCGCCGAAAACCAACTCAACCGAAAACTTTTCGTCCGTTACAACAAGGTTTGAAAACTGATGTTGCAACACAATCGTCATAGTTTGAGGATATTGTGTTTTAAGCATTTTCGGAATTTTAACCCCTTCATCTGATGTCTTAAAAGTCAAATAAAAGTGGTTTTGTGCAGGCAAGCCTTGTTTTGAGGCAATTTCGAGTGCGTCGTGCACAACACCCAAAAGATGTTTGTTAATCAAATTATCGTAATTTATTTCTTCAAATAAGTCTTTCATTGTCAATCCTTTCAAAAAAACTCTTTTTTTACCGGTGTTCGTTGTTGTTCAAACCCTCGCAAAATTGTTTAATGCGCAAAAGAGCCGTTTTGATTGCCTTTTCATCACAGGCATAGCTCAACCTGATGCACCTCGGCGCCCCGAACGAAGCGCAGGGCGTTACAACAACAAGCTTTTCTTCAAGCAACCGCGCGGCAAATTCATCAGCACTCAAGGCTGTTTTTGACACATCGCACAAAACATAAAACGCACCGCTCGGCACGCAAAAATCAATTTGTTTGATTTCCGATAAAAGCCTGCAAATAAGCTTGCGCCGGTTTGCAAAAGTTTCAATCATTTTCAAAACATCATCGCCCGCTCTGCCTTCAAGCGCGGCAATTCCGGCATATTGCACAAACGTTGTTGCGTTGCTTGTTGCATGGCTTTGAAGCGAAGAAATGCGCCTTAAAAGCCACAAAGGTGCATTCACATATCCAAGCCGCCACCCGGTCATCGCATACGCTTTTGAAAATCCGTTAACCGTCATCGTCAAATCGGCAATTTTTTTATTCAGCGAGGCAATACTGATATGCGGTTTTGAGCTGTCATAAATCAATTTTTCATAAATCTCATCGGAAAGCACCATAATGTTTTTTGAAACGGCAACATCTGCAATCATTTCAAGCGTTTTTTTACTGTAAACAGCTCCTGTCGGATTGTTCGGCGAGTTAACGATAATCAATTTCGTATTTTCGCCTATTGCTCTTTCAAGCGCTTCTTTTGTCGGTTCAAACCCATCTTTTAAGAAGGTCTCCACAACCTTAACCGTTGCACCGGAGGCCTTAATCATCTCGACATACGAAAGCCAATAAGGCGCAAAAACCACAACTTCGTCGCTTTCGGTGCATAAGGCCGTAATTGCCTCAAAAAGCGCAAACTTCGCCCCTGTTGACACAACAATATTTTCCGCACTTGTTTCAATTCCGTTTGCCTTAAATTTTTGCACAATTTTTTCTTTAAGCTCAGGCAATCCCGACGAGGCAACATACCCGACTTTGCCTTCATTTAAGGCTTTAATGCAGGCATCTTTAATGGCGCGCGGTGTGTCAAAATCAGGTTCGCCCACCGACATCGACACAACATCTTTGCCTTGCTTTTTCATTTCTTTGGCACGTGCCGCTAAGGCAAGCGTAACCGAAGGCGAAAGTGCGCCCAAAAACCCGAAACGTGCCGTCAAATCTTTCATATTTCATTTCCTTGCTTGCTCAAATTCAAACCGCCGGCGTCAACCTTTGCCATCATCACAACGGCCGCTTCTTTGTTTTTGTTTGGCACCGAAACACTCAAAAGGGCGGGCTTGTTTTTCAAAACGGCGCGCGCAATCGCCGCAACACTTAACGCAATGCCGTAATAAGTTTTGCCCTTTCCTTCGATAATCTGCATACCTGTTGTGCGAACAGCCTTTGTCAGCTCATTTTTTTGTTTTTGAGTAAAAACATATTTTTTACCGTTAACTTTGATACCCTCAAAATCCAAAACCATATTTTCGCCGTGTTCGCCCACAACATTCGCACTGATATTTTTAACGTCAACTTTCAAACGCTCGGCAAGAAGCGCCTTAAAGCGCGAGCTGTCGACAACGCAGCCCGAGCCGAAAACCTTGTTTGTTTTAACCTTAAGCACACTTGCCGCCACATTTGTCAGCGCATCGACAGGGTTTGAAACAACAAGCGCCACACCGTTAAAACCGCTTTTGTTGATTTGCTTGCAAATACTTTGCATAATCGCTTTGTTTTTATAAAGCAAATCAAGCCGCGTTTCGCCGGTTTTGCGCGCAAGCCCTGCGGTAATAATCACCAAATCGCTGTCTTTGCAATCTTGATATGTTCCCGCCACCACATCGGCATGGCTCAAAAGCGCGTGTCCGTGCCGCAAATCAAGCACTTCGGAACGCACCCTTTTTTCATCAACATCAACAAGGGCAATTTTATCCGCCAAATTTTTAAGCATTAAAGTATAAGCAATCGTAGAACCGACCAAACCAGCACCGATAACGGTAACTTTTTTCATGACATTTCTCCTTTTCCCTTCAAAAGCATTTTACAAATTGCCCTTTATGAAAACAACTCAAAAAAGCGTTTATCAACAACACGCTTTTATCCTTAAAAATATTTTCCGCCGGATTTTGTTATTTTTAAAATATGCTTGATGTTTATAAAAAATCGCATAATATAAAAAAAAACAATAATCATAAAAACGGAGAATAATTTTATAATGTCTAAAATACTTGTTACATCAGCTTTGCCTTATATTAACGGTGTCCCGCATTTGGGACATATGGTCGGGTGCCTGCTTCCTTCCGATGTTTACGCAAGGTTTATGCGAATGACAGGACACGAGGTTTTATACATCGCCGGAACGGACGAGCACGGCACAACCTCCGAAGTCGGCGCCTTAAAAGCCGGCATGAACGTGGAAGATTATTGCCAGATGAATCATCAAAGACATCGTCAAACCTATCATGATTTTAATTTGTCGTTTGATTGTTTCGGCCGCACCTCATCTAAGCAAAACCGCGAGATGACTTATGAAATTTTTGAGGCTCTTAATAAAAATGGTTTCATTGAAGAAAGAGCGGTCAAACAAATTTGGTCAAACGACGATAAAATGTTTTTGGCAGACCGCTACATTACCGGAACTTGCCCTTATTGCGGCTATGAAAAGGCGCGCGGCGATCAGTGCGAAAACTGCACAAAAGTTTTAGAACCGACAGATTTAATCAACGCAAAAAGCACCATTTCCGGCTCGTCAAATTTAGAGGTTAAAGAATCAAAACATCTGTTTTTAAGCTTGCCGAAAATTGAACCGAAACTCAAAGAATGGCTCAAGTCCAAAGAGGCTTTTTGGCCTGATGTGGCGTATTCGATTGCGATGAAATGGCTCAAAGAAGGCCTAGAGCCACGTTGCATTACGCGTGATTTGAAATGGGGCTTTAGTGTGCCGAAAAAGGGCTATGAAGATAAGGTTTTTTATGTTTGGTTTGATGCACCGATAGGATATCTCGGCATCACAAAACAATGGGCAGATGAAAAACCCGATGAGCGCAACTTCAAAGATTGGTGGCTTACGGGCGATGACGTTTACTATGTGCAGTTTATGGGCAAAGACAATGTGCCGTATCACGCCATCACGTTTCCCGCAACGCTTTTAGGCACAGGCGAAAATTACAAAAAAGTTGATATCTTAAAAGGGTTCAGCTATTTAACTTATGAAGGCGGCAAGTTTTCAAAATCGGAAAACAGAGGTATTTTTGCCGAAGATGCCATCAAAGAATTTGAAGCCGATTATTGGCGTTATTTTTTGATGAGCAATATCCCCGAAAGCTCTGATTCAAGTTTTTCTTTTGATTTGTTTGCAAGCGTGATAAATAAAGACTTGAACGGTGTTCTTGGAAATTTTGTTTCGCGTGTTTTAAAAATGACTGCCTCAAAATTCGGCAACACAATTCCTGCGGGCGGCAAAACGACAGAGCTTGAAAACACAATGCTGAACACAGTTCAAAATCATATTGACCGTTATTTCAAATATATGAACGCGCTTGAATTTCGAAAAGCCTTAAGCGAACTGCGCGCCATTTGGGTTGAAGGCAACAACTACATCACCGCCGCCGAGCCATGGACTGTCATTAAAGAAGATGAAAATCGTGCGGCAGCCATTTTGCGCGTTTGCGCCAATCTGATACGCATTTTTGCACTTTTAAGCGCGCCGATTACGCCTCAAACCGCAGAAAAAATGCTTCAAGCTTTTAGCTTAAACCTCGGCGATGCCGATTTGAAAGATTTTGATGTTTCAAAGCAAATTGAATTTTTAAAAGAAGGACATTCTTTTGAAGTCGGAGAGCCTTTGTTTGAACGCATCTCCCCCGAAAGGACGCTTGAACTTAAAACAAAATACGGGAGCACGCAACCATGAAAACAGATTTTATCAAAGACCTGAAACTTAAAGGATTTTCAAAATTTTTACACAAAATTTTCCTTTTTCTGACCTATCCTTTGCGCCACCCGTTGCGCTTTTTTGCCTATCTTTTCGTTGTTCTTTTTTTGCTTGTTGCATTTGCGCTTTTCAAACGTGTTCCGTTTTCGCAAATTCCAAGTTGGTATTTAACGAAAGCCTCCCTTGAAAGCCCGAAAGAAGATGTGGAATTTATTAAAAAAGTGCTTTTAAGCCAAACCGAAAAAATAGATGCCGAGCAAAAATTAAACTCGTTTAAAAAGGTTTTCACGCTTTCAAAAGCCAAACAACAATCGCTTGCAAGCGGCCAAATTCAAGATGAAAGCGAACATACAAAAAAACAAGAACCGGTTTTGCCGACAAAAAAATATATGGTTTGGAACATTCAAAAACCCGATTCAAACGAAGCTCAAAGACACCCCTTTGAAAAACAAAAACTTTCAACAGAGGCTCCTGCCCCGATTGCCCCCATCTTACCCCCTCAAAAGGCTGAGCCTCTTCCGGCACCCTCAAAAAAAGAAACAGATTTTTATAAAAAAGTTGAAGGCTTCGGTTTAACATACCTTCCAACACCCGAGATTATCACGGGTGAAGTTATTGTCTACGGTCCGAACGAAATCTATGTTGCCGGCACATATCTTTATCTATACGGCATTTACACAGACCCAATCAAACACAACTTTTCCAAAGCCCGACAATATTTGAGAGATTTAATCGACGGCAAAAAAATCAGCTGCCGGATTGTCGCACTCACCAAAGACGGCGTTGCAACCGGTGTCTGTTTTACAAACGGGCGCAGCATCAATCAAAATATGGTTGACGCCGGCATGGCGGACAACATTGCATTATAGGCAACAAAAATGTGGCAACCGGTTTTAATGATAGACGGCTTTATCCTGTGTGTTTTGGGCGTAAGTATGCTCGTTCCGGCAGGCCTTGATTTATACGAAAAAACAGCCCTTTGGTCGCCGTTTTTGAGTGCTTCTCTTGCAACAATTTTCATCGGATTGTCGCTTTTTGTTTCAAACAAAGTCAAAATCGAAAAAATTTCGCTTCGACAGGGTTATTTAATAACCTTTGTTTGCTGGGTGTCGGTCGCGCTTTTTTCTGCCGTTCCGCTTATTTTAACGGGAGCTTTAAGCAACATCACTTCAGCCCTGTTTGAAAGTGTTTCCGGTGTAACGGCCACAGGTGCAACGGTTATTGAAGATATTGAAAGCCTGCCGCGTTCGGTTTTGTTGTGGCGCTCCATGCTCAACGGTTTGGGCGGCATCGGCGTTGTCATTTTTGCTGTGGCGATGTTGCCGTTTTTGGGCATCGGCGGTATGCAGATGTTTGCCCGTGAAAACAGCGACACAAACGACAAGTTAATGCCAAAATTCATCGACGTTGCAAAATGGATTATCGGGGTTTATTTATCGCTTGTTCTGCTTTGCTCTCTTTGCCTTTACTTTTGCGGCATGGGGCGCTTTGACGCCCTCAATCACGCTTTGTCGGTTGTGTCAACGGCCGGTTTTTCAACAAAAAACGCCTCGATTGCCTATTACAACAGCGCCTTAATTGAAATGGTTGTTGCGTTTTTTATGGTTTTAGGCGCGCTTCCGATGACATTTTACATCATTTTGTTCAAAAAGCACGAGTTTGAGCCGGTTCGGCTGGGACAAATCAGATATTTTTTAAAATCTGTGTTTTGGTTCAGCCTGTTTATTGCGCTTTATTTAAGTTTTTCAAACCACATCAACTTTTTTACCGCTGTTCGACTGGCTCTTTTCAACGTTATATCCACAATGACGACCACGGGGCTTTCTTCGGCCGATTACCTTGATTGGGGCGCGTGGACAGCGGTCTTTTTTGCGCTCTTGTCGCTTCACGGCGGGTGTATCGGCTCAACAACAGGCTCAATAAAAGTGATGCGGTGGCAGGTTTTGAAATCATATTTTAACAAAATTCTTGTTTCCTCAATTGAGCCAAACAGAGTTGTGCCCGTTAAAATCGGTGAAAGCCCGATTGCCGACAAAGCCGTTAATTCTGTTTTTGTGTATATTTTCTCGTTTTTAGCCACAATTGCCGCCGTTGCGCTTCTGCTCAACTTAATGGGATATGATTTTTCAATCTCACTTGCCGCAGCTGTTTCAACCGTAACAAACACGGGCCCCGGAGCAGCGGCATCTATCAGCGCGTCGGGCAATTATGCTTTCTTTTCAACGCCCGCAAAATATGTTTTATCGGCGGCAATGCTTTTAGGGCGCTTGGAGATTATGACCGTTTTGGTTATTTTCACAAAATCTTTCTGGAAAAAATAAGATTAAGCAAACAAAAAGACACAAATTTATTTCTTGAAATTTATCAATTATCGCATATGATATGCCAAACAATTAGGACGAGAAAATGAAAACTTTTTATGATGTCATTGTTGTCGGCGGCGGGCATGCCGGCGTTGAAGCGGCGGCGGCCGCGGCGCGCCTTGGTGCACATACGGCTTTAATCACGCACAAAGTTTCAAGCGTGGGCGAAATGTCGTGCAATCCGGCAATCGGCGGTTTGGGCAAAGGACATTTGGTGCGCGAGGTTGACGCGCTTGACGGCTTAATGGGAAAGGCCGCTGATATGTCCGGCATTCAGTTTCGTATGCTTAACGCCTCAAAAGGGCCGGCGGTTCGCGGACCGCGCGCTCAAATAGATCGCGAACTTTACAAAAAAAATATGCTTTCCCTTATCTTGGCACAAGATAATCTTGACCTCATTGAAGGTGCCGCTGAAAGTTTGATTTTAAGCGGCAATAACGTTCAGGGCGTTGTGCTTTCAAACGGTGAAAAAATCGAGGCTAAAGCTGTTGTTTTGACAACGGGAACATTCTTAAACGGTGTGATGTTTGTCGGACATCAAACAACCGCCGGCGGCCGATTCGGCGATGCGGCTTGCAGCGGCATAACACCGTCGCTTAAAGCGCTTGGGTTGAGCTTGGGGCGGCTCAAAACCGGAACACCCGCAAGACTTAACGGCAACACAATTAACTGGAGCATTTTAGAACCGCAAGAAGGCGATGAAACACCCGAACCTTTTTCTTATTTAACCGAAAATTTTGCGCCCAAACAAATTGAGTGTTTCATCACACACACAAACGAAAAAACACATCAAATCATTCGTGATAATTTTTCAAAATGCGCTTTGTTTTCAGGCTTAATTACCGGTGTCGGGCCGAGATATTGCCCAAGCATTGAAGACAAGCTCGTGAAATTTGCCGACAAAACATCGCATCAAATTTTTCTTGAGCCGGAAGGGCTGACAACAAATGTTGTTTATCCGAACGGCATTTCGACATCGCTTCCCGCAGATGTGCAAGACGCGTTCATACACACCATTAAAGGGCTTGAAAATGTCGAGATTTTGCGCCCCGCTTATGCCATTGAATATGACTTCGTTGATCCGCAAGAGCTCAATCGTCTGCTTGAGGTTAAAAAAGCTTCAGGCCTCTTTTTAGCAGGACAAATCAACGGCACGACCGGCTATGAAGAAGCGGCAGCACAAGGTTTGGTTGCAGGCGCGAATGCGGCGCTTAAAGCTTTGGGTGCGCAAAAAGAGCTCACGATTGACCGAAGCGAGGCTTATATCGGCGTGATGATTGATGACCTGATTACCAAAGGCGTTGACGAACCGTATCGAATGTTTACATCGCGCTCGGAATATCGCCTTTATTTGAGAGCGGACAATGCGGACATGCGTTTGACGCAAAAAGGTTACGACGTTGGTTTGGTTTCAGATGAGCGCTATAAAAAATTTGCAAACAAAAAAGAACAGATTGAAGCTCTGCGCGCATACGCTTCAAGCACAAAAATCGACCACAACCTGCTTCAAAAAGAAGGTGTCAACATTCATCACGACGGCACGGCAAGAACACTGTTCAACCTGATGGGCTACAACAATGTTTCACGTGAAACAATCGTTAAAATATTTCCTAAAATCAACAACTTCAATGAAAAAGTTTTTGAACAGCTTGCAATAGAATCGTCTTATGCCGGTTATATTAAAAGACAGATGGCCGATATTGAGGTTTTCAAAAAAGACGAAAACTTAAAAATCAGAGAAGATATAGATTACAACGCCATTGGCGGATTGTCGCGTGAGGTTGTTTCAAAACTTTTGAAAGTTAAACCTTCAACCATCGGCGAAGCCTCACGAATTCCCGGAATGACACCCGCAGCAATTATTGCTATTTTAGGCTATATCAAAAAATAAGCTTAAAAAACTTTGTTCATAACTTTTAAATGCGGTTTATATCGGCGCATTGCTGTTGTATAAAATCAGCATGGAAGATTTTTTGAAGCAATTTGATGTTTCACGTGAAACATTTTCTCTTTTATCACGCTATGTCAATGTGTTAGAGGCTTGGCAGGCAAAAATGAATTTGGTCAGCCCGTCATCGCTTAAAGACGTTTGGCAAAGGCATATTGCCGATTCGTATCAGCTCTGCCAATATTTGCCAAGCCAAGCACAAACGGTTTATGATATCGGTTCGGGCGCCGGTTTTCCGGCCATTGTGATGGCTGTATGGGCACTTGAAAACAGACCCGATTTGAAGTTTATGTTGATTGAAAGTATCACAAAAAAAACAGTGTATTTAAATGAGCTTAAACAAACACTCGGACTGAAAAATGTTCAAATTTTGAACGCGCGCGCCGAAAATTTGAAAAACATCAAAGCAGATGTTATCACAGCACGCGCTGTCGCAGAACTCAACAAACTGTTTGGTTTGACACATCCTCTCTTAAAAATGAACACTGTTCAAATTTTACCGAAGGGCAAAAGTTTTTATCAGGAACTCTTTGAGGCAAAAAAATTTTGGACCTTCGATTGTGATGTGGTGCAAAATACTGTTCAGCCCGAAGGTGTGATTTTGCT
The DNA here is from genome assembly GCA_017445475.1 of Alphaproteobacteria bacterium. Classification (GTDB taxonomy): domain Bacteria; phylum Pseudomonadota; class Alphaproteobacteria; order RF32; family CAG-239; genus UBA1254. Next base: position 100,176 of record JAFSUB010000025.1, read on the forward strand.
TGTTTCAAATTTGAGGAAGAAAAAATGAAAACAATCGCGGTTACAAACAGAAAAGGCGGGGTGGGCAAAACAACAACGGCAATCAACATTGCAACGGCTATGGCAGCTATTGGTAAAAAAGTTGTTCTTGTTGATTTGGACCCGCAGGGTAATGCGACAACATCTCTCGGTTTGAACAAAAACAAAATTGAATTTTCAATATATGATGTTTTGCTTGGAAATGCCGATGTTACAGACGTCTTAAAATCGACACTCGTGCCGCTTTTTGATATTGTGCCGGCAAAACCCGACTTAGCCGCTGCCGAAGTTGAGCTTATCGGCGCGCCAAACCGTGAGAAAATTTTAAAAGCCGCTCTAATGAGGCTGGAGAGTAAAACCGACTATGTTTTGATTGATTGTCCGCCATCGCTTAATTTGCTCACTATAAACGCCCTTTGCGCCGCAAATTCCGTTATTGTGCCTTTGCAATGTGAATTTTTGGCTTTGGAAGGGCTTGCCGATTTGATGAAAAACATCGAGCGTGTGAAAAGAAGTTTTAATCCGGCGCTTAAAATCGACGGCATCGTTTTGACAATGTTTGACAGGCGCAACAATTTGAGCTTTATGGTTGAAAAAGATGTGCGAAAATTTTTCGGCGATTTGGTTTATCAAACCGTTATTCCGCGAAATGTGCGTGTTTCGGAAGCACCATCGCACGGTAAACCGATTATGATTTATGACTTCAAAAGCGTTGGGGCACAAAGTTATATCAGCCTTGCAAAAGAAGTTTTACAAAAACAGGGAGAAATTTGAAATGGAAAACAAAACAAAGCATGGTTTAGGCCGCGGATTAGATGCGTTGTTCGGCGACGATTTCGAAGAATTTGACATCAAAAAACTGACCGATGATGAAAAAAACAGCGTTAAAGAAGTTGCGCTCTCAAAAATTGAGCCCTGCCCTTTTCAACCGCGTCAAACTTTTGATGAACAAAGTTTAGATGAGTTGACGCAATCTGTTAAAGAAAAAGGTGTTTTACAGCCTCTTTTGGTTCGGCCGAAAAATGGCAAGTTTGAAATTGTTGCGGGCGAACGGCGTTTTCGTGCGGCGCTTAAAGCCGGTCTTCAAAGCGTTCCGGTGATTGAAAAAGATTTGAGCGATGCCGAGGCTTTTGAAGTTGCGCTTATTGAAAATATCATTCGTCAAAACCTAACCCCGATTGAAGAAGCAAGCGGTTTTAACAAGATGATTAACCAATATCAATATACTCATGATGCGCTTTCAAAATCTGTCGGCAGATCGCGCAGTTATATTTCAAACGCATTGCGGCTTTTAGAGCTGCCTCAAGGCGTTCAGGATTTGGTTGCAAAAGGCAAAATCAGCGCTTCGCATGCAAGAACGCTTGTCGGCCTGAAAGATGCCGAAAATTTGGCCTTGCACATTATCTCAAAAGACTTAAATGTTCGGCAAACGGAAAATTTGGTTAAGCGTGTGAAAGAACATACTTGGCCGAAAAAACCGAAAAAAGAAAATAAAGCCATTACGGAAATTGAGCAGAACCTCGAAAAAATATACGGCGTTAAAGCGCGTATGATTTTCAGCCCGACGGGCAGGGGACGTATTATTTTGACATACACGAACTATACTGAGCTTGAAAATTTGCTCTTCAAGCTTGAAAATAAGGAACTGAAAAAATGACGACGATTTTAGAAAAAATGCTTCAAAACTGCAAAAAAGCTGGTTATGAACCAACCGAAAACATTCAAAAAATTGCACGCGCAAAAACAATGATGTTTGGCGACAAAGCGTGGAAAAGATGCCCGTGCGACGGACAGAACGAAAAACGCTTTTGTATTTCCGAGCTTTGCAAAAGCGACATTGAACGCGACGGTATTTGTCATTGCAGGTGTTATAAAAAAGCAAGCAGCGAATAAATTGCTTGAAATATATTCGCCTCAAAGGCTTTTCTTAAAATTTTCAACAGTTTGATAAAACTCTTGAAACAGTTTGTTTTCGGGATAGCGGTTTAAAATGGCTTTTGCCATTTGAGAATAATACCAAAGCTGTTTTTCTTTGCCTTGATGAAATTTTTGCCACACCTTTTCACCCATCTTTTCATAGTCGCTGATAATTGTCTTAAAATTATGGAGTTTATCGGCACAGATGACAAGAAGGGTGTCAAAATCGGCTGATTTGGACACTTCGCTGATGGTGTGCTCTTTGCGCGACTGCCAATCAAGCGTATCGTGATTTGGCTCGGAAGCTCCGACAACAAGGTTTTTAACGCGCACTCCAAAGGCCTGTTCGATTTCTTGCTCGGTACCTTCGGTGTCTTCTAAAATGTCATGTAAAATGCCGGCTTGGATAATTTCAACATCGTCGGTATATTCAAGCAAAATTTCCATCACCCCGACCGGATGAATAATGTAGGGAATGTTGGTTGATTTTCGCACCTGATAAACTTTGCCGTGATGATTGACAGCAAACGAAAGCGCTTGATACAACTTTTTAGTAAATGCTTTGTCTTGTTCCATTTTTCTGTTCTTATTCAATACAGCAATCAACGGCTTTTCGAACAAAAGCCTTCATCTTTGCAAGCGCGCCTTGCGGCTTTTTTTGCGCCGGCTCTTCTTTCAAAACAACGGAAGCGCTGATTTGATCGGCAATTTTTTTGACATCTTCAACACTGTCTTCAACCCATTTGGTGTTTTCAACCGAGAGCATATTCATATTTAAGCCCCAAAACAAGCAATACATATCATAAGCTTTGTTAAAAAGCGCATAAGCTTGCTCTTTGTTGCCGAGGCTTTGCTGCTTTGTGCCGACTTCCATTAAGCGCATTGATGTTGCAAGCAGATGTTTTGAAATGCACCAAACCTCGCCTTCATACGAGGGAATGACTTTTTGCATAAGATTTTTGCGTGTTTCTCTTATTTCTTCGATTAAATCATAAAACGAGGTTTTTCCCGTTTTGGCACCGGAAAACATGAGGTGTTCTTCAATTGAAATTAAGTTCATAATCGCAATCGTTAAATCCTGATCCGACGATAAATCTTTCGGGTTGACTTTTTTGGCGCTGTCAATTCTTTCAACAAATTCTTTGACGCTTTGAGCTTTCTTCATTGTTTTATCTCCTTTGTTTTTTAGTATGGCCTCTATTTTTTAAATTACAAGATATTTTTTCAAATTTGCCGTGTGGTGCGGTGATGCGCATGCGTGATGGCAATGGCTAACGCGTCTGACGAATCGTTGTTTTTTGGCTTGCAACCGACAAGCAAAACTTTAACCATTGTTTCAACCTGATTTTTAAGAGCGGCACCCGTTCCGACCAGCGCTTTTTTAACTTTGCGTGCTTCATATTCGTATAAGGGCAAACCGTGTGTTCCGACCGCAGAAATGACAACACCGCGCGCCTCGGAAAGTTTGATGGTTGAGCTTGGGTTTTCATTTAAGAAAATTTCCTCAATTGATGCTTCATCGGGCCTATACGTTTCAATGACGCTGCAAAGTTTTTCATACAAAAGCGCAAGACGCTCTTCGATCGGCGTTTTCGGATCTGTTTTGATAAAACCGTCCACGATGTATTTTAAGCGGTTGTCTTTTGCCTCTATAATGCCCCAACCGGTTGAGGAAAGGCTGGGATCTAAACCCAAAATTTTAACCAAACTATTCTTGCTCCAGCTGTCTTAAAACTGATTCATCAATTTCCGCGTTGTGATATACATGTTGAACATCGTCATCATCTTCCAAAGCGTCAATGAATTCCAAAAACTTTTTGGCCGTTTCCAAGTCGGTAATCGGCACAGTTACCGTCGGTTTCCAATCAAGTCTGGAGGCAGATGGTGTTCCGAACTTTTTTTCCAAAACTTCGGTTACGGCAAACAAATCATCGGGCAGGGTTTCGATTTCGTGAAATTCATCATCGGTTAAAACATCGTTTGCGCCGGCTTCCAAAGCACTTTCAAACATTTCATCACCGCTTGCAACGCTGATGGGATATTGAATAAAGCCGATTCTTTCAAAGTTAAAAGCAACAGAGCCCGTTTCACCCATGGCACCGCCGCGTTTACCGAAAATGGTACGCACATTGCCTGCCGTGCGGTTTTTGTTATCGGTTAAAGCTTCAACAATGACGGCAGCTTTGTTTGGCGCAAAACCCTCATAGCGCATCAAAACAAAATCTGCCCCGCCGGCTGTTTGCGTGGCTTTTGCGATGGCGCGCTCGATGTTGTCTTTGGGCATACTTTCCGCACGCGCCGCTTGTATGGCAAGTCTTAATCTGGGGTTTTTATCCGGCTCGGGAATACCGGATTTTGCCGCAACCGTGATTTCACGTGCAAGTTTGGCAAAAACACGCGCTTTTTTGGCGTCTTGCGCACCTTTGCGATACATAATGTTTTTAAATTGGGAATGTCCTGACATCTCTGTTTCTCCTAAATGTTTTTTATTTGATATTTTTTATTCTGCTTCTTTTGGCGCAAGTTCACCTTTGATAAGCAAAAAGCGCGGCGTCTTATCACCAAACACACGGTATTTTTTTGAAAGCTCAACAGCCTCATCGTCTAAAGCATCGGCTTTATTGCAGACGGGGGCTTCCTTTTTTTGCGCTTCAAAAGACTCGACTTCATCTTCTTTGTTTTTATCAACCTTAATTTCAGTCGGTGTTTTTAAGATTTTATCCAAAATGAGTTGCGTTTCTTTTGAACGGCGGTTTGTAAACACAATGTTTTGTTTATCTGACGGCAGCTTTTCCAAAATTTTTTCCAGATTCGAAAGCTGGTGTTTTTTCTTGATTAAATTGATGTCGTCAACAACTAAAATGTTGATTTTTGAAAGCTCAACTTTTTCATCAACCGCAAGATCTAAAATTAAATCAGGCGTTGCAATGATGACACTTGATGCGTTGACGTCGTCTTTTTGTTTGTGGTATTTGCCGAAAACGGCAAAGCTGTCAGAAACATTTGCCGCTTGATATGAATCCGCCGTTATAATTAAAATGTTTTTGTTTTGATTTTGCTCAATAATATCTATTAAGGGCATAACATACGAATATGTTTTTCCGGAACGCGACGGCGCAATTGTGAAAATGTCTTTGCCCTCTAAAACAGACGGAATCACATCTGCCTGAACGGTTGTCGGTGTTAAAATGCCCTGTTCTTCTATTGCTCTGACCGTTTGATCGCTTAAACCTAAATTTTTAAAACTCATCTCTTTTCCTTAAATTGTTCACAATTTAGGGGCAAGTATAAACATCTGTTTGAAAAACGTCAAGAGGTGTTTGTTTTTATCGCTTATTTTTTTTACAAAACCGTTTTGAAGGCAAAAAAGATGATGACCAAAATGAAAATGCGCGCCATCTGACGAAGCCATGTGCTTTTATCGTATTCTGCCGAACTTCTGAAAATGCCGAGTGTTAAAATGACAGCATAAAAAACCATTGCCGCAAACAAGGTGAAATATGAAATTGTTAAAAACAAAATCAGGTTGTTCATATTGATAAACGAAAAAACGTTTATGTAATAGTATGTGAGTGTCATGCCTTTGAGCTGATGAACCAAAAAAATACGCAACAGGTATGTGATAAATGTGAGCAAAAACATACCCCAAACACCGTATTTCCAAAACATTGTTTTAAGTTCAAACTGTCCGTGAAGTATTTTTGAAAACATGATTTTACTCCTTTTGATGTGTTTATGGAAGGTATTATATCACTCTTTTGTTAAAATTTCGTTATGATTTTGATGTATGGTTTGACACCCAAGCTTTTTTGAACATTTGCAATGTGCTCTGAAACATCACTCCATTGGCCCCATTTCGAAATAAAAGCTTTTGCTTTTTCGGGTGATTTTGAAAGCTGAACCTCAATGATTTCGCTTAAAAGAGATTTCATTGTTTTATTGACCAAAGAAAAATCTATTTTAAGCTTATTTTCACCGTTAAAAGAAATGACGTTATGGGCTAAAAGATAATTAAATTCAATCAGCTCGGCCATACGGTGCGGTTTTGAAAGAACGGGTTTTGCTTTCAAAAACAAGCTGACTATCCATGTGGTGTATATTTGTTTAAGCTCATCAAACGTATATGTGTGAAACGTTTTGACAACATCTTCCATAAAAGCAACGGAAATGACGTCGGCTTTGTTTTCTTCAATGATGTGAGCATATATGCCGAGTGCCGATTTATAAGAGCTGTCCGGCCCGAGAGAATGGCCGTTTTCGTGGCCGATAACAAAAAAATGCATCGTTTCTTCCTTAAAATACGCATGAAACGATTTTTCAAGAAGCGCATCGAGCAGCTTTTGCGCACGCATTTTATCAGTCGAAAAACGAACTTGACGATGATAAACATTTCGCCTGCCACCGCCTGTTTTAACAGAAAGCTTGTCGTCATTTGGCAAATTTTGCGCCGTTGTGATTGCCCCTCTTGCAAAAGCATAATCGCCGCTTAAAACCATTAAGTCAACATCAACCATCGTTTGATTATTTTCGGTTTTGATATTTTGCGTGTATCGGTCGCAATAGGGCATCAATTCAGCAAGAAAGGGCAGGCTGTCTTTTGATTTTAAGATAAGCTCTGTTCCCTCGTGATTAATCAAACCGACACGACAACCGAGTGTGTCTTTTGAATTGACTTCAATGTTGTGTTGCTCAATGAGTGTTTTAAGAACATCGTTTTCAAAAACCGTGCCGGTCAGCTCATCTTCATAATTTTCGCGCGAAACGGTAAACTCAATGTTGCCTGATTGTAAAAGCGCCCAATGTTTGTCGGCAAGACTGTCCATCTCTTCATTGTTTTGCAAAAATGCCTGCGCCTGCCATGATAAATATTCTTTAAGATCTTCTTCTGTTGTGTGATATGCCGCAAGCTCAAGTTCATTTGCAATTTGAGAAAACTGCGGCGCAAAAAACGACGTGTAGTCAATCGCTCTTAAGCCTGATTTTGAACGCCGAACCATTGTGCGTGAAGATAAAATCTTTTGAATATCTTCGATTTCTCCGGCCTCAAACATACGAATTAAAATTTGATGAAATTCACGAACGCTTAAATCTGTCGGATAAAAATTTTTGCCCTTATACGGTTTCACATTCTTAAAAATTTCAATCGGTTCGGGGCAAATGCCGTTGAAACCCGAAACACCGTGAAAACTTTGAAACAACTGATAAGCCTTTTTTGCATATTCAGACGTTTTTGAGGCCTCTTTTAAGCCGTCTTTTAACAAAAGATTTAACGGATGATCTTGTATGAGGGCAACTTCATCAATTATTTTTGACGCGCAGATGAGGCGTGAAAGGGCTTTTTTATCATACTCAAACAACGATTTATACGCTTCAAAATCAGGACCGATAAGTTCTATGTTGCGGGTTTGATTGCTCAAAATATAGTCAAGCTCTTCTTCACTTAAATTGATTTCGTAACCATTAATGTGCATATTTAACCTCTGTTATTTTGACCTTCGGCGCCAAATTTTGAGTTTGAGCCAAAGAAATGATGTTGTTTTTTAAAAAGTATTCCGGCCTTAAAGCAAAGACAAGAACACTGTTCTTTTTTGATAAAAATTTTAAATATTCATTGCTGTTTTCATGACACAAAATTTCTTCAAAAGGCAAGCTTAAATTGTTTTTAAAAACAGTGTTCATTTTTTTTGAAATGATTTTATTTTGTGCACAATTTATAAAATAAATCCTTGAATTTTCTCTATTTTTCAAAAAATATAAAACACTTTTCAGATATGCGTTTGAACCGTTTGAATCGATTAAAACTATTTTAGGGCTTTCTTTTTGATTGGCCTCAAAAAAATTGATGGAAAAGAAAAACTTTGAAGCTTTGAAAGGCTGGGGTGTCGGTTCCTTTTTTTCGTTGATAAGATTTGAAAAACGTATGACATTTAAGATGATGAGAAAAGAAATGCAAAACACAAAAATGATTTTGCTTAAAACTTTTTTGTAAAATTCCGCGTTGTTGTTTAATGCCACTTTACACCTCTTTTTTTAAGTTTATGCTTTTTTCAAATCAAAAAAAGCAAACTTTGACAACAATCCACAAACAAAGCTTAAAACAAGAAAATTAAAATTAAGCCTAAAATGACACGGTAAACCACAAAAGGAAGATATGTCCATTTTTTGAGCAGTCGCATCATAAAACAGATTGCAAAATATGAAAAAACAAAAGATAAAACAATTGATTCTAAACTGAATATAAGAGCCATTTTTTGTGATGCGACAATCAGACGATAAAACTCCAGAGCGCCCGCAGCAAAAATGACGGGAAGGGAAAGCAGCATTGAAAATTTTGCCGCATCAACACGGTTTATTTTCAAAAACCGCGCCGCCGTGATGGTTATGCCTGACCTGCTTGTGCCTGGAACAAGCGCCAAACATTGTGCCAACCCAATCAAAAAGGCTTCTTTAATGCCCATTTCCTTGAGCGTTTTTTCGGCTTTTGAAAACTTGTCGGCGACATAGAGCACAATGCCGTAAAACAAAATTGTCGTGCCGATGATTTTCGGATTTCTTAAAAAATCCGTTCCGAAATTTCGAAGCCAAAAACCGACAATGAGTGCCGGAACAGACGCTATAAGCAAAAGATATGCCTGTTTATTGAAGAAAACCTTAAAATCAGGCAAGAACTTTGATTTGAAAACATCGCGCACCATTTGAAAAATATCTAACTTGAAATAAATCATCACAGCAAAAAGCGAGCCGATATGAAGCGCAATATCTATGCCGATTCCTTCATCTTTTAAGGCAAAAAATTTTGAAAATAAAATTAAATGTCCCGAAGAGCTGACCGGTAAAAACTCGGTTAAGCCCTGAACAAAAGAAAGACCGATAAGCTCAAAAAACGACATCTAAAAACTCCGACATGGTTTGTTGTTGATATCAAGAAGCGAATGGGGGCGAAAACGAACGTTATTTACACTTGCGCCCCAGTGAAGATGTGCACCCGTCGCACGGCCCGTTTTGCCGACATAACCGATGATATCACCCTGTTTGACATCATCTCCTTTTTGAACGGCAACCTGTTTTAAGTGGGCATAAATTGTTTGAAGATTGTAGCCGTGATCTAAAATGACCACATTGCCGCTGTAAAAATAATTGCCGCCGGCAAGCAAAACTTTGCCGTCTGAGGAGGCTTTAACGGGTGTGCCTTCGGGCGCGGCAATATCGGTTCCGCTGTGGGGATTTTTCTTGATGCCGTTGAAAATGCGCCGATAACCGAAATGACCGGTTATGACACCTTCAACAGGCAAAATAAAGCCTTTTTTCAAATCTGAAGGCATTTCGCTTTTTGTTTTTAGCGCCGCACCGATGTCTTTTTGTTCGCGTAAAATTTCGGCTTCGTCTTTTTTTGAAGGTGTTACTTTATTTTGCGCCACGCCTTTAATAGACTGCTCGTCCCATTGTGTTTTTTGAACATCAAAAGAAATGTTTTGATAGTGGTAAGGCGAAGTTTCATCTCGGCTCAATGCAAAAAGAAAAATGTCTTTTCCATCTTTAACAACAACCAGTTCGCCTTGGCTTAAATTGCCGCAAAGCTCTATGGAATGTGCGTTTAAGCAAAAAAATAAGCTACTCATCAAACAAATCAAACTGGCGCGCATCTCTTAACTCCGCAATTTTTGTTTTAACGATTCCATCAACAAAACGAATGTTTAATTCACCTTTTTTCTTGGCATCTGTCGCATTGTAAACTGTTTGAAAGTGTCTGTCCGTAACCCACGCAAAACCGCGCCTTAAAACATTTTCAATTGAAACCGACTCAAGCCTTGATGATAAGTTTTGATGTTCAAGCTTCTTTTTTTCAAATAAATTTTTGATGTAATACGGTTTTAAATCAACACTTGATAAATCTCGTTTCTTAAACAAAATGTAAGTCTGAACACTGTTTTTAAAACGCTCGATTTTATCATCAAGGCGCTGCTCATATTGATTTAAAATCTGTTTCAAATTTACAATACCGAGACTTAAATTTTCTATTTTTTCTTTTAAGATTCTCATATAGCGGTCAAAAGCATTGACACGCCGCAATTCAAGTGATGAAAGTTTTGTTGTGAGTTCAGATTTAACCGGAACAGCAAATTCAGCCGCACCCGTTGGGGTTGGCGCACGAACATCGGCAACATAGTCTATCAACATTGTGTCTGTTTCGTGTCCGACCGCTGAAATGACGGGAATTTGTGAATTGTAAACCGCCCGAATCACTTCTTCTTCATTAAACGCCCACAAATCTTCCAAACTGCCGCCGCCGCGCGCAACAATCAAAACATCGGGTTTTGGTATGTTATCTTCTTTTTGAACAGCGTTAAATCCGTTGATGGCGTTTGCAATTTGAAGGCTTGCACCTTCACCTTGAACGAGTGTCGGCCAAACAATGATTTGACAGGAAAACCTATCTTTAACGCGGTGTATGATGTCGCGTATGACAGCGCCTGTTGGCGATGTTACAACACCGATCACTTGAGGTAAAAAAGGCAATGGCTTTTTATGCGCCGAGTCAAAAAGGCCTTCTTTGATGTATTTCTGCTTTCTTTCTTCTAAAAGTTTTAAGAGCGCACCTGTGCCGGCAACCTCGAGTTTTTCTATCACAAGCTGATATGAAGATTTTAAGTTAAATGTTGTGATTTTTCCTGTTGCGACAACTTCTAAACCGTCTTCGATTTTTGTTTGAAGCGAAAGCGCCACACCTTTCCAACAAACAGCAGATAATACGGCATTTTCATCTTTTAAGCTTAAATACCAATGGCCGGAATCGGCCCTTTTTGCACCGAAAATTTCACCCCTAACTTTAACCAAACCGAAATTGGTTTCAACACATCTTTTGACGGCAAACGAAATTTCACTGACGCTGTATTCTTTGATATCTTCCATAACAAGAATTTATTTTAAGTTTTTTGGTGCAACTTTCAACCGATTTTACGCTTTATCGACAAGCGTTTTTATTTTTCTTTTTGCTCAATGGCACGGATTTGGGACATAATTTGAACCAAATCATCTTCTTGATTGTTTTTGTTTTGTTTTATATCAATTGTTGCAAGCTCTCGAGATGTTTTGTTTTCAATTTTTTCAATTTGCTCAAAAAGCGGCATATCACTTATGATTTTTTCGATTTCTTTTTGATAATCTTTGTTTACAAACAGTTGTTTTGCAATTTCAGTTGCATCTTGCTTTTCTAAAAGTTGCTTTGCAACAGCTTCGGCAACTTTTTGAACAAATGAATTACGAAAAGCTGTTTGAGCGCTTTCAATGCTGTTTTTCTTTTTTGCCTGTTTTTCTTCAAAATATTTACGCTCAAAACGGGAAAATTCGCTCACCGGCGACATACCTTTGTAAAAATTTTTAAGACCTTGCGAAAATGTTTTTTCATCGCTTAAAGATTTAATACCGCGATTACCTGGGGTTCTATATATGATAAAATCAAAAACAATTTCATCGTATATTGCGTTTTTGAAAATTTTTTCTTCAATGTTTTCAAGTTTGATGTATTTAAACGAATCTTCGGTGTAAACCATAATATTTTCAAACAAAAATTCTTCTGTGTATTTCGCACTTGAAAGGTGATTGATTAAAACATGTGTCATTAAAAGCGAAACAACACCTATTTTAAGCTCTTTGTTGGCATAGTAACTTATTTTTCTCGGATCTTTTGAAACTTCGGGAACAGATAAGGCGCGGTTGACCGCTAAAACATGTATTTTTTTAAGCAAATCAAGCTGATGTTTTGTTAATGCAAGATTTGTTTTAATGTCCATATTAGCGGCTTTTAAGGCAAACTCCTGAACAATTTGCTTGATTCTTTCTTGTTTGATTTTCTCTTGCCGCTCGTCCATTTTTTTAGCTGTTCATATTGTTAAAAAAGTCAATATTATCTTTGGAAACTTTGAGTTTATCAAGCAAAAATTCCATGCCGTCCGTGATGCCCATTTGCATTAAAACACGGCGCAAAACCCACATTTTGGAAAGTGTTGCTTTATCAACCAAAAGCTCTTCTTTACGTGTTCCCGAACGCGTGATGTCAATGGTTGGAAACAGGCGCTTGTCTGTTAGTTTTCTATCTAAAATAATTTCTGAATTACCTGTTCCCTTAAATTCTTCAAAAATAACTTCATCCATTTTTGAACCGGTGTCAATTAAAGCTGTTGCAATGATTGTCAGTGATCCGCCTTCTTCAACGTTTCTCGCGGCACCTAAAAGTCTTTTCGGTCTTTGAAGCGCATTTGCATCAACACCACCCGTTAAAACCTTGCCTGATGACGGCACAACGGCATTATATGCACGACCTAAACGCGTGATGGAATCAAGTAAAATCACAACATCTTTTTTGGTTTCAACCAATCGTTTTGCTTTTTCAATAACAAGTTCGGCCACTTGAACATGGCGTGTTGCGGGCTCATCAAAAGTTGAGGATATCACTTCGCCTTTGACTGAACGTGTCATATCGGTAACTTCTTCAGGACGTTCATCAATCAACAAAACAATTAAGTAAACTTCCGGATGATTGACGGCAATGGCGTGTGCAATGTTTTGAAGCATAACGGTTTTACCGGTTCTGGGCGGCGCAACAATCAACCCGCGCTGACCTTTACCTTGGGGAGAGATTAAGTCAATCACACGGGTTGTATAATCTTTTTCACCGCAAATGATGTCAAAATTTAATTTTTCTGTGGGGTAAAGCGGTGTTAAGTTATCAAAATTGACGCGAAGTTTTGATTTTTCAGGATCTTCAAAATTAACCGTGTTGATTTTCGTTAAAGCAAAATAGCGCTCATTTTCTTTAGGTGCTCTGATTTCACCTTCAACCGTATCACCGGTGCGCAGGCTGTATCGTTTGACCTGTTGCGGTGAAACGTAAATATCGTCGGGACTTGCAAGATAATTCGATTTTGATGATCTTAAAAAACCGAATCCGTCAGGTAAAACCTCTATGACTCCTTCACCGAAAATGAGTTCATTTTCATCATCGGCAATTTTGTTCATAATTGCAAAAACAAGATCTTGCACACGCATTGATGATGCATCTTCAATACCTAAATCTTCTGCCCATGTGAGTAATTCTTTAGGCGACTTTTCTTTTAATTCTTTTAAATACATGAAAAACCTTAATTGAAATTTGATTGATAAATTGAGAATTTTAAAAGTTGGTTGAACAACTTGAAAAGGATATAGCAAAGTATTATTTGAAAGTCAAGCTTAAACTTTTAAAAAAATATGCACAAAGCCGCACCCCTAAAAAAAATATTTAAAATATATGTTGTTGTTGTATGGGGAATTGAAAACTGTTTATTACTTTTTTTACAAAAGTTATTAAAATTTTAACTAAAATAAAAATTGATATAAAACAAAATGTTATTGATATTATAAACAAAATACACAGCTTGTTGAAAATTTTATCAACATGTTTATAAGTGGTCTGATTTGTTTTAAAAAATGTGAATAAAAAGATAAACTTTAACTTAAATGTGCATTTTATGCACAAAAGGTTAACAAATTGTGTATAAATCGGAAAAAAATGAGGTTTATCGGAATTACAGGAGCTATCGGAAGCGGTAAAACAACGCTTGGAGCCATCTTGCAAAAACAGGGTTTTCTTGTTTTTGATATGGATGATTGGTGTCGCGATTTATATAAAAATGATCAATTTTTATCTGTCATTGAGCAAAATTTTCCGTATTGTTTCAAAAATGGAGTGTTTGATAAGAAAGCTTTAAGAAGCTCTGTTTTCAAAAACAAAGAAAGTTTAATGAAATTGGAGGGTATAACACATCCTTATCTTGTGTTGAAATTGAAAGAAACTGTTGAAAAATATCGTTTTTTACAGGGGTTTTGTTTTGTGCAAAGTGCACTTTTATACCAAATGGGGCTTGAAAAATATTTTGATTTTGTTTTAATGTTGAAAGCACCGCGTGATGTTTTACAAAAGCGCGTGATGAAAAGAGATCGGATTACAAAAGACGAATTTGATGATATTATCGAAAAACAGCAAAGTCTTGCGCTTTTTGAACATAAAGCGGATTTTGTGATTGATACAAATCAAAATAAAACTGTTTTAAAAAATGTTGTGATGGATTTAATAGGTGGAATTGAAAAATGTTAAGAGAAATTGTTTTTGATACGGAAACGACGGGATTGAGTCCTGAACTTGGAGATAAGGTTATTGAAATCGGTGCACTTGAGCTGATTAACCATATTCCGACGGGCCGAACATATCATCAATATATCAATCCGATTCGGGAAGTTCCTGAAGAAGCGGTTAAGATTCATGGTTTAACGACAGATTTTTTGAAAAATTATCCGAGATTTTCCGAAATTGCCTACGATTTTTTAAATTTTATCGGTGATGACGGTGTGTTGGTGGCGCATAATGCAAATTTTGATATGAAATTTATCAATTATGAGCTAAAACACGGTGGTTTTGACACGCTTGAAAAACATGAAGTTGTTGACACGCTTGAAATTGCAAAGTCAAAATTTGCAGGTGCGAGAAACAGTCTTGATGCGCTTTGCAGGCGTTTTAATATTGATAATTCAAAAAGAACAAAACACGGCGCACTTTTGGATGCAGAGCTTTTATCCGAAGTTTATTTGGAACTTTTAGGCGGTGCGGAACCATCTATGAATTTTCAGAGTGCAAATGATTCTTTGAATAAAACGTTTGAAAATCATAGTGTTCAAAAAATATATGAATCACGACATTTTAAGACAACTGATGATGAAAATAAAAATCACGAAGAATTTTTAAAAAATAAACTTGTGAACGCTTTATGGTTGTCGGATAATCATTGATGAAAATTTCTTTGTTTTTAGATAAAATCATCGATTTTTTGAAATGGCCGGTGGCGGTGTATATGATTTTTTGTGTGCCGGCTTTATTAGCGTCATTTCGATATTTTGATCCGGTAAATATAAAGACGATTGCGCTTTTTTGCGGGTTGATTTTTTTTGTTTTTTCAAAAACAATGATGGATGCATCCGTTAGAACATCGATGCAGGTGATTGCACATGAATTAACACACGCTTTTTTTGCTTTAATAACATTTCATAAGGTTAAAAATATTCGCTTAAATCCTGATGATACGGGCGGGGAAATGGGATTTGTCGGCGAGGGGAATTGGTTGATTGTTATTGCGCCGTATTTTTTTCCGATTTTTATTTTCGTATTTGTTTTCATTACGTTCTTTTTAAACCAAAATATAATCTTTAGTGTCGTTTTAGGTTATTTATTAGGCTATCATTTAGATACGGTTGCTTCACAAATTCATGATAAACAAACAGATTTACCAAAGGTTGGATATAAGTTTTGTTTTATGTTTTTACCCGGTGCAAATTTATGGATTATCGGTTTGATTTTGGCCTATAATGCAAAAGGTTTGAGCGGTTTTTTGAAATATGTTAATTTTGTGAATACGTTAAATATTAGATTTTTTTACGATGTGATGGAATGTTTAAACAATTTGTATTAAGAACAATTGTTTGACCGATTGGTAAAATGTAACGGCTTTTTATGTGTCCGTAATTAAAGTTGTAAAAAACCGGAAAATTAACATCTTTTGCAAAGTTTTGAAGGATATCTTGAACACTTCCATCTCCTTCATCTGCAATCGGGCAATTTTCAAATTTTCCGAAAATGACGGCTTTGAGTTGATGAAAGTTTTTTTGCATTTTAAGTTGTGCAAGCATTAAATCAAGGCGATATGTTTTTTCACCGATATCTTCAAGAATTAGGATTTTATTTTTTAAGTTCGGAAAATAAGGTGTGCCGGCAAGAGACATAAAAACGCTTAAACAGCCACCTAAAAGCGTTCCTTTTACATTGCCGCTTTTTAAAACATCAAAACCGCTATAGGAAATCGGCTTTGAGTTAAAAATGTTAAGTAAACACTGTTCAAGTGTTGAATCTAAAGTATTTGTCTTAAAATCATAAATCGGTAAAAAACCGGTATATGAGGGGTTTTTTGTTTTGGTATAAATTGCATTTTGAAGGGCTGTCGAATCGGAAAGTCCGAAAATCGGTTTTTTATTTTTTTGAATTAAATCATAATCGAGAAAATCAAGAATTTTAAGGCTTCCCGCGCCGCCTCTGATGCAAAAAAGAGCCTTAATTTCAGGGTTTGAAAAAGCTTGATTGATGTCAGATGCGCGCTCTTTTGGTGTGCCAGCGGCATAATAATCAACGTGATAAGCGTGAGGCATTATAACATGTTTGAGGTTTTGTTTTTCAAACCATTTCAGAGCATTATCCAAATCTTGCTTTTTAAACCAACCCGACGGCGCAACGAGAGCAATTTTATCGCCTTTTTGAAGTAATGCCATTTATTTTATTTCCTCTAAAATGCTTTTGCAAAAATCAGGTAAAGTGTTGTCGCGAGCACCCATCACAACAACTCTGTCGCCTTTTTGAACGGTGTTCAAAATTTGTTGTTTAATTTCATCCCGTGTTTGATAAAATTTTGCTTGAATGCCTTTTGAAACGGCATATTCTATAAGGTCTTTAGAAGATATGTCTTTTTTGACACTGCCACCGGCATAAAAAATTTCGGGCATAAAAAGCATATCGCTTTTTTCAAGATTGTTTGCAAAAGAATCGATGATTTGTCGGCCCATCATACGCATCGGTGAAAAACCGTGAGGTTGAAACATAAACAATATTCTGCCTTTATAAGCTCTTAAAGCTTGAACGGAGGCTTTTACCTTGTCCGGATTGTGCGCAAAATCATCAATGACCGTTATGCCGTTTTTTTGGCCTATGACATCAAGCCGGCGATTTGTGCCCAAAAATGTTTCAAGAACTGAAGCTGCTTGAAAAATGTCAACACCTAAAAGAGATGTGGTTAAAATTGCCGCAGCGGCGTTTGAAACATTAAAAGCACCGATGAGCCCCAGCTTGAATGTTTTGCCTTTGAGTTTATAAGAAACACCGTTTTTCAAAGGTTTAATATCAGAAAGATAGACATCGGCCGTTTTGTTTTGAACGGAAAATGTTTTGATGTTTTTAAGACCTAAAAGCACTTTTGAATTTGTGCAATCTAAATTAACAACGCCGAATTTTGAACGATTGATGAAATTTGAAAAAATTTGTTGAAGCTCATCAATATCTTTGTGATCAAGTGAAATGTTGTTGACCACGCCGATATAAGGAACATATTTTTCAATTGAACCATCGCTTTCATCTGCTTCGATGACGCATATTTTTTTTGAGCCGAAAATAACGTTTGGAATGCCTTTTTGAGTGTTGTAGTTTTTAAGCAAACCACCGTTTATAAGCGTTGGTTTTAAGCCTGTTTTATCTAAAATATAACCAATCATCGCAGCGGTTGTGGTTTTGCCGGACGTGCCACCGACGGCAACCGAAAAGGGACAAGCGTTAAAGATTTGAGCCAGCAAATCGGAGCGCTTTTCGATTTTGACACCTAAATCAAGCGCTTTTTTGACATCGGGGATGGAATCTTCAATTGCAGTTGAAACATAAACACAATCCGTATCGGTTGAAACGGCGCTGCCGTCTTGGGGAAAAATTTTAATGCCGAGACTTTCAAGAGCTTTCTTGTTGAAAGCGTCTTTTCCTTGGTCAAAGCTTCTGTCCGAGCCGGACACCTCGTATCCTTTATGGATTAAAACTTGGGCAAGCGCGCTCATGCCGCTGCCGGAAATTCCGCAAAAACTGACTTTTTTCATTTTTCATCCGTCCCTTTTTTAATTAAAGCGCATCAAGCATTTCATCTTTTTTGTTTTCTTCGGCTTTGAGGTTTTGATAGTTTATAATGATGAATGTTTGTCCGTTGCCGTCGGCAAGCAAAGCAAGCGTTACACCGACAGTTTGATTGTTAAATGTTGCAAAAAGACTTGATTCGCCGCTCATTAACTTTTGTTTGAAACCTTCATCACCGATTTGAACAAAGGTTTGTTTGATTTTTTTTGATTTGACACCGTCTTCTTGAGTGATGACTTCATCGACGTTAACAGCCGCAGGTGTGAAAAATTGTTGAGCATTGCCGTATTTTTCGCTTAAAAGTTCATAAAATTTTTGATATTGCTCGACACCTTTTGACGCTCTGGAATCATCATCGATCGGGTTGCCGTATGCGGCGATTCGCCAAAGAGCATTTTCATCGCCGAAACTTAAAAGAACTTCCTTAAACAAAGCAACGGGCTTGGGAAGATTTGTCGCGATATAACTGTTTGGCGAATCTTTGATTTGTTTTGGGGTGAGTCTCACGTTGAGATATAAGATTTCATCTTTTGAGGCAAGCCATTTTAAACCAAACGGTGCAGCCTGTCTTGCCGTAAAAGGTGCCTGCTCGTCTTTTTGCGTTCTTATTTTCGGCTTAAGGGAAGAATCGATGTCGATTTTTATCGGCGCTTTGTCCAAAATTTCGGAAGCGGTTGTTTGTCCCTCATTTTTGAGATTTTGCTCAATTGTTTTTTCTTTTAATGCTTTGTCGGCCATTATATCATCAAAAAAACCGTCATCAGCCAAAGTTGTTGTTGATATTAAGCTTAAAAAACAAAGACTTATCAAAAATTTTTTCATCAAAAAATCTCCCTAGCATATCTTAAAGAAAAAAATTGAACACTGTTCATTTTTGTGTATATTAAGCAATATAAACCTAATTTCTTAATTTTGATATAAGATTTTTTCAATGAGCAAAGATAATATACAGGAATTTTTGGTTGAAACCGGAAGAATGTTGATTAAGCAGGGCGGAATCGACTCGCTGACTGCGCGGAAGCTTTCCGAAGCTTCGGGTTGTTCCGTCGGCACGATTTATAATCAGTTTGGCAATATGGATAATTTTATTTTAATTCAAAATTATATGACGCTCGACGGTTTGTTGAAAATTCTTTTAAGCGTTAAAGAGCCAGAGGCATATCAAAGACTGAATTTGTATGTGGAAAAATTTACAAACTATGTGTTAGAAAACCGTAATTTTTGGTTTATGGTTTTCAGCTTTCATCTTAAAAACAGTGAATGGCACTTTTCGATGACCTATTTGAGGTGTGTTTCGGCGATTGTGGGACTTTTTGATAAGACAATCAAAGAGCTTTACCCAAGGCTTAAAAACAAAAAAAGACAGGTTTGTTCGCAAGTTTTGTGGATTACGCTTTTTTCTTTAAGTTCGCTTTTAACAACATCGTCGCTGGAAACATACAGCAAAATCGGGCAAACAAAAGTTTGTAAATTTTTAATCAACACCTATTTGACCGGTATGAAAGTTTTGGAAAAAGTTTAGATTTTCCAAAAAAGATTCTGTTTTAGGCGCGTTATGATGGAGCTGTTTTGGATTTTCTTCGGAGGTAAAACAATTAAGTTTCCTAAAATTTTATCCCATTTTTCCGGATTAGGTTTATCCATGCCGTTTCCGGGATAAAAAGTTAATTCTGAAAAATAAATTTTATTTTCAACAGAATAAAAATCAACGCGAACAAAAGGAAAATCAGCAGATAAAATTTCAGCTAAATTCAGCATTTCTTTTAAATTTTGCGGTTTTTTTGTTTCTTTTAACGAGTTGTGGGAAGTCCATTGAAGATTGAGTTTGTGATATGCGCAATTATAAAAATTGTAATTATGTTCATTAAATCTGTCGGAAACAACGAGCATTAATTTTATTTTGCCCGAAAAACAATAAAATTTATAATCAAACAAATCGCCATCTTTTTGTTGGAGATATTTTTCAGCAATGATTTTTGGCTTAATATCTTTATAAGACCATTCGAAACCTTGAAAATAATGATTATTTTCGGGCTTCATCCATATTTTTAACTGTTTCTTTGTTTCAGAAATGTTAAG
Organism: Alphaproteobacteria bacterium; assembly: GCA_017445475.1. Classification (GTDB taxonomy): domain Bacteria; phylum Pseudomonadota; class Alphaproteobacteria; order RF32; family CAG-239; genus UBA1254. The sequence goes on from JAFSUB010000025.1 coordinate 119,935, forward strand.
GGTTGATTTATCTTTAACAATGATATTTTGACCGCTACCCCAATTTATTTTGAGAACAAACTGGTTGGGCAATTTTTTGAAATCAATATCATCGGGATTATTCCACACGCCAAAACACGGGACTAAATGTTTTTCTCCGATTTTTTCTTTAACATATTCGCGTGCTGATACTTTATCTGCGCATTTTGTGAGCAACGAATTATGATAATATAGTTTCAGATATTGCATTTTTTCGTTAAATGTTTGGGGATTATCAATATTTGGTTTATAGCCGACGCGACTTTCAAACATCTCTTCCAAAAAGCGTTTTTTAACAGACAAAGGGGGTTCTTTTTTAAATCTTTTATTTAAAAGGGATTGATGAGATTTGAATTTTTCCATAAAATGGAAAGAAAATTTCATTTTTTTGTCCTTATCAGTTTTGAATGGTTTCGTTATAGCAAAATTTTTTAAAAAAAGCAAACATAAAGTTGTGAGGCGAATTTATTTCGCTTTTTTTATAAATTCTCTTTTGTTTAATTTTTAAATGCCTTGAATTTTTTGCCTGTGGGCAAAAAATAGGCATGACGTTTGGTGTTTAGATTCTTCGCTGTGCTCAGAATGACGAATAAAAAAAAGAGGGCTAAAGCCCCCTTTTTTATGGCGTCAGCGGCGGGACTCGAACCCACTACACACAGTTTAGGAAACTGTTGCTCTATCCTGATGAGCTACGCCGACAGGATATGTGCCCTTTATAAACCGATGATGCACATTTTGCAAGCGGTTTTTTCTTGCAACTTATCGATGCGTTAAACTTTCAAACGGAACGTCTTGGTTGACGTCTTGCGGTTTGTAAATGAAAATATTGGTAACGCTCGGAATGTCGTTTGTGCGTTGTGTGTAGCCGCGCTTTTCCATGCATATACGGTATTTTCTCGGGCTTGAATTTGTGTCATCACGAACAGAATTAACAACCAAAGGCTGCGCCCCCCAATAAGGCACATAACTTGCCCAAATGCCTTTTTCAGAGTGCCAATCAGCCCTGATGTCTATGCGTTTCTCTTCGCTGTAAAACCAGCTTTTGACGTTTGGAATGAGCTTAAAATCTTCAGCTTCGCGCATACACTCGGAATGATCGCGCGAAAATTTTTCAACACCCGTGTTTTCGCGTTGCCAATGAAAAATGACCTGTCCTTTGCCCTTTGTAAACATCGTGCAAGAGGCTGAAATGAAAGTTAAGAAAATGAGAAGAAGTGTTTTTTTCATGACTAAAAATCCAAATTTTGATAGTTTTTTGAGGCCGGAACACCCTTGATGGTGTCTTTTAATATGTCCTTAAATGAAGGACGCGATTTGATTTTGGAATACCATAATTTGGCATTTTTGTAATTTTCCCAATCAATGTCGCCAAGATAATCCAAAATGGAAAGATGTGCCGCTGCCGCAACATCGGCAAGCGAAAATTCAAGCCCTGTTAAATAATTGTTGCGCTCGGCAAGCCAGTCAAGATATTCCATGTGGAATTTTAAGTTGTTTGTGCCTGCTTTTAAGACTTTGGAATCGGGCGATTGCCCGCTTGAAAAGCGTTTGAATATTTTTTCGCCGACAATGTATTTGTATACCTCATTGTAAAACTTTTTATCAAACCAATCGCACAAACGTCTGATTTCGGCGCGATGCAGATTATCGCCGGTTAAGAGCTTCGGGGTGGTGTAGTTTTCTTCTAAGTATTCGGTAACCGCATAATCGCCGGAGATGATGTGGCCATCAAAAATGAAAATCGGCAAATCTTTGGCGGGATTGAGTTTTTGAATGTCTTTGGACATATTCCACGGTTCTTCCTGTTTTAAAACAAAGAGAACTTTTTTTTCGGCCATCATAATCCTGGCTTTGCGTGATTGGGGCGATATACTGTGGTGAACAAGCAATACCATTTTTATTGTCCTTTCTGATCTAACAGCTCGTCTGCGGGTGTTTTTTCATCTTCGCGCGCCTGTCTGATATACATCGGCGGAACAACACCTTGCGATTGAGTTTCAATCTCTTCTATGGCTTGTTTCAAATCTTGGAGAACTTTTTTCTTGAAGTTTTCGTTTGAAAGCATTTTCTTAAAATAAGCACTGAATTGTTTTGAATTTTGAGAAGCCTTTGAAACGCTGAAAAACAAAGGCATATTCCACAAAGGCGTTTTAGAAAAAGCAATATAGCCCCTTAGCCCTTTTTCGGCAAGACAAATTCGGTTATAATAAGAAGAGCCGAGCATAAAATCAGCATCGCCTAAAATGAGCATACGATACGCATCGTCGGTTGTTGAAACACTTTGAATACCTAAATTTTCAAAGTTTTTGAGCATATAGTCGCTAAAGATTTCTTCTTGGCTGTAAATGCCTTTAAGGTTTTTCAAATCATCAAGGTTTTGAATTTGAGATATTTTATCGGGCGTCATCATTAAATGAACCGGATTGTTCAAAACCGCCGGAAAAACAAACTCAAGCCCTTCAAACATAGCGGAAGCATAGTAAGCACCGAAAAAAACATCAACCTTGCCTTGTCTGGTTGCTGTGGCGGCATCTTGGGTTGATGTGAAAGCTTTGTATTTTAACAAATATCCTTCTTTTGGAAAAAATTGTGAAACAGCTTTGGAAAAAACAGAGTGTTGATGGCCGATGTTTCGACTGTCAAAAGTTGCATAACCGAACGGGCGATAGTTGAAAAAAGATGTGATGAGAATTTCTTTTTTGCTGTCGGCTTCGTGTTTTGAAATGATGGAAAATGCACGCACGCCCAAAGGCGCAACACTTGCCGCGCATAATAAAAACAAAAAGAGAAATTTGAAAATTTTTATTTTTTTCATCATTTTTCCTTAATTCAAAAGCCGCTTTTCAGTTCCTTTTTAAACAAATTGTGTTAAAAAGGGTTTAACCGATTGAAAATTTTATGAAAGTTTGATTTATTTTTAAATAGAAATGTTTCAAGATGTTCAAAATAATTTAATTGTTGTTTGTTCCGGCACGAAAGGCGTTGGCAAAACGTGGCTTGCGGTATCGCTTGCCGAAGCGTTGAGTTTGAAAAAAGAAAAAGTTTTGTTTTTTGATGCCGATGCCGGCGCGGAAAATATTGCTTTTCAAAGAGGGCTTAAAAAAAACACAATTTATCGTGAGATGATTAAAGGCAAAATAACGCTCAATAACGCGGTTTGCCGTTATGAAAAACTGAAATTTGACGCGATATATGCCAATGCGCTTGAAAATGTGTTGAATGCTTTTCCGGCAGGGCGCGCTCAAATTTTGGCGCTTGATTTGAAAAATCTTTCAAAGCTTTACGGCCATGTTGTGGCAGATTGCTCAAACGACAATGTGGTGCTAAAAAACATTTTGCAAAATGCAGCCGGAAAAATTGTTTTGATTTTAGGGGCAGGAAAAAACGCTTTAAGTGATGCGTATCGCGAGCTTGAAAACATTAAAAAAATTTGTTTTGAACCAGAGGTCGGTGTTGTTGTGAATCATGCGCTTTCAAAATCGGAAGGTGAGCAGATTTTTGCAACTCTTGAAAGTGCGAACAATCGTTTTATCGGCCTTAAACTTAAACTTTTGGGTGTGATTGACCAAGACGGGTGTATCAGAGATTGCGTTTTAAGCAAAGCGTCTCTTTTTGAACGCTACCCGTCTTCACAAAGTTTGAAAAATGTTGTCTCGATTGCCGAGGCGATTTGTAAGAAAGGGGATGTATGATGTTTGATGCGCTGTCGTATTTTTCTTGTTTGGGGGCAGATGAGAAAACAGACGAGAACACACTGAAAGCAAAATATCGCGAAAAGGCGAAGTTTTGGCATCCCGATCAAAACAAAAGCCCACAAGCGCTTGAACATTTTCAGCAGATTTCAAAAGCGTATGAGGTTTTGAAAAATCCGAAAATGAAAACGGCTTATGTTTTGCTCTCGATGGTTTACAAAGCCGACGAATTTCCGGCGTTTGAGCGCTTAAAGCCTTATTTAGACGCAAATCAAAAGGAAAATCCGTTTATAAGGGTGTTTGATATTCAAAAAATCAGCGGCGGGAAAATTGAAAAAGAAAAACTTGTCGGAACATACGCAGATTCGCTTGAATTTTTGAAGCAAACAACAATCAATAATTTCAAAAAAGGCATTTTATCGCTTAAGTTTTTTAAGGCCTTAAGGCATAATCTTAAGCAAATAAGCAGTGGTTCAAAAGACCAAATGCGGCTTTTGGTGCACAATGCCGCGGCTTATTTTTTAAATGACAACAAAACTTTTGCCGCTTTGAGTGCTTTGCAGGCGCTTCAATTTTGCAATTCAGAGCAAAAAAAAGTTTTGGAAAATTTCTTAAAGCTTTTGCCGCCGGTTCGTCAAAAAATTGATTCGTGGAACGAAAAAAAATTAAAAAAAGTTCAGCTCATGCCCGTTTATCGGCTTTTTTGGGTTTTGCTTTTTGTTGGTTTAATCGTGCTCGGCGGGTTTTTTGCGCGCGGATTTTTTGCGCCTGATGAAGATAAAATCAACTATTATCAAACCGTTCGGTTGGATTCGGGTGAAAAAATGCTTGACGACATTGTTACCGCAAAGATATTTAATGTTTCGGTTGATAAAACAGATGTTAATATGCTTTATCACTTAAAAGAGTCGAAAGATGTGATGTATGGTCCGTCTTCAAAGTTTGATGTTGTCTTTAAGGCAAAACGCGGGCAAACCGTGAGAGTTACGGGCTATACGCCGGACGGTTCGTGGTTTCGGATTATGCTTGATAACGGCGAGATGGGGTTTGTTCGAAAAGAGGATTTGAAAAAAGGAATTGGGCGTGATATTCCGGACGGAAGTCAGATTATTTTGAAAAAGAACTTTTAAAAAATTTGAAGGAAAAAGACGTGAGTTTGACATTTGAAATTTTAAAAACATCAGGGAAATCAAGACTTGGAAAGCTTTATACAAAACACGGAATTGTGAATACACCCGCATTTATGCCGGTGGGAACATGCGGCACGGTTAAGGCGATGATGCCCGAATCGGTGGCTTTGGCAGGCGCCGAAATTTTGCTGGGTAATACGTATCATTTGATGCTTCGGCCGGGGGCGGATTTGGTTGAAAAAATGGGAGGGCTTCATAAGTTTATGAATTGGAACAAGCCGATTTTAACCGATTCGGGCGGGTTTCAGGTGATGAGTTTGTCTACGCTCAGAAAAATGAGCGAGGAAGGTGTGGAATTTAAGTCGCACGTTGACGGTAAAAAGTTTTTTTTGAGCCCCGAAAAATCTGTTGAAATTCAACACAAGCTTGATTCGAACATTACAATGGTGCTTGATGAATGCACGCCGTATCCGAGCACATATAATCACTGTGCCGATTCGATGAGGCTTTCAATGCGCTGGGCGCGGCGCAGTAAAGATGCTTTTGTTGACCGCGAAGGCTATGGCATTTTCGGGATTCAGCAGGGTAATGTTTTCAAAGATTTGCGCGAAGAATCTGCAGAAGCATTAAAGAAAATCGGTTTTGACGGTTATGCCATCGGCGGGCTTGCCATCGGCGAGGGACAGGAAAAAATGTTTGAGGTTTTGGATTATGCCCCCGATATGTTGCCTTCTGACAAGCCGCGATATTTGATGGGTGTGGGTAGGCCGGACGATATTGTGGGGGCGGTTTTAAGAGGTGTTGATATGTTTGATTGTGTGATGCCCACCCGCTCGGGCAGAACATCACAAGCTTTTACAAAATATGGCACGGTCAACATTCGAAACGCGCGCCACAAAGAAGACAAGAGGCCTTTGGAAGAAGGGTGTGATTGTCCGCTTTGCACGCACTATTCAAGGGCGTATATTCACCACTTGCAAAAATGTCAGGAAATTTTGGCGGTGATGCTGCTCAGTTGGCATAATGTGCGCTATTACGAGCGTTTGATGCAGTCCATTCGAAAAGCAATTGAGGAAAATGCGCTTGATGCATTTGTAAAGCAGTTTTATGAAGATCAGCAAAGAGGCGATATTGAGCCGCTTTAGGTTTTTAAGTTAAGCGCGCTTTTTCACGCTGCCAATCGCGTTGTTTGATTGTTTCGCGCTTATCATAGAGCTTTTTGCCGACACCTAAACCAACTTCGAGTTTTGCAAGGCCGTTGTCGTCAAAAAACAATCTGATGGCAACAAGTGTTGCACCCTTCTTATTGAGCCCGTTGATGATTTTAATGATCTCCTTTTTGGTGAGCAAAAGTTTTTTAAGACGCATCTGGTTGTGGCTTTCATAACCTTTGCTTGCGTATTCGGCAATAAACAGGTTTGAGATGTAAATTTCGCCCTCTTTTTCAACACCGAACGCATCATTTATCTGCGCGTGGCCGAGTCTTAAAGACTTGACTTCGGTTCCAGTTAAAGCTATGCCCGCAACAAACTTTTCTTCAATATTATAATCAAAAAACGCACGTCTGTTTTGCGCCACAAGACCTGTTGAAATAAAGTCTGATTTTTTAGCCTTTTTTACCATTTTGTTTTATTTTAAGCCGAAGGTTTGTTTGTTTTTGTTTCTGCCGGTTTTTGCTCGGCTTTTTCCTGTTTATTGAGGCGCACACACCGTCCTTCAATGAAACTGCCGGGTTCAATGGCAATTGTTTTATGAAAAATGTCGCCTAAAACACGTGCGGTTTTGGCTATCATGACGTTTTCAGCCTCGGCAGAACCTTGAAGCGTGCCGTATATGCTCAAATTTTTAACACGAACCTGTCCGAGGACATGGCCGCGGTTGCCGATGATGAGTTCTTCACAAACAATGTTGCCTTCTAAATTGCCGTCAATGTGAACAACATCGCCGCTTAAGATGTTGCCTTTGATTTTGGTGCCGAAACTGATGATGCTGGGCACGGGCGTGTTTGAGCCGCGTCCCATACGTGCAATTTTCAAATATAGCATTCGCCTGAATCTCATTTTTATCTCCTTATTTTAATGCTGTGATAAAAGCCATCGGGTCAACATGGGCACCGTTATAAATTACCTCATAATGAAGGTGCGGACCGGTTGCGCGGCCTGTGGTGCCAACTTCGCCGATTTCTTGTCCTTTTTCAAGGAAATCTCCCTTTTTAACATACATTTTATTGAGGTGCGCATATTTTGTTTTAAAACCGTTGCCGTGATCGATTTCAATGTAGTTGCCATATCCTGACCCCCATTTTGCTTGGCTGACTTTGCCTTTGGCCATTGTTTTGACGACGGTGCCTTTGTTTGCCGATAAATCAACGCCTTTATGGATGGCCGATTTTTTGTTAAACGGGTCGGCGCGGTGGCCGAACGGAGAGGAAACATAGTATTTCCAAACGGGTTTTCCGATCGGCACGGATTGCATGACCTCACGGTAATAACTTAAATCATCAATCATTAAAAAGACATCTTGCATTTTTTTGCTTAAATCTTTGTTTTCAAGCATTGGCGCCGGCTCAAACTTGCCGCCCGTGTTGTTTCTTTTGCCGCCGGCGTCCGGATTGAAATATTTGTTTTGCCTTTTTAAGGTTTTGTTGATGGCGGAAAGGGCTTCTTTAATTTTTAAAGCTTCCGTTTCGGATATTTTTTCAACCTTGTTTAAGATTTCCATTTCAGAAGATTCAAGGCTTTGAATGCTTGCCTCAAGCTGTTTGATTTTGGAAAGCAAAAGGTTGCGCTCGGAAAGCGCCCTGTCGCGCTCTAAAATTGCGGTGCGAAGGTTGATGTCTTCATCTTGGAGCCAATCGTTTTCATCGGTGATTTTTTTGATTTTGTCTTCCATGACCTGCGTTTGTTGCATGTATCGGCTCAAATCAAGCTCATCTGACGAATCTTCTTTGGAAATAAGGCTGAACATAGAGTTGATGTTTTTGTGAACCGCGACAAAATCGGACATTAAATCGGCATAAGCACTGCGCGTTCGGTCGAGCTTTGACAACAATTTGCCCGATTTATGATACATGTGGTAGGAGTAGGCGCTCCATATTGCAATTACAAAAACGAAAAGCAAGGCGAAAATCTGCATTTTCGACGAGATGTGAAAGACTTTTGCACGACCGGCGCTCCTGAAAATGATTTCCTTTGTGGAAAACAAAGGTTTTTTAGGAAGATAGTGCATTTTTTGCGGTTTTTTTATTTTAATGTTATGCGAATTTTTTATCATACAAATTCCGTATATAACTTAAGATTTTAAGCCGTATCCTTCCTTTTTTCTTTCTGCTGGAAAAGTATAACAAATTTTTTTTGAAAAATAAAGTGTTTTTTATTCGCCGATGTCCGAATCTAAAATGACAAACTCTTTTTGGCCGACCATATTTAAGACAAGGCGCGCTTGCCGGTCGAGCAAATCAAGATCGAGATTTTCGCTTGACAAACGTTTGACTTTGTTGTCCCACGTGCTTTTTTCCGCCGCATATTTTTCGGACAAAAGGCGCGCTCTTTCAACCTCTTTGCTTAAATGGATGTATCTGATGAGCCCTCTTTCACCTTTGACGGCGTAAAATGCAAAATAGATGAAAACAAGCACAAGAATAATAAAAAGCCCCGAAGAACTTTTTATTTTTGAAAGAATGTCGGCAATTTTGCTCATTAAAATTTTCTCTTTGTTGCGATTGTTTGTTCCTATATAAAGACTTTATTGTTAAAAATTCGTTAGCCGAGTAAAAAAAATGATTGAAAAAAAACTTGAAGTGGTGCTTAATGGAACAAAAAAGGAGAAAATGAAACATGTTGATGACAAAACCGCACAAAACAGTTGTGTTAAGACGTTTGGCATTTATTATTTTATGTGTGTCGTTGGGTTGGTTTTTAAAGGCCAAAACAACACCGCGCGCAGGTATGATGGGTATGATGGGGCAAACGCCTTACGTGTTGGTTGAACGCGTGCAAATGCAAGACACCTTAAAAGCGCAAAATCATATTGCCCACGTCGAAGCCATCAACAGCGTTAGTCTGCAACCGAGAGTGAGCGGAATGATTGATGCGGTTTTGTTTGAAGAAGGCAGCTTTGTGAAAGAAGGCGATATTTTATTTGAGATTGAGTCTGACACTTTTAAGGCAACGCTTGATTTGCGCGCAGCCGAGCTTGAGCGCGCAAAAGCCGCTTTGACGGAAGCCGAGCGCAACTATGAGCGTCAGAAAAAGTTAAGCGGGCAAAACATTTCATCAAAAGCCTCTTTTGATGCGGCAGAAAGTGCTTTTTTGCAAGCAAAGGCAGGTGTGGCCGAAGCAAAAGCAAGCTGGAATTTGGCAAACATCAGTTATGAAGACACGTTCAGCCGTGCGCCGATTAGCGGATATATCGGCAAGGCTTTGGTTACGAAGGGAAATCGTGTTGTTGCCTCTCAACAGGTTTTGGCAAAAATTGTTCAGCTTAATCCGGTTAGGGTTGCGTTTAATTTGACGGATAAAGAATTTTTGGCGTTTAAGAGCAAAGCCAAAGGCGAAAAAAATCCGCATATTAAAGCAAGAATTACGCTTCCTGACGGAACGCTTGTTGTTAAAGACTTTATATCAGGCTTTGTTGATAATGAGGTGAGCAAAAACACGGCAACGGTTTCGATATACGGTGATTTTGAAAATGATGACGAAAAGCTTGTTCCCGGAAGTTATGTTCAAATTGCGCTAATTTTAGAGCCTAAAATGAGAATTGTTGTGCCGCAGGCGGCGTTGATGCAAGATGAAAACGGGTTTTATGTTTTTGTGGTTAATGAACACAGTGTTGCCGAAGAACGACGGTTGGTTTTGGGGGAAGTGTCGGACGATAAGCAGGTTGTCGAGGAAGGCTTAAACGAAGGCGAAATGGTTGTTGTGAAAGGCGTTCAAAAGCTTTCAAACGGAATTAAAGTTCAGCCCTCTTTGGTGGGTTCGGCGCGATAGTGTTATAAAAGGAAAGTATACGTTATGTTTTCAAAGTTTTTTATTGAGCGTCCGCGTTTTGCAATCGTGATTGCGATTGTGATGCTGCTTGCGGGGGTGATTGCCGTTTTTTCGCTTCCGATTTCGCTTTATCCGGAAATTACACCGCCTGAAGTTAATGTTACGGCGCAATATACCGGTGCTTCGGCCGAAGTTGTCGCAAACAGTGTCGGCATTCCGATTGAGCAAGATGTGAATGGTGTTGAAGATATGCTTTATATGAGTTCAACGTCATCAAACAACGGCAGTTACAGGCTTTCGGTCAGCTTTGAAGTCGGCACCGATCCGGATATGGCGCAGGTTAAGGTGCAAAATCGTGTTCAGCAAGCCTTAAGCAAACTGCCGACAGAAGTTCAGCAATATGGTCTTTCCGTTAAGCGTCGCTCATCTGATATTTTGGGCTTTTTGGTAGCGCGTTCGCCAAAGGGCACGCTGGATCGAAGTTTTATGAGCAACTATATTGAAAACAACGTGAAAAACAATTTGGCTCGTCTATACGGTGTGGGCGAAGTCAGTGTTTATGCCGCACCGCTTTCGATGCGAGTTTGGCTTGATGCCGACAAAATTGCAGCCTTGAATATTCCGCTTTCTTCCATCAGAAGTGCCATTTCAAGCCAAAACTTTCAGCCATCGCTCGGGGCTGTCGGTTCGATGCCGGGTGATAACAACCAGCAAATGGTTTATACGCTGCAAACACAAGGGCGATTAAATGAGGTTAAAGATTTTGAAAATATCATTGTCAGAACCGAGCAAGACGGAGGGTTGGTGAAGCTTAAAGATATTGCGCGTGTTGAAATCGGGTCGGAAAATTATACATTTAAATCGGAAATTGACGGCGCAACCTCGGTTGCCATAGGCTTAAACACACTTTCGGGCGCAAATGCAATTGAGGCTATGAAAGCCGTGAGAGCCGAACTTAATCGTTTGTCGGCATTTTATCCCGACGACTTTACAATTGATGTGTTTTTTGACGCAACGGATTATATTAAAGCTTCCATCAAAGAAGTGGTTGAAACGCTGGTTTTAACTTTTGTTTTGGTTGTGGGTGTGTGTTATTTGTTTTTGCAGGATTGGCGTTCAACACTTGTGCCCTCGATTACGATTCCTGTTTCGCTCTTGGCAACGTTTGCTGTTATGTTGGCGCTTGGTTACAGCTTGAACATTTTAACGCTTTTCGGTCTTGTGCTTGCCATCGGTTTGGTTGTTGATGATGCTATTGTGGTTGTGGAGCGTGTTTTGAGTTTGATGGAAGAAGAAAATCTTTCTCCGAAAGAGGCGGCAATTAAAGCGATGGAGCAAGTGTCTTCAGCGATTGTGGCGACAACACTTGTGTTGCTTGCGATTTTTGTTCCGATTGCGTTTATCGGTGGAATTACAGGTAAGATTTATCAACAATTTGCTATTTCGATTTCGTTTGCGGTTACATTTTCTTCGGTGAATGCTTTAACGCTTTCGCCAGCGCTTTGCGCAACGATTTTAAAGCCGCTTGAGCCGACCAAAAACAGCTTTCTTTTAGCGTTTAACAAAATGCTTGAAAAAAGCCGTAACAAATATTTGGCCGTTGTCGGCTATGTTGCGCGTAAGGTTAGTTTTATTGCGCTTATTTTGGCAATTTTGTTTGCTGCAAATATGTTCTTTTTCAAAATTAGTTATACAAGCTTTATTCCGTCGGAAGATCAGGGTGTGATTGTTACAAACATTCAGCTTCCGGAAGGTGCAACCCAGCCGCGCACGGATAATGTAATCAAAGAGCTGATACCGATTGTCAGGCAGGAAAAAAGCGTTGTGTCGGTGATGGATATTATCGGTTTTTCAATGCTTTCGGGACAAGGTGAAAATGTGGGTGTCGCTATTTTAAACTTGGCACCTTGGGACAAGCGCAAAGGCAAAAAACAATATTCAACCAACATTTTAAACAGAATCAAAGCAAAACTCGGCTCAATTCCGGAAGCGGATATCAACTTGTTCGAATTTCCGGCAATTCCGGGGCTTGGCAGCACGGGCGGTATGGATTTTAGGCTTCAATCTTTGAGATCTACCGATCCGAAAGCGCTTGAAGCCACAACCAAAAGCTTTGTGGCAAAGGTTAATGCTTTGCCGGAAATTATGTATGCGTTTTCAACTTTTACGGCGGCAACACCGCATGCGCATATTGAAATCGACAAAGAAAAGGCCGAGATGATGAATGTTTCCATTTCGTCGATTTATTCGGTTTTGCAAAACTATCTCGGCTCGGGATATGTGAACGATATCAACATCGGCACGCAGGTTAATAAGGTTATGATTCAGGCAGATTGGGTTTATCGTCAGGATTTGGACAGCATTAAAAAAATTTATGTGCCAAGCAATGACGGCTATATGGTGCCGCTCGGAAGTTTGATTACAATCAAAACAATTCAAGCACCGCGAAGTTTTGATCGGTATAATCAGTTTCCGGCCGCAACAATTACGGCAATGACAACGCCAGGGGTGAGCAGCGGGCAGGCGATGGCGGCGATGGAAGATTTGGCTGCAAAAGCGTTGCCTGAAGGGTATAGTTATGAATGGTCGACAATGAGCCTGCAAGAAAAGAAAAACAGCGGTCAAGTCGGGCTTTTGATTGCGTTGGCGATTTTGTTCGGCTATTTGTTTTTGGTTGCGCAATATGAAAGCTGGATGTTGCCGGTTTCGGTTTTAAGTTCGGTTTTTGTGGCGATGCTCGGGGCTTTTGTCGGCACATTTATCACAGGGCTCCCTTTAAGTATTTATGCGCAGCTCGGGCTTATTTTGCTTGTCGGTTTAGCTTCAAAAAATGCCATTTTGATTGTGGAATTTGCCCGTGATGAGCGTGCGCAAGGTATGCCGATTGATAAAGCTGCAATTGTTGCAACAAAAGAACGTTTCCGCGCCGTTTTGATGACCGCGTTTACCTTTATTTTGGGAATGTTGCCTTTGATTGTGGCAACAGGCGCCGGTGCGGGAAGCCGTGTGGCTATCGGTGTTCCGGTTTTTTACGGTATGCTTATCGGCACCATCGGAGGCTTGGTTGTTATTCCGCTTTTGTATGTGTTGTTTCAAAGCATCACGGAAAAGTTTTCTAAACAAAAAGTTTGATTGTTTTTGCTTGCGCGGGTTCTTATTTTTCTTCTCGAAAAGGAGAAAAATATGGAAAAAGTTGAAAAAACGCAGGAAAACATTTCACGCTGTATTTGTTTGAATTGTCCGTCATATACGAGTGTTTGCAGAGCCAAAAACGCGCCGTTTGCAACCAATCAGTCGACGCAAAACCTGAAAGCGCGCACACATTATGAAAAGATGTTTTGTGCGTTTGAAAAAAGCAATTGCATTCACTTAAACAAAGGATGTATTTGCGAGCGGTGTGCAAATTTTAAGGATTATGAGCTCACAAACTGCACCTATTGTATACACACGGGCGGGGTGAGTGAATGCCAAAGCCTTTAAGAAGTTTTAAAAACGAATCGGATTTGCTTAAAAAATATCGCGAAGCCGTGGAACGCGCAAAATATCTTTCGGATATTGACGATAAGCTTTTAAGCTATAACGAAGTTATCAATTTTTGCGCCGATTCGAAAAAATGCGCCAAAACGGACAGCGTGAAGCGTAATCAGGTTTTGTTTTGGACATATAATCAGCTGGGTGATTTGTTTTTGCAAAAAAACGCGGCAGATGCGCCAAAAAATATGTATGTTTATGCGGTTCAATATTTTCAAAATGCGTTGAATTTTGCGCGTTCGGGGGAAGAAGAACGCGAGGTTTTGCAAAAAATGCTGGATGTTTACGGCGCCCTTAATGATGAATATAACTATAAAAAAACATTTGAAGCGTTAGCGCTTGTTTCTGATGATGTGTTTCGAAGGCAGGCTTTTTTGGCGCTTGCCGATTCAGCAAGAGATTTGTATCAGGAGGCGTATTATCTTGAAAAAGCATTGAATTATATTGATAAGGAAAACATGACATTGCTTGAAAAATGTAAAGATAATTTTGATATTTGCGCGCGGCTATTGGAAATTTATCAGGCGCTCGGAAACGAAAAAAGCGAGGCGCGTATTCGGCAAATTAAAGATGAGGCAGAGAAAATTTTAAATTAAAAAAACGCCTTTTTGATTAAGGCGTTTTTTTTTAAGGTTTTCGAACAAGAGGAATGCAGGCTTCATCTTTTTTATAGACGATGTTGACTTCATCGCCCACATTCGTCTTATCGTCGCCATCGGTATAAATGGCAACGATTTCTTTGTCGTTTTGCTCAAACGTGCAGAGCCAGCAATGCGGCATCTTGTCGAGCTTTTGAATGAGGCGCGCTTTTGTGTGATAAGGCGCGTTTTTTGTTTTTTGTGAGCCGCCCAAAAGCAAAACAATGCAAAAGAGGGCTAAAATGATAAAAAATACCCAACCCATAGCATAAAAATTTTTTGGTTTATAAAAATTGTTTGATGCTTTAAGGGTATCTTGTTTTTTGTCTAGTGTCAATGATAAATTTTATATGTCTTGAGAAAAATTTTATGATTGTCTGTATGTTTTAAAACTAATTCGAAGATGCCTTGAATTTTTTGCTTATCTGCAAAAAATAGGCATGACGGTTAGGGGGGGTGGATTCTCGGGACAAGCTCGAGAATGACACTAAAGTCGAGGCCGAGAAAAAAGAAGATATCTTTTCTGAAAGTGTTGAGCTTTGTGTTGTTTTCGGATATAAATAAAACATATTAAAAAAGAGGAAAGACAATGAAAGACGCTAAATTGCTCACAAAACAAGAGGCTGCGCTTGAGCTTGAATTTATTGCGCGCGAAATGGCAAAGTCAGATGTTGCGTATTATCAAAATGATGATCCTTATCTGACAGACGCGGAATATGACGCCTTAAAGCTTCGAAATGAGCAAATCGAAAAAAGGTTTCCGGACCTTGTGCGCGAAGATTCGCCTTCCAAAAAAATCGGCGCGCCCGTTCAAAGCGATTTTAAAAAGGTGGAACACAAAGTGCCGATGCTTTCGCTTGCCGATATCTTCAGTGTTGATCAGTTAAAGGAATTTATTGCTTCAATTCGCCGTTTTTTAAATATCGATGCGCCGATTGATTTTACGGCCGAGCCGAAGATGGATGGGTTGTCGTTTAGCGTGCGCTATGAAAACGGGCATCTTGTTAAAGCCGCAACGCGCGGCGACGGCAAAACAGGCGAGGACATTACCGAAAACATTAAAACAATTAAAGGTTTGCCGCATTTTGTTGAGGCTGCTGATTTTCCGAAAATTATTGAGCTTCGGGGCGAAGTTTATATGTCAAAAGCCGATTTTTACGCCTTAAATCAAAAAAATGCGCAGGAAAACAAAAAAACGTTTGCAAATCCGAGAAACGCGGCAGCCGGTTCGCTTCGCCAACTTGATGCGAACATTACAAAAGAGAGGAATTTGAGTTTGCTTGTTTACACGTGGGGCGAGGTTTCGGAAATTTTATGGGATTCGCAAACTCGGTTTTTGGAAAAAGTGAAACAATGGGGGTTTCCCGTTAATCCTTATAACAAAATATGCCACAATCAAGATGAAATTATAAAAAGTTATGAAACGCTTTGTTCGGCACGCGCCGATTTGGCGTATGATATTGACGGTATTGTTTATAAGGTTGACAGGCTTGATTTGCAACAGCGTTTGGGTTTTTTAACGCGCACGCCGCGCTGGGCGGTTGCACACAAATTTCCTGCCGAAAAAGCCATTACGAAAATTAACAATATCCGCATTCAGGTTGGCAGAACGGGCGCCCTAACGCCTGTCGCCGATTTGGAACCAATCAATGTCGGGGGCGTGATGGTTTCGCACGCAACACTTCATAACGAAGATGAAATTAAGCGAAAAGACATTCGAATCGGTGATTATGTGGTTGTTCAGCGCGCAGGTGATGTGATTCCCCAAGTTTTAAGCGTGGTTGAAGAAAAACGAGCAAAAGAGGCTGAAGAGTTTGTTTTTCCGAGCGTTTGTCCCGAATGCGGTGCGCACGCTATTCGCGAGCAAGACGAAGCTGTTAGGCGTTGCACGGGCGGTTTGTCATGTCCGGCGCAGGCCATAGAGCGGCTCAAACATTTTGTTTCACGCGAGGCTTTTAATATTGAAGGGTTAGGGGCAAAAATTATTGAAGATTTTTATGGTGAGGGCATTATTAAACGTCCGGATGATATTTTTACGCTTGAAAGCCGAAACGGCGGGGACGATTTGTTTTCAAACGCTTGTGGATTGCACCTTGAAAATCGCGCCGGTTGGGGGGGCAAATCTGTTCAAAATCTTTTTGCTTCAATCAATGACAAACGAAAAATAACGCTTGCGCGGTTTATTTATGCCTTAGGGATTCGCCAAGTCGGCAGTGCGACAGCTCTGCTGATTGCAAAAAATTATGGCTCGTTTGATGCGTTTGCTGAAAAAATGAAGGCGGGCGATGTTGAAAAATTGCTTGGTATTGACGGTATCGGAGAAGCAATGACGGCTGATATTGTTGCGTTTTTTAAGGAGGCGCACAATCTTGAGGTTGTCGAAAACTTAAGAAAATATGTGCAAATTGAAGACTATGTTGACAACACAAAAACCGACTCGCCGCTTTGGGGCAAAACAGTTGTGTTTACCGGCACCCTTTCTTCATTGACACGCGCGGAGGCCAAAGCTAAGGCGCTCTCGATGGGGGCAAAGGTTGCGGGTTCGGTTTCTGCCCATACGGACTTTGTTGTTATGGGGCAAGATGCCGGTTCAAAAGCAAAAAAAGCAGGTGAGCTCGGCGTTAAAATTTTAAGCGAGGAGGAATTTTTGAGCTTTATTTAAAGCATCTTGCCTTTTCAGATGTTTGTGCGTTCGATACGCGTTGTGTAAAACGAACGCCACACAAAAACAATGCCGACAGCAAAAAAGACGACAGCTAAAGAAATGCTGATTTTATATGGTGCTTTATCCGCCATTTCAACAGCCAGAAGCCCGAAAAGCGTTGTGAACTTAATAATCGGGTTTAAGGCAACCGAAGATGTGTCTTTATACGGATCGCCCACCGTATCGCCGACAACCGATGCTGCATGCAAGTCTGTTCCTTTTTCTTTCAGGTCAACCTCAATAACCTTTTTTGCATTGTCCCATGCGCCGCCGGCATTGGCCATATAAAGCGCTTGGAAAAGCCCGAAGACGGCAATTGAAATGAGATAGCTTGCAAACAAATTCGGATTAAAGCAGGCAAAAGAAATGGTGAACGAAAAAATGACAACAAAAATGTTGAACATTCCTTTTTGCGCGTAAACCGTGCAAATGCGCACCACGTTTTTCGAATCTTCAATTGATGCAGCCTTTTTGGTGTTGAGTTTGATGTGTTTTTTGATGTAGTTGACCGCTTTATAGGCACCTGCCGAAACAGCCTGCATGGAAGCGCCCGAAAACCAATATATAACCGCGCCGCCCAAAATGATGCCAAACAGAACATTTGCATCCAAAAGGTTGAGCGATAAGTTAAGCAGTAAAATGATTGAAAAAATCATTGTTGTGGCACCGATTACGGCTGTTCCGATGAGCACGGGTTTAGCCGTTGCTTTAAAGGTGTTTCCGGCAGAATCGTTTTGTTCAAGCAAAAGTTTGCCGCGTTCAAAATCGGGCTTAAAACCATAGTCTTTTTCAATTTCTTTTTTAATGCCTTTAATGTGTTCAATTTGCGAAAGCTCAAAAACGGATTGGGCATTATCCGCAACCGGGCCGTAGCTGTCAACCGCAATGGTTACGGGACCCATTCCGAGCATTCCGAATGCCACCAAACCAAAAGCAAAAACCGAAGGATAAACCATATACGAATCAAGCCCCGTTTTGGAAGCAAAATAGGCAACTGCCATTAAGAAAACAATAATCAAGCCCTGCCAAAACGCGGAGAAATTGCCGCTGATGATGCCGGAAATGATGTTGAGCGAGGCACCGCCTTCGTGGCTTGCATTCACGATTTCTTCAACGTGTTTTGACTTTGATGATGTGAAGATTTTTGTAAATTCGGGGATAAGCGCTGCCGCCAAAGTGCCGCAACTGATGATGAGCGAAAGGCGCCACCAGAGGTTGGCGTCAAAGACTTGAGGCTCAATCATAACATACGAAACGCCGAATGTCATTAAAATCGAAATGACGGAAGAAATCCAAACAAGGCTCGTGAGCGGAGTTTCAAAGTTGAAATTTTCTTTGTTTGCAAAACGAAGTTTGCAGATAAGAAAATTTAAGCCGTATGACAACACAGATGTTAAAATCATTAAAATACGCATCACAAAAATCCACGTGATAAAGCGCGCCTGCATTGATATGCCGTTTTCAAGGGGTAAAAGTTTGCCATTATCGGAGACAAACATTCCAACACCCAAAACGATGAAGCTGATGAGCGCAACGCCTGTTACGCCGTAAGTTTCAAAACCGTCGGCTGTCGGACCGACCGAATCTCCCGCATTATCGCCGGTGCAATCGGCAATTACGCCGGGGTTTCTCGCGTCATCTTCATCGATTTTGAAAATAATTTTCATCAAATCGGCGCCGATGTCCGCGATTTTTGTGAAAACACCGCCGCAGATGCGCAGCACCGAAGCGCCCAAAGATTCACCGATGGCAAAGCCGATAAAACATGCGCCGGCATTTGAACGCGGCACATATTGCAAGATGACAATCATCATCAATAGCTCGACGCAAATAAGCAATACACCAATGGACATGCCCGAGCGCAAAGGCAACAACATCACATCATAGGCTTTACCTTTAAGCGAGGCAAAAGATGTTCTAGAGTTGGCGTATGTGTTGATGCGCATTCCAAACCACGCAACCGCATACGAGCCCAAAATGCCCAAAACGGACCATAGCAAAATGGTTAAAACTTTGTTGAGCGGTGTGTTGCTTAAATGATAAAAATAATAAAAAATACATGCGCCGATCAGACATTCTAAAATCAAAAGAAGTTTTGTCTGCTGTTTCATATATGTTTTGCACGTTGCGTATATTGTTTCGGAAACATCAAGCATAGAGCGATGTGCGGGCATTTGTTTGATGCGCGTAAACGAAATGAAACCGAAAAACATTCCGATTATGCAGACAATCAAACCGAACGATAAAAGAAGCGTTCCTTCAATCGGGTGGCCGAAAATGTTGAAAACCACATCCATTTGCGGAATATGCAGGTCAATCTCGGAAGCATGTGCGGGTGAAAAACATAAGACAGGCAGAAGCATCAAAGCTCCAAAAACTTTTTTGAAAAATCTCATTGAACAATCCTCACTTCAAACAAAAATAAAATTCTTAAAACTTGAAAGAAATATAAGCTTCAAGTTTTAATAATATCCTAATTTCGGAAAATATTTTTTTGTTATTGTGTTTTAAGGGTTTCCACTTCGTTGTAAAGCTTGCCGTCAATGTCTTTAAGTGTTGTGTCGGCCCCCGACTTGATGAGTGCGTCAACAATGTCCATATTGCCGCTGGCATAAGCATAAAACAAGGCTGTTCGGCCTTTTTCATCGGTTTTGTTTAAATCAGCCCCCGATTTAACGAGAAGTTCGACAATGTCAACGTTCCACGCGTTTGTAACGGCGTTCATCAACGGTGTGCCGAGCGTGCTTTGCTTGTTTAAATCGGCGCCCGATGTGATAAGCATTTCAGCCATCTTAAACATACGCTCCATTTCGCTATAAACTTTCGTTTCAAGCGTTTTTTGGACTTCTTCATCTTGAAGGTTTAAGCCGAATGTTTCCATCATTAAAATCTGCAGCTGCAGTTCGTGAGCTTTGGAGGTTGCAACATTAAGCGGAATAATGCCGTTTGAAGATGGCTCGTTGACATCAGCACCGAATTCTATCATTTTTTTTGCAACATCAAGGTTTTCGTTTTGCGTTAAGGCATAATAAAGCGGTGTGTTGCCGTGAGAGTCTTTTTTGTTGAAGTCAAAGCCGTTTTTTTCGTATTCTTCGACATCTTCAACGCTAAAATGAGTGATAAGTTGTTTTAAATCATCATTTGTGAACTTTGTTTCAACGTTTTGAGCCGGCTCGGCCAAAGGCGGTTCTTGAGCCAAAACATGAAAAGAACATAAACTCACAAAAACGGCAAAAATATATTTGAACATTTGTTTCTCCTTTTTAAAGAACATAACTGCTAAAAAAAATGTTTGCAAGTTTTTTTGATGTATTAAAAGAAATATTTGATGCCGATCATGGTTTCATTCAGGCTTTTTGCTCTGATGGTTTTTCTTTCAAACGAAAGCTCGAGGCTTGTGTTTGTGCTGATGTGATATGCCGCAAGTGCTTTTTGAGAAAAAATGGCGGTGCTTTTTTGGGTTGCAAAAATCTTTTTGAGTTCTGCTTGAAAACCGGTTTTATGAGTGTTGTATAAAATGCCGCCGGTAAGGCCGACTCCTGCGGTTTGGTTTCGGTGCAAAAATCCGCCGTATGCCGCCTCAAGAGATGTTAGGCCGTAAGTGTAAAAATTTTGGAAAAGTTCGGAAGTCAGCCCGAAAGCAATTTCTGCATTCAAGACATAACCGTCTTTTTTCGTGTTGAGATTTTTTATGCGCGACAAATCAAGATTGATTTTGTATGATGGAGCCTTAAATGTGCGGTCAACAGGTGAAAGTGAGGCCAGCTCTAAAACTTTGAGTTTTTCAAGCACATATTTGTTGCGATTGTCATAGTGCCGAAGGTGCGTTTCCAAAAAATTGATGGCAGCGCCGTTTAAATAACCGAAAGGATTGTCCGTTAAGTCGTGGTAAGCCGGCCGAAAGCGAATTTCTTGGAAGGCGCTGCCGTTTTGTGTGCCGGTAAACACAGCGATTTGCGAAGAATCGTGAGCAAAAACGGGGTTTTGCCCATCTTTTAGGGCGTTGAAAGTTTGTCCTTTTCTGTTTTTGTTGCGCTGACGCAAAAGCGCAAAACTTTTTTTACGATATGTTTTAAGGTCGAGCTTTTGGGCGGTGTATTGATACTGAATATATTGATATGCCGTTTCCAAAACATCGGAGCGCAAATGTTCGTCCAAAGAGGAAATGTCGGTGTTTTCGTCTTTAATCAGCGCTAAAAATGCACGATATTGCTTTTTATTCATCTGATTTATACGGTGCTTGATTTTGTTGCGCCTTGAGGGACGATAATTTGTTTGTTTGATTAAACCTTTTTTTGAAATGGCTTTAACGGTGTCAAGCGGAATGACATAACCCTTAAACTCTGCCGCTAAATTAAGGGTTGGCTTAACGGCATCCAAAATTTCAAGCAACATATACGAACAGTTTTTGGAAAAGAAATAATACGGTGTCGTAACATGGCCGATTTCCCAGATGTGAGCCACAAAAAGTGCTTGTTCATCTGGTGTGAAATCAAGCTGATATTCCCAGATGTCGCGGTTTTCAATGTTGTTGTAGGTGTTGATGGTGTCATAATAGGGACGCGTGGTCAGTCCACCCTGAAAAAAGCCCAAAAGGCCGTATATGGCATAAAGCGGGGTGTCTTCAAAACCTTTGGTAAACGCACCGTAATTGACACCGTGTGCCAAAAGCTGTGTGCCTTCGCGTGCCGTGTCGATTCGAAACAAGGTGTGGCCGAACAGAGAAGACGAATTGTTCATAAAAGCGTCGGTAAACAAAAGCGTTATACCGGCCGGTTTGAGATCTTGTTGAAACTGCTCGTATTCTTCGCATTTGCCGAGTGGTGTGTTAATCAAACCGTGTTTTTTTAACACCATATAACGGGCGGGAAATTGGCATTTTTGTCTTTGATTTTCGCCCTCAAAGAGTTTGATGGTTGCCTCCATCTCGGCTTTTGGGTTTAATCGGCCGTCATCTGCCAAATAAAAATGGTTGTTGTTGATTGAGCCTTCGTAATTTCCAAAAAGGCTTTTTTGATAGTGAACAAGCTTTAACCACTGATTTGAAAAAGCAAAATCAGAGGCGCTAGCAGACATTGAAAACAATAGGCAAAAAGCAAACGCAAGATGTTTCATGATATAAAAAAGCACGGCTTAACACCGTGCTTTTCCTTTGTTGATGACGTTAGGCTTTCATAATTTCGTAAAATTTCAAAGTTACGTCAACCGCGTCAACATTGTCGCTGTCGAACAAAAGGGCAAAGTTTTGATAAGCCATTGAAGCGACATATTCTTCGTCCATGTGCATAATGCCGGCAAGCGTTGTTAAGGTTTCACCCTCTCCGGCGGCGGCATCAATGGCAAATTGTTCTAAGTTGTCCTGCAAAAATGAAAGCATCATTTTTTGTGTGCCACCCGTGATGCGTCCATCAGGATCGCAGCCCGATGTGCCAGATGTGATGCCGAAAGTTTGGTTTCCGAATGTGCCGTTTGTGGTTACGGCGGCAACTTGCGGCACAATACCGCTTTGTCCGCGCCATGCCATTGAGCCTAAACCGCAGCCCGTGCTGTCATGGGCGTTTGCTTGTCCGCTTAATGCAAAAGCGGCAGCGAAAACCAGAGATGCTTGTAAAATTTTTTTCATTCAAATATTCTCCTCAAAAAAATTCGTGTTAAAACACAAGGAAAGGGTAGCAAAAAAAACATAAGCTTGTATATACAAATCAAAAGTTTTACACAAAAATAAAAGTGATTGTGTTGAGTTTGTATGCGGCGATTCTTTATTGTTGTAAATTTCTTTCGTTTGAAAGCACAAGATCTTCAAAATCTTCCAAAAACCAATTCATTTCTTCCTCATCGTTTTTAATCATCTGTAAAAAACGGTTGCGAAGCGTTATGAGCATGCTTGTTTCGCCGATTTTGAAATCAACAAGAAAAACTTTTCCGTTTTTTTCTTTGAGCTTAAATTCGAGTAAAACAGTTTGAAAGTTTTCTCTTTGAAATTGAGGCGGCACATCAACGACAGCAAGAGCATTGGCATATTTGTCATCAATTTGCACGCTTTTAATCTCAAAACCCATGCCTTCGGTTTCAAAGCTGAGCGGATAAGATTTATAAAGGCTTTTAAGATATCGCTCGAATAGGGCTCGATAATGTTTTTTTTGGGTTTTGTTGAGCCTTCTGTAATATTGTCCCAAAACAAACTTTGAAGCATAGTCAAGATCAACCTTTGTTTCAAATAAATCATCAAGCGCATCGTATTTTTCTTGCATATCGCTTAAGCCGAGCGTTTCAATGAGCTTTTGTCCGGTGTCGTTCAAAAAAGCGCGTGCCTGACTTTCGCTGACAGCAGATTCGCATTTGACGGCCGAAAAACAGAGGCCGAGGCAGAGAAGTATGGTTGCTAAAAAACTTTTTTTCATGTCAGGTTTTCAAGGGCTGATTAACATACAAATTGCAGTTTAACACAAATTTTGAAAAAAAACAAGTGTTTGCGCGCCTTTTCGGGTAAAAGCCGTTTTTATGTGATTTTTTTACATCCAGCTGATAAATTGCGTGGCGGCACTGAAGATAATTTTAAGAAACAAAAGTGCAATCACTGACAAAATCACGATGCGCACGACTTTGCTGCCGTTTTTCATGGCAACACCCGCGCCGATGTAGTGTCCCGCAATGCTGAACACCGCTGCCGCAAGCCCCAGCGGAATTAAAACCACACCGTTTAATAAAAACACCGCAAGTGATGAGAGATTAGCTGTCAAATTGACGATTTTGGCGTTGCCTTCGGCTGTTAAAATGTTCATTTTTGCCAGTCCCGAATAAACCAAAATTAAAAATGTGCCCGATCCGGGACCGTAAAAACCGTCATACATACCGATGAAAAATGTGGCAATCGAAACAATAATATATTGCTTGCGCCGAGAGATTTTTTCGGTTGTTTTTGGCTCTAAATCTTTTTTCAAGAGCACATACATCGCAATTAACGGCAGCAAAATCAAAAGCAAAATTTTGAAAACGACATCGTCAACAAAAAGGGCACATTTTGCGCCGAGCGAACCGCCGACAAGTGCCGTGATGATGCCGATGACGGCCAAATTGTAGTCGATAAATTTGTTTTTGCAATAACGGAAAGTTGAAACAGCCGTTCCGAGCCCAGATGAAAGTTTGTTTGTGCCGACAGCCGCGTGTGCCGGCAGGCCGGCAATAAGGTATGCAGGTAAAGAAATCAGACCACCGCCACCGCCGATGGCGTCAACAAAGCCGGCTAAAAAAACAAGGGGGCAAACAATAAAATACATTGAGAGTGTTATGTCCATAGATTTTACTTTCTTTAATTGAAATTGATATACCCTTATACGTTCGTAATGGTATAAATTCCGTTAAAAAAATTTCCCTTATCTCGCGATAAGGGATTTTTCATCAGATTCCAAATTCTGCCGGCAGAGGAAATTCCTCCATGCCAAACCGCGCCGGATCTTGCGTGTTGAGCGAAATCAGAAGGCTTTTAACGGCCTCTTTGTTTGCCCGCACAAGACACGGATATTTTTTGAGAAGCTCAAAATATTTTTTGAGATCAAAACCCTCAATGTTGAGCGCGTCAACAAAGGTGTAGGGCATTTGCTCGGCAAACAGCTTGTAAAGCATGATGTTGAGTTGCGCCGAGGCAACGTATGCACGTGCTTTTTCTCTCAAAAATTTGCGGTAGGCCTCGTTGTTTGCAAAATCTTCTTTTGAAAATTTTTTGAAAGGCTTCCTGATGAGCGCATTGTATCTATACAATTGCTCAAAATTGGTAATGATGTCCATAATTATTTTGTTTTAGAAAAATTTCTTTATGGTGAAATATTATGAAAAAAGAAAAAATTTGTCAAGAGGAAAATACAGTTTAAAAAATAGTATTTTTAAAAAAAAGCAAGCATTGTTTCAACGGGCGTATAATCCGTTATGTTGAGCTTTTTTTAAGTATGTGATACTGCCAGAAAGTAATAACAACCAAAAGCGGTAAAAAAAGTTCGGAGCTTTCTTCTAACAAAGACCAAAGGTCGATAAACGAACGCGGCAAAACATCAAGATTTTTGACGTGGCGATAATGGCTCGGGAAACGATCGGCAAATTTTGCGAAAACCAAAACCGAGCAAAATGTTGCAATCGACCATGTGATGGTGTTGAGCTTAAAAAACGAGGTTGTTAGGTGCTTGGCGTATTTGATCGCTAAATATAAAATTGCACCGAAAAGAATGAGTAAAATCGCTCCATAAAAAATTTTTTCACTCAAAGGATTGTCCGGATTTAAGAAAAACCGCGACTTAAACGGAGTTGAATCTGTTTTGCTTAAATGGTGTTGAATGCCGGCTTCGCGCAAAAGCGCACAAACTCCAAGCATTAAGTATATGAGCCACGAAAGCCTTTTTTTCTTAAAATCTTGAAAAACACAAACCATTGTCAAAAGCATTAGGCCGTAAGATGTGTATGTTGCAACATCAATCAGCTCACCGTCGGTTGTGATTTCAAACGTTTTTTCAGGGTAAAAGATGAGCACGGTTAACACAAGCGCACTCCATAAAACTATAAAAAAGAGGGGGGAAAAAAAGGGCGATAAAAACAATTTTCTCATCAATTAAAACCTTTCTGAAATATGTTTAAGACAAGGTATAACAAATTTTTTTTAAAAAATAAAGCCTTATTTAATCTGCGGTTGCAAAAAATCAGTTGCGCATGTGTTGAAAAAAACATTTGAAAAATGATTGGCTTTGACATAGCATAAGACAAATTAAAAAAAATCGTTTAAGTCAAATGGAAAAAAAGTATTTTATCAAAACTTACGGCTGCCAGATGAATGTGTATGATTCGCATCGAATGGCGATGATGCTTGAGGATATGGGATATGTGAAAGCGCAAAATCAGCTTGATGCTGATTTGGTGCTTTTTAACACGTGCCATATCAGAGAAAAGGCCGCTGAAAAGCTTTTTTCGGATTTGGGAAGGGCTCTTGCCGTTAAAAACGAGCGCGAAGAAAAAGGACTTAAAACCGTTATCGGGGTTGCCGGTTGTGTGGTTCAGGCCGAAGATGAGCAAATTTTCAAACGCGCCCCTTATGTTGATTTTGCACTCGGACCGCTCGCATATCACAAATTGCCGAATATATTAAGGCAAATTGAGCTAAAGCAGCAGGCAGGTGTTCTGGAAACGGATTTTCCGGCCGAATCGAAGTTTGACTTTTTGCCCGAAAACAAGGCCGAAGGCGGTTGTTCATTTTTGGCGATTCAGGAAGGATGTAATAATTTTTGCACGTATTGTGTTGTACCTTACACGAGAGGCGTCGAATATTCAAGGCCGGTGAAAGATGTGATTGCCGAAGCACAAAAGCTGATTGAAACAGGTGCTAAAGAAATCAACCTTTTGGGGCAAAACGTTAATTCGTATCACGGCGAAGACGAAAGCGGTCAAGAGCGCAATTTGGCGTATTTGTTGAACAAAATGGCAGAACTTGACGGCTTAAAAAGGCTTCGCTATACGACATCATATCCGGCTGATGTTGATGATGAGTTGATTTTGTGTCATAAAAATATTGGAATTTTAATGCCGTATCTGCATTTGCCTGTTCAATCGGGCTCGAACAAAATCTTAAAATTGATGAACAGGCGCCATACAAAAGAGACGTATCTTGATGTGATTGCAAAATTGCGAGAAGCTAATGCGAAACTTAAGTTTTCGTCGGACTTTATTGTCGGTTTTCCCTTTGAAACAGACGAAGATTTTCAAGAAACGCTCGATTTGGTTGAAAAAGTGGGCTATATTCAAGCATTTTCTTTTAAATACAGCAGGCGCGCCGGAACACCGGCAGCTGTTATGGAAAATCAGGTTTCGGAAAAGGTGAAAAAAGAACGGCTTGATGTTTTGCAAACAAAGCTGTTTGATTTGCAAACAAAGTTTAACCAAAGCTGTGTGGGACAAACCTTTGATGTGCTTTTTGAACAAAAGGGGCGTCATAAGGGGCAGCTTATCGGGCGCACACCTTATATGCAAAATGTGCATGTTGTCGCCCAAAGCGAGATGATGGGACAAATTCAAAAAATCAAAATTTTAAGCGCAACAACAAATTCTTTAAAAGGAGAGGTTTTATAATGGCAGAAATCGGTTTTGAACTTTACAATAATCAACTCATTCAAAAATTGGTCGGTGTGTCCGATTCGAATTTAAAGCTGATTGAAAAAACACTGGGTGTTGAAATTTTGAGTTTCGGCAACGAAATGACGATTAAAGGTGAAGAAAAAAGTGTTGAAAAAGCCAAAGAGGCCGTTATGCTTTTGTATGATAAGGTTGGCAGAGGTGTCGAAATCGGCGAAGAAGAAGTTAAAGCTGCGCTCAGGATATGTAACGGAAATTTAAGCCAAACCGAAAAGCAGGATTTGAACGAAATGGTTTTAAAAACCAAGAAGCGCCATATCTATCCTCGCTCTGCGATGCAGGCAAAATACATTGAAGAAATGATGAAAAACGAGCTTGTTTTCGGATTAGGGCCTGCCGGAACGGGCAAAACATATTTGGCGGTGGCGCTTGCCGTTTCGATGATGATTGATGGGGCGGTCGATAAAATTATTTTGTCGCGTCCTGCCGTTGAAGCCGGTGAAAATTTGGGATTTTTACCCGGCGATTTGAAAGAAAAAGTTGATCCTTATTTAAGGCCTTTATATGACGCTTTATATGAAATGCTGCCGGCGGAAACGGTTGATAAAAAAATTGCACTCGGGGAAATTGAAATTGCGCCTTTGGCCTTTATGCGCGGTCGCACGCTTTCAAACGCATTCGTTATATTAGACGAGGCACAAAACACAACACCGATGCAAATGAAAATGTTTTTAACCCGTTTGGGCGAAAATTCGCGCATGGTGGTTAATGGCGATTTAAGTCAGGTTGATTTGCCAAAAGGCGTTGTGTCGGGCTTAAGAGACGCTTTGGACACATTGAAAAACGTGAGCAACATTTCATCGGTTGCATTTACTTCTAAAGACGTTGTGCGGCACGGGCTGGTTGCAAAAATTGTTCAGGCATATGAAGAAAAAACAAAAAAGTAGCAAGAAAAAGACGATGAAAAAATTTGATGTTTTTATTGACCTTCAGGACAAGCGTTGGAAAAATGAAATTGCCGATGTTGAAAAACTTGCGACGGATTGCAAAGACGCGGTTGTTTTGAGCGTTCGGGACGATGTGTCGTTTTTGAAAAAAAACAAAAATTTCGCGGTTAATTTGGCTTTAAGCGACGACAAAACAGTTTGGAATTTGAATAAAAAATTTCGGGGGATTGACAGGCCGACAAACGTTCTTTCGTTTGCAAGTATTGATGATCCGTTTTTTGAAACAATGCTTGAAAATGAGAATGATGTTGAACTCGGCGATGTAATCATTGCATATGAAACGCTTTCAAAAGAAGCTGATGAGCTTTCAATTTCGCTTCGCGACCATTTTTGCCACCTGTGGGTGCATGGGTTTTTGCATATTTTGGGCTATGACCACATCAAAGAAAATGAGCGGCTTGAAATGGAGGCAAAAGAGATTGAAATTTTAAAAAAACTTGATGTTTCAAACCCTTATGATGATTGAAAAAAATGGCGTTGACGAGAGAGATTAAACATCAAAAAACAGCCGCGTTTGCGGCAGGAGCATTGGCAAGTTTGGCTTTTGCGCCCGTGTTTGCTTTGCCTTTATTTTTGGGTGCGATGGTTTTTGTGTGGTTTATCTGTGATGGGCTTAAAACGTATAAAAAAACGGCAGCCGTCGGCTATTTTTTCGGTTTCGGTTTTTTTATGTGCGGTTTTTATTGGATTGCCAATGCGCTTTTGGTTGATGCAAAAACGTTTGGTGTACTTTATCCTGTGGCGCTTTTGGGTTTAGGTGGTTTTTTCGGTGTTTTTATGATTTTGCCGTTTTTGCTTTGGCGCTATTTTGAGAGTGAGGGCGTGTGGGCAAAAGTTTCAGCCTTCTCAGCCAGCTTTGTTTTGATGGAATATGTGAGAAGTTTTTTGCTGACCGGATTTGCGTGGAATATGCTCGGCACAATGTTTGCTTTTTTTCCGCTTGCAATTCAGTTTGCCTCCGTTGTGGGGGCATACGGGCTTTCTTTTATTGCGCTTGTTTTAACAGGCGCTATATATGCCTTTTGCAAAGGTTTGAAAAAAAGCGGTGTTGTCGTCTTTTGTGCCGTTTCGGTTTTTTTGATTGTTTTCGGGTTGGTTAGGCTTGAAAAATATGACAATGCGCCTTCTGATGTTAAAATAAGGCTTGTTCAGCCAAGCATTGAGCAATCTGTGAAATGGGACGAAGGTGCGCTGACGGACAATTTTTTGGAACACATCAAGATGAGCCAAGTACAACCCTTGAACGGTGTTCAGTTTGTTGTTTGGAGTGAAACGGCAAGCCCGTTTGATCCGCGCCGATCGGCTTTTGTTCGCGCGCAAATCAGACAGGCCGTGCCAGAAGGCGGCTATTTGCTTTTCGGGCTTATTCGTTATGATGAAAAGCGCAATCAAGCGTATAATTCAATGTCAGTGATTGATGAAGACGGTCAAACCGTTGCTTTTTACGACAAACATCATCTGGTGCCTTTCGGTGAGTATGTGCCTTTGAGGCGTTTTTTGCCGAATTTTGTGCGGCCGATTGCCAATCTTTTTTCAGATTTGAGTGCGGGCGAAAAGCTTAAAAACATTGATGTGAACGGTGTATTTAAATTCGGCGCTTTGATTTGTTATGAAATTATTTTCCCTGACGAGGTTGTCAACCGGAAGGATAAGCCCTCATTTTTGGTTGTTATCAGTAACGACGCTTGGTATGGAAAAAGCTTCGGGCCTTACCAACACCTTGCAAGCGCCCAATTGCGCGCCGTTGAGGAAGGTGTAACGATTGTGCGAAGTGCGGGATCAGGTATTAGTGCGTTGATTAGTCCGATGGGAGAAATTATTGATTCTTTAGATTTGAATAAAAAAGGGATACTTGACGTTTTTCTGCCCTTTAATCCGACGGTGCCGACAATTTATGCTCTTTTAGGCGGAAAGTGTGTGCAGCTTATGATGCTCGCGGTTTTGCTTGCGCTTTTAACGATAAAAATTGTGGGATTAAAACACAAATAGAGTATTGACATTAAAATATATTTTTTTATATAGTTAAAAACGAAAGGGCGCAACCATAAGGATTAAATAAATGAAAACAATTCAAGAAAAATCTCGTCGGGGCAGACTTGCGGAGGGAACGCCCAATCCCGTTGATATTCATGTCGGACAAAGAATTAAGCTGCGTCGTCAGGTTTTGAAGTTGAGTCAGCAGCAAATGGCTCAAAAAATGGGCTTAACGTTTCAGCAAATTCAAAAATATGAAAAAGGTGCAAATCGAGTGGGCGCAAGCAGATTGTTTGATATCAGCCGTGTGCTCGGTGTTTCGATGGACTTCTTTTTTGAAGATATGGCGCCTTCGGTTGAAGTTCAAAGCCCGATGATGCTTACAATGAGCGAAAACAGAAAAGGCCTTGCTTTGAAAGAAAGCGCCGAAAGTTTTGATGACGATCCGATGAAACGCAAGGAAACACTCGAACTTGTGAGCGCTTATTATAAAATTAACAACAGAAAAATCGCAAAATATCTTTTTGATTTGATTGTTGCCGTTTCGAAATCAAACGTTCATTTAAGCGAAGACGAATAAAATATGGTTTTGAGCACGCCGAAATTTTTTGGCCGCCGCAAGGGGCGGACGATTCGGAAGGCAAAGAGTTTCCTGCTCGAAAATTTTTTAAACAAAGTCAGGCTTTCGCCGGACACAACTTTTGATGTGCAGAAGATGTTTGGAAAACCTGTGCAAAAGGTTTTTCTGGAGATAGGTTTCGGCGATGGTGAGCATCTGGCAGAGCTTTCGTGCAAAATGAAAGATGTCGGTTTTGTGGGTGTGGAGGTTTTTCAAAACGGCGTGGCAAATTTGCTTTCGCTGATAACGGGTGTTAAAGACGGGCAAAATCTTTCGGAAGATATTGCGGTTTTGAGTGAGCGTGCCGATAATGTGCGCATTTTTGATGATGATGTGCGCTTATTGTTTAAGGCTATTCCTGACGGTTTTTTTGACAAGATTTATTTGCTTTTTCCGGATCCGTGGCCTAAAAAAAGGCATGAAAATCGCCGATTTGTCAATCCGGATAATTTAAAAGAACTTTCGCGAATCTTAAAAAAAGGCGGAATTTTGCAAATTGCAACCGATCACCCGATTTATAAACGCCACGTTTTAAGAACAATGCGCGCAAACAAAGATTTTGTTTGGACGGCAAAAACTTCGGCCGATTGGCGCAATCCGCCGCAAGACTGGTTTGAAACAAAATATCAGCGTAAGGCCTTGCGTGAGGGCAGGCGCCCCGTTTTCTTCGAATATGAGAAAAAGTTTGAATAACGCTTATGGGGAGCTCATTTAGAGCAAAAAATTGAAGACGGTTCAAAAAACATCTTGACAAAACAAATTTTATTTGTTAAAGTCAAAATGTAAAGGAAAAAAAAGATGCAAAATCGAGGCTTGACATTTTTAGAAGTTGCAACCGGCAAAACAGCCGGAAAGCCTTATTTTCTACACACACA
>JAFSUB010000026.1 GCA_017445475.1 Alphaproteobacteria bacterium
ATTTATCCCTAAAATTAACGAAGGTTAACAAGATTTATCAAAATTCGGAAAACACCAAAAAAGCCCTATAAAATAAGGCTCATCTCAAATCAACCGAACCTGAAAAGGTTAACAAAACTGCCCAAAGTTGTAGAGGTTAAAGCTGTTACCGGAAACCGTGTTGTTGAAAATATACGTTCCGCCCCGATTTGCCGCACTCGCATCGTTGTTGAGGTTTAAAATACCGTTCGAACCCGTAATCGAACCCCCGAAAACAATCGGGTACGGAGAAGCGGCATTCATGTTGATCGTTCCGCTATTATCTATATCATTGTACCCTGTCGAGTCTGTGTTACCATAAAAAAGTATATCTCGATCATCAGCCAACAAAGTGATTGTACCGCCACTGGTGTGATGTATTGCGCCACCAACTCCTCCGGCGCTGTTGCTAATAAAACTTCCTGTTAAACGATCGATGTTGATAGCTACATCACTTCCCTGTGATTCAATAGCACCACCATTTCCAGAAGCACTATTAGCAATAAAATTCGCTATCATAGAATTGATAGTGGTCGTTCCTCGCATTTGTAAGTTCAGCATTGCACCACCTGACCCATTAGGGTTACTATTATGTACAAAATCCGCGACAAGACTTTTAATAGTTACAGGAAGTCCATATATATTTTGCCCCCAAAACATTAAAGTAGATCTCCCCGATCCTGTTGTGGTATTATTTACAAACGCAGCGGTAATTGCATTAACCGTTAAACTACGACCGCTATTATACCCCGGAGAAAGGCCCATAAAACCGTATCCCGAATTTGTTGAATATGCATCAAGTGTCAAATTACCCACAGAAGTTCTGCTTGAACTTTCACCATTAACCCAAAGATAATCCCCATCGGTGTAGTATTTGTTAGTAACATTACCTGTATCAAAAGCGGCTGTTCCTCTACTGTATCCGCTTGGAACTGTGTAACCGTATTTAAAATATTTAATTGAGCCATCAGCCATTGGTAATACAAAATCATGATCACCCTCAGTCCCTTGTGTAAACGTAACATTCTCTCGAACAGATTCTAAATGGCCATATTTGTGGTGAACCAAATTCGGAGTATCGGGAACAACAGCATCACCAAAAACAAGATAGCCCGAATCATATACGAGTCGGTTATATGGGTTGCTTACTCCTGTAAAAGTAATATCGCTGGCGAGTGAAATTGCATTTTTAAGTGTTGATGAAACCGGAATCAAAACTCCAGTCGCACTTGAAGTTGATGTCAAATTGATAGCGTCAAGAACAAACTTTCCAGTGCCGCTTTTACTCGTAGCTTCTAGTGTATCGCTTAAAGCATTTGCCAAATCGACATCAATTTGCAAATATAAGTCCGAAGCAAGTGTTACCGCACCTAAAGTATTAGCATCAAGATGGCTGTTACGAAAGTCAAGTGTGCCGCTGTTTGCATCATTGGTAAAATAACTCGCGGATAAACTTCCGTAGGTTGTCGTGTTGTTCAGTTGAAGTATGCTACCAAATTTAGCCGTACCTCCATTATAAAGATTAAACCTATTGTTAGAAACCGGACTATTGAAAATGTATTGTCCACTGTCAGCCGTTCCACCATTATTAACGTTTATCGTTCCAGTACCAGTAATGGAACCTCCGAATGTTACGGAAGTTCCCGCAGGCGTATTCAGTCCGATTGTCCCAGTGTTGTGTATATCGTTATACACACCGTTAGCCATATTACCGTAAAATGTAGTATTAGCAATATTTTCAATCGTTCCCGTATTGTAAATCGCTCCTCCTGCTGTTACTGCTGTATTTCCAATAAAATTACCCTCTATTGAAGTGTATTGGTCGCCGTAAGGGCCTACTCCGTCAATCTTCGAGCTATTGTAAATTGCTCCGCCATAACGTCCGGCTGAATTGCTAATAAAATCACCATGAAAATAGGGAGAATACGCTTTTCCGGTATAGTAATTGTTTGCTGCGTAATAAACTGCACCACCATCATAACTGGCATTGTTGCTGATGAAATTGCCGGTGAAAGGACCTAAACCATACGAGGTGTCAAAATAGAAATTTCTACCTCCCACATACATACCACCTCCGTATGTTCCTGTGTTACCGTAAAAATCAACAAAATGACTTTGTGCAGTGAACAAATTATTCGTGTCGGCAGGATAGGAGCCAGAAGGTTTGCTTGTTATGCTTGTGGATAAATACAAACCGCCCCCGTATGTTCCAGTATTGTTCACAAAGTTAGTCGCTTCCGCACCTTCTGCTCCACCGCCCAAGTAAAATGCAGACCATGTGGAAGAATCATAAGGAATGTCGACGTATACTGCACCTCCGTAACTGCTAGACACATTATTAACAAAATCTCCTCCCACATGTACAGTATTTGTTCCTCTTGCATAAACAGCTGCACCGGAACCAGAATAATTTTGATTAGCTATATAAATTTTGCCATATCTATGAGAGCCTTTTCCACTGATATTCACTCGCGAATCATAGGTTGTATAACTTTCGTCTGGTGTGCTGTGATTGTACTTGTAATATTTCTTTGTGCCACCAACAGGAAGCCAAAAATCATAATCAGACGAGTCCGCGTCGGAAAAACTCATTGTTGTTCTGGCATTCAGCGTTCCATAGTCATACAGGAGTTCTGTTAAGCCGGTCGCCGCATAAGCCGCGTTTACAAACAAAGATACGCTAAAAATCAACGCAAAATGAAAATATTTATACATCGTCAAGTCCTCGTCTACAAAAATAGCACGTTTTTAATCTACGTGGTACCAATCATACCTTAAATTTTCCTTAATTTCAATCAAAAAAAAGTTATAGCCCCGCGACTTATGCCAAAAGATATATAACTTCCCCCCCTTTCTCCTTTTCTTCCTCCCCCTCCGCCCCTCCCCCTCAAGGGGGAGGTTTGGAGAGGGTGATGAAACAAGGGGGAGGTTTGGAGAGGGTGATGTCATTGTTGAGATTGCTTCGTCGCTACGCTCCTCGCAATGACAGAAAAAAACCCCTCACAATGACAGGAAGGGGATTCGCAATGACAATATAAAAGAGATACTAGGCACAGGGCCTAGTATGACAATATGAAAAAGATACTAACCACAAGGCCTAGTATGACATAAATCCGCCGCACAGGTCAAGGAATGACGATTAAAATGGAATGTCATCGTCTAAATCAGCTGCAGAAGACGAGCTTGTTGAAGACGGTGTGGCATCCCATCCGGAAGAGGATGCGGCAAACGGATCTTCCGCACTTGACGAACCGTCATCACTTCTCGGATCAAGCAAAACAAGCGTTCCGCCAAAGTTTTGAAGCACAATTTCGGTTGTAAAGCGTTCTTGCCCACCGGTGTCTTCCCAGCGGCGTGTTTGAAGCTGACCTTCAAGATATACCTTAGAACCTTTGCGCAAATAGCGCTCGGCTGTGTCGGCAAGCTGTGGGTTGAAAATCACCACACGATGCCATTCTGTGCGCTCTTTCATTTCGCCCGATGTTTTATCGCGCCAGCGATCTGATGTTGCCAAACTGAAACTGACGATTTTTGAACCAGATTGTGTGTTTGCAACACGCGGATCTGCGCCCAAATTGCCGAGCAAAGTTACTTTGTTGATGCTGTTTGCCATTTCTTTTTCCTTGAATTAAAATAAAACTAAAGAAACTATACTTTCATCAAACAAGCTTTTCAACCCTTTTTAGAATTTCATCAACCGTTATTGAAAAATGAGCATAAACATCTTCCGGCTTGCCTGACGCGCCGAAGCTGTCAATGCTGATGACATCATCGGCATATTTGTGCCATCCGAAACTTGAGCCGGCTTCAACACAAAGTCGCGGTGCTTTGCCTAAAACGGCATTCTTCCAGCTTAAATCTTGTTTTTCAAAAAGCGCCATACACGGCATCGAAACCACGGCGGCGTCAATGCCCTTTTGCTTCAAAAGGGCTTGTGCTTTAAGGCATAGCATAACCTCCGAGCCGGTTGCAATCAGTGTGATGTCGCGTTTTTTTGCACAATCGGAAATGATGTATGCTCCCTTTGCGGTGAGGTTTTCTTTGGCGGATTTTCTGATTAAAGGCAGCTTTTGCCTTGAAAGCGCCAAAATTGAGGGCGTGTTTTCCTGTGTTAAGGCAATTTCCCAGCTTTCTGCCGTTTCCACCACATCACAGGGGCGGAATGTTAATATGTTCGGCATCGCGCGGTAAGAAGCCAAGTGTTCAACGGGCTGGTGTGTCGGCCCGTCTTCGCCGACACCGATGGAATCGTGTGTTAAAACATATATGACTTTAAGGCCCATCAATGCGGCAAGGCGCATGGCCGGCCGCATATAATCGGAAAAAACGAAAAATGTGCCACCAAAGGGGATAACTCCGCCATGAAGGGCCATGCCGTTCATAAGGGCCGCCATAGCGTGTTCTCTGATGCCGTATTTGACATTGTTTGCGCCAAAATCTGCCTGCGTGATGTTTGTCATGCCTTCAACAAACGTGAGATTTGATGCCGCTAAATCAGCCGAACCGCCGACAATTTGCGGCACATTTGAAACAATGGCCTTCAAACACATTTCTGACGCTTTGCGTGTGGCAACCTCGGTTTGCTCGGCAATGGCTTTTTCTTTTAAGGCGCACAAATCAGCGTTCCAATTTTTGGGCAAAACATTGTTGATATAGTCTGAAAAATCTTTGCCCGCTTTATCGGCCGCTTTTTGCCAACGCTCAAATTCAACCTTAAAGCGTTTGCCCACGTTGCGCCAATTTTGCAGAACATTATCGGGGATTTCAAACGGCGGGTAGGGCCAGTTTAAGTTTTGGCGCATGAGCACCGTTTCTTCTTCGCCCAAAGGTGCGCCGTGGCACTTTGAGCTGCCGCATTTGTTCGGGGCGCCGAAACCGATGGTTGTTTGAAAGGCAATCAATGTGGGCTTGTCTGATTTTAAGGCTTCATTTAACGCATTTTCAATGGCCTTAAAATCGTGCCCGTTTGCCGTGATTGCGTGCCAGCCCATCGCTTTGAAACGCTCAATCTGATTTGTTGAGCTTGCCTCGTCAACTTTGCCGTCGATTGTGATGTTGTTGTTGTCCCACAAAACGGTGAGTTTGTTTAATTTTAAGTGTCCGGCAAGCGCACAGGCTTCTTCGGATATGCCCTCCATTAAACAGCCATCACCCGCAATCACAAAAGTTCGGTGGTTGCAAAGCGCATCGCCGAAGCGGGCATTGATGATTCTTTCAGCCAAAGCCATCCCGACAGCAGATGAAATGCCTTGCCCCAAAGGACCTGTTGTCATATCAACACCGTCAAGATGTCCGTATTCCGGATGTCCTGCCGTTTTGGCACCGAGCTGGCGAAAATTTTTAATATCATCAATGTTGATGTCATCATAGCCCGTTAAATATAGCAAAGAATAAAGCAACATTGAGCCGTGTCCGGCCGAAAGAACGAAACGGTCGCGGTCAAACCACCTTGGTGCTTTCGGATTGAATTTTAAAAACTTTGAAAACAAGACGGTTGCAACATCTGCCATGCCGAGCGGCATTCCGGGGTGGCCGGAATTTGCCTTGTTGATGGCGTCCGCGCTTAAAAACCGAATGGCATTTGCCATCAAAACATCTTTTTCCATTGTCTCTTTCCTTAAAATTTTTCGTTTATTTTAAGCTCTGAATCTGCCTTTTTTGCATAAAGACCGACATATATGTCTGCTTCGCCCTTTTCAAGCGGTATGCTTAATTCGCCCTCTTTTGCAGTGTGATAAGTTTCGTTTTGACCTTTTGCCATATGCGCCTCGGTAAAATATGTTTTTTTGCCCAAATAACTTGTCGGGCCTTGCGCCGTTTCAAGATAATACGAAAAATGGATATCTTCCACATTTGTATCATCAAGACGCGTGATTTTAAAGTGCGGCGCAACCACGGCTTTTGCTTTAGAAATGCGCTCATCAAAATAGCACAATCCGTCGTAGCCGACAACCTCAATTTTGAAAAGTTCCCGATTGGCAGCCTTTTGCAAAATCGACTTATCTTCGTTGCGAATCACAACCCTCGGACAATCTGTCAAATCAGCCGCGACCTCCGGTTCAACATAGGCCGTTTCATAAGGATTATAGGCGCATCCCGAAATGATGAGAAGTGCGGCAAGGCTTAAAATTTTTTTCTTCATCTTCATAAAAACTCCTTTGCTGTTTTTTTTACTATATCCGTTTATTTTTCATTTGTAAACAGGGCGACAAGTTCGCTGTGGTTAGAATATACAAACTGGTCGAGAAGGGTTATGCTTTTGAGAACATATCCTGCGTCAATCAAAACTTTGGCATCGCGTGCAAAGGTTAATGGAAAGCAGGAAACGGCAACAATCTTTTCGGGCCTTTTTTGAGGCTCGATTTTAGAAAATTCTCTAACCGTTTCAAGCGCGCCGGCACGCGGCGGATCAAAAACGATGACATCAAAGTTTGAAAGTTCATCGGCCGTTAAAGGATATAAAAACAGATTTTTTTCTTGCGGGGAGATGTTTTGTATCATTTCGGCATTGATTGTTTTTTTTAGGCCGCTTAAAAGTGAGGCGCTCACATCAAAGGCTGTGATATGTGTGTTTTCAAGTTCTGACAAACCGTAAGAAAACGTGCCGACACCGCAAAACAAATCGGCAATTTTGCCGCGTGTTTGCCCGACACAGCTCAAAACCAAAGCCATCAGCTCCTGTTCGCCCTCTTTGGAAGCTTGCAGAAAATCGCCCGAAGAAATCAACACATTCGTTTTGCCGATTTTTACAAAAGGTGTTGCTTTTTGAACAATCGGTTCTGCCCAAGCACAATGTTTTTTGCGCCATGAAAAACGGATAATTTCGTCTTTTTGCCCCATAAAATCGCAAATTATCAGGCGATGATCAAGACAAAGCTCAACATCTGTTTCGAGCACAACATCTATGCCGTTGTCGGCCTTTAAAACCAAAAAATCGCCTTGTGTGATTTGCGTTTTATGTCTTTTTTTGTTTTTAAGTTGCGGTGTTTGAACGGCGCAAAGCGAGGCCAAAACCGCCCGAAAATCAGGTATAAGACGGTTAATCTCCGGCTTAATCATCAGGCAGGTTTCAATGTCAACAATCTGATTGCTTTTGCCGGCATTAAAACCGAAAACAAGCCTTTGATTTTGAAACTGAAAAGCAAAGGCCGCGCGTCGCCTTAAACCGTCTTTTAAGAAGACGGGAGGCTGCCAGATGTTTGTTAAATCGCCAAGTTTTTGTTCCAGCATCTGCCGCACCGTTTCGGCTTTTTGCTTTTGATAAAGCTCAATCGGCAAATCTCGAAAAACGCAACCGCCGCAATTTTGATATTGCACACAACCCATGATTATTCCTTTAAGTTTAAATTTGTCTGCATACCGTCAAGCAAAGATATTTCAACTTCCTGATCTTTTAAGAGGGGGTGAAGCTGCTCTTTGGATTTTGAGGTTGTTTCAAAACGGCTTAAATCATCGGCATTGTAAAGGCAAACCCGATTGCGCCCTTTTTGTTTGGCAACATACATCGCGTCATCGGCCATTTTAATCATCAATGAAACGCTGTCAGATATGCCTGACGGTGCAACACCGATGCTAACCGTCCACGAAACAGGCTCGCCAAAATCGCTGTATACAACGCTTTGCTCAACGGTTTTTCTCAAGCGTTCGGCCACCACGAGCGAAGATTTTGAATCAACCCCGTTTAAGAACACCACAAATTCTTCGCCGCCGTAGCGTGCCACAATATCGTCGGGACGAAGCGAGCGTTCAATTGTGTGTGCGAGCTCAATTAAAACCTTGTCGCCGATTTTGTGTCCGTATTGGTCGTTGATGTTTTTGAAATGGTCCGCATCAATCATCAACACGGCAAAGCCTTGTTTTTTGATGAGAGATTCTTTAATTTTTTGCTCGACCATGGTTTCAAAATAGCGCCTGTTGTATATGGCAGTCAGCGGATCTCTGTTTGCCTGATTTTGCAAAAGTTTTTCGCGCTGTTTACGTTCGGTTATGTCTTGAAATGCGGCATATAAAGAAAGCTCACCGTCATATTCAATCACATTTGCCGAAATGGTAAGCCAAAAAGGCGTTTGACCGAGTACACTTTTAACCAAAACCTCAAAATCCTTCACTTCTTTGGCGTGTTCCAGTTTTTCCAAAAGCAGTTTGCGATTGTTTGAATCAACAAAAAAATCGCCGAAATGATAGCGCGCAAGCTCAAGCGCATTAAGATCAAAAAGCTTCAAAGCATTTTGGTTTGCAAAAACAACAGTATCGTCTTTGAGCTTTGAAATAACAATCGGAAATGGCGACGATTTGATGATGCCGAGCATATTTTCGGACATTGTTTTTAAGTTTTCTTCCATTTGTGTTTTTTGTTTCAAATAAAACTCTGCGAGCATCAAAAAATATGAACCGGCAAGCATAAAGAGCAAAACAAGCGAAAAAATAAACGACACGTTAAAGCGCAAAAACAGATGCACGGCCGTTTGTTCAATTAAGCCCAAAATAGCCATTGCGGCAAAAATTTCGCCGATATGATTTTTTAAATCAGGCCTTGAAATAAAAGCCAAAAACAAATACATCAAACCAATCATCGGAAGCCCTGTTTCAATATTGTTTTGAAATTCAGCACTGTTTGAAATGTAAACGCCGTAAAAACTCAAAAGCAATCCGAAACTGATAAAGAGCATCAGCGTTTGAATCGACAAAGGCTTTGAAAGCAAAATTTCCGACGAGGCAATCATAAACAAAACCGTTGCGCAGACACATAAAAACAGCCTCAAAAAAACCACAACCCTGATTGAAACACCGTAATACATCAAAAAGTCGTATTTCACATAAAACACGGCGCCCAAAAACAAAACAAACAAACCGAACCAAAGCGTTTTTAAGCCTTTATAACTTTTTAAGGGCGCACAAAACCACGTTGCAAAGCCCAAAAAGGCAAGTGACGAAAGGACCAATATCAGCTCGGTCAGACTGTTCAAAAAACCCAAGAAAAGCATTTTTTTTAACCTTGTCATTTTGTTGTTTTTCAAAAAGTCTAACGCAAAACTATAAACCTTTTGTTAAAATCCGAAAAACAAACATAACAAACCGCCATTGTGAGGAGTTTTCTTCCTGTCATTACAAATCCCCCTTGTCATTGCGAGGAGGGGCTTTGGCCCCGACGAAGCAATCTCAACGATGACAGTTTATTCCTTTAATGTCATCCTAGGCCCTGTGCCTAGGATCTCTCCCTCATACTGTCATCCTAGGCCTTGTGCCTAGTATCCAAAAGAGATTCTCAGGATGAAGCCGAGAATGACAATATAGAGGAGATCCTAGGGACAAGCCCTAGGATGACAAAAGGTGTTGTTTAAATATCTGTGGAAAAGTGTTATTTTTTGCTTGCAATTTGAAAAGTGGAAAAGTGAAAAAATCGCAAAAAATTCCAAAAATTGCCGTTAAGAAAGGTTAAAATTTTTCCCCTAATTTATCCCTAAAATTAACGAAGGTTAACAAGATTTATCAAAATTCGG